>CADCII010000007.1:0-110387 GCA_902801515.1 uncultured Lachnospiraceae bacterium
TGGTTTTTTTCGCGTCAAGTTTGGCCATTTTTATAACTTGACACAGAAAAGTGTCTTGAGTAAAATTAAAACAAATGTAACAAAATTGTAATCAGGGCGTCCGAAGTTTAAATAACTCATTTCGAAACAATGAACGGACGTTTGGGTATTAAACAGGGGGAAGAATTCATGAGTAGGCGGCTTAGAGCCATACTTCTAGCAACTGCGGCACTGATGATGGTATCGGTTCCCGCGCATGCAGAATTCGTAACAACTGATCAGGGTGTTGTCTATCAGACGTCTGCAGGTATCGTCACGGGACTTCAGAAGGTAGGCGACTATTATTATCTGTTTGACAATTCCGGCTACATGCAGACAGGAGTTCAGGTCATAAAGGGAAAGTGGTACTATTTCAGCCTTACCACAGGCAGAATGCAGTACGGCTGGATCCGTGAAGGCAGAAAGACCTATTACGCAGACCCGAAAACAGGAGAACTGTACAGGGCACGAGCACTGGGAAGTCATTATTTCAACGCAGACGGAACAGAAAGAACCACCGGTTCCGGTGACGGTGTCCTTACAGCAGCTGCATCGGGAAGCTGGGTTACAAAGGGAAAGAAGACCTATTATTACAGTGCTTCAGGTTCTTATCTGAAGGGAATGCAGACGATCGACGGAAAACAGTACTTTTTCAATTCCGCGGGGGTTCTGCAGAAGAAGCAGTGGGTCACCTGGAACGGCAAAAAGTATTACGCAGGCTCTGACGGAGCGATCAAGACGAACTCATGGGTCAAGAAAAAGTACTACGTGACCGCTTCCGGTGAACGCGCGAAGGGTCTTGTCAATATTGGCGGCCAGTATTATTTCTTCGGCGTTAAGAGTGGCAAACTGAAGATTGGAAAGATCAAGGTCGCAGGCAAAATCTATTTTGCCAATTCAAAGGGTGTTGTCTACCACAACAAGATATTCAAGGAAAGCGGCAAAAAGTACTACGCGCAGGACGACTGCACGCTGGCAAAAGGCCTGACAAAGATCGGCAACAATTATTACTTCTTCCATCGTAAGAATGGCAGAATGCTGAAGAAGGTCAAGAAGAAGGTCAACGGCAAGTACTATTTCTTCCAGAAGAGCGGAAAGGCAGCGCGCGACAAATGGGTCAAGATCAAAGGTAAGTACTATTACTTCCTGGAAGACGGCACGATGGCTGTCAACCAGACGATCGGCGAATACTATGTCGGCAGCGACGGCGCCCGTCTCAAGAAGGTCCAGAAAAACAGTGTCAATAAGATCAAGGGTAAGTATTACCTGATTGACGGCAACGGCAAGAGTTACACCAACTGCTGGGTCACGATCGGAAGCAAAACTTACTATGCAGGTGCTGACGGAGCCGCTCTTATCGGCCTGCAGACCATCGGCGGATACAAGTACTATTTCGCCAGCAACGGCGTGATGGAAACAGATACGATGGTTCTCGTTGGCAAGACGGTGTACGTGATAAACAAGAAAGGCCGTATCACCAAGACCACTACGGATAACATCGGTGCGGCGATCGCGGCTTACGGTCAGAAGTTTGTAGGCAATCCGTATGTTTACGGCGGAACAAGCCTTACAAATGGCGCTGACTGTTCGGGATTCGCGCTTGCGCTGCATGCCCACTTCGGGATCAAGCTGCTCAGGGTGTCGGATGACCAGATGAAAGGTCCTTCTGCTGCCATGCAGAAGCAGGGATACAAGAAGGGCACCGTGATCAAGGACAGCAACCTCCTTCCGGGAGACCTGATCTTCTACGGTTCTGCCAACTATTCGTCCCATACCGCGGTCTACATCGGCAACCACAAGGTTGTACATGCTGCGAATACGAGAATGGGTATCATCATCACGGATATCGACTGGTGCCCCGGCCGTGTCAAGAACAGGGCAATGCGCTACTGGGCATAAATAAAAAAGATGGCATTCCGCCGGCAGATTTGATTTCTGCCGGCGGTTTTTTGTCCCTGTGCCGCGATTCTCTGGTATGAAAGCTGCAGCTGCCGCGTCCGGACGGAATTGATTTCGCATAATATCGATATGAAAATTAAGAAAGATTTCACAGGATTTTGATTGAAGGAGACAGCCCCTGCGGATTATACTAGCGTATATCAGTATCTGTCGGATTATGCTCAGAACTGATACAGAAGGTACACGGAGCCGGGGGGAGTGGACCGGTACTTTATATAGTAAGGGGAACTGTCTATGAGAAAATTTTCTAATGTTGTCATCGGGCTTGTCGCGGCCGGAGTGTGCGCGCTCATAACCTATCTTACGCTCGATTCCAGTTTTACCAATATCGTATATAACCTGTGCTTCCTTGCAGTCATGCTGATGATCATGGCAGTCGGCTTCGGGGTCGGTTTCACACGTCTGATACAGACCAGGAACGGGCTTGACCGGGCGACGAAGAAGATGCAGCAGCTGTCGGCAAGCGGCGGCAACATGGCGACGATCACAAGTCCCGGCGCCACACTGTTCGGAGTTCCGTATCTGGACGGGAAATATCAGGAGTATCTTTCATTTCTCCATAAGACCAACAGCCCGACGGACATCGGTGATTATATCGGTGAGTACGAGATCAACAACTATACCCACCGCCGCCTTGTCGAGATGGTGCCGGATATCCTGACCAGCCTGGGCATTCTGGGAACTTTCGTGGGACTGGTACTCGGTCTTCGCGGATTCAATCCCACCAGCTATGAGGCGATGTCCGGATCGGTTGAGACGCTGATCAAGGGTATCAAGGTCGCATTCGTGACATCAATCTACGGTCTGACTCTGTCCCTCGCATTTTCCTACTGGCTGCGCGGGACCCTGACCTCGGTCTCCGAGTCTCTTGACCGGTTCCTGGACGCATACTATACGAGTGTTGTGCCGCCGACTGACGCGACGGCTATGAACCATATCATCGCAAACCAGAATTCCCAGACGAAACTGATGCAGCAGATGCAGAAGGATCTGGCGAAGGAGGTTGCCCAGAGCCTGTCGGTGTCGATCCAGCCTACGGTGGAGCATCTTGACCAGACGATGGATAACTTCACTGACGTGGTCACGATGAATCAGGAAAAACTCATGGAGAACATCGCGGAGCGGGTCGCCCGCACGATGAAGCAGGAGTTCTTCTCTGAGTTTATTGAGATGCGCAGGGTAATGGGCGAGACGAACAAGACCCAGAGAGAGCATCTTCAGTTTATCCGTGAAGCTGAGAACCAGTTCCAGTCAGATGTTCTGGACGGCGAGATGCGGATGTCACAGGCAATGGAGGCATCTTCCGACGTTGTACTGCGCGCTCTTGACGCTATGAACCAGCAGGAGCAGATGGTGGCCGCATTCGTCGGCGATATGCAGAATGCGATGAACGGCATTGCCCAGACCAGCGATCTCAGCCTGCGGATGACGCAGCAGATGGATCACCTGATCAATATGAATGACGATGTTGCCGACAAGATGATGGAAGTCGCCAGGCTGAACGAGCAGTACACCAAGAGCCTGGCATCTGTGCAGGCGGCCAATTCGGATCTGTCAGAGGGTCTGTCGGTCATGAATGACGCGAATATCCGTATGACGGACCAGATCTCCAAGATGAACAGCGTCACTGTCGAGGCGCTCGACGAAGGACGCAAGGTGCAGGTGGCGTACAACAATTCCGCTTCCGAGTATCTTGACCAGATCAGAGAATCACAGACAGAGCTTACAACGCAGATGCAGACGCAGCAGGCGAATCTGAGAGAGTTTACGGATTACATGACCCAGGTCCTCTCCAGAATGTCTAAACTTACAGAGATTACCAGCCAGGCAGCGATGAATCTGACAGAGCGTGCTGACAAGATCAAGGCCATGGAAAACGGTACGGATATGACAGAGATGACTGCAGCTCTCAACCGGCTTGTTGAACTTGAAGAAGCCAGGGAACGCAGGGAGCAGCAGGAAAGGGCGGAAGCGGAAGAGCTCCGCAGCCAGGCCGAGGCGCCGCGCAGGAGAGGTTTCTTTTCCAGAGGCTGAACCATATCAGGGGGAATATAAGTGAAAAAAGTCAACCGGAGAAAAATGAACGATGCAGGCGCCCACAATATATGGCGTTCCTATTCGGATATGATGTCGGGACTGCTCCTTCTGTTCGTTCTGATCATGGCAGTGTGTCTGATGCAGGCACAGAAGAACTATAACGACAAACTGGCGGAGCAGGCGTCCAGGATCGAAACGCAGGATGAACTGGAGCAGACTCAGAACGCGCTTTCAACAAAAGAGTCCGAGCTGGAGCAACAGTCACTGACGCTGACGGATCTGCAGACTGCTCTCGAGAAGCAGGCGGCAACTCTCGCTACCAGAGAATCGGAACTGGAAGCAGCCCAGGCAACCCTTGAAGAGCAGAAGACGCTTCTGTCCCAGCAGGAATCCGAACTTGAAGTGAGAGACGCAGCGCTGGTAACAAGCCAGGCGAAACTGGACGAACAGAATCAGCTGATGAGCGAACAGCAGGAGAAGATCGACCAGATCATCGGTGTCAAGGCCGACCTGATCGATTCGCTGAACAAAGAATTCGCAACGAATCAGATCAATGTGGATATTGATTCACAGACAGGCGCGATCGTTCTGGATTCCAGTGTCCTGTTTGATCTGGATGAATATGTGCTCACGGACCTGGGCCAGGAGACGCTCTCACAGATCCTGCCGGTTTACTGCCAGGTTTTGCTGAGTGACGAGTACAGAGATTACGTGGCAGAGATCATCATCGACGGATACACGGACTCTCAGGGTGATTACCTGATGAACCTGACACTGTCCCAGAGCAGGGCTTACGCGGTGGCGGAATATCTGCTTCAGATCAGCGGAGGCTTCCTTGACAATAAACGTGCAGAGGATCTTCAGGAGAAGCTGACTGCGAACGGCAGATCCGAGTCGAATCTTATCTATAAGGAAGACGGTCAGGAGGACCAGGATGCCTCCAGGCGTGTTGAGGTAAAGTTCCGACTCAAGGACGAAGAGATGATCCAGGAACTGTCCGACATCATAGCCGATGCCCGGACAGCGGGAGAGACTGGCGGCAATTGAGAGATACGGGGGAATCAATGACCATGCGGGGCAGAAAAGATACCGTGAAGGCAGCGGAAGTTCTGAAAGCACAGGAAAGCGCAAAGATACCGGAAGTTCTGACAGAGCAGGAAAGCGCAGCTGCATTGGAAGCGCTGAAACCACAGAAGAAAGTAAAGACACCTAAGGCGCAGAAAACCCGCAGGAATAAGAAGCATTCCCTTGCAGCGATGGTCCGTGCAGCGGCAGATCCGAAGAAGAGGGCTGTCATGTCCAGGGTATGGAACCGGCGCCAGAAGAGGCTGGACCATATTGCCGCTGTAGTGAGACTGGTGATCCGGTACCTGAATGCACGTGACCGGATGACGATCTACCGGAATAAATAAAAGATCTGACAGGACTGTCCTGCCGTATATCCGGCAGATGCAGTCCTGTTTATTTATTGCCTGAGCCAAGTCTGGTCTTGCCGATGGGCAGTTCAGCTTTGGCAGCGGATGTTTCGTTGACTGGCGATATGGCGCGTGCTAAAATTGAAAAGATTGATTAAGCCCCAAAGGAGGTGAAGGTAATGGCCAAAAGTACCATCGATGCGATCCGTGAGGTGGAAAAACAGACACTGGAAGCGGAGAAGCAGGCGGCGGCCGATGCAAGGATTCTTTCTGCAAAGACGAAAGAAGATGCAGAAAAACTGGTCAGAGATACGCTTGCCAAGGCAGAAGCTGACGCTGATGCGATGCTGAAGGAGGCCGAAGCAAAGCAGAAGGAACTGGTCGACCAGAAGTCCAGAGAGACTGTGAAGGCAGTCGAGGACCTGAAAGCTGCTGCCGAAGCGAAGAGCAAAGAGGCGGTCAGGGCCATCCTGGATATCATCAGCGGCTGAGACGGGCGCTGACAGATTCATAAGAGGCAGCAAATATCCGCTGCCGGAAAGGAGAGAAAACAGCCTATGTCTGTAGTTCCAATGAAACGAATTTCGGTTGCTGCGATGAAGCGTGACCGTAAGGCCGTTCTGGATTATCTGCAGGTGCAGGGCGCGGTACAGATCAGTGTCAGAGGCAAGGAGGACGAGGTCTTCACAAAGACTGACATGTCGAAGCAGAGGCAGGTGTTCCAGAAGAGCACTGACAGGGCGGAAGAAGCCCTGGCAATCCTGAAGCGGCATGTTCCGGAAAAGACCGGACTTCTGTCAGGCTTTGAAGGGAGAAAGGAACTTACCACATCCGAGTATCAGAAGAGACAGAGGAAGATCGATGAAACTATGCATATCTGCGGCCAGATCATAGACCTGGACAAGGAGCTTGCGGACAGTATCTCGAGTATTCCGAAACTGGAAGACCAGAAGAAGGCTCTTGAGCCCTGGATGAAGTTCGACCTTCCGCTGGAGTTTGCGGGGACCAGGACAACAGCTGTCTTTACGGGAAGCCTCCAGGGAGACTATACAAGGGAAGCGCTGTATACGGAACTGAAGAAGCTGTCCGGCGTTGATACGTTTGAATGCGACATCATATCTTCAGCATCCGCACAGACCTGTATATTCCTGGTGTGTGAGAAGAAAGATCAGGCGGCTGTCCGGGAAGCGCTCAGACGGATGAATTTCGCTTCTCCGCCGATAACGGGACTGAATCCTTCCGAGCGGATCGCCCAGATCGACGAAGAGATCGCGCAGGCCGGGAAAAAGCAGGAAGAGATCCTGAAGGAGCTGGAAAGTCTTTCTTCCTGGCGTGACGATATCCGCTTTGCGTCTGACTATTATACGATCCGGGCTGAGAAGTACGGAGTGATCTCCGAACTGCTCCAGTCAAGGAGAGTCTTCTTCCTGGAAGGGTATATTCCGGAGGACAGGGCGCAGGCCCTGGCGCAGGGACTGGAGAGCCGGTTCGACGCAGCCGTGGAGATCACTGACCTGAAGAAGAAGGAAAAACCGCCGGTCCTGCTGAAGAACAATGCATTTGCGGTTCCGCTGGAAGGGATCACGGCGAGTTACTCGCTCCCGGGCAAAAAAGAGATCGACCCGACGTTCATTTCCGCCTGCTTCTATTATATCCTGTTCGGCATCATGCTGTCGGACGCGGGATATGGACTGCTTCTGGTCCTGGGGACCGGATTCATCCTGTGGAAGTTCGGAAAGACGATGGAAGAGGGCATGAAGAAGTTCATGAAGATGTTCCTCCTCTGTGGTATATCGACTACGTTCTGGGGTATCATGTTCGGTTCTTTTTTCGGAGACGCCATCAATGTCATCGGAACCACTTTCCTGGGAAAGGGACCGGATTTCGGGCCGAAGCCTCTGTGGTTTGAACCGCTGTCCGAACCGATGCGCATGCTGACCTTCTGCTTTATCCTGGCTCTGATCCATATGTTTGTGGGCCTTGGCGCAAAGGCATATATGCTGCTGAAGGAAGGCAAGGTCATGGATATGATCTACGACGTCGTGCTCTGGTATGTGCTGCTGATCGCCTGCGTCGTATACCTGCTCACGGTTCCGACCATGGCGGATATGCTGGGAGTGAATACACTTTCTGCTTCGATGCAGAAGCCCGCGGGGATCCTGATGATCATTGCCGCAGTGGGGATCATCCTGACAGGAGGAAGGGAGTCCAAAAACTGGTTCAAGAGGATCCTGAAAGGCCTCTATTCCCTGTATGGTATCTCCGGATGGCTCAGCGACATTCTCTCATACTCGAGACTGCTGGCTCTGGGCCTTGCGACGGGAGTTATCGCGACGGTCTTCAACTCGATGGGCTCGATGGGAGGCAAGTCGCCGGGCGGCGTAGTGATGTTCATCGCCGTATTCCTCGTCGGAAATGTACTGAATCTTGCAATCAACGCACTCGGCGCGTACGTGCATACGAACCGTCTGACATACGTTGAGTTTTTTGGAAAGTTCTATGAGGGCGGCGGGAAAGCCTTCCGTCCGTTTGCAGTAAACACTAAGTATTATAAGATCAAGGAGGATATGTAATTATGAGTATCGGACTGGTATTTGCTCTTGCTGGAGCAGCTCTTGCTGCCGCAACTTCAGGTATGGGCAGTGCGTATGGCGTAGGTGTCGCTGGCCAGGCGGCCGCAGGTGCCTGCACGGACAATCCGGATCTTTTCAGTAAGACCCTGATCCTTCAGCTGCTTCCGGGTACACAGGGTATCTACGGACTGCTGATCGCATTCATCTGCCTGTCCCAGATTGGAATCATGGGCGGCGGCGCTGATACGGCAATGTCTCTGGGAACCGGCCTTCTGTACTTCGCGGCATGCCTGCCGGTCATCATCGTAGAGCCGATCTCTGCCATGCACCAGGGCCGCACATCTGTTGCCTGTATCGCTATGGTCAGCAAGAAGGAAGAGACTTTCGGTAAGTCCATGATCTTCCCGGCAATGGTTGAGACTTACGCTATTCTTGCTCTGCTTATCTCTATCCTCGCGATCTTCGGCGTGTCCGGACTTGCTGCATAATCAGGAATCATTGAAAGAAGCAGTTAAGTACACAAAGTAGACGAGGAGACGGGAAATGGCAGGTTTGGATAAGATTTTAGAGGACATTCGCAGCGAATCAGCTGCGGCGGTCGCCTCTGTCACCGGCAAGGCACAGGCCGAGCGGGACAAGGTGCTCGCTGAAGCTGCAAAGGACGCGAATGCCCAGGCTGAAAAGATCCTGTCCCATGCAAAGAGCCAGGCAGATGACCTGATCGCCAGAGCGGATTCTGCCGCTCAGCTTCAGAGACGCCGCATGCTTCTGGAGACCAAGCAGGAGCTGATCGCGTCTGTGATCGATAAGGCAAAGCAGGCCATACTGGAACTTCCGGACAGTGATTATTTTGATCTGATCCTTAAACTGATCGGCGGCAATGCGCTTCCGAGAGAGGGTGAGATCTGCTTTAACAGAAAAGACTTTGCCCGTCTGCCGAAGGATTTCGCATCGAAACTCGTTGCATCCCTTCCGGCCGGAGCAAAACTGAATGTATCAAAAGACGAAGCGGACATCGACGGCGGATTCATCCTGAAGTATGACGGGATCGAACAGAATCTGTCTCTTGATGAGATCTTTGAGGAGAATCGGGACCGCATGACTGACGCAGCAGGGAAGTTACTGTTTTCATAAAGGAGGAGAGCCATGGCCGAACAATACATATATGCGGTCGCGCGTATCCGTTCCCGTGAACTGTCTCTGCTCAGCGAGGCCGTGATCTCCCAGCTGTCTGCGGCAGCAACGGAAGAGGACTGCCGGCGGATCCTGAACGAGAAGAACTGGGGAAACCCGGATCTTCCCAGCGAGGAGATGTTCCAGGAGGAAAATAAGAAGACCTGGGCGCTTATCCGCGAGCTCGTACCGAACAATATGCAGATCTTTGATGTGTTCCGCCTGGAGAAGGACTACCACAACCTCAAGGCGGCGATCAAAGAGAGCTGCATCGACGGCATTCACCCGGGGATCTTTGCCGAAGGAGGAACCATTCCGGTCAAGGATATCCAGCAGGCGGTCGAAGAATCAGATTATGATGCACTCCCCGAAACCATGCGCCAGGTCGCGCAGGATGCGAAGGAGACACTGCTTCAGACCAGAGACGGCCAGCTGTGTGATGTTATGATTGACCGTGCGGCACTGGAAGAGATCCGCAAGGCAGGTGAGAAGACCGGCGAACCCCTGCTCCGGGATTACGGAGAGCTGGTATGTGCCACGGGCAATATCAAGACAGCGGTCCGTGCGGCAAAGACCGGTAAGTCCAGACAGTTCCTGGAGAAAGCACTGGCACCGTGCTCCACACTGGATGTGGCAGCGCTTGCGGATGCTGCAGCAGCGGGGACCGACGCTGTCGTCGCGTATCTGGACCATACGGTCTACGCAGATGCCATTGACGAGTTAAATGAATCTGTGGCGAGCTTCGAGCGCTGGTGCGACAACCGGATGATCGAGACCATCAAGCCGCAGATCCACAATCCTTTCGGCATCGGTCCGATTGCGGCGTACATTCTTGCCCGCGACAATGAGATCAAGACGGTGCGTATTATTCTGGCGGCAAAGAGAAACGGCCTGCCGGAAGAGATGCTCCGGGAAAGGGTAAGGGAAATGTATGTATAAGGCAGCTGTTATGGGGGACTGGGATTCCATCTACGGATTCTCGGCACTTGGCCTTGACACATTTCGCGTTGAGGCGGAAACGAGTGCGGAAGAAGCTGCGGATACGCTGAAGAAACTGTCCCAGAGTAAATATGAGGTCATCTACATCACAGAATCGCTGGCAAAGCGCATTCCTGCAGAGATAGACAAGTACCGCCTGATGCCGAGCCCTGCGGTCATTCTGATCCCGGGCATCTACGGCAATACGGGAGACGGCCTTAAGGCAGTCAAGAAGTCTGTCGAGCAGGCAGTCGGAAGCGATATCATATTCGGAAATACATAAGGCTTGGAAGCTTTTAACCAATTCAAAGAAAGGCACAGGATATGGCAAAGGGAACAATCAAGAAGGTGTCCGGACCGCTCGTCGTCGCGACTGGCATGCGTGACGCGAACATGTTCGACGTGTGCCGTGTCTCTGACAGAAGACTGATCGGTGAGATCATTGAGATCCACGGAGATGAGGCATCCGTTCAGGTCTATGAGGAGACTGCGGGACTGGCTCCGGGAGAGCCGGTCGAATCCACGGGAGCTCCGCTGAGCGTTGAACTGGGGCCCGGCCTGATCGGAAGTATCTATGACGGTATTCAGAGACCGCTGGTCGAGATCATGGAGCAGACACAGTCTAACCTCCTCTCCCGCGGTATCGAAGTCCCGTCGCTCAACCGCGAGAAGGTATGGCATTTCACACCCGTCGCCAAGGCAGGCGACAAGGTCATCGGCGGAGACGTGATCGGAACGGTCCAGGAGACACATATCGTAACGCAGAAGATCATGATCCCCCCGAACACAGAGGGAACCATCAAGTCCATTCAGGAAGGCGACTTCAAGGTTACGGATACCGTCTGTGTTCTTACGAAGGAAGACGGAACCGAGCTGGAGATCAACCTGATCCAGAAATGGCCGGTCCGCCGCGAGAGACCGTACGCTCAGAAACTGGCTCCTGACAAGCCGCTGATCACAGGACAGAGAGTTATCGACGCCCTGTTCCCGATCGCCAAGGGCGGCGTCGCCGCTATCCCGGGCCCCTTCGGCTCAGGAAAGACGGTCGTACAGCATCAGCTGGCAAAATGGGCAGAGGCAGACATCGTCGTCTATATCGGCTGCGGCGAGCGCGGAAATGAGATGACGGACGTTCTGAACGAGTTCCCGGAACTGAAGGACCCCAAGAGCGGATACTCCCTGATGGAGCGTACCGTTCTGATCGCGAATACCTCCGACATGCCGGTTGCGGCACGTGAGGCATCCATCTACACAGGAATCACTATCGCTGAGTACTTCCGTGACATGGGCTATTCCGTGGCACTGATGGCAGACTCCACCTCCCGCTGGGCAGAGGCCCTGCGTGAGATGTCCGGCCGTCTGGAAGAGATGCCCGGTGAGGAAGGTTACCCGGCGTACCTGTCATCCAGACTTGCACAGTTCTATGAGAGAGCCGGCCGCGTCGTCACCCTCGGATCTGAGGGAAGAGAAGGCGCCCTGTCCGCGATCGGTGCAGTTTCACCGGCAGGCGGCGATATCTCCGAACCTGTCTCCCAGGCGACGCTGCGTATCGTCAAGGTCTTCTGGAGACTGGACGCAGACCTGGCTTACCAGAGACATTTCCCGGCAATCAACTGGCTGAGTTCCTACTCACTGTACCTGGATTCCCTGGGCAAATGGTTTGACTCCCAGACAGACGGCGAGTGGATGAGACTCCGCGGTGAGATGATGAGGATCCTGCAGCAGGAGAGTGAGCTGAATGAGATGGTACAGCTGGTCGGTATGGACGCGCTGTCCTGGCCGGACCGTCTGACCATGGAAGCTGCCAGATCCATCCGTGAGGACTACCTGAACCAGAATGCGTTCATGGATACCGATACCTACACGACACTGGAGAAGCAGCATCTGATGATGAAACTGATCCTTGCGTACTATGACAAGGGCAAAGAAGCCCTGGCGCAGGGAGCGACCATCAATTCACTAGTGAATCTTCCCTGCCGTGAAGAGATCGGACGTTACAAATATACGGAAAATGAAAAGATCCATTCGGAGTACGACAGGATCATGAATAACCTGGAAGAAGCGATCCGCGACGCGGTAGCGAAGAGCCAGGAGTAAGGGGGCATAACAATGGCAAAAGAATACAGAACCATTCAGGAAGTTGCCGGCCCTCTGATGATGGTGCGCGGCGTAGAGGGCGTTGCCTATGATGAGCTCGGTGAGATCGAGCTGTCAGACGGCGAGAAGAGAAGATGCCGTGTCCTTGAGATCGATGGCGGAAACGCACTGGTCCAGCTGTTTGAGAGCTCTACCGGTATCAATGTTGAGAGTTCGAAGGTCCGTTTCCTTGGCCGCTCCATGGAGCTTGGCGTATCGGAAGATATGCTTTCCAGAGTCTTCGACGGACTCGGCCGTCCTATCGATAACGGTCCGGAGATCCTTCCGGATGAGAGACGTGACGTTAACGGCCTGCCGATGAACCCGGCAGCCCGCGCATACCCGGAAGAGTTCATTCAGACGGGCGTCTCTGCGATCGACGGACTGAATACGCTGGTCAGAGGACAGAAGCTGCCGATCTTCTCGGCGTCCGGCCTTCCCCATGCGCAGCTGGCGGCACAGATCGCCAGACAGGCGAAGGTTGTTGGAACCAGCGAACCGTTCGCAGTCGTATTTGCTGCAATGGGTATCACATTCGAGGAATCCAACTACTTCATCGAATCCTTCCGTGAGACGGGTGCTATCGACAGAGCAGTTCTGTTTATGAATCTTGCAAATGACCCTGCCGTCGAGCGTATCGCGACTCCGCGAATGGCACTGACTGCGGCAGAGTATCTTGCATTTGAAAAAGGAATGCATGTCCTGGTCATCATGACAGACATTACCAACTACGCAGACGCCCTGCGTGAGATCTCCGCAGCCCGCAAGGAAGTTCCGGGACGCCGCGGATATCCGGGATATATGTATACCGACCTGGCTTCCCTGTATGAAAGAGCAGGACGTCAGAAGGGCAGAAACGGATCCATCACCATGATCCCGATCCTTACCATGCCTGAGGATGACAAGACGCACCCGATCCCGGACCTTACCGGATACATCACAGAGGGTCAGGTTATCCTGAGCCGTGATCTCTACCGCAAGGGCCTCGAGCCGCCCATCGACGTTCTTCCGTCGCTGTCGCGTCTGAAGGATAAGGGTATCGGCGAAGGCAAGACCAGAGCAGACCATGCGAATACCATGAACCAGCTGTTCGCCGCATATGCGCGCGGCAAGGACGCGAAGGAACTGATGGTCATCCTGGGTGAAGCAGCCCTGACCGATGTCGACAAACTGTACGCTAAGTTCGCCGATGAATTCGAAGAGCGCTATGTCAACCAGGGATACCGTACCGACCGTTCCATCGAAGAGACTCTGGATATTGGCTGGGAACTTCTGAGGATCCTGCCCAGAGGCGAGCTGAAGAGAATCAAGGACGAATACCTTGACAAGTACTATTCGCGATAAGAAGTTGGAGGCATAATTATGGCCAGTTCAACCATTATACCGACCAGAATGGAGCTCACGCGCCTGAAAAAGAAGCTGGTGACAGCCCGCAAAGGCCACAAGCTTCTGAAGGACAAGCGCGATGAACTGATGAGACAGTTCCTCATCATGGTCAGGGAGAATAAAGAACTGAGAGAGCAGGTCGAGAAGGGGATCGCAGAGGCAAACCGCGGATTTGCCCTGGCCAGAAGCTCGATGTCTGATGAGGCCGTCAGGGTAGCTTTCATGGCACCCAAGCAGAAGGTTTCCCTGGATGTTTCCTACAACAACATCATGAGCGTGAATGTGCCGGTATATACTTTCCAGACCAGGACCAGTGACGCAGCCGATATGTTCTCATACGGATATGCGTTCACTTCGGCCGATCTTGACGATGCGGTCACGCAGCTTGCCGACGTATTTCCGCAGATGCTGAAACTTGCCCAGACTGAGAAGAGCTGCCAGCTGATGGCGGCAGAGATCGAGAAGACCAGAAGGCGTGTCAACGCTCTGGAACACGTCATGATCCCTCAGCTGGAAACGGATATCAAGTACATCTCGATGAAACTTGATGAAAATGAGCGCTCCAGCCAGATCCGCCTGATGAAGGTCAAGGACATGATGCTGGAGGATGCGCACCATTATTCCGAGAAGGCAGAAGCCCGGGCAAGAGAAAAGGAAGCTGCCCGCTGACGTATTTTATTGTGTTATTGTACAGAAACACCGTTGTTTTTAGTAAACAACGGTGTTTTTTGTGAAATTTGCTTGGTGGCAGATCTGGCGATTATTGATATACTGTTACGGAAAAAAGCGAAGCATCAGAGGAATCACCATTGAAAAAACTTACTTTCAGAGGCGGTGTTCATCCGTTCGAGGGAAAGGACCTGACGGAAAATGCGCCAGTCAGTGTCCTGGAGCCCGGGCGGGAGCTCGCCTTTTTATTATCTCAGCACATCGGTGCTCCTGCCGTTCCTGTCGTAAAGAAGGGAGACCGTGTCCTTACAGGCCAGCTGCTCGGTGAAGCAGGCGGCTTTGTTTCTGCACGCGTTTTTTCATCTGTTTCAGGTACGGTGAAAGGTATCGAGAAGCGACGCAATGCCAAAGGGGCTCTGACAGATGCAGTCATTGTCGAAAATGACGGTCTGTATGAATCAACTCCGTTTGAACCTCTGCCGGGTATGGAAGAGTACATCCGGGTTTTCGGACTGCGCCCGTCAGGGAACTGGTACGGTCCGCAGGACCTTCAGGGACGCGACGCGCAGGCGGTGCTTGATGTGGTAAAGCCTGACGAGATCCTGAAGCAGATGGAGCCCTCGCAGGTGCTCGACAGGATCCGGGCCGCCGGCCTGGTCGGTATGGGAGGCGCCGGATTCCCGACACATGTGAAACTGTCTCCTTCCGATCCGGAGAAGATCGATTACGTTCTTATCAACGGATGTGAATGTGAGCCCTACGTGACCTGTGACCAGAAATTGCTGTGCGAGCGGCCGGGTGAGCTTATCGCAGGGCTCAAAGCAGTCCTGAAACTGTTCGGTAAGGTACAGGGAGTCTTCTGCATAGAGGACAACAAGCCGGACGCGATCCAGATTCTGAAGAAGGCACTGCGCAGAGAGGAGAATATCTTCGTAGCCCCCTGCCGGACCAAGTATCCGGAAGGCGCCGAGCGCAGCCTGATCAAGGCGATCACGTACAGGGATGTAAACTCGAAGATGCTTCCTGCGGACGCAGGCTGCATCGTGGTCAATGTAAGTTCCGCGTACGCGATCTTTGAGGCAGTGTTCCTGGGAAAACCTGATTATGAACGTCTTATGACGGTTGCCGGAGACGCCATCGCAACGCCCGGCAACTATCTGGTGCCGAACGGCATGTACTACCGCGAGATCATACAGCAGGCAGGAGGATTTACACAGACTCCTGAGAAACTGATAGCCGGGGGCCCGATGATGGGATTTGCCCAGGCAGATACGGAAGGTGTTTCCACGAAGACGTCCAGTGCCATTACAGCACTGTGCTATGACATCATCTCCCGGGAGCCGGAGACACAGTGCATCAACTGCGGACGCTGCGCAGATGCATGCCCTGCCCGCCTGGTGCCCAGCCATCTTGCGCATATGGTCGAAAAACGCAGGCTGGACCAGTTTGAGGAAAATTACGGAATGGAATGTGTCAACTGCGGCTCCTGTTCCTGGAGCTGTCCGGCCAGAAGGCCTCTCGCGGCACTGATCTCCCAGGGAAGACAGACGCTTCTTGCGCAGAAGCGTAAGGCAAGGAAATAAATCACATGAGAGGAGTTCAGATGAACCCGAAATTACAGGTATCCCCGTCACCGCACATGCGAGGTACAGTCACGACATCGACGATTATGTACATCGTCGCTTTAGCGCTGCTGCCGTCCTGCATAGCCGGAGTGCTGTGCTTCGGGGAGCACGCATTTATCATACTTGTACTGGCCACCGCTTCGGCAGTGGGAGCGGAGTACCTCTTTGAGAAACTGCTCGGCAGGCCGGTAACAGTCTCTGACGGATCCGCCCTGGTCACAGGTCTTCTGATCGGAATGAACATGCCGCCGAAGATCTCCTGGTGGATCCCGTGTCTCGGGTCGGCATTTGCGATCATTGTGATCAAGCAGCTCTACGGCGGCCTTGGACAGAACTTTATGAATCCTGCGATGGGGGCTAGATGCTTCCTGCTGATCTCATTTACGGGAAGAATGACAGACTTTGCGACGGGGAAAGGAATTATCCCGATTGTGACGAAAGCATCGGAGGCGACAGATGCCCTTTCCGGGGCGACTCCGCTTGCATGGCTGAAGACCGGGACAACATTTGACCTGAAGAGTATGTTCTTCGGCAATACTGCCGGGTGCATCGGAGAGACCAGCGCGCTGGCACTGCTGGCGGGGGGCCTCTTCCTGGTTGCTGTCCGGATCATCCGCCTGCGCATTCCCGGAACTTATCTGGGGACATTTGCCCTGCTGACTCTGGTAACAGCCCTGATCAGAGGGTATCATGATCCGCTCATCTATACGCTGGAGCAGCTGTGCGCCGGCGGACTGATGCTGGGAGCATGGTTCATGGCGACCGACTACGTGACAAGCCCCATAACAGGCAGGGGACAGCTGGTGTTCGGAACACTGCTGGGAATCCTGACATGGCTGTTCCGTCTCATAGGGACATCCGTTGAAGGCGTCTCGTATTCGATCATCTTCTGCAATCTGCTGGTTCCGATGATTGAGCACTATACCAGACCGGTTGCGGCAGGTGTCGCAAAACAGAGCCGCGAGGCTAAGCGGCTCATGCGCGAGAAGGCGAGGGAAGCAAGAAGGCTGAAAGCTGCGGACAGGAAGGAGAAGTCGGTATGAGTGAGACAACCCAGACTGCCGGTACCAAAACTGCGAACCGGACCGTCCGAGACGTCAGCATCCTTGTGGTGATCACCCTTGCAGCAGGCATACTGCTGGGGGCAGCTTACACAGTGACAAAAGGACCGATCGCCCGGGCACAGGAGAAGGCAAGGACGCAGGCACAGCATACAGTCATGGAGGAGGCGGAAGCCTTCGAACCTTTGGAAGATTCTGAAGCACTGGCCCAGGCAGTTCAGACAGCACTGGATGAGAAGGGACTTACGGCCACCCGGGTGGAACAGATCGACCTGGCACTGGATAAGGCAGGAAAGACCGCAGGCTATGTGGTTTCCTGTTCCAACTCCGAAGGCTATGGCGGAGACGTGGAGCTGATGTGCGGGATCCTTGCTGATAAAGACGGTACGCTTACCATTGAAGGAATCTCATTTCTCGCACTGACCGAGACCGCCGGCATGGGGATGAGAGCCAGGGATGAAGAGTTCATAAGCCAGTTTGACGGCAAACAGATTCGTGAGGGAGAATCTCTGGTCTATACGAAGGACGGAGCTTCTGAGGAAAATGAGATTGACGCGATCAGCGGCTGTACGGTCACGACCTCAGCCGTCACGAAGGATATAAATGCGGCGCTTGAGGCTGTGCGCGTGATCCTTGCAGATTACGGCGACGCCGGCAGTGCGGCAGCGGAAGGGGAGGCTTGACATGAAAACAGGATATCCCGGAATGCGGAGAAAAAGACCGCGCGGGCATTTTGAGCTCAGCCGCTATATCCGCCTGCGGAAAGACTCTCCCGGAGAGCGGATCGTAAACGGAGTTTATTTTGAAAACCCCGTGTTCATGCTGGTGCTGGGCATGTGCCCCACACTTGCGACAACGACTTCTGTCACGAATGCAGTGGGCATGGGACTGTCTACGACAGCGATCCTGACAATGTCGAACCTGTTTATCTCACTGCTGAGAAAGGTCATACCGGAGCGCATGCGGATGCCCTCCTACATTGTTATTATCGCGTCCTTCGTGACTATCGTAGACTTCCTGATGGAAGGCTTCACACCGGCCATGTACCAGTCTCTGGGCGTCTATATCCCGCTGATCGTCGTCAACTGTATCATCATGGGACGGGCGGAGGCTTATGCCGGAAAGCACAAGCCGCTGGAAGCTTTATTTGACGGAATCGGAATGGGGATCGGCTTTACCATCGCCCTGATCCTGGTCGCCTCAGTCAGGGAACTGATTGGAAGCGGGACCTGGGCCGGACTTCCGGTCATGCCGGAATCCTATGAACCGGTCAATATATTTGTCCTGGCGCCGGGTGCATTCCTGGTGCTGGCAGTATTCGTGGCAATCATGAACCGACTCCATATCGGGGCGGCACGCAGAGACGACGAATGGGATCCTTCCTCAAAGTTCGTATGCGGAGACTGCAGAAACTGCACGCGTGTCATGAACTGCTCGGGCAAACCTGCTGAAGATGTTATCATTGCCCACAGTGCATATGATATCGAACACGGAATCGGCGAGAGGAGGTAGAGAAAATGAATGCTGCCGGAATTATCACGCTGACCGTTACTACGATCCTTGCGAACAATGTTGTTCTGAGCCAGTTCCTGGGTATCTGTTCCTTCCTCGGCGTCTCCCAGAAGCGGGAGACCGCACGCGGTATGGGAGGAGCGCTGACCTTCGTCCTGACTCTGTCTTCTCTTGTGTGCGGAGTCCTGTACCATCTGGTGCTGGTGCCGTTTCACCTTGAGTATCTGCGTACCATCGTGTTCATTGCCATCGTGGCAGCCCTGGTACAGTTCGTGGAGATGTTCCTTAAAAAATACATGATGGCTCTCTACGACGCTCTGGGAATCTATCTGCCCCTGATCACGACAAACTGCGCAGTGCTGGGCGTTGCGCTTTTGAACGTGCAGAAGGACTACAGCATACTGACAGGAACGATCTACGGATTTGCCACCGCGGTGGGATACTGGATCGTAATCGTGCTGCTTTCATTTCTCAGAGAGAAGATCACTGACAATAATATTCCCCGGCCGTTTCAGGGCTTTCCCATCGTTATGGTGACTGCCGCCCTGATGAGCATAGCTTTCTTCGGGTTCGCCGGGCTCAGATTCTGACGGCCTGACCGTCCTGTGGAGAATCGGATATGACAGATATACTGTATGCAGCGGCAATGATAGGAGGAGTCGGCCTGTTTGTGGGCATATTCCTCGGATTTGCCGGTAAAGTGTTCGCCGTGAAGGTGAACCAGAAAGAGAAGGATATCCTGGACGTCCTGCCCGGCGCCAACTGCGGCGGGTGCGGATACTCCGGCTGTGCAGCTCTGGCAGCTGCCATTGCCCGAGGAGAAGCAGGGGCGACATCCTGCGTCGTCGGCCAGGAACCGGTCGCAAACCAGATCCGCTGGATCATTGGCGGCAAGAGTGAGCGTATTGTCCGGAATGTGGCGTTCGTCCGCTGCTCCGGAGACTGCGGAAGCACATTTGACCGCTATGAATACACCGGCCCCAGAACCTGCGCCGCACTGGCACTGGCTCCGGAGGGCGGCCCGAAATCCTGCTTCTATGGCTGCATCGGCTGCGGAGACTGCGTCTCAGGCTGTGAGTACGGTGCGATCTACATTGAGCGAGGAGTCGCCGTCGTAGACGAAGACAAATGCCTGGACTGCCGCAAGTGCATCAAGACCTGCCCGAAGGGGCTGATCGTCGAAGTGCCGTACTACCGCGCGTCACATGTAGGCTGCGTAAACCCGCTGAAGGGGAAGGCGGTCATGGAAAACTGCAAGATCGGCTGCATCTCCTGCGGAAAATGCGCGAAGAACTGCCACATGAACGCCATAGACCTGTCGGGCGGCTACCCGGTCATCGACTATGATAAATGTGATAACTGCGGGACATGCCGTGACAACTGCCCCAGACACTGCATTGTGTAATTACACAGTAATTTCGCTTTTTTGGGCGGGAAAGGCACCTCCGGCGCCTTCCCGCCCAGACTGATCTCAAGATTCCAATATGCTCTGGGCTGGAGGTACTGTAAAATAGCCCTCCTGTCCAAAATCCCACATAAAAAATCGACAGGAGCCTTCCTGTTTCCCATCCTTCTCCACTGTTATTGAATCTGGCAACTGTGAAAACAGTATCTTTGGTGAGAACAGTAACTCTGATGAAAGCAGTAACATTGATATTTTAATAACTTTAATGTTTTCTCTTTACACCACCATATTTTGTGCTATTATAAGAGGTGCGCCGCAACATGTTGTCAGTTGCGGCGCATTGAGAGAAGGAAGAACGCCGGATTGGCGGAAAGTATGAAAACTGTATCGTGAGGGGGAGTTTCATCATGCTGAAGGTCAGGAAGAGAAACGGGAGTATAGTAGAGTTTAACGGGGGTAAGATCGAAGAAGCGATGGAGAAGGCGTTCCGGGCGACCGGTACACCGGTTCCGGGCGAATACATCAAGAACAAGATGCTGATGAATATCTACGCCCTTATGAGGACGGAAGATAACATCGTAGAGATCGAATCGATCCAGGATGCTGTGGAGCAGGTGCTCTCAGAGTCCGGTTATTTCCAGGTCAGTAAAGCATATGTTCTGTACCGCAACCAGCGCAAGAATGTGCGTGAGGCGGCGGCGAGCGTACTGGATTACTCCAAACTGGTCAACGGATATCTGGACCGTCTGGACTGGAGAGTCAAGGAGAATTCCACTGTACAGTACACACTGGGCGGTCTGATCCTGTCCAACTCCGGTGCTGTCACAGCCAACTACTGGCTCAATGAGATCTATGACAATGAAGTGGCTCAGCTTCACAAAAATGCAGCGATCCATCTTCATGACCTGTCCATGCTTGCTCCCTACTGTGCAGGCTGGAACCTGAAGCAGCTGATCTGCGAGGGTATCAAGGGCGTTTCCGGAAGGATCGCATCCAGCCCGGCGAAGCATCTGTCCACACTCTGCAACCAGATGGTCAATTTCCTTGGCATCATGCAGAATGAATGGGCAGGAGCGCAGGCGTTCTCATCCTTTGACACTTACCTTGCACCCTTCGTGCGCACGGATAACCTTGATTACAAGGGTGTGAAGCAGTGCGTGCAGAGCTTTATCTACGGCGTCAACACTCCGTCCAGATGGGGCTGCCAGTCTCCGTTCACGAACGTTACTCTTGACTGGACCGTTCCGGAAGACCTGAAGGACCAGAAGGCTGTAGTCGGCGGTGTGGAGCAGAACTTCACCTATGGTGAGTGCAAGAAAGAGATGGACATGATCAACAAGGCGTTCATCGAGATCATGACCGAAGGCGACGCTCAGGGAAGAGGCTTCCAGTATCCGATTCCGACCTATTCCATCACCAGGGATTTCGACTGGGAAGAGTCGGAGAACAACAAGCTCCTCTTTGAGATGACCGCGAAGTATGGCACTCCGTATTTCTCCAACTATGTGAACAGCGACATGAAGCCGTCTGATATCCGCTCCATGTGCTGCAGGCTCCGCCTGGATCTGCGCGAGCTCAAGAGACGCAACGGCGGATTCTTCGGCGCGGGCGAATCGACCGGTTCCATCGGTGTTGTGACCATCAACCTTCCGCAGCTTGCATATCTGTGTGAGACAGAGGATGAGTTCTGGGAGAAGCTGGATCACATGATGGATGTGTGTGCGGATTCTCTGCACACCAAGAGAGAAGTCGTCTCCAAACTGCTGGATGCGGGCCTGTATCCCTACACCCAGGCTTATCTGGGATCCTTTGAGAATCATTTCTCAACGATCGGTCTGTGCGGCGGCAATGAGATGTGCCTGAACGCGAAGTGGCTGGGCATGGATCTGACTCATAAGGAGAGCCAGGATTTCGTAGAGAAGATGCTGAACCACATGCGTGACCGCCTGTCCGATTATCAGGAGAAGTACGCGCCTGAGCTGTTCAACCTGGAGGCAACGCCGGCTGAGTCTACCTCATACCGTTTCGCGAAGCATGACAAAGAGCGCTTCCCGGATATCAAGACTGCAAATGAGCACGGCACTCCGTATTATACGAATTCCACGAACCTTCCTGTCGGAACGACGGATGATGTGTTCGATGCTCTGGATGTGCAGGATCGTTTCCAGCCGCTGTACACCTCAGGAACCGTGTTCCACACCTTCCTGGGCGAGAAGCTTCCGGACTGGAAGAGCGCGGCGAAGCTGGTGAAGACCATCACGGACACCTACAAGCTGCCTTACGTATCCGTCAGCCCGACCTACTCAGTATGTCCGGACCACGGCTACATCGCAGGCGAGCATTTCAAGTGCCCGATCTGCCAGAGAGAAGCGGAGGTCTACTCCAGGATCACCGGCTATTACCGCCCGGTAAAGAACTGGAATGACGGCAAGTCGCAGGAATTCAAGGACCGCAAGGTCTACGATGCCATGAGATCGGGCGTCCTGCTTGACCGCGGCACAAACGTAAAGACTCCGGTTCAGAATCATGCGGAAGCTGAACAGAAGGCTGAAAACAGTACAGCCACTCCTGCAGGGAATGCCGTAAATGAGACTCCGGTGAAGGCAGAAGGCGGAATTCCGACCATGTATGTCAAGAACCACTGCCCGAAGTGCAAGGGTGCGGAGCAGCGTTTCAAGATCAATAAGGTGGAATACAATGTCGTCAACTGTTCCGAGCATATGGACATTGCCCGCGAACTTGGGATCACGCAGACTCCGACGATCATTGATCCGGACGGGACAAGATATATCGGTGAAGGCGCAGCAGTCGCATGGCTGGGAGCGCACAAGAATGCGGCAGTGAAAAACAGATAAACTGTGGCACTGCTCCGGTCTGCTGCCATGCTTAGAGCGGCAGCTGCAATGAGAATATACAGGGATTACACTGGGCAGTTTGTGAGAGACAGACTGCTCAGTATTTGTCAGAAGGCGCTGGATATCCAGTGGATGTCCGATCAGCGCCGGCCGGAGCGGAAGCGGAGAGCCAGGACTGCCAGAGGCAGACTGTAAAAACATAGGAGGTAGTATGTACGATATAGTGGTGATCGGCGGAGGTCCTGCAGGGTTGACAGCTGCGGTCTATGGCTGCAGGATGGGGAAGAGTGTGCTGCTGATTGAAAAAGAGGTATTCGGCGGCCAGATCGTCAATACTCCTAAAGTGGAAAATATTCCGGGTTTCATCTCGATCAGCGGGGAGGAGTTTGCTGACCGTTATCTGGAACAGGCGATGAGCCAGGGCTGCGAAGTGGCCCTGGAGACAGTGACCGGGATTGAAAAGAGCGGAGCGGATTTTCTGGTGAAGACGGCGGAAGGCACTGAATGCGCCGCAAAGAGCGTGATCCTTGCCACCGGAACGACGCATCGGACGCTGGGACTTGACGGTGAAGAGGAACTGATCGGGAACGGGATTCATTTTTGCGCGGTCTGTGACGGTGATTTCTACGCAGGGAAGGATGTTGTGGTGATCGGGGGCGGAAACTCTGCCTTTGTCGAAGCAAAAATACTCGCGCAGACAGCCGGCAGGCTGATCATGCTGCAGGATCTGCCGGAATTCACTGCGGAAGCAAAGTCTCAGGAAGAACTGTTCTCAAACTATGAAGTTGAAACCCATGTGTCGGCACGGGTCACGGGATACGAGACGCAGGATGGCCAGGTAACAGGTGTGACATTCCTGGAGAACGGTGAAGAAAAGAGTGTCAGGTGCGATGGCATCTTCTTATCTGTCGGCCTTATTCCGGCAAATGAACCGTTCGCGTCTCTTGCCAAGCTGAACGGCCAGGGGTACTTCGAGGCGGATGAGACCGGCGTGACGCAGACGCCCGGGGTGTTTGTTGCCGGCGACTGCCGCACAAAAGCCTTAAGGCAGGTCGCGACAGCCTGCTCTGACGGGGCAAACGCCGCAATCGCGGCATGCAGTTATCTTGCCGGAGGTGCTTCATGAGACTTGCCGGACTGCAGAAGCTTACCCTACTTGATTATCCGGGGCAGCTTGCCTGTACTGTATTTACACAGGGGTGCAATATGCGCTGCCCGTTCTGCCAGAATGCGGATCTGGTCCTGCCGGAACGTTTTGAAGGCGGGGAACTGCTGACGGAAGATGCGTTTTTCTCATTTCTGGAATCCAGAAAGGGGAAACTTGCAGGTGTGGCGGTGACCGGCGGTGAACCGACGCTGCATGCGGATCTCCCGCAGTTCCTGGGAAGGATCCGGGAGATGGGATTCCTTGCGAAACTGGATACCAACGGAACGAATCCCGGGATGCTGGAGCAGATCGTGAAAGCCGGACTGGTCAATTATGTGGCCATGGATATCAAGAACGCACCGTCAAAATACGCTCTGACTGCAGGGATTCCACAGACGCAGGCAGAAGAATCACCGGCTGCGCGCATGCAGCGGAACATACAGCAGAGTATTTCATTTCTGATGGAAGACAGGGTTCCCTATGAATTCCGTACGACGGTCGTGGACGGTCTGCATACGAAAGAGGACATCGTCTGCATGGCAAAGTGGCTTGAGGGAGCCCGTGCATGGTACCTGCAGCAGTTCATCCCGTCAGAGCGCATGGTCGGCTTCCCGGGCAGCGGTGAATGCATGAACATGACTGCGCCGTCTTCGCAGCAGCTTCTTGACATGTGCGAGGCAGCGCGGCGATATGTTCCCAACGTGCAGGTGCGGGGTGTTTAGCTGAACAAGTGCCTGTCACTTGTTCAAGACCTCGTCGCTCTATTGTGCGTTGACATGCGGCGCAGGCAATGTTATAGTTTCTTTGATTTTGATAGAGGTTGCGCGACTTATCAGTAGCCTGCCGGATGTGCCCGGACACAGGAGAAGGCAGACAAAAGGAAGGTGCGCCGAAGGCAGGCTGTACACGGGAGCAGATTTGCCTGGGTGCAGGTCGAACAGGCCTGCAACTGTCATCATGCACATGATGGAGCGCTACTTTCACCATGTACATGGTGGAGCGCTATCTCCATAGACGGATCTGCGCAGGGAACTGCGCCGTGACAGCATATGGGCGGGCGCTGAATGTGCCGGCTTTTTTGTTATTCAGACGAAGGAGGGTCATATGGCTATATTCAAGGGTGCAGGTGTCGCGATCGTTACACCGATGAATGAGGATGACACTGTTAATTTCGACAAACTGTATGAACTGATCGATGAGCAGATCGCAGGCGGGACCGACGCGATCATTATCTGCGGAACCACCGGTGAATCAGCTACTCTGACTGTGGAGGAACACCTTGAGACCATCAAGGCATGTATTGACCATGTGGATCACAGGATTCCTGTCATTGCCGGAACCGGATCAAACTGCACAAGAGACGCAGTTTCCATGTCGAAGGAAGCAGAAAGCTACGGCGCTGACGGCCTTCTGTGCGTGACTCCGTACTATAACAAAGCAACCCAGAAGGGACTGATCGCGCATTACACGGCAATCTCCGAGGCAGTGAACATTCCGGTCATTGTCTACAATGTACCGAGCCGCACAGGCTGCAATATCCTTCCGGAGACCATTGCATACCTTGCAGAGCACACCAAAAATATCCGTGCCGTCAAGGAAGCGAGCGGCAACATTTCCCAGATCGCAAAGCTCAAAGCACTCTGCGGAGATTCCATTGATATCTATTCCGGCAACGACGATCAGATCGTACCGATCCTCTCTGTGGGAGGCATCGGAGTGATCTCTGTTCTGTCCAATGTGGCGCCGCGCCAGACTCACGACATCTGCCAGGCATGGTTTGACGGTGATGTGGCGAAGGCTGCGAAGCTGCAGCTGGAGGCTCTCGACATGATCGAGGCTCTGTTCTGCGAAGTCAATCCGATCCCGGTCAAAACAGCCATGAATCTTATGGGCAAGAATGTCGGTCCGCTGAGGATGCCGATGTGCGAGATGGATCCGAAGAATGTGGAGAGACTGAAGAAATCCATGGAAGCATACGGAATTCTGTGACATTATGACTGAGCTTAGGTCTCCGGCAGGCACTGCCGGGGCAGAACCATACAGGAGAAATTGATTATGACAAAGATGCTGCTGGTCGGCTGCAACGGCCGAATGGGAAAGGTAATCACAGAACTGGCTGCCGGGGATGTGGATATTGAGATCACGGCAGGAGTGGACGTGGCAGGAGAATGCGCAGGGAAATATCCCGTCGTATCTTCATTTGACGAGGTTGCTGCGGACGTGGATGTGATCGTTGACTTCAGCTCACCGAAAGTATTCGACGCGATGCTGGATTATGCCCTTGCAAATAAACTTCCGGTGGTGGTGTGCACCACAGGTCTGTCGGAAGAGCAGATTGCCCGTCTTGACAGCGCGGTGGAGCAGATCGCGGTGCTTCGCTCGGCAAATATGTCGCTGGGCGTCAACCTGCTGATCAAGCTTGTCAAAGAGGCAGCGCAGACACTGGCGAAGGCAGGATTTGATATCGAGATCGTCGAGCGCCACCACAACCAGAAGAAGGATGCGCCCAGCGGAACCGCTCTGGCTCTGGCTGACAGTATCAACGAAGGTCTGGACAATGCCTATGAATACGTCTATGACCGCTCGGACCGTGTCCAGAAGAGAGACCCGAAGGAGATCGGCATCAGCGCAGTCAGAGGCGGCAATATCCCGGGAACCCACGAAGTGATCTTCGCGGGTATGGATGAAGTCGTAGAACTGACACATCTGGCATATTCCAGGAGCATTTTCGGAAAAGGTGCCATCTCAGCGGCAAAATTCCTTGCAGGAAAGAGCCCGAAGTTTTATAGTATGGCAGATGTGATAGGTTAAATAAGATTAAAGAGATTGAAGATTCAGGGAGACTCAGAGAATGATCAAGGTCACGAAATTCGGTGGAAGTTCGCTTGCGAGCGCGCAGCAGATGGAGAAGGTCGGAAACATAATCCGTTCTGATCCGGACAGAAAGTATATCATTCCGTCTGCGCCGGGCAAGCGGTTCTCGGACGATACGAAAGTCACGGATATGCTGTATAAGTGCTACGACGCTGCGTCCGATGGCGAGGATATCGACGGAAGGATGGCCGAGATCGCAGCGCGCTATCAGGAGATCATAGACGGGCTGCATATCGACCTGAGTCTGGACGATGAATTTGCACTCATCAAGGATCTGTTCAAGAGAAGAGCAGGCCGTGATTATGCTGCCAGCCGCGGAGAATACCTGAACGGTATCGTACTTGCGGCTTATCTGGGATACCGCTTTATCGATGCGAAGGAAGTGATCCTGTTTGACGCACACGGAAATTTTGACGCGGAGCGTACCAATGACGTAGCCCGCGCCAGGTTCAAGAGCGTGGAGAAGGCTGTCATACCGGGCTTCTACGGGGCGATGCCGGACGGAAGCATCAAGACCTTCTCAAGGGGCGGATCCGACATAACCGGATCGATCATTTCCAGAGCAGTCCATGCCAATGTGTATGAGAACTGGACCGACGTCTCCGGCTGCCTGGCCTGCGACCCCCGTCTGGTGGACAACCCGGAAGTCATCGAGACGGTCACTTACCGTGAACTGCGCGAGCTCTCCTACATGGGCGCCTCCGTACTTCATGAAGACGCGATCTTCCCGGTCAGAGTGGAGGGAATCCCGATCAATATCCGCAACACGAACCGTCCGGAAGACCACGGGACGCTCATCGTAGAGTCCACGGTCAGAAGTCCGAGACACGTCATCACCGGCGTTGCGGGAAGAAAGGGCTTCTGTTCGATCAACATCGATAAGGCCATGATGAACTCCGAGATCGGATTCGGCCGCAGAGTCCTGCAGGTCTTCGAGGACAATAACATTTCCTTCGAGCATACTCCTTCAGGCATCGATACCTTCTCCGTGCTGGTGCACCAGGAAGAGTTCGCTGACAAAGAGCAGGATGTGATCGCCGGACTGCACAGAGCAGTGAACCCGGACAACATCTATCTGGAGACCGACCTTGCTCTGGTTGCTATTGTGGGCCGCGGCATGAAGAATGCGCAGGGTACTGCCGGAAGGCTGTGCACAGCCCTTGCAAACGCCGGCGTCAACATCAAGATGATCGACCAGGGCTCCAGCGAGCTTAACATCATCGTCGGTGTGAGAGATGAAGACTTTGAGCGTACGATCCGTGCGATCTACAGGGAATTCATTGAAAACGACTACAAGAAATAAATAAAAAGACTGGATAAGAAATACCCCTTAACAGCGGTGATAGAGGCTGTTAAGGGGTACTGCTTTCAGAAAATTCTTTTCATGGTGTTGTCAGTATCTTTAAGGTGCTGTCTGCTCAGCTTCCATAATGTAAGCCAGCACTTCCGCCAGAACATCTGCATTCTGCGCGAGCAGAACAGGATCCGTCTCAGGAAGTTTAACCTCAATCTCTGTTTCCGTTTCTGTCTCTGTTTCCGATTCGGGAGGCACATCCTCTGCCAGAGAGGTATCCTGGCTCAGGAAAGAATCCTCCAGCCCCAGGATCTCAGCATCATTGAACGTGTCAGACGCTTCATTGATCCCGTCCATCAGCCTTGCCCGGACAGTCTCAAGGAGATCTTCGACGGTCATGTCTGCAAGTCCCAGTTCTATTGTCTGCTGATAGAGTTCCTTGTCACGTTCCGGATCATACTGGGTGATCTGAGCAGATTCAAACTGCGCATCGGCAAAGATACTCTGGATCGAATTCAGGTCGGGATTGGATACCGGGTCTGCATCTTCCGATACAACGTATGGGTCGGCCAGGCAGCTCCATACAGCAGGAATCTTCATTTCCTCAGAATCATTCTCTGTCTCAGAAGCAATGCCGTCTTCCTGGGCAGAACTGTCAGCAAGAGCAGTATCACCGGCCAGAGCGGTATCGCCCGCAAGTGCAGTATCTCCGGACAGAAGCGGATCATCTGCCGGGGCAGTTTCCTCCGGCAGCGTTTTCACCCCGTCCAGGATCAGGCCGGCTTCCTGCCAGATACCGCTGTCCTGTATCAGATCGACGATACGGTTATCTTCACCGGTCAGTGTCTTGATAACATTCGGCATACCGGTATCATACCCCACACGGTCGACTGCCAGCACGCCTTTGATGCGGCTTCGGTTCTCATCGCTCAGAGAATTGATAAAAGCCTTCGCACCATATCCGCCATCCTCCTGTCCGGACAGGAACAGGAAGCACAGGTCCGTGTCCGTTTCAACCTGTGACAGGATGCGGGCTGCTTCCAGGAGCACGACAACGCCGGACTTGTCATTTGCATAAGGAATCTTCTCTCTTTCCGCTGCAGCATCCTCTTCGGGAAGTGTTATGGAATCATAGTGGGTAACGACCAGGAAGATGTCGCGGGTCCTGTTCTCCTGTGAATCAGCTCCGCGCTCGGCAAGAATGTTGACGCCCGGTGCGTCAATCCCGTTTATGTTGACAAATCCTTCGTGAAATGGCTGCTGCTGGACGGTGTAGCCGAGAGCTTTCATCTGCTCCCCTATATAGGATGCGGTCATAAGTTCTTCATTGGAGCCGGTAGGATCAGCATTTTTGAGAAGAGCCTCCAGATGGGCCGAGATACGCTCCGCTTCGGCAGGGATCAGTTCGATCTCGATCAGTTCCGTCTCCGGAGAGGGATCTGCCTCAAGCTCATCAATTGTAAGTCCGACCGCTTCGTCGGACTTATTGCCGGAATCTACGATCAGGGCGTCTCCTGAAACATCGGCAGGCACTTCCGTATCCGGGATCAGTATTTCTTCTGAATCGGAACCATTATCAATAACGATCTCATCTGCGGTGACTGCCATGCCGCTGCTCAGCAGAAGGGCTGCCGTCAGTACAGATACTGCCCGGCGGCAGGTGCGTTTAGCTGTATTAAAATGAAACATATCAAAACCCCTTTCCCCATACTTATTTAGCAAAATCAGAAAATCAAACAGACCGCACGTGCGGTCATCTGACTCATTCTACTTCATCCTTCTGTCCTGCGCAATGAAATGCACACAGAGTTTTCCTGAAATATTGACGGCAAAATATTGTGGTGATAAACTCAGAAAGAGTGAATTTTCACTGCAAAACAGGAAGAAAGGCGGCAAAAACTATGGTAGAGAAGAAAAAAATCGACTGGTCGTCACTGGGGTTCAGTTACCAGAAGACAGACTATCGTTTCGTAGCCAACTTCAAGGATGGCGCCTGGGATGAAGGCGTCCTGACTGATGACGACAAGGTAGTCATCACTGAGTGCGCAGGCGTGCTGCAGTATGCCCAGACCTGTTTCGAGGGACTGAAGGCTTACACAACAAAAGACGGACACATTGTCACGTTCCGCCCGGACCTCAATGCAGAGCGTATGAAGAACTCCTGCGAACGCCTGGAGATGCCAGTATATCCGGTGGACAAGTGGATCGAGGCAGTCGAGAAAGTTGTCCGCGCCAATGAAGCATGGGTCGCTCCTTATGGCAGCGGCGCTACCCTGTATATCCGTCCTTATATGTTCGGAAGCAGCGCAGTCATCGGCGTCAAGCCTGCGGAAGAGTATCAGTTCCGCATTCTTACCACTCCGGTAGGGCCGTATTTCAAGGGCGGTGCGAAGCCGATCACTATCCGTATCTCTGACTTTGACCGTGCAGCGCCTCACGGCACCGGACATATCAAAGCCGGCCTGAACTATGCAATGAGCCTGTACCAGATCATGGACGCTCACCGCAACGGATTTGACGAGAACCTGTATCTGGATCCGGGAACCCGCACCAAGATCGAGGAGACCGGCGGAGCAAACGTCCTCCTGGTCAAGAAGGATGGTACGATCGTCATCCCGAAGAGCCCGAGCATCCTTCCGTCCATCACCCGCAGAAGCCTTGTCACCATCGCAAGCGATGTACTTGGCATGAAGGTCGAGGAGAGAGAAGTCCTGTTCCAGGAAGTAAAGGACGGCGAATTCGCAGAGTGCGGACTGTGCGGAACAGCAGCAGTCATTTCCCCGGTCGGACGCATCTATGACCATGGCACATACTATGATATGCCGAGCGGCATGGAAGGCATGGGACCGGTCACCAAGAAACTGTACGACACACTGACCGGCATCCAAATGGGAACCATCGAAGGACCGGAAGGCTGGGTACATGTGATCGACTGATCCTAAGTGATTATGAAATGAAACAGGCTGTCGTATTTTTCCTGCGACAGTCTGTTTTTTTGAGAGGATCTTTCAGAAGGTAGAGAAGTATTTCGGAAGGGAAGAATCCACAATAAAGCAATAAACAGCAGAGGAGAAGAAACCGGAAATGAATTCATTTGACGAATTAAAAGAGGTAGTGCGGCATCTGCGTGCGGAGGATGGCTGTCCGTGGGACAGAGAGCAGACACATGCATCGCTGAAAGCGACATGTATCGAGGAGGCGGCAGAGGTGCTCTGCGGGATCAATATCTTCTGCAGGTTGTGATGCATGCCCAGATCGCCGAAGAAGAAGGTGCGTTTACACTGGATGATGTGATCTGCGGAATCCGGGACAAGATGATCCGGAGACATCCGCACGTATTCGGAGACGCGCATGTATCCGGTTCGCAGGAGGTACTGGTAAACTGGGAGCAGATCAAGGCGAAGGAGAAGGAAGGAAAGAAAGATACCGGGGATTATCTCCCGCAGGCTTTTGAGGAAGCGAAAGAGATGATCGAGCGCGCGAAGAAGCGGAAGGGATACTGAAAAAGATAAAAGAGGAGGAACATACCATGAAGAACCGCATCATAACAGCCATCCTGACGGTATCTGTCATTTTATCCGGAATTAGCTTCACTGCATATGCGGACGCAATCGCCGTACCGCCTGACGAAGCTCTGATCAATGAGGCGGCTGCCAGGGTGGCTGATTCCGAAGAGGAAACGGAAGCTGCCCCGCAGGATATTGATTCCAATCAGATTACGCAGGAGCTGGTTTCGACCCGCTGGGAGACAACCGAACCAGACGGTTCTCATTATTATATTGAGTTTTATCCGGATGGGAACGGAACGATTATCCGGACGGATACGGACGAAGAAGAGTCACTGTCCATGAAATGGGTGCTCCGCGGCAAGACTATAATCATGCAGCTTGAGTCAACGGGTATCGGATACGCTGAATACAATGATGAGAACGGCAATCCGTCCCTGCTGGCATACCAGGATTCCATCGACAGGATAGAAACCATCATCACACCAGTCGGAGAGGATGAAACAGAGGTGTCCGCGCAGGAGCTGACAGAATCGGAAGCATCCAAAGAACCCCGGACTCTGTCTTTTGAACTGTCAGACGGAACACAGATCCTGTCACAGGATAATGTGACAGATGCGAGGATGGTACCCCGGACCTTATCAACAGGCCAGCAGGAATACATGGTTGAGATCACGCTGGATGAGGAAGGGAAGGAAGCCTTCGGCAAGGCAACGACCGAACATACAGGAGAGGTGATCAATATTCTGATCAACGGAGAGCTGATCAGTGCGCCGAAAGTCCAGGAACCGATCACTGATGGAAAATGTATAATCACCGGGACCTATTCGCTGGAAGAAGCGGAGCGTCTGGTTGAGTCTCTGAAACCATAATTACCCCTGCCTGCAAAGTGAATACAGGCATCTTTGCATATGCCCTTACGCGGCTGTTGACTTTAGCGCTTTAACGAGTTAGAATGCTTAAGTGCAGCCGCGTTTCTGCGGCGTTTTTAAGCAAAGGAGGCTTTGAAACTATGAATATCAGAAAAATGATTACAGCCGGTCTTGCGGGCATGGCCATGGCGGTTCTCGGGAGCTGTGTTGCTCTTGCGGGCGGTGATATCTACGTCATGTTCTCAACCAACGTCATGTCACTTGACACGAACCTTGCTACAGACGGTGAATCTTTCGAGCTCATTGCTGACTGCATCGACGGTCTGACCCAGATGGATTCTGAAGGCGCTGCTATTCCTGCAATCGCGGAGTCCTGGGATGTTTCTGATGACGGATGCACTTATACGTTCCATCTGAGAGATGATGCGAACTGGTCCAACGGTGAGCCTGTTACCGCCGCAGATTTCGAATTTGCATGGAAGCTGGCGATGACTGCCAACGTAGAATACAACTACATGTTTGACTCCTCTGTCGGCGCTGTCAAGAACGCGGACGCGATCCTTTATGAGGAAGGCGATCCGGATACGCTCGGCGTAAAGGCAGTGGATGACAAGACACTGGAGGTTGAGCTGGAAGTTCCGGTCTCCTTCTTCCCGTCACTGCTTTATTTCCCGACATTCTATCCGATCAACCAGGCGTTCTATGAGAGCTTCGGCGACGGCGAGTACGGCACCAGCCCGTCCTCCTTCCTGTCCAACGGCGCTTTCCTGCTTGATGATTACATTCCGGGCGCGGCCAGCATGACCGTCGTAAAGAATCCGGATTACTACGATGCGGACAGAGTCAACCTTGACTCCATCACCTATCAGGTAGTCGGTTCTTCCGACCAGGCACTCACCGGCTTCAAGAGCGGCAACCTTGACCTTGCAGTAGTCAGCGGCGACCAGGTTGCATCTGTACAGGATGATGCACAGCTTGCCGACAGCCTGAACGTAGTCGGTGCAGGCTATCTGTGGTACCTGTCCTTCAGCCAGACTGAGAACAATTCCAGCGACGGCTCTCTTGGCAATGTCAATCTGAGACTGGCGATCACCAACGCCATCGACAGAGAATCCCTTGCTGACAACTATGTCATGGACGGATCTCTTCCGACCTATACGGCAGTTCCGCCTCAGTTCGCAGCAAGCGCAACGACCGGCGAAGACTTCTCCGCAGACCAGGAGATGTTTGCAGACTATATCGGATTCGATACAGCCAGAGCTCAGGAATACTATGAGAAGGCAAAAGAAGAACTCGGCACCGACAGCTTCCAGTTCACCATGATCTACGGAAACAACGAAGGTGACGAAGTTGCCAAGGTTGCTCAGGCGATCAAGGAGCAGGTAGAGGCAGCCCTTGACGGCGTGACCATCGATCTGCAGGCAATGACCAAGGCAGAGCGTCTGGAGAAGATGCAGAATGATGACTACTGTGTAGCACTTACCCGCTGGGGCCCGGACTATGCTGATCCGATGACCTACCTCGGCATGTGGGTAACAGACAATGCCAACAACTATGGATTCTGGAGCAATGAAGAGTATGATCAGCTGATCACAGACTGCACCTCCGGCGCATATGTATCCGATTATGATGCACGCTGGGAAGCACTGTACAAAGCAGAAGAGCTGGTTATGCAGGAAGCAGTCATTGCACCGCTGTATACCAAGGCAAATGCAAACCTGATCATTGACAACCTGGAAGGCGTTGATTTCCATCCGGTTGCCCTGAACAGAGTCTATAAGGACGCTGTCCTGAACTGATCAGACATAATTTTGCCAGGTCGGCATTGATCTGAGAAATGTGAGATGCGGCTGATGTTTCAGCCGGATAAAGAATAGCGGCAGCCCGCCATTATGGCCGCAAGCCATGAGGCGGGCTGCATTCTTTCACGCAGGGAGAAAACGATGGCCAGATATATCATCAAAAGAATCCTGATGGCGGTGGTGACGCTCTTTATCATTACATTCCTGCTGTTCCTGCTGGTGCGTATCATGCCGGGCAATCCGTTCCCGTCAGAGCGCATGAGCGACGAGGCGATCGCAAAGAAGCGGGAGGAAATGGGCCTGGATGACCCGATCCTTGTGCAGTTTGGGAATTATATGAAAGAGGTCGTGACCACAGGAAGCTTCGGCAAGGGATCTTCACTCTACAATGGCGCCCCGATATCGACCGTACTTCCGACCGCCATGAACAACTCGTTCCGGATCGGTACTGCGGCAATCCTGCTGGGCGTGATCACAGGCCTGATCCTGGGAATTGCGGCAGCCCTCAACAGAGGGCATTTCTGGGATGTATTCTGCTCGGTCCTGTCCATAGTGGGGGTCTGTATACCTTCCTATGTGTTCATGATCTTTCTGCAGTACTACTTTGCCTACAAGACTACGATCTTCCCCTTCTATTTCAACAACCGGAGATTTGTCCTGTCGACCGTCATGCCGGCGCTGTCCCTGTCCCTCTTCTCTATGAGTACCATCGCGCGGTTTACGCGAAATGAAATGGTGGAAGTCATGGACAGTGATTACATCCTCATGGCAGAGTCGAAGGGTATGTATGGTTCGAGGCTGGTCATGCGTCATGTCCTGCGAAATGCACTGATCCCCATCGTTACCGTCATCGCTCCGCTCATCGTCGATCTGCTGACCGGCGCTCTGGTCGTGGAGAAGATATACGGGATCAATGGAATCGGCAAACTAATGGTAGACGCGATCACGGGAGAGGGCATCGACTATAACTACGTCCTGGCGCTGGGCATCCTGTACTCTGCGATGTACATCGGGATCATGCTGGTGCTGGACATCGTGTACTGCCTGCTGGATCCGCGTATCCGTGTATCGGGGGATCCGCGCAGGAAGAAACAGAATACGGAAGGTAGCGGAGGTATGCCCGGCGGCACGCAGCAGGATGTCCCTGTGCAGTCCGTGGACCAGATTCTTGACGGAAGGGGGGTGCAGCTATGAGCGTACAGAAAGCAGTACAGAGCGAATATGCTCTGCAGCAGTCTGCATATGAACCTTCTGCGGAAGATTTTGTCTTCGACAAATCCATCGATATCTATACGGACCGCAACTATGCGTCCGTCGGTTTCTGGAAGGGAGTCTTCACCCGCTTCTTTAAAAATGTCCGCGCAGTAATCGGACTTGTGATCATCGTGGTCTGCATGTTCCTGGCACTTGTCGGGCCTCATATGAACCGGTACGGGTACAGCGACATTCAGTCAGTCTACGACCAGGAGACCGGCAAAGAGATCACGGCGCGCAGCCTTCCTCCCCGTATTCCGTGGCTGCACCGTATGATTTCGGGAGAAGAGTACCAGGATGAATTCGCTGACCGTACATTCTTGTTCGGCACTGATTCGCTGGGGCGCGATCTGTGGACAAGAGTCTGGTACGGAGCGAGAGTATCCCTGCTGATCGCATTTGTAACGATATTCATCGATATGATTGTAGGCATGAGTTTCGGCCTGATCTCAGGGTACTTCGGGGGATTTGCCGATGACGTGATGCAGCGGTTTGTGGAGATTGCGAACTCCATTCCGAGGCTGGTTATCGTCGGCGTCCTTGCCACGATCATGCCCAAAGGCATCGGCCTGGTCATCGTGGCTCTGCTGCTGACCGAGTGGATCGGAATGAGTAAGATCGCGCGTGCTGAGATGCTCAAGAACAAGGAGCAGGAATATATCATGGCCAGCCGCACCCTGGGTGCAGGCAGCGGACGGATCATTTTCATCGACATCCTGCCGAATACGATCGGCCCCATCATCACGCAGATGATGTTCTCCATCCCGACGGCTATCTTTACCGAAGCGTTCCTGAGCTTCGTCGGCGTCGGCATCATGCTGCCGCAGTGCTCCATCGGATCGCTGATCGAGGACGGATTCAACAATATCACAACGCTGCCGTATCAGATCGTGCCGCCCATTCTGGTGCTGGCGTTCCTGATGCTGGCGTTCAATTTCGTGGGCGACGGACTGCGCGAGGCACTCGCTCCGCGTATTGAAGACATGTAAGGAGGCGGGGATATGGCAGATAAGATACTGGATATCCGGAATCTGGATATCACCTTTACTACCACCGCCGGACCGGTACATGCCATTCGTGGTGTAAATATGGACCTGGAACGCGGCGAGACCGTTGCAATTGTCGGGGAATCCGGATCGGGCAAATCCGTTGTCATGAAGACAGCCATGGGGATTCTTGCAGGCAATGCAGTGATCAACAGCGGCGAGATCATCTTCCGGTATAAGGAAGATGACGGCTCCACGCAGGAAGTGGACATACTGAAGAAAGAGAAGAAATGGATCCGGAAGAATATCAACGGGCGGAAGATCTCGATGATCTTCCAGGATCCCATGACATCCCTGGATCCTACCATGACCATCGGAAAACAGCTGATGGAAGGTATGATCATGCACCTGAAGATCTCCCCTAAGGAAGCGGCGGCGCGGGCGGTGCAGCTTCTGAGCGAGGTCGGAATCACCGAGCCCGGAAGGCGTATGAAGCAGTATCCGCACCAGCTGTCCGGCGGTATGCGGCAGAGAGTAGTCATCGCCATGGCGATCTCCTGCAACCCGGACCTTCTGATCTGCGATGAGCCGACCACTGCGCTGGACGTTACGATCCAGGCGAAGATCCTCGAGCTGATCAAAAAACTACAGGCAGACCACGGAATCTCGGTCATCTATATCACCCACGACCTGGGCGTGGTAGCCAAGGTAGCGGATTATGTAAATGTAATGTACGCCGGCAAGATCGTGGAAGTCGGGAATATTGAAGAGATCTTCTACGAACCCAGGCATCCGTACACATGGGGACTGCTGTCGGCCATGCCGGATCTTGAGACGGATGATTCCAGGCTCTATACGATCCCTGGATCGCCGCCGAACCTGCTCCACGAGGTAAAGGGCGACGCGTTCGCGCCGAGGAACCAGTATGCGCTGAAGATCGACTCCCTGAAGGAGCCGCCCATGTTCAAGATAAGCGAGACGCACTACGCAGCCACCTGGCTGCTGGATCCGCGCGCTCCGAAGGTGGAGATGCCGGAGGAACTGAGCCGGCGCATCCAGAGAATGAAGAAGGAGGTGAAGGAAGATGGCAGCAGACTATAGTCAGGAACCGATCCTGAAAGTCGAGCACATGAAACAGTATTTCAAAGTCAGCTCTTCCTTCACTGTCAAAGCTGTGGATGACGTAAGCTTTGACATATACCCGGGAGAGACCTACGGACTGGTCGGGGAATCCGGATCCGGAAAGACCACGATCGGCCGGGGGATCATCCGCCTGTATGATCCGACCGACGGGAAGATTACCTTCAAAGGGGCGGACATCACGGGGAAACTGGACAAGGATACATTCAAGCTGCTTCGCACAAAGATGCAGATGATCTTCCAGGACCCCATGGCCTCTCTGAACCCGCGCAAGAAAATCGGCGATATCATAGGCGAAGGACTGGACATCCACAAGATGTACAGTACGAAAGAGGAGCGCAAGCAGAAGATCGACCGGATCCTTGCGATGGTCGGCCTTGCGGCTGAACACTATGACCGCTATCCTTACCAGTTTTCCGGCGGACAGCGTCAGCGTGTCGGAATCGCGAGGGCGCTGATCATGAATCCGGAGCTGATCATAGCGGATGAATGTATCTCCGCGCTGGACGTATCGATCCAGGCACAGGTAGTCAACCTGATGAAGGATATTCAGGAAGAGACCGGCGCGGCATATCTGTTCATCGCGCACGACCTGTCCATGGTCAAATATATCTCCGACCGGATCGGCGTGCTGCATCTGGGGCGGATGCTGGAAACCGGGACCACCCAGGAGATCTTCTCGCGGCCGCTGCACCCATATACCCGCAGCCTGCTGTCGGCGATTCCCAGTCCGAATCCGCGCACAGAGAAGGGCAGGACGGCGCTGGAATACGACTACGCGACAAGCGGCCTGGACTACGACAAGGGGACACTGACCAAAGTAGAAGGTTCCCACTATGTACACGGAACTGCCAAGGAGATTGCTGAGTGGATGGAAAGCACGTCATAAAAGCCTGGAAAATGAATATTTTGGACGTCGTATCAGGACAGGACGGTTGATACGGCTGTTACAGGAGCGCTTTTGGGTGAGAGACCTGAAAGCGCTCTTTTGCAAGGCTCCTGTTGCGAACTGCCAAGACCTGTGCGATAATTTGTTCAAACATTAAGTTAATGTAATTCTGCGAGTTTATGCAGACAGGCAGGATAGAAAACAGTGGCAGTGAGCCCTTTATACAGGACAGGAGAATCATATGAAAAAGAAACTTGCCCTCATTATGACAATGTCGTTGCTTCTCACATCAGTATCCCCGGTGAATGCAGCAGGCACGGAAGTAATAGAGATTGCAGAGGAAGAGAATCTGTCTGCTTCATTTACAGAGGATGAGGAAGACCCGGAGATTGAGATCGTGGAAGATCCGGAAACCGTGCCCGAAGCAGATGTATCGGATGAAGAAGTTATACCGGAAGAGGATGGAACAGACGACGAAATCTTCACAGAAGATATGTCTTTGGAGGATGTTTCCGGTCTGATTGAGGATGAAGATGCCGGAAACGGTATGATCAGCGAGATCTTTTCATCTGAGCCTGTGCCGGTTGGTGATGCTGAAGATGGCTATGGCAGGGCAGACCATGGAGAGTTATTGATGTCAGCCGCATCTGAGCCGGACGGACCAGAGTATTATGGCAGCCAGCTGGCGGGAAACCAGAAGGCTATGTATGAATTGCTGAAGACCGGGAACTGGCAGCTTGGCACGTCGAATAGTTCAGGGGAAATACCATATACCATGGCCTATTCACCGGACACAGATTATTCTTTTGAGTTAGAAAGTACAGATTATGCATCAAGTGAGGTGTACAAGAGCATCCGCCAGAAATTGTATTCAGATGCATATACTGCATTTGACGCATATCTCTATGATTATCCGGAAGAATCATTCTGGATTGACAGGTCAGGATTTGGATTTGCCGTATCCTATAACCCATACGAAACTGCTCCGTATCATTTCTCAATAATAAAAATGCGTCTTAATGCTTATGAACGCTGGACAGGCGCAAAAAAGCAGCTGGCGGATCTGGAGACTTATACGGACCGCTCCGTGGCTCAGATACAGGCAGTCGACGGTTATTCCACAATGACCCCAGGAGAAAAACTGAAGGCAGTGCATGATCATATCTGCGACTTGGTGTCATACGGAGATGCGTCAACTACCATTGAGGCACAGCATACTCCCTACGGGGCATATGATTTCGACCATAAGGTGGTCTGCGAAGGATATTCAAAACTGTTTAAGATACTGGTTGATAAACTGGGGATAACAGACAATGTCCTGGTATCGGGGATTGCGTATTCTCCTGACGGTTCAGGCGGTCCTCATATGTGGAATGTAGTATCGCTGGAGAGCAGCTGGTATCTGCTGGATGCGACCTGGGACGACCAGGATGAGAGTTCTACGGTTTATTACGACTATTTCCTTGCAGGATCCGGCAGTAAAGGATTCTCTTACTGGACGATTGGAGAGGAGCATGAGGCTCATGCGAATCTCTCCAATGGCGGTGGAGAATTTATTACACCGACACTGTCAGTAACCATGTATCATCAGCGGAAACAGACAGGAGTCACAGCGACGTGCACTGAGGCCGGGAGCGCAACCATAGTCTGCGGACTGCATCCGAAGATGGGAGGAGGATATGAAGTACCCCCAGAAACAGAGACGATTCCTGCGATGGGGCATCAGCCAGTCACCGATGCGGCAGTTGCTGCAACCTGTACTGAACCTGGGCTGACCGAGGGAAGCCACTGTTCCGCCTGCGGCATGATTATTGTCTCACAGGAAACGGTTGCAGCGACAGGCCATTCCTGGGGCTCTCCCAGCTGGAAGTGGACTGAGGATCATACAGGCGCGACGGCAACATTTACATGTAAAAATGACAGTTCGCACAGTGAAAGTATACCGGCGGAAATCTCATCTGCTGGAACAGATCCGACCTGTACTGCAGGCGGAGAGGCTGTATATACGGCTGAAGTATCGTTTGAAGGAAATAAATACACAGATGAGAAAACCGTACAAAACTCAGCGTTGGGCCATGACTGGGGTGATGCGACATATACATGGACAGACGATTATACGAGCGTAACAGCAGAGCGTGTCTGCACGCGTGATGAAACCCATACAGAGAGCGAAACAGTACAGACAACCTCAGAGATTACAAAAGCAGCAACCTGTACAGAAAAAGGAGAAACCACCTATACCGCAGTATTTACGAAAGAAGGATTTGAAACTCAGACTGAGAAAGTACCGATCCCGGAAAAAGGGCATGTGGAAACAGATCTTCCGGCGGTTGCGGCAACCTGTACTAAAACAGGCCTTACGGCAGGAAAGAAGTGCTCGGCGTGCGGAGAGATTCTTGTACAGCAGGAAGTAACTGCAGCTCTCGGCCATGCTTTTGGGGAATGGACAGAAACAAAACCGGCAACCTGTACCGAAGCCGGCAGTGAAGAACGTGTATGTTCTCGCTGCGGTGAGAAGGAAACTTCCGGTATTTCTCCGACAGGTCACGACTGGGGCGGACCTAATTGGGCATGGCTAGATAATAATACTCGGGCAGATGCCAGGTTCACCTGCAAAAACGATTCCAGTCATGTGGAACACGTACCTGCAACGACCACGCAAAAAGTAATAAAAGAGGCGACATGTGGAACAACCGGCACGGTTGTCTATATGGCAGTTGTTGAATTTGAGGACAATACCTATACAGGCCAGAAGCAGGCAACCACTCCCATGGCGGATCATAACTGGGGTGAACCAGAATATACATGGGCAAATGACAATTCAGAAGTGACCGCGGTACGAGTCTGCTTAAATGATAATAGCCACAGACAGAACCGGATATCACAGACAACTTCTGAACAGACAAAAGCAGCCACCTGTACAGAAAAAGGCGAAACTACCTATACGGCTGTATTCAACAATGGGTTTGAAACACAGACTAAAACAGTAGCCAATATTGATCCGACAGGCCATGATTATGGAGCCCCTGTCTGGAAATGGGCTGAAGACTATTCTTCCGCCACAGTTACACTCACCTGCAAAAATGACAGTACTCATATCATAGAACTGGATGGAGAACTGACATCGGAAATCACGGCTGATGCCTCGTATACGAGTACTGGTGTAAAAACATATACGGCAGCTGCCGAATATGAAGGAGAAGAGTATCAGGATCAGAAAACAGAAACGATCCCAGTTCTTTCCCCGAGTGGAGTTACTGACCAAGGTCTGAGCTGGGAAGTTGCTGACGGAGTACTGACGGTCAGCCTTAAGGAAGATGCCCAGAGCACAGAGATCCCGGATTACGCAGCGGCAGATGATGCCCCGTGGGCTGAAGCTGCTGCAGAACTGAATGTAACAAAGATAGTTGTAAAAGACAAAATCACCAAGGTTGGATCAAATTCATTTGCCGGGCTTGGGAGTCTGGTAGTGATGGAACTTCCCCAGAGCCTTGAGTACCTCGCAGACGACTCGATAGACGCTGCTTTACTCAGTACGATAAATGTAATCTATTCCGGCACAGAATCCGAGTGGGAGACGCTGACGCAGGGAACCGCTTTCCGGGATGTAAATATGATATCCTCGCATACGCATAAATGGGGAAACTGGTATCAGAAAATTCCTGCTACCTGCACAGCAGATGCTATCCTGGAACGAAAGTGTAACATCTGTCAGACAGCTGAGACCATGACGGATAAGGAAAATCCGGCAACTGGCCATGACTATGATAATCCTGTCTGGGAGTGGGCTGAAGATTATACTTTTGCCAAGGTTACACTCACCTGCAAAAATGACAATACCCATGTCATAGAACTGGATGGAGAACTGACGTCGGAAATCACGGCTGATGCTTCGTATACGAGTACTGGTGTAAAAACATATACAGCAGTTGCCGAATATGAAGGGAACGAGTATCAGAATCAGAAAACAGAAGAGATTCCCGTACTTTCCCCGAGTGGAGTTACTGACGAAGGGCTGAGCTGGGAAATTGCTGACGGAGTACTGACGATCGGCTTGACAGAGGGCATCCAGAATGCGGAGATACCGGATTATGAATCTGAAGATGATGCCCCGTGGGCTGAAGCCCCGTGGGCTGAAGCTGCTGCAGAACTGGAAGTATCAAAGATAGTCGTTGAAGAGGGCATTACCAAGGTTGGTGCAAATGCATTTACAGGTGTAGAGAGCCTGGATGAAATAAGCCTTCCTCAGAGTCTTAAAGAACTTGCAGACGATTCGATAGAGGGCACTGTGCTCAGTACGATAAATGTGATCTATGCCGGTTCAGAATCTGAGTGGGAGACGCTGACGCAGGGAACCGCTTTCCAGGATGTAGATATGACGTCCACACATACGCATGAATGGGGAAACTGGTACCAGAAAATTCCTGCCACCTGCACAGCAAACGCCATCCTGGAACGTAAGTGTAAGATTTGTCAGATGGCGGAGACTATGACAGATGAGGAAAATCCGGCAACTGGCCATGACTATGATAATCCTGTCTGGGAGTGGGCAGATGATTATTCTTCCGCCAAAGTTACGCTCACCTGCAAAAATGACAGTACTCATATCATAGAACTGGATGGAGAACTGACATCGGAAATCACGGCTGATGCTTCGTATACGAATACTGGTGTGAAAACATATACAGCAATCGCCGAATATGGAGAAAAAGTGTATCAGGATAAGGCAACGGAAGTAATCCCCGTACTTTCCCCGAATGGAGTTACTGACGAAGGACTGAGCTGGGAAATTGCTGACGGAGTACTGACGATCGGCTTGACAGAGGGCACCCAGAATGCTGAGATACCGGATTATGAATCTGAAGATGATGCCCCATGGGCAGAAGCAGCAGTTGCGTTGAAAGTAACAAAGATCATCGTAAAAGAGGGCATTACCAAGGTCGGGTCATATGCATTTACATGCAGGAAAGACCTGAGTGAAATAAGCCTTCCTCAGAGTCTTGAGGAACTTGCGGATGATTCAGTAGATGACACTGTGCTCAGTACGGTAGATGTTAACTATGCCGGTTCAGAATCCCAGTGGGAGAGACTGACACAGGGAACGTCTTTCCAGAATGTCAATATGACATCTACGCATGTACACAGCTGGGGCTCCGGTGTGGTGACAAAACCAGCAACAACAGCTGCCGCCGGCATCAGAACATACAAGTGCTCCTGCGGCAAGATAAAAACGGAAGCTATTCCACGATTAAAGATAGTTGAAAAGATAACCGTTTCAAAGAAGCCAACGATTCAGAAACCGGCACCTGCAAAGGGCAAGATCACCGTTAAGTGGAAGCACTTCAAGAATAAAACCAAGAACGGTAAGAAGATCTGGAAGCCAATCAAGAAGGTCCAGATCCAGTGTGCAACAGACAGTGGTTTCAGGAATATTGTAAAGAAAGCTGATGTTAGTAAAGGCAAGACGAAGACCACGATCAAGGGATTGAAGAAGAAGACAACATACTATGTCCGAGTCAGATACTTCGATGGAGTCGGATATTCAGCGTGGAGCAAAGTGAAGAAGGTTAAAACAAAATAATTCCTGAACACTGTATCATGGCGATACGATTGATACGATAAGGATAATCAGAACAGAGAACGCTTTCGGGTGAGAAACCTGAAGAATGCCGTAAATTTAGTAAAGTCAGCCTACAATGATTCTTGATTTTTCTCATTGCTTCGGGCATACTATGGTCAGAAAGGTCAACTTAGTCTTTCTGACCATATTTGGGGGGTGTGCAAAATGAGACAAGTGAATATCCTCGAAGCAAAAACCGATTTTTCCAAGCTGATCCGTCTTCTGGAAACAAAGAAAGAAGATTTCATCACAGTTGCCAGAAACGGAAAACCTGTGGTCAAGATTACACTCATCAATGAGACGCCTGTTTCAAAGCGTATCGGTATCGCAAAAGGCAAATTCACAGTTAAAGGTGACTTTGATGCTGATAATGATGCTATTGCGGAATCAATGACGGGAGGCATTTTATGAATCTGCTTCTTGATACCCATGTTGCTGTATGGGCTCTGAACGATGATCCCGCACTTTCTGAAAAAGCACGAGAATTAATCCTTGACCCAGATAACACTATTTATTACAGCACGGTCTCAGTATGGGAGGTGCTTCTCAAGCACTCACGCCGGCCAGACAATATTCCATTTGATGAAAAAGACTTTTCCGAAGGATGCAGGGAAGCGGGGTTTGTTCCTCTCGCTCTGGCAGATAAGCACATCCTTGCCGTGCGTTCTTTGTCCAGGCCGGAGGGTGTCAAAGAGCACAACGACCCGTTTGACCGCCTGCTCCTGGCGCAGGCCAAAGTGGAGAACCTGTCTTTCCTCACGCACGACGAACTAATTCCAGGCTATGTGGAAAAGTGCATCATTCCAGTCTAAACGAGAACAGCAGTAAGAGGATGAGATCCGAAGGCAAGATAATGACGATAAGACCGTCCGGCAGACAGGCTGGATGGGTTTCACATAATAAGAGGAGAAGACCGGAATATGGAATACTGGATCAATATTATTCTGCTGTTTTTTATATATGGTTTCGCGGGCTGGTGTATGGAGGTCGCTCTCAAATACAGGCAGTTTCACCGGTTTATTAACCGGGGGTTTCTGACAGGTCCGCTGCTGCCGATTTACGGAAGCGGTACAGTGCTGATCACACTGGTCGTAGGCAATCTGTCCAGTGTGGAATCGGGCCCGGTCATGACATTTTCGCTGTCTTTTGTGATCTGCGGACTGGTTGAGTACCTGACAAGCCTGGTGCTTGAGAAGATTTTTCATGCAAGATGGTGGGATTACAGCCAGAAGCCAATGAATCTGCATGGGAGGGTCTGGATCGGCAATCTGATCCTGTTTGGCCTGGCGGGGTTAGGAATCATTCATATCTCTAATCCGCTTCTTTACAGATTTTTGGATCTTTTCACATTGAGAACCAGGGAAATCGTTGCGGCAGTTCTTCTTGTGATTCTTTGTGCAGACTTTGTTGTTTCCTACTTTGTTCTGAAACTGGTCAAGGTCGGTATTGACAGCAGTGAAGCGGACAATACCGAAGAGATCAGCAAGGAAGTGCGCCAGCTGCTGACGAACAGGTCTTATTTCCATAAACGTTTCTCCGAGGCTTATCCGGAGGTTGTGTATAAGACCGACCGCGTACAGGCCAGAATTGCCGCGGTTAAGGCAGAGACCGAGCGACTCCGGGCTGAAGCGGAGAGGAATCTCGACGAGAAGGCCGGAAAGGTTGCTGCCAAACTCGAACCGGTGCATAGAATCCGCGCAGACCTGATCGGAATGCAGGATGAGCTGATTGAATTGCTTTATAATGAGCAGTCGGCAAGCGATGAGATAAAGGAACTGAAAGCAGAGGTTGACCAGCAGAAAAAGCGCTTGGAAAATCATGCTTTTGTCAGGTATCCGTACGGCAAGCGCAGGGAGCGGTAGATTAAGACAAAGTAATCAGGAGTACGCAGACTATATATGCAGAAGAGATTAAAAGCAGCATTGCAGAATTCATAAAAAGGTGATATAGTCCAGATTGTACAACATATTCAGTCTTCAGGGCGGGGTGAAACTCCCCACTGGCGGTATAGTCCGCGAACTGCCATATGGCAGCCGAACCGGTGCAACTCCGGTACCAACGGTATAGTCCGGATGGAAGAAGATGTCAGATCGTGATGCAGCGCCCGGAGACCATTGAAGGTCCCGGGCGTTTTAACTTGGTCAAAGTGAAGCAGCAGCGCCTCTGGCATTTCCGACCTCCTGAACAACGAAAGGAGAGAAGAAATAATGAGCAGCAATGTAAACACAGCAGGAGCAGGCACTATGAAGAGCAGTATGACACAAACACAGAGAAGAACAAGATATCTGGTAATCTCAGCGATGCTGAGCGCAATCTCCATCGTACTCATGCAGTTTGATTTCTCGGTACCATTCATGCCGTCTTTCATCAAGATGGACCTGTCGGATCTTCCGGCCCTGATCGGATCCTTCTCAATGGGACCGCTTTACGGAGTGATCATTGCTCTGGTCAAGAACCTGCTTCACCTTCTGCGCACCTCAACCGGAGGTATCGGAGAACTGTCCAACTTCCTGCTGAGTGCATTGTTTGTACTTCCGGCAGGGCTGATCTACCAGAGGAACAAGACCAGGAAGCGCGCTATCATCGGTGCAGTCGTCGGTGCAGTCTGCATGGCAGTGTTCAGTGTCATCACCAACTTTTTCATCGTATATCCGGTCTACACAGCATTTATGCCCATGGAGACCATAATCGCCATGTATCAGGCCATCCTGCCGAAGATCAAAGACGGAGACCTGCTCAGCTGCCTGGTGATCTTCAACATGCCCTTCACTTTCGTGAAAGCCATGCTGTCCGTTGTCATCACACTGCTGATCTACAAACCGCTGTCACCGATCATCCACGGAGAGTGATAACTTGAACAAGTGCCTGTCACCTGTTCAAGGATGGGGCGGTAGCTATCCACCGTTTTTTCCACTTTTTTGACAGTAACTTATATTATGTAACGTTGAGAGGCAGCCCGTTTCGCCGGGCTGCCCCTTTTTACGCTAGCCGGCAGAACTTGCACCAGTGCCTGTCACTTGTTCAAGTTTGAACTAGTGACAGGCACCTGTTCAGTATGCTATGATGGGGGCGCTTAATTATCTTAGAAAAGGGTACTTGAATATGATTTTGAACGGTTCTAAAAGAACGGGTTTATATTTTGCGGCTGCTGCGGCAGCCTGTGCGCTGTTTCTGGGCGGATGTCACCGTGATGCTGTGCCGACTGAGAAGACGAAGGCCGGGTTTGCGGCGGTGGAGTCTCAGAATTACCAGGAGGCGGAGGGCTTTTTCACGGAGGCTGTCTCTGACGGTGAGGATCCGGTAGCGGCTTACCGTGGACTTGGGATCGCGCAGATGGGCCAGGCGAAGTATGCGGAAGCGTCGGATTCTTTCGGCAAGGCGCTGGCGGCGACGGATGACAAGATGCCGGAGACGGTGCTGGATCTGCTGCAGTACAGGGGGTCTTCGCAGTATCGCATGCAGGATTATGAAGGGGCGATCGAGACCTGCAGCCAGATCACGGCGGCGGACCCGCAGCAGGTGATGGCGTATTTCTACACCGGTGCGAGCCAGCTTCATCTGGGGAATCAGGAGGAGGCTGAGGCGAATTTTGACTATGCTGCTTCCCTGCGGCCTGACGATTACCAGCTGTATCTGGACATCTACAGTGTCTATGAAGACACGAAGCTGTCCGGCGTGGGTGATACCTATCTGCAGACTGCCCTCGGCATTGCGCCGGAGGACAATGAAGATTATTACAATGTAGGCAAGATCTACTACTATCTGGAGCAGTATGACCAGGCGTCTGAGGCGCTGAACCAGCCGGTGAAGGATGGACATGAACCGGCGCTGTCGCTTATGGGCCGGATCTATCTTGCCAAGGGGGAAAATGACAACGCCAACGCGATTTATTCCCAGATTCTTCAGAAGAATCAGAAGGATGCTGACGCGTACAATGGTCTTGCGCTGTGCGCGCTTGCACAGGATGATCCTGATAAGGCGCTGAATTATATCACCCAGGGACTGGAACTGCCCGGCGGTGAAGGCAAGCAGGAACTGTACTTTAACGAGATCATTGCCTATGAGAAGAAGCTGGATTTCCTGACGGCGAGAGACAAGTGCAGGACTTATGTGGAGATGTATCCGACCGATGAGGAAGGAGCGAAGGAACTGGAGTTCCTGAATACAAGAGGATAATCACGGGACTGCCTGCGGCAGACCCGTACGGGAAATGGAAAAGCGGTCCGCCATAAAGCGGACCGCCGATTCAACAAAACTTTTTATATATTCAGTATCTATATATAAAGAAAAGGTTGGATGAATCACTCTTTGACTACGTTGGAAGCCTGCATTCCACGCTGACCTTCTGTCAGATCGTATGTTACGCTCTGGCCTTCGTCCAGCGTCTTGAAGCCTTCGCCCTGGATTGCGGAGAAATGAACGAATACGTCCTTTCCATCCTCACCAGTGATAAATCCATAACCTTTTTCTGCGTTGAACCACTTAACTGTACCCTTCATTATAACGGGACCTCCATAAATAAAAAAAACATAGATTGATGTAATTGCGTCAATCTCGATTGCGGATAGATTATATCGCCCGGCGCTATGATGTGTCAACCGCTAAATCGTTCATTTTCCACCTAATTTCACGAAAACGCAAAGTCAGGATGTGCTGAACTTGTGCAACTTGGTGGTTTCAAGGGGTGGTTTCGCGACATTTGAAGACCGATTATTATGTATATTCTATAAAAAACAGGTGCAACCTAAGTTCGTATGCAGGAGAGACTTATATGACGGCAGACATCAGACAGAAAATAAACATACCGGACCCTGCGAAGAAGGTCCTGGAACGGCTGCACGAATGCGGTTATGAAGCTTATGTTGTGGGCGGCTGCGTCCGCGACAGCGTGATCGGAATGGTACCGGACGACTGGGACATTACGACCGGGGCGACTCCGGAGCAGGTGAGGGCAATATTCAAAAGGACGATCGACACAGGGGTCGAACACGGGACTGTCACAGTCCGCATGGACGGAGAGAGCCTGGAGGTCACGACCTTCCGGATCGACGGAGATTACGCGGATCACAGGCATCCGGACAATGTGAGTTTCACGACGGATCTTGAGGAAGACCTGAAGAGGCGCGACTTTACGATCAACGCCATGGCCTACAATGACAGGGACGGGATCATCGACCTGTTCGGAGGCATGGAGGATCTGAAGAACGGGATCGTGCGCTGTGTCGGAGATCCGAGAGAACGATTCACGGAGGACGCTCTGAGGATCTTCCGCGCTGTCCGCTTCTGCGCGAAACTCGGATACGAACTGGACCCGGGGACAAGGGAGGCGGCAGCCCGGATGGCTCCCTCGCTTGCCATGGTGAGCGCAGAGCGGATCCGCATGGAACTGGAAAAACTGCTGGTATCCCCGCATCCGGAGATGATCCGCCTTGCCTGGGAGTGCGGCATCACGAAGATAATCCTCCCGGAATTTGACGCGGAGATGGACGCGGTCCAGAACAATGCGCATCATAAGATTACCGTGGGAGAGCATACCATCCGGACGATGATGGCGGTGGAGCCGGACCGGATCCTGCGGCTTACCATGCTGCTTCATGACTCGGGAAAACCGGTCTGCCAGACGCTGGCGCCTGACGGTGTGTTCCATTACCACGGACATGCGGCTCCGGGAGCTGTGATCGCGAAAGAAGTCATGGAGCGCCTTAAATATGATAAGGCAACGGAACGGACCGTTGTGCAGCTGATACAGAACCACTCACTGTATCCCGAACTGACGCCGGAAGGGGTGAGGCGTGCCGTGGTGCAGATCGGAGAAGACCTGTTCCCGTTATTCCTGAAGGTCAAAAGAGCTGACATAGGCGGGCAGAGCGAAGAGGTGCAGCAGAGGAAGTTCGAGTATATGGATCAGGTGGAGCTGATCTACCGCGGGATCCTGGAGAGGGGAGACTGCCTGTCGCTCAAGAGACTTGCTGTGACAGGAGACGACCTGATTGCCATGGGAGTTCCGAAGGGAAAGCGGATCGGGAAGATCCTGAACACGCTTCTGGACGAGGTCCTGGCAGATCCTCAGAGAAATGAAAGAGACTGCCTGCTGGCGCGGGCGGCGAAACTTGTTTCATCATCTGGTGACAATCCAGAGGATTGATAGTATACTGATGATGTAAGGGTCAAAAGCTCTGAAGCCGAGGTAAGCTTGCTTACCGGAGGCAAAAGAGGTGTTGCCCCACCGGACACGGAGCGATCCGTACATCATAGCTGGGGACAAAAGGTACTTTTGCCCCCAGCATCATGTTGGTTCATAAATAGGAAGGCAGAATAGAGCATGAAATTTATACAGACACCGGTGAAGGGGATGCAGGATTTCCTTCCCGAGGATATGGCACTGAGACAGCATGTACTCGGACTGATCCGTGAAACCTACGGAAGATACGGATTCACGGAGATCGAGACTCCGGTCATGGAACACATCGAGAATCTGACCGGGAAAAACGGCGGTGAAAATGAGAAGCTGATCTTCAAGGTTGAGAAGAGAGGCCGTGAACTGGAGAAGGCTCTTGGCAAGGTACGCGGCAGCGAGGATATGCCCTCTGACGCGGCGGGAACAGAGATAGCGGACAGTGCGCTCCGCTACGACCTGACGGTTCCGCTGTGCCGGTACTACAGCTGCCACAAGAACGAGCTTCCCACCCCGTTCAAAGCACTGCAGATCGGCAACGTGTTCCGTGCGGACCGTCCCCAGAAGGGTCGCTTCCGCCAGTTTACACAGTGCGACATCGATATTATCGGCGATAATTCCGTCATGGCAGAGATCGAACTGATCGCGGCCACTTCCGGAGCCCTTCACAGGATCTTCGCCGAAGTCGGAGTGTCCGGATTTACCGTACATATCGGAGACCGCAGGATCCTTCGTGCCATGGCCAGGAGTGCAGGCTTCTCGGAAGAAGAATACGATGATGTGTTCATTATCCTCGACAAGATGGACAAGATCGGTCTTGATGGTGTACGTGAGGACCTTCTTGCAAATGGATATGCTGAGGAAAAGGTCGATAAGTATGTCGGGTATTTCCACCTGTACCAGGAAGGAAAAGCTGAAGACGTTGCATCCTTTATTGAGAGCACATGCGCAGATGCGATCGAAGAGGGCGCCGCGAAGGATCTGGAACTGATCATGTCGGCAGCCCGTGCCATGATCAGTGAGGACATCACCCTGAAGTTCGACCCGACTCTGGTACGCGGCATGAGCTACTATACGGGGACGATCTTCGAGATCTCCATCGACAACTATTCATTTTCCATCGCAGGCGGCGGAAGATATGACAAGATGGTCGGCAGATTCTGCGGACAGGACGCCCCGGCGTGCGGCTTCTCCATCGGTTTTGAGCGGATCGTCACGATCCTGAAGGACCTCAACTGGAAGGAGGAAGGCGCAGGGGCAAAGAAGGCATATCTGGTTGACATGAAAGGTGCTGCCGGAAGAGTCACCGAAGTGTTCGGCAAGGCTGCCGCAGAGCGCGCGGACGGCATGACAGTAGTGGTGCAGCCGCTGAAGAAGAACGCGAAGTTCCAGGTCGAGACCCTGGAGAAGGGCGGATATACAGACATTCTGAAAGTATATTCCGACACACAGCTGTAATACGGATTCACAGGCACCTCCGGGGAACAGACAGGAGGATGCCTTAAGTAGCAGAGCGGAAACAGAGACTATGCAACCTACGTAAAAAGGAGACGACTGTTATGGAAGATTACAGGGCAAGGTATGAAGAATGGCTGAACGACCCTTATTTTGATGAGGGAACGAAGGCCGAACTGAAGGCGATCGCCGATGATGAAAATGAGATCAAAGAGCGTTTCTACATGGATCTTGAGTTCGGCACGGCAGGTCTTCGCGGTATTATCGGAGCGGGAACCAACCGCATGAATATCTATGTCGTCCGTAAGGCGACACAGGGCCTTGCGAATTACATCCTCAAGGTCGGCGCTGAGGCAAAGGGTGTAGCGATTGCTCATGATTCCCGCCGCATGCATGATGAGTTTACCGAATGCGCGGCTCTCACACTTGCCGCCAACGGCATCAAGGCTTATGTGTTTGACGCTCTGCGTCCCACGCCGGAACTGTCCTATGCGGTCCGTCATCTGGGCTGTATAGCCGGCATCAATATCACAGCAAGCCACAACCCGCCTGAATACAACGGCTACAAAGTATACTGGGAAGACGGCGCGCAGATCACCCCGCCCCATGACAGCGGCATCATGGCCGAGGTCAAGGCGATCACGGAGTATTCCGCATGCAAGACCATGGACAAACAGGAAGCGATCGACAAGGGCCTGTATGTAGTGATCGGCGAAGAGGTTGACAATGACTATCTTGCAGAACTGAAGAAAAATGTCCTTCATCCGGAAGCGATCCGTGATCAGGCGAGGAATCTGAAGATCGTCTACACTCCGCTTCACGGAACCGGACTGGTCCCGGCAGTCAGAGTCCTGAAAGAACTGGGATTTGAGAATGTTATTGTTGTTCCGGAACAGGAGAAACCGGACGGAGACTTCCCGACCGTATCCTATCCGAATCCGGAAGCAGAAGAGGCATTTGCCCTCGGACTTAAGTTGGCGGAAGAGACCGGAGCTGATCTGGTCCTTGCAACCGACCCGGATGCAGACCGTCTCGGCGTGAGAGTCAGGGACAAGGAAGGCGTCTATCATACACTGACCGGAAATATGTCCGGAAGCCTTCTGGCAGACTATGAGATCGGACAGACGAAGGCACTGAAGGGACTTCCCTCCGACGGCCTGCTGATCAAGACCATCGTCACCACGAACCTGGCAGATGCGATCTGCAAGTACTATGGTGTAGCTGAATACGAGTGCCTGACAGGCTTCAAGTGGATCGGACGTCAGATCCTGAAGATGGAAAATGAGAAGAAGGGCACTTATCTGTTTGGATTTGAGGAGAGCTACGGCTGCCTGATCGGAACCCATGCCCGTGACAAGGATGCTATCGTGGCAGTCATGGCACTGTGCGAAGCTGCGGCATATTACAAGACAAAGGATATGACCCTGTGGGATGCTATGCTCGACCTGTATGAGCGCTGCGGATACTACAAGGATGATATCAAGTCTGTCGGACTTGCAGGTATCGAAGGCCTTCAGAAGATCCAGCAGATCATGGCCACACTTCGTGAAGAGCCTCTCAAAGAGCTGGCAGGATACAAAGTACTCAAGGTCCGCGACTATCAGAAGGATACGATCCTGGATCTGCAGACCGGAACAGAGACCGATACAGGCCTTCCGAAGTCCAATGTTCTGTACTATGAGATGACCGACGACGCATGGCTGTGCGTACGCCCGTCCGGAACCGAGCCAAAGATCAAATTCTACTACGGAGTGGTCGGGAATTCCCTGGAAGATGCAGACGCGAAGAGCGAAGCATTCGGGGCAGAAGTACTCGCAGTTATCGACGAGATGCTGAAATAATGAAATAATCCCAAAAAAGCCTGCATTTAAAGCCTTTGCGGCCTCAGTATGCTTGACAAATAGGCTTAACAGGGATATAAGTAAACATAGTGCCCCCCTGAGGGTGGGTGAGGTAATAAACTATTATTGAAAAAGGAGTAATCTCATGAATAAGACAGAACTTGTAGCCGCTATGGCTGAAAACGCTGGACTGACCAAGAAGGACGCAGAGGCAGCTCTGAAGGCATTTGTTGAGACCGTTGAAGCAGCTCTGAAGGCTGACGACAAGGTTCAGATCGTTGGATTCGGTACTTTCGAAGTTTCCGAGAGAGCAGCCCGCGAGGGAAGAAATCCGCAGACTGGCGAGACCATGAAGATCGCAGCTTCCAAGAGCCCGAAGTTCAAGGCCGGCAAGGCTCTGAAGGATGCTCTGAACTGATTGCAGACTGTCCGGCGATTCTGTATCGCTGCTATAGCTGAATGAGTTAGATGAGTTAAGCCCCTTGTCCGAACGGACAGGGGGTTTATTGCAGGGGAAAAAGATGAGACTTGATAAATACTTGAAGGTTTCCCGCCTGATCAAGAGGCGCACGGTGGCAAATGAAGCCTGTGACGCCGGAAGAGTACAGATCAACGGAAGACCGGCAAAAGCCTCAGCACAGGTCGAGGTGGGAGACGTGATTGAGATCGCGTTCGGGAACCGCTCTGTCAAAGCGGAGATTCTCAGTATTGCTGAAACCGTCCGCAAGGAAGAAGCGCAGGAGATGTTCCGGTACCTGTGAATTTTTTACATTTTTATTACAATTGACACAATTTGCAGATTGGGGGTTGAATTCGCTGTTTAAACAGCTTAAACTGATACACAGTATAAGTATAAATATCACGTTTGTCTGATGCGGGGAGACGGCTGGGGAGGCCGGCAGAGGACAGCGGGAAAGTAAGGGGTACAACAGAATGGCGTCAAAAAACAGCCGCCCGGTTTCGGATGCGAACCGCAGAGGCATGAGACTCATTGCAGTCGTCGTGCTGATCATGGTAATTGCACTTGCAGTGCGCTGCAGAAGTCTTATCATCAAGAATGAGACCTATGCGCAGCAGATAGACATGCTGGAGCAGCAGATCACGGAAGAGAACGACAGGACCGTGAATATCGAGGAATTCCGCGACTATACGAAGACGGATCCTTATATTGAGAAGGTCGCCCGGGAGAAACTGGGACTGGTCTATCCGGATGAGATTATATTCCAGCCGGGAGACTGATGCGGATCATATATCAGGATAACCAGACGCTCTGTGGAGGTATTCCACGGAGCGTCTTTTTTTAAGATTTTGCAGCGTTTCATTTCGTGGCTTAAGACCTGGAAGAAGCGGGTCATAGCAAATCGACATAATCGAGAGAACAGACCGGACATGAATGATTTTCTGAGACAGATACACGATATGATCTTAAGCCGGCAGATGCTGGCCGCAGGTGAACGAGTCCTCGTGGCAGTATCGGGCGGCGCGGACTCTGTCTGTCTTCTTCTGGCACTGAAAGAGCTGGGGTATGAAGTACATGCAGTCCACGTCGAGCACGGAATCCGGGGGCAGGAGAGCCTGGAAGACTGCGCATTTGTACAGGAACTGTGCGCAGGAGAGAGGATACCCCTGACCGTATGCAGGATCGATGCTCCGGCGCTCTCTGCGATAAGCGGCCGGTCTGTGGAGGAGGCAGCAAGAGACGAGCGGTACCGGATCCTTATAGAAACCGCGCAGAGTCTGAAGATCAGCGCAGTGGCGACTGCCCATCACATGGACGACCGGGCAGAGACCGTTCTCTGGAATCTGATGCGGGGGAGCAGTCTGGCGGGACTGTGCGGAATCCTCCCTGTGCGGGAGGCGGAAGAAAAGGGGCAGAATCCGGAGACAGGAGAAGCTGAAGCACTGAGAATCCGGATCATCCGGCCGCTTCTGGAGACAGGCCGGGATGAGATCGAGAAATGGCTGACAGAACGAAGGCAGCTCTGGAGAGAGGACTGCACCAATCTGGACACAGACATCACCAGAAATGCGATCCGCCTGCGGATCCTCCCGCAGATGGAGAAACTCAACGCGGGAGCGCGGCGCCATATCGCTCAAACAGCGGAAGACCTGGTGCAGGTGGAGAACTACCTGGAAGACGCGGCACAGCATGCATACAGCTGCGCTGTAAGATATGAAGACCGGAGAAATGAACTTGAGATCTGCCTTAAGGAACTGAAGGAGCAGCCGGAGCTGATCCGCAGAAGGATCCTGCACAGGGCGCTTGGACAGGCAGAAGGCGGCCTTCGGGATATCACCAGGGAGCATGTGGAGTCCCTGATGAGGCTTGCCGGCATGGACAACGGCAGGAGGATCAGCCTTCCGGGCGGCCTTAAGGCAGTCAGGGAGGAGGGCGTCATCCGCCTTACGCGCAGGACTTCTTCCCATATTGCGGATGAGATCCGGATCGATTCAGACGGAGAATACCTGTTTCCCGGAGGCTATAAGCTGAAGGCTGAATTCGGTATCTGGGAAGGCGGGGATGTCCCCAAAAAGAAGTACACGAAGACACTGGATACAGGTCAATTCTCAGGGAGGGCGCAGGAAACTGAAGGATTACCTGATCGATGAGAAGATACCCAGGGACAGAAGGGACCAGATCCCTCTCATCGCCCAGGGAAGCCATGTACTCTGGGTGATCGGCCTGCGAATCAGTGAGGCGGCCAAAGTATCCGAAGGCGCTCATTTTGCAAGGATCACCGTTACCCCGGAGCAGTATTAAAGAGCCGTGATTCGGCTGACAGGAGAGACTTATGAAAGAGACAAGCAGAGTTCTGATTCCGGAAGATAAAGTTGACGAGAGGATCGCACAGCTGGGAGAACAGATCAGCAGGGATTACGCAGGCAGGCAGGTCCACCTGATCGGGATCCTGAAGGGGAGCATCTTTTTCATCTGCGAACTGGCCAAGAGGATTACAGTTCCGGTGACGATGGACTTCATGTCCGTCTCCAGCTACGGAGCCGGCACCAAGTCTTCAGGCGTCGTCAAGCTGATCAAGGACCTTGATGAGCCGATCGAGGGGAAGGATGTTCTGGTCGTGGAAGATATTATCGACTCCGGCCACACGCTCAGCTATCTGCTGAAGAACCTCTCCAGCCGCAATCCGGCTTCCATCCGTCTGTGCACCCTGCTGGACAAGCCGGAGCGCAGAGAAGTCGATGTGGAAGTCGATTATCAGGGATTCTCCATACCGGATGAGTTCGTGATCGGTTACGGGCTCGATTATGACCAGAGATATCGCAATCTGCCCTATATAGGGGTTCTGTCACTCACAGAGGAGTAATAACATTTTGAATAAGACAGCCAGAAGTACAGGTTTTTATATACTGCTCGGCCTGCTGTGCATTTTCCTGATCTTTGCGCTGCGCGACAGCTTCAACGGACGCAGCGACATCACTGAGAAGGAACTGACCTCCATGCTGGAGAAAGGCCAGGTTTCCAAGGTCGAAATAGTCCAGAATGAGGAGGTTCCCACCGGAACCCTGAATGTCACTACGACTGACAATGAGATCCTGACGGTCAATGTGACCGATACGACCCGCGCGGTTGAACTGCTGAGCGGATATGACGTCACTGTCAGCATAGAGGATGTGTCCAGGCGCAGCACCCTGTTTACAATGTTTATCCCGGTACTGCTTACCGGCGCGATGGTCCTCTTCCTGATCATGTTCATGAACCGCCAGCAGGGCGGCGGTTCCGCCATGATGAACTTCGGCAAGAGCCGGGCGAAGATGTTCACTCCGGACGCGAAGAAGGTCACGTTTGCGGATGTCGCAGGCCTGCAGGAGGAGAAGGAAGAGCTGGCGGAGATCGTGGAATTCCTGTCGGAGCCGGGCAAGTTCCTGGATGTAGGTGCGAGGATCCCGAAGGGCGTGATCCTGGTCGGTCCTCCCGGAACAGGTAAGACGCTGATTGCACGCGCAGTCGCAGGCGAGGCGGGAGTCCCGTTCTTCTCCATTTCCGGATCGGATTTCGTAGAGATGTTTGTAGGCGTCGGCGCAAGCCGTGTCAGGGATCTGTTTGAGGAAGCCAAGAAGAACCAGCCCTGCATCGTATTTATCGATGAGATCGACGCGGTGGGACGCCGCAGAGGCACCGGTATGGGCGGCGGCCATGACGAACGTGAGCAGACCCTGAACCAGCTGCTTGTCGAGATGGACGGCTTCTCTGAAAATGAAGGCATCATCGTGATGGCAGCCACGAACCGTGTGGACATCCTGGATCCCGCGATCCTCAGAGCCGGCAGGTTTGACCGTCAGGTGACGGTGGGACGGCCGGACGTAAAGGGACGTGAAGAGATCCTGAAAGTTCATTCGAAAAATAAACCGCTGGCGGATGACGTGGATCTGAAGTCCGTCGCCCGCACGACAGCAGGATTTACCGGGGCGGACCTGGAGAACCTGATGAATGAGGCGGCGATCCTGGCAGCGAAGGAGAAGAGAGCCTTCCTGAAGCAGAATGACATCGAGCAGGCATTTATCCGGATCGGAATCGGAGCCGAGAAGCACAGCCGTGTGATCTCCGAGAAGGAGAAGCGGATCACTGCGTACCACGAATCCGGACACGCGATCCTGTTCCACCTTCTGCCGGATGTCGGACCGGTCCATACGGTCTCCATCATACCTACCGGACACGGAGCCGCCGGTTATACCATGCCGCTCCCTGAGAACGATTACATGTTCGATACCAGGGGCAGGATGTTCCAGCAGATCGTAGTCTCACTCGGCGGAAGAGTTGCCGAGGAGCTGGTCATCGGAGACATCACTACAGGAGCGTCGCAGGATATCAAACAGGCGACGGCGGCGGCCAGGGCCATGGTCACAAAGTACGGATTCTCCGAGAAACTGGGACCGATCAACTATGAGCAGGGTGAGGATGAGATCTTCATCGGCAAGGATCTTGCACATACCCGCCAGTACGGTGAGCAGGTTGCTTCCGTCATCGATGATGAAGTCAAGCGGATCATTGACGAGGCTTACGCGAAGGCCCGTGAACTGATCACCGCTCACTCGGATGTGCTTGAGAGATCAGCCAAGCTGCTGATCGAGAAGGAAAAACTGTCCAGGGAAGAGTTCGAGGCACTGTTTGTGTAACGGGAAATATGCCGGACCGGACATATACAGGACCGGTACACATAGCTGAGGCTGAACTCGTATCAGAAATATATAGCAGGTCTGAGCTGGCGTAAGCAGTTGAAGCGCTGACAAATGCTTTTGCTCGTTTAGACAAAATGCACAAAATAAAAAAATTTATTTAGACAAGTTTGAGCACACTTATTTTGCAGTCTATGCTATATTACTATTGTGTAAAACCCCAATACATAAATAGTTTTGCTACACCCCATAAGAGAATACCTTCTCCAATGAAAAGGGACAGCGCTCAGGCGTTGTTCCTTTTCTAATATACAGCGGGGTAAAAATAACCAATAAGGATAACTGGAATGTATACACAGAAGAACAGAAAGATCTACAGTCAGGCGATGCGGACTTCCCGCTATGTGATGGAGATGATCCCCACACTGAACAGGGAGGCTCTGTTTGCTGATGAGAGCCGTGACTACGTATCACCGCCGGAACCGGAGGTCGGGGATATCGTGACTTTCCGTGTGCGTACGGCCAAAGCCAATGTGGATGAGGTCTGGCTTGTAAGTGAACACCTGCGCCAGAGGCTGGATTTTGAGAAAAGCCAGGGAGTCTTTGATTTCTATACGACAAAGATAGAGATGGGAAGAGACATCCTCAGCTATTATTTCATTATCATCAGCGGGAACGCAAGGGAGGGCCTTGGCAAGAGCGGGGTTGTCAGCAGGCGCGAAGATGTTGTGCCGTTCCGGCTCTGTCCCGGTTTTTCCACGCCGGACTGGGCAAAAGGCGCTGTCATGTATCAGATCTACACTGACCGGTTCTGCAATGGTGATCCGTCCAATGATGTGCTTGATGATGAGTATTCCTATATCGGGAATCATGTCCGACAGGTCAGGGACTGGAATCAGAGACCGGAGAGCATGGATGTGGGCAATTTCTACGGCGGCGATCTGGAAGGTGTGAGGCAGAAACTGGATTATCTTCAGGAACTGGGGATTGAGGCGATCTACTTTAATCCGCTGTTTGTGTCCCCTTCCAATCACAAGTATGATACCCAGGACTATGACCATATCGATCCGCATTTCGGGAAACTTGTCGTTGATGAGGGAGAACTCCTCGAGGAAGGTGAGACAGATAACGAGAAGGCCACACGCTATATCTGCAGGGTGACAAGAAAAGAGAACCTGGAAGCCTCGGATGAACTTTTCTGCACACTGGTGAAGGAGGCTCACGAGCGCGGGATCCGCGTTATCCTGGACGGAGTATTCAACCACTGCGGGTCCTTCAACAAATGGCTGGACCGCGAGAAGATCTACAGCGCTCAGGAGGGATATGAGGAAGGCGCCTACCGCTCAGCATCCTCGCCCTACAGAGATTATTTCCAGTTTGACGAGACAGAGGAAGAGCGCTGGCCGGACAACGCCTCCTACTCCGGATGGTGGGGGCATGATACGCTTCCGAAGCTGAACTATGAAGGCTCGGAGAAACTCTGTTCCTATATCCTCTCGGTGGCCCGGAAATGGGTCTCCCCTCCATATAACGCGGACGGCTGGAGACTGGACGTGGCTGCGGATCTGGGACACAGTCCCGAGTTCAACCACAGGTTCTGGAAAGCATTCCGTCATGAGGTGAAGGCGGCGAACCCGGACGCTGTGATCATAGCGGAGCATTACGGGTATGCTGCTGACTGGCTTGGCGGAGACCAGTGGGATACTGTCATGAACTATGATGCGTTCATGGAGCCGATGACCTGGTTTTTCACAGGGATGGAGAAGCACTCCGATGACTTCAATCCGGATCTTCTGGGTGACGCGTGGCGCTTCCGCTCCTCCATGGAGCACAATATGTGCGCTTTTATGCAGTCGTCTCTGCTCTGTTCCATGAACCAGCTGTCAAACCATGACCATTCAAGGTTCCTGACGAGGACGAACCATACGACAGGCAGGATCTCAGATTTTACCTTTGACGCTGCGTCAGAGGATGTGGTACCTGCCGTGATGAGGGAGGCTGTCATCTTCCAGATGACCTGGCCGGGGGCACCTACCCTGTATTACGGGGATGAAGCAGGCCTGACCGGATTCACCGATCCGGACAGCCGGAGACCTTATCCCTGGGGAAAAGAAGACCGGAGAATGCTTCATTTCCACCAGGACGCCATAGCTTTTCACAAGGAATATGAGGTTCTGAAGTACGGGTCCGTCCGGTTCCTGAAGGGGGAGAAGGACTTTATCTCCTATGCAAGGTTCAGCAGGAAGGAACAGATCGTCTGTGCATTCAATAATTCTGACCGCGAGATGGAAGTGACCATTCCGGTCTGGATCGCAGGAGTTCCTCCGGAATGTGAGATGACCAGAGTCTTTGCCTCGGACAGGACTTCCTGGACGAAGGAGAAGAAGCGATACAAGGTAGTGAACGGGGAACTGGCGCTCAGCCTCGGGCCGAAGTCGGCTCTGGTGCTGTCAGCGCACGGGAAACCGAAGTTTGCACAGAAGCCCAGATGGTGGTAATGTGAAGTACTGCAAGCACCGATGCACGGTATACAAACAAAAACAGGGGGGTATTCAGATATGAAGATAGTAGTTCTTTGCGGCGGCATCAGCACTGAGAGAGAGATCTCCATCATATCCGGCACGCAGGTGTGCCTTGCTCTACGCAAGAAGGGACACAGAGCGATCCTGCTGGATGTGTTCTGCGGCGACGAACGCATAAAAAACGCAGGGCCGGATTCATTTCCGGAGGAATATGATGTAGAGGCTGCCGCAGTTTACGCCAGATCGTTTGACGACAAACTGGATGAAATAAAAAAGACGAGAGACTGGTTCTTCGGACCGAATGTTCTGAAACTCTGCAATGCTTCAGATACAGTGTTCATGGCGCTTCACGGATCGAACGGTGAAGACGGCAAACTCCAGGCAACATTTGAACTGCTTGGTATCCCGTACACCGGAAGCAGTTATCTCGGAAGTGCGCTCGCGATGGACAAGAACCTGTCCAAGCAGCTGTTTCGGGAAAATGATGTCCCGACCCCGAAGGGTATCGTTCTGTACAGGGGTCAGGAAGTGAAGAGTCCCGATGAGAACGGCGTAGGTCTTCCCTGTGTGGTAAAGCCTGCCTGCGGCGGCTCCAGTGTCGGAGTCAGCATCCCGCGGACGCCGGAAGAGTATCAGAAAGCGGTGAATGACGCATTTTCCTACGAGAGCGTTCTGATCATAGAGCAGTACATCAGCGGCAGGGAATTCTCCTGCGGTGTTGTGGACGGAGAGGCGTATCCCGTCATTGAGATCGCTCCGCTTCAGGGATTCTATGATTACACCAACAAATACAAGGCAGGTTCCACGGTTGAGACCTGTCCGGCGGACATTCCGCAGGATGTGACTAAGAAGATTCAGGAGACCTGCGTAAAAGCGTATCACGCGCTGCGCCTTACCAGCTACGGCAGGATCGACCTGATGATGGATGAAGACCAGAATATCTACTGCCTGGAGGCAAACACACTGCCCGGCATGACGCCTACAAGCCTGCTTCCCCAGGAAGCGGCGGCGATGGGGATCGACTTCCCGTCCCTGTGCGAGAAACTGATCGAGGTATCGGTCAGAGACAGAGGCTGAGGCCGGGAAAGCCGGACGCCAGGTCCGGAATTACGGGAGACATGAGTATGAGAGGACTGACATTACAGCGGATTGCGGAAGTGACAGAGGGGACACTGCATCTGTCCATGCTGTCCGCCGGAGGAATATTCGGAACGGTTGATGAGGACGGACTGAACAGAGCGCAGCATGCGACGAAAGAAGCCTTCGCAAAGTACAGCCGCATGGAGATCTCTTCGATCACGACCGACAGCCGCAAAGCCGAGGAAGGAGCGCTGTTCGGCGCCATCGTCGGAGCCAGAGTGGACGGGCATGATTTCATCGCTTCTGTCTTTGAGCAGGGGGCACTGTGTGTCCTCTCGCAGAGAGTCCTTGGCAAGAAGGAAATCTTCGGAGAAGCAGCAGGGACAGAGGAGACGCTGATGCGCCCCTGGATCGAGGTCGATGACACACAGAGCGCGCTGCAGCAGATCGCGAGGGAGTACCTGAGAGTCATGAAGATCCCGGTGGTCGGGATCACGGGTTCTGTGGGAAAGACATCCACTAAAGAGATGATCGCGGCGGTCCTGTCTGTGAAGTTCAATACTCTGAAGACCGAAGGGAATTTCAATAATGATCTTGGCCTTCCGCTGACGGTTTTCCGGCTGAGGGACGAGCATCAGATAGCAGTCCTGGAGATGGGCGTGAGCCATTTCGGAGACATGACAAGGCTTGCCCGGATTGCGAACCCGGACATTATGGTCATCACCAATATCGGGACCTGCCACCTGGAGTTTCTCAGGGACAGGGATGGAGTATTCCGTGCGAAGACCGAAGTCTTCTCCTATGTGAAACAGAATGGCCGCGTGATCCTGAACGGAAATGACGATAAGTTGAGAGCTGTCAAGGAGGTTCATGGTATCCGTCCCACTTTCTACGGGGTGGACAGCACCCTGGAAGGATCGCAGGACCTTGGAGCGGGAATGAGGATGGAATATCCGGGAGATCTTGCGGCAGATCAGTGCGTCCGTATTACCGGAATACAGCTGCAGGGATTTGAAGGATCTCTGTGCACTCTGCATACTCCCTCCGGAGACATGACGGTCCGTGTACCGGTCCCGGGAATCCATAACGCTTCCAACGCGGCGGCAGCGGCAGCTGTGGGACTTGCCTGCGGCATGACGCCGGATGAGATCCGGTGCGGCATTGAGTCCGCGCAGACCATCTCCGGCCGTTTCCGTGTCCTGAAGACAGACCGGATGACTGTGATCGATGACTGCTACAATGCCAATCCGGTTTCCATGAAGTCTTCCGTCGCTGTGCTCGAGCAGGGCAGCGGCCGCAGGGTAGCGGTGCTGGGCGATATGGGCGAGCTGGGCGAGGATGAGGTGAAGCTCCATGAGGGAGTCGGCACCTACGCAGCCGGCCGGGTGGATCATCTGGCCGCAATCGGAACACTGGCAAAAAGCCTGTATGAGGCTGCACTCAGGGAGAAACCGGACCTGTCAGCATCGTGGTATGCGACCGTGGAAGATTTCCTTGCCCATAAGGATGAGGAACTGAAAGACGGAGACAGTGTACTGGTCAAGGCAAGTCATTTCATGCAGTTTTCAAAGATCGTGGAGGAACTGACAGCATGATGACAGGATCTGAAGGCCTGTTTGCAAGACTTTTCGGACGCTTTATCGGGAAGGATAAGGACAGCGGGGCAAAAACGTCAGAGAGGACTGAAAAGGAGAATGCCGGCCCGCAGCCGGATGAAACGGGAAAGATGTTTATAATCGCAGGGCTGGGCAATCCCGGCCGCAAATATGAGAAGACCCGCCATAACTGCGGTTTTGAGGCACTGGATGTCCTGGCGGACCGCTACAGGATCGATGTGTCCCAGGATAAGTTCAAAGCCCGGATCGGAACGGGAGTGATTGAAGGACAGAAGGTTCTTCTGATGAAGCCCCAGACCTTCATGAATCTCAGCGGAGAAGCTGTGCAGGCGGCCTGTGCGTACTACAAGGTGGATCCGGAGAGTGACCTGATCGTCATGTACGACGATATCAGCCTTGAGCCGGGACAGATCAGAGTCCGGGCAAAAGGATCCGCGGGCGGGCATAATGGTATGAAGAGCATCATACAGATGCTGGGCACAGACCGGTTTCTGAGGATCCGGATCGGGACGGGCAGACAGCCCTCCGATTACGCACAGACAGACTGGGTGCTGGGACATTTTTCACCAGACCAGATATCGGACATGGCGGACGCGTTTGACCGTGCCGCAAGGGCGGCTGCGCAGCTGCTGAATGAGGATCCGGAGAAGGTGATGAGTGTCTTTAACTCAGTCAGGAAGCAGGAGCAGCAGGAGAAGGAATGATACGAGCGCTGTATGAACCGATGCTGGAGCTGGAGACCTTCCGGCAGATTCGGGGAAAGATGCAGAAGAATACAGGTGTGATACAGGTGGGCGGCTGCATAGATTCGCAGAAAGCCCACCTCATTGCATGCCTTGCGGAAGAATATCCGGTCACCTGCATCATCGCTCCGGATGATCTGCGGGCCAGGGAGATCTATGAGAATTACCGTGTCTTTGACAGGGATGTTCTTCTGTACCCTGCCCGTGACTATATATTTTTCCAGGCAGATCTCCAGAGCAGGACGCAGATGACCCACCGTGTCCGCTGCATGAAAGCGCTTGCGGACATAACGTCCGGAAGAGCGGGGGAGCGCGTCACGGTGATCGTGACCATCTCCGCCCTCATGGGACACTGCATGAAGACGGAAGACTGGATGGATGCAGTCCGGTCATTCTGTGTGGGAGATGAGATCGATCTCAGTGAGGAGCGCGCCGCACTGTCTGCCATCGGCTACGAGCGGACCGACCAGGTCGAAGAGCCGGGACAGTTCGCAAGCCGCGGAGGCATCTTTGACATCTACCCTCTGACGGAGGACAGTCCGGTCCGTATCGAGCTTTGGGGAGATGAGATCGACAACATCCGGACCTTCGATCCGGAATCCCAGCGGGCAAGAGACCAGATCGAACAGATCTGTATCTATCCGGCATCAGAGTTTGTAACCTCTGAGGAACTGACTTCGGAAGGCCTGAAAAAGATCGGGAAGGAAGCAGGGAAGGCGGAGAAGCTGTTCAGAAGTAAACAGCGGTCGGAGGAAGCATACCGTGTCAGCCAGATCCTGTCGGATGCCAGGGACAGGCTGGAGGACTTCGGAGACACGACGGTCATGGAAGGCCTGTGCGATTATTTCTATCCGGAAGTGGTCTCATTTCTTGACTATTTCCCGAAGGGAACCGCCTTTTTCCTGGATGAACCGCAGAGGGCCAGAGAGAGTGCGGACGCGGTGGAAGAGGAGTTCCGGGACAGTATGACCCACCGGCTGGAGAAAGGTTATATCCTTCCGGGCCAGATGAATCTGCTCTTCACCCGCAGACAGATCACGGACAGGCTGCAGGATACAGGACTGGTATGCCTGACCACACAGTCCGATGTGCGAAGCCCGTTCCAGGTATCCGCGAAGTTCGATATCCATGCGGCAGGCTGCGGCGTATACAACAGCAATTTCTCCCTGCTTGTCAAAGATCTTCTCGTCTACAAGAGACAGAAGTACCGTGTCGTGCTTCTCTGCGCGTCCAGGACCCGCGGACAGCGTCTTGCGGGCGATCTGACCGACAATGGGGTGATTGCATTTTACTCTGAAAATGAAGACCGCGTGCTACAGGGCGGGGAGGTCATGGTCACCTACGGCAATACCCACAGGGGCTATGAGTATCCGCTGGTAAAGTTCGCGGTTCTGTCCGAATCGGACATCTTCGGCCAGCAGCGGCGCAGGAAAAAGAAGAAGACAGCAAAGAGCGGCAAGACGATCGCCGCCTTTACCCAGCTGTCACCGGGAGACTATGTGGTCCATGAGAACCACGGGATCGGAATCTACCGCGGTGTGGAAAAGATCATGGTCGACGGGATCCAGAAGGATTACATGAAGATCGAGTACGCCGGGGGATCCAACCTGTTTGTCCTTGCGACTCAGCTGGATCTGATCCAGAAATACGCCGACGCGGAGTCAAAGGCTCCCAGGATCGCGAAGCTCGGTTCCGAGACCTGGTCGAAGACGAAATCCAGAGTCCGCACTGCCGTGGAGGAGGTAGCCCAGGAACTGGTCGATCTCTACGCGGCAAGGTCGCGCCAGGCAGGATACGCATACAGCCCGGATACTTCATTTCAGACCGAGTTTGAGGAACTGTTCCCCTTTGAAGAGACCCGGGATCAGCTGCAGGCGATCGCGGATACCAAGAAGGACATGGAGTCCACGAAGATCATGGACCGCCTGATCTGCGGAGATGTGGGATACGGCAAGACGGAGATCGCGATCCGTGCTGCATTTAAAGCCGTCACGGACGGAAGGCAGGTAGCGATCCTGGTGCCGACCACGATCCTTGCCCAGCAGCACTACAATACCTTCGTCCAGAGGATGAAGGACTATCCGGTGGAGATCGGACTGCTCAGCCGCTTCCGAACAAAGGCGGAGATGGATGAGACCATTAAGGGGCTGAAGGCAGGAACGGTGGACATCGTCATAGGGACCCACAGGCTGCTGTCAAAGGATGTGCAGTTTAAGAAGCTTGGTCTGCTGGTCATCGACGAGGAACAGCGCTTCGGCGTCACGCACAAAGAGAAGATCAAGGAAATGCGCAAGGATGTGGACGTCCTGACCCTGACAGCGACTCCGATCCCCCGCACTCTGCACATGAGCCTTGCCGGGATCCGCGATATGAGTGTTCTGGAGGAAGCCCCCCAGGACCGCCTGCCCATCCAGACATTTGTCATGGAATACAGTGACGAGACAGTCCGGGAAGCGATCACCAGAGAGATTGCAAGAGGCGGGCAGGTCTATGTTGTCTACAATCATGTATCGACGATTGCCGATATGGCAGCGCGCATAGAGGAACTGGTCCCGGAGGCCAGGGTGACCTATGCCCATGGGCGCATGCCCTCCGGCAAGGTGGAAGATATCATGTACGATTTCATTAACCGGGACGTGGATGTGCTGGTCACCACGACCATCATCGAGACAGGCATGGATATCTCCAACGCAAACACCATGATCATCTGCGACGCAGACCGTATGGGGCTTGCCCAGCTCTACCAGCTTCGGGGCCGTGTAGGAAGGTCCAACCGTACGGCATACGCATTTCTCATGTACAAGAGAGACCGAATGCTGAGGGAGACCGCCGAGAAGAGACTCGGCGCGATCCGGGAATATACGGAACTGGGCTCGGGGTTTCGCATCGCCATGCGTGATCTGGAGATCCGCGGAGCCGGCAATATGCTGGGCAAGGCACAGTCCGGTCATATGGCGGAAGTGGGATACGACCTGTACTGCAAACTGCTCAATGCCTCCGTCATGAAACTGAAGGGAGAGTCCACGGTCAGTTCGGAATTCGATACGGCAATCGACCTTACCATCGACGCATTCCTGCCGGATTCGTATATCTCAAATGAAAACCAGAAACTGGATCTGTACAAGCGCATCGCTTCCATAACCGGCCAGGAGGACTATGAGGATATGCTGGACGAACTGATGGACCGTTACGGCGAGCCTCCCAGGAGTGTGCAGAACCTGCTGAAGGTCGCCCTGCTCAAGAGCAAGGCACATGACGTATATCTGACGGAACTGACTCAGAAGAATGATGAACTTTGTTTTGTCCTCTGGCAGAAAGCGCCCATCGACCCCGACAAAGTGGGCCCCTTCATGCAGCGTTACCAGAGGCGCCTGCGGTTCGTCGCCGGAGACAAGCCTCATTTTGCATATATATTGCCTGCGGGAGGCGGCGGTATCTGTGACGTGTTGGGCGAGGCAGAGCGCCTGATCGATGATATGCAGCAGGAACTGCTGGCCCGTGAATTGTAACAGAATTACCGCCGACAGCAACAGAAACGGTTGCAGTTGCAGGATAAAACGATTATAATTATCGGGTGTCTTTGGGTTGACACTCTCCGGCATCATTCAGAAGAAACCGGACAGATCTTCCCGGACACAGATCGTTATGTGAGAAGGAGAATATTGGCAATGAGAAAGTTATGGAAGAAGGGTGCTGCTCTTGTGCTTGCAGCTGTCATGTGTGCTTCCGTTCTTGGCGGATGCTCAAAGAAGGCTGAGGCTAAGCCGGTCTATACGTTCAACGGTGAGAAGGTCGATGCAAACCTGACCAATTTCCTGCTCCGCTATGAGCAGGCAGGAATCGATGAGTCCTACGGCTCCATGTTCAGTTCTTACTACGGACAGAGCATGTGGACCCTGGATCTGTCCGGGACAGGCGAGGTCTATGAGACGACCTATAAGAGCGAGTTCGGTGAGATGTTTGAGAGACTGCTTCTTGCTGAGGAGCATGCAGCTGATTACAGCGTGGAGATCACGGACGATGAGAAGGCAGCGATCACAGAAGCAGCCACGAAGTTCATGACTGACAATGACAAAGAGGCGCTGGATTCCATGAACGCAACCCAGGAAGTGGTTGAGCGTGTCCTGACCCTGTTTACGGTTCAGGCGAAGGTTGAGAAAGAGATTGCCAAGGACGTTGATACCAATGTCTCTGACGAGGAAGCGGCTCAGACGACGGTATCCTATATCGAATATACCCCGACAACTGAGGCTGAGACTGAGGCAGACACAGAAGCGGAAACTGTCATGACAGAAGCTGAGACTGCAGTGCAGACTGAAGCGGAGACGGCTCTGGTTGAGACGGAAGAGGCTGACAAGACCACTTCTGCTGATGAGACAGAAACTCCCGCCGAGACAGAACCTGCTGCAGCTGCTGCCGAGACCGAAGCTGAGAGCGAGACAGAAGATCCGGCTCTCACTGCTGCGAAGGAAAAGTACAGAGCTATGGCTGAGGAGACTCTGGCACAGATTCAGTCCGGCGATACTGACTTTGAGACTGCTTCTGCAGATGCTGACGCACTCGGAGATGAGGGCGTACAGACCGGAAGCTTTACCTATGGCAGCGAAGACACTACCTATCCGGCAGAAGAGATCAAGGCAGCTGTATCTGAGCTTAAGGACGGCGAAGTGGCAGCCCAGGTCGTTGAGGCCACCGATAAGTATTACATTCTGAATATGGACGCTGTCTTTGATAAAGATGCGACCGAGTCCAGGAAGGAAGAGATCGTCGATGAGCGCAAACATGAGCTGATCGACTCGGTATATGACGGCTGGATCGAGAAGGAAACCTGGGAAGTTGACGCGGAGGCACTCGCGCTCATTTCCCTTGCAGACCGTACCTATGTCGCGCCGGAGAGCACTGACACGGAAGCAGCTGAAGAGCTCACAGTAGAGACCGAAGAGGTTTCCACTGAAGCAGATGTGACGGCTGCTGAGACTGAGGCTGATATTACAGCCGGAACAGAAGCTGAGTAAGTAACTGATACAGCCTCAGTGGGGAGATAAACCCCGCTGAGGCGTATTTAAATTCAAGACCAATGAGCGGAGGAGCCGAGTATGAAGCTGCTGGAGGAACGTATCAGGAAGGACGGAGTTGTCAAAGAAGGTAATATCCTTAAGGTAGACAGCTTTCTCAACCATCAGATGGACGTGGCACTTTTCAATAAGATGGGCGAGGAGTTCAGGCGCCTGTTTGCCGACCGCCCGATCAACAAGATTCTGACGATCGAAGCATCCGGGATCGGTATTGCCGCTATCGTTGCCCAGCACTTCAACGTGCCGGTCGTATTTGCCAAGAAGGCACAAAGTGTCAATCTGGACGGCACGATGTATGTGACAAAGATAGAGTCATTTACCCATAAGAGAACCTATGATGTTATCGTCTCCACCAAGTTCCTGAGCAGCGAAGATCACATCCTGATTATTGATGATTTCCTTGCGAACGGCTGTGCTGTGGACGGACTGATCGAACTGATCAGGTCTGCCGGGGCAACCGTTGAAGGCGTCGGCATCGTCATCGAGAAGGGACAGCAGTCAGGAGGCAAACTGATCCGGGATAAGGGGATCCGCGTTGAATCTCTGGCGATCATCGAGAGCATGGATCCTTCTACCGGAGAGATCGTATTCAGAGAGCAGAAAGACGCTGCGGACAGATAACAACCGGATACTGACACAGACATAAATATAGAAATAAAAATGGCTGGCACCCTTTGCGGGCGTCAGCCATTTTAACTTCTTGCCTATCCGGTTCAGGATACCGGCCTGTTATTTCAATTCGCTGGTACAGAATCCGCATCTTGTAGCTTCGAGCGGGACTTCGTTCTTGCAGAACGGGCAGACCTTGGTGGTCGGAGCTGCTTCCGGTTCCGGCTTGCGCAGCTTGTTGACACCCTTGACCATCAGGAAGATGCAGAGTGCGATGATCAGGAATTCAATAACTGCCTGAATGAAGTTGCCGTATGCGAATACGGATCCGCCTGCTTCCTGTGCTTCTGCAAGGGTAGCATATTTGGTGCCATCCAGAGAGACGAACAGGTTGGAGAAATCAACCTTGCCGGTCGCAAGAGAGATGACAGGCATGATGACATCATTGACCAGTGAATTGACGATTGCGCCGAAAGCTCCGCCGACGATGACACCGACTGCCATATCCATCACGTTTCCGCGCATGATAAATTCTTTAAACTCTTTTACCATTCCCATAACGAAGAAGCCTCCCTCCTTGAAGAGTGATTAGATATAAAATGATTATCGCAACCAGTATAACATGGAACACGGCGCTTTTCCATGTTAAAATGGTGATGCATCAAAAAATGGTTATGTATCTGTAAATGAACTGTATGATCCGGACAATTCCGGAATCTGAGTAAAAAACTATGAGATTTATGCATATTGCGGATGTGCATCTGGGGTGCACGCCGGACGGAAGATGTGAATGGGCCGGTGAACGGAAAAGGGAGCTGTGGGAGACTTTCCGGGACACTGTATCTGACGCCGCGAAGATGAAGATGGATCTGGTGCTGATCGCCGGCGACCTGTTTCACCATACTCCCGATGAAACGCAGCTGCGGGAGGTAAATTATCTCCTTGGGTCATATCCGGAGATCTGCTTTGCTGTCATAGCGGGCAATCATGACTGCTGCAGTCCGGGGAGTGCGTGGGAGACATTTGAATTCGCCCCGAACATTGCTTTTCTGGGAAGAGAGGGCGTGGAGTGCATCCGTTTTGCGGCGATCGGCTGTGAGGTATACGGCTTCTCCTATGACCGTCCCCAGATCACGAAGGCAAGGTATGACAGCCTGCATCCTGAGAAAAATGAATTCTTCCACATTCTTCTGGCTCACGGCGGTGACAGAGAGCATATTCCGATTGACGCCGGAGCGCTGGAGAAGTCCGGATTTGATTATATTGCACTGGGGCATATCCACAAACCCACGGTCATACTGCCGCAGAAAGCTGTCTATCCCGGGGCGCTGTCGCCCATTGACGCAGCGGATGAAGGTCCTCACGGATATCTGGTCTGTGAGACGCATGGAAGCCAGGTGAGCGTACGGTTTGTCCGCAAGGCGGCGAGAGAGTATGTGACGATGACCGTCACCGCAACGGAAGAGGACACCGTGTTCTCCATGCGTGACAAGGTGGAGAACGCTGTCATGAGCCGGGGAGCAGAAAACATTTACCGCGTGTTCATTTCCGGACAGAGAGACCCGGCTGTCCAGTTTGACCGGGACCTGATCCGCCAGACAGGCATGGTGCTGGACGTTCAGGACAATTCCGTTCCCGCACTTCATCTGGAAGAGTTGAAAGAGAGCTGCCGGGGACAGCTGATCGGAATGTATATTGAGAGCTTTGAAGGGCATGAGAGATCGCCGGTGGAAGAGAAGGCGCTGCAGTACGGTCTGGAAGCGCTGCTCGCAGGCAGGTCGTAATCAGACTGTTTATAACACAGAAGCATCGGATCAATTATGGAGATACTGGAACTAAATCTGAAACATTTCGGTAAGTTTAAAGATTATAAACTGCCGCTGCATGCAGGGATCAACGTCATCTCGGGAGGAAATGAGACCGGGAAGTCTACGCTGCATGCTTTTGTGCGGGCAATGTTCTACGGACTGACCAGAAACCGGTCCAGAAACATGGACGAGTACCAGCTGAGAGAGCCCTGGGACAATCCGGCATATTTCGCGGGAAGTATGAGGATCCTTCATGACAGCAGGATCTACCGGATCGACCGCAACTTCTACCGCAGAGATGAGAGTGTCACCATTGTCTGCGAGACGGACGGTCTCAGGATCGAGGACACGCAGGCAGCGCTGTATACATTTACAGCAGGACTGAGCGAGTCAGACTTTGACAATACGATATTCATCAGGCAGGCACAGCCGCAGACAACAGCGCAGCTGGGCGAGCACATCCGGGATTTTCTGGTGAACCTGGAGGAGAACGGTACAGCCAGTACGGATGTCAGCGCTGCGCAGGAGTTTCTGAAGAAGAAGAGAAAACTGGTCAGCGCGGAGCGCCAGGAGCAGCTTGATCAGATTGAGGAAGAGATTCAGAAGAATACCCAGGAGACAGAATACCTGAACAAGGACCTGGAGCGGCTCCTTGAGAGAAGCACCGCAGGAACTTCTGCCGGCCCGGAGACGTCCGCCTTCCAGAGGATGGACACCACAGTGAGGGAGACGGATTCTCTTACTAAGGAGTCTGCTGTTAATGCGGAAGCTTCCCTGCGGATTGAATATGGTGAAAAAGAGGAAGCTGCCCCGCCGACGGAGCCTGCTGTGAACAGAGATGCCGCCGGGCGGAAAGAGAACAGGGCTGTCCGGGAGAGTGACGGAGCGCAGGATGATATACCCGGCGGCCGGGAGGAGGAAGAGGACGATTACATCGAGGATGAAGAACCGGGCGGCTTAATGCTGCCGGTACTGGTGATGCTCTCTTTTGTGGCAGCAGGGCTTTCCATAGCATGCGCAGCTCTCACAACAGACCAGCGGATGCGCTATCTTCTTGGAGCGGGAGGCGTGATCTGCATCGCCATCGCACTGTCTCTTCTGTGGAGGATCACTCATCCTAAAACCCGGACAGAGATGGCACTGAAGCGGGCAAAACGCGGAGAATTCCTGGACAGGCATCTTGGTTTCAGAGACGATCCGGATGATCCTGATGCAAGGGTGGACCAGATGCGCAGGGAGCGCCGGATGCAGAGCGCTGTAGAGAAGGCAAGGCAGCTGGACAGAAAGGAAGAAGAGCGCCGGGAGAAGAACCGCCGCATGCTGCTGGAGAAGACACTGCGTCAGCAGGCGGAAGAAGACAGACTCAGCAGAGCCCGCGAAGTGGCGCAGATGGTGCAGAAGAATCAGGACACCGCGCCTGCGGATGAGTCCGGTGCAGAGGCAGTCAGTGCACAGGAGCCGGGAAAGGCGCTGATGCAGAACGGCCATGCGGATGCGCTTCGAAGAGAGAGGGCAGGCGGACAGCTCGATATCCTGAACAGGGAGATCCGCTCCCGCAGAGAGAAGATTGCGGCGTTGGGAGAGGAACTGGAGAAACTATACGCCCGGAAGGCTGCCCTTTCTTCCTATGACAGGGAACTGCAGGCGATCGATATGGCGTCTTCCAGGATCCGGGATCTGTCCGGCAGGATCTACCATGAGAGCGGAGACCAGTTCCTGGAAAATGTATCCACTCTGCTGGCAGGTCTGACGGAAGGCCGCTACAGCAGTATCTCTCTGGACGAGAGGATGCAGGTCAATATCAATACGCCGGATCATCTGCTGAAGATCGATCAGGTCAGCTATGGGACCATGAATCAGATCTATCTCGCTCTGCGTCTTGCCTCAGCCCAGCTGTTGTCGGGAGATGCAGATCTTCCCGTCCTTCTGGATGAGCCATTTGCAATGTATGATGAGGAGCGCCTGGAGAGTGCGCTTCGCTACCTTGTCAGTTCAGGACGTCAGGTTATCCTGTTCTCATGCCAGAAGAGAGAACTGGAGGTTCTTGCTAAGATAAGAGCCGGTTCTTCTTGACTTTTCATCCCCTGCTATGTATGATTGCCACGTTGCAAAGCAGTTAAGAAACATAGCGGGGGTTTTCTATGATCTTAAAACATCTCTCTGAAGAACTTTCAGCCAGCACCTATCCGGGACGCGGCATCGTTGTCGGACGCTCAGAAGACGGACGATATGCGGTGACCGCTTATTTTATTATGGGACGGTCCGTTAACAGCAGGAACCGCGTATTCGTTGAAGACGGAGAAGGCATCCGCACACAGGCGTTTGATCCTTCGAAGATGGAGGATCCGAGCCTGATCATCTACGCTCCGGTGCGCGTCCTGGGAACGAATACGATTGTGACCAACGGCGACCAGACAGACACGATCTGGCAGGGCCTGCAGGAAGGCAAGACCTTCGGCGAATCTCTCAGATGCAGAGAATTCGAGCCGGACGCTCCGAACTATACGCCCAGGATCTCTGCACTTCTGGACACCCGGAACGGTGAGTACGAATACAGGATGAGCATTCTTAAGAGCGCTGACGGAGATCCCTCCTGCTGTGAGAGATTTACCTATTCCTACGACAACCCGAAGGCAGGGGAAGGTCATTTTATCCACACATATCAGTGTGACAGTAATCCGCTTCCCAGCTTTGAGGGAGAGCCGGCCAGAGTCGACATCACAGGAGACATCGATTCCTTCACTGACCTGGTCTGGAACAACCTGAACGAAGACAACAAGGTGTCGCTGTTTGTCCGCTTCATCGATATTGAGAACGGTACTTACAGCACCCGTATCGTCAACAAGAACCAGTAATGGGAATCCGGCGCAATTGTAATCCGGCAATACAGTACGAAAGGACTCTGTAAAATGAATGAACTTCAGTTAAAATATGGCTGCAACCCGAACCAGAAACCTTCACGCATTTTTATGGAAGACGGCAGTGATCTTCCGATCACCGTCCTGTGCGGACGTCCGGGCTATATTAATTTCCTTGACGCTCTGAACGGATGGCAGCTGGTATCTGAACTCAAGAGAGAGACAGGCCTTCCGGCAGCCACGTCCTTCAAGCATGTATCCCCCGCAGGGGCGGCGGTCGGACTTCCGCTGACGAAGACTCTGCGCAGGATCTACTGGGTGGATGACATGAAGGAAGACCTCTCCCCGCTGGCATGTGCCTACGCCAGGGCAAGAGGAGCAGACAGAATGAGCTCGTTTGGAGATTTCATTTCCCTGTCAGATGAATGTGACGAGGATACAGCCTCCATCATTAAGCGCGAAGTGTCGGACGGTGTCATTGCGCCGGGATATACCGAGAAGGCTCTTGAGATTCTTCGCTCCAAGAAGAACGGGAACTATGTTGTCCTTCAGATGGATCCTTCCTATCAGCCCGCCCAGCTGGAGCGCAAGCAGGTCTATGGAGTGACCTTCGAGCAGGGACGCCAGAATCTTGTCATTGACGATGCGTTCCTTCAGAATGTGGTCACGCAGAATAAAGAATTTTCTCCTGAGGCGATCCGTGATATTAAGATCTCGCTGATCACTCTGAAGTATACCCAGTCGAATTCAGTCTGCTTCGTCAAGGACGGACAGGCGATCGGAATCGGCGCCGGACAGCAGTCCAGAGTGCACTGCACAAGGCTTGCCGGCTCCAAGGCGGACAACTGGTATCTGAGACAGTGCCCGAAGGTGCTGGATCTGCCCTTCAGAGAGGACATCCGCAGGGCGGACCGCGACAATGCGATCGACATCTATATCGGTGAATGGTATGAGGATGTGCTCGCGGACGGAGCCTGGCAGAAGATCTTTACCCGCAGGCCGGAAGTCTTTACTGCGCAGGAGAAGCGTGAGTGGCTTGACACCATGACAGAAGTGACGCTGGGTTCTGACGCATTCTTCCCGTTCTCGGACAATATCGAGCGCGCATACAAGAGCGGCGTGAAATATGTGGCAGAGCCGGGCGGAAGTGTGCGAGATGACGCCGTGATCGAGTGCTGCGACAAGTATGGCATGGCCATGGTCTTCACCGGCATCCGCCTCTTCCATCACTGATCATTGATCCTGTCTGCACTGCGAAGCAAAGTTAAGACGACACAGAAAATGCCCCTCAGAGATCGAACCCTCTGAGGGGCATAACTGATTCTGCAGTTTATTTTCTGTCAACACCCATTTTTTTCAGGAATGTATTGATCCTGTCGACCGGATCCAGAAGATCGCTCAGAGAACCGTCATGGTTCAGCGTATCGATGATCAGTGCCAGGAATTTGCTTATATCACAGCTGTGGTAGTAACTTCTCTCGAAAAGTTCCGGCCTCTGGTAGATCAGGTTCGTGGTCAGTATTGAGTGGAATACACCTTCCTTATAGGCCTCGTCGAATTTGTCCAGGCCGGTGGAGAAGACACCGAAAGTAGCGCAGATAAATATGCGTGCGGCATTTCGTTTGTTAAGTTCTCTGGCGATCTCAAGTACGGTATCGCCGGAGGAGATCATATCGTCAATGATGATGACGTCCTTGCCTTCCACGGGAGTTCCCAGGAATTCATGCGCAAGGACGGGATTCTTCCCGTTCACGAGCTGCGTGTAATCACGTCTCTTATAGAACATTCCCATATCGACTCCCAGGACGTTGGCCATGTAGACCGCACGGGTAGTACCCGCTTCGTCCGGGCTGACGATCATCAGATGCTCCGGGGAAACATCAAAATCAGGAGCGACTCTGTAGAGTCCCTTAATGAACTGGTAGATCGGCCGGAAATTCTCGAATCCGGACAGCGGGATCGCATTCTGGATCCTGGGATCATGTGCGTCGAACGTGATAATGTTCTCGACTCCCATCCGTACCAGATCCTTCAGAGCCTGCGCACAGTCAAGGGATTCACGCATGGTCCGGCGGTCCTGCCGGCTCTCATACAGGTAAGGCATGATGACATTGATGCGCCGTGCCTTTCCGCCGACTGCGGCGATCACTCTCTCGAGGTCGATGAAATGATCGTCCGGGGACATGTGGTTGACTTTTCCTCTCAGGGTATATGTGATGCTGTAATTACACACATCCACCAGAAGGAAGATGTCATCACCCCTGATCGAATCAAAGATGGTGGCCTTGCCTTCACCGCTGCCGAACCTCGGGGTCTCCGTACGGATCAGGTAATTGTCCCGGACATATCCGTGCATCTGCGCATGGGCAGGGCGCTTATGCTCGCGCTCCGCACGCCACTGAACGATGTAATTGTTGATTTTTTCCCCCATCTCCTCACTTGACGGAAGAGCGATGATACCAAGATCACCGATGGGCATCTCATCCAGGTTCTTGTTGGCGGCCGCTTTGGTGCTGGAAATCTTTTTGCCTGAGAACTTTTTTCTGGAGCTTCTGGAGCCAGCCTGCATATTGTGGATCCTCCTGAGAATGTAGTGCTGTCTGTATGTCTGAATCTTTGCTTATTGTCTGAGCCTTTTCTGCACGCGGATATCGCTGCCGAATGCCTCGACCAGTGTGAAACTCTCAAGGATGCGTGAGGAGATTCTCTCCGAATAAGTCCTTGACAGTTCCTGGACGGACAGGTTGGTGGAAATGACCATGCCGAGGCCGCGGGAGATCCTGCTGTTGAGAAGCTGGAAGAGCGCGGACCCCACAAAGGAGTTCACCATTTCCGTACCCAGGTCGTCAATGATCAGAAGATCGCAGCCGGACAGGTATTCATCGTCCGTTATATCTTCCTCGCCGTCCTGCGCTTTCGCGAACCTTGACCTTGCAAGTTTGTCAAACAGTTCCCCGGCTGAATAGTAGATGACAGAATGACCGTTGTCAATGAGTTCTTTTGCGATGCAGTGTGTCAGGAACGTTTTCCCGACGCCCGGACGGCCTGTCAGAAGCAGACAGTCACTCTGTTTTCCGGACTTGTAGTTGTCGGCGAACTGTCTGCAGGACGCGACGGCAGCTTCCATGATCTGCCTGGAACTCTTGCCTGTCTTCGGATGCTTCAGGTCTTCGGGATAAAAACTCATGTCAAGCGTCTGGAAATTCTCATTTTCCAGAACGCCGGCAAGATTGGACTGCGTATAGAACAGGGAGATGACTTCCCTGTCGAAGCAGCTGCAGCGCTTCTGGCCGACCAGGCCGGTGTCATGACACAGGCTGCAGGTATAAACCGGGTCCAGATAGTCTTCCGGAAATGAATGCTCCCGCAGGAGCTTCCTGCGTTTTTCTGCCGGGTCCATACCTCCTGCCATCTTCCTGAGAAGATCGCGGAAAGGAACTGCTGCGCCGCCTGCCGCGTGTGCATCCATCGGGGAGAGAAGCTGTCTCACCCGTTTTGCAGCAGAATTAGCAACCGCCCTGTCGAGTTCCTGCAGCTCCGGGACTGCCTCATAGGCGATCCGGCGGTGCTCCTCCTCGATATGGTGGTTGCTGATACGTCTCTTATCATAGACGCGCATGACCGCGTCGTATTGTGATTTAGTAAGTCCCATGCGTTATGACTCCTGTGACTTCCGCATCGGATCTGCGTCCTGAGCCTGCATGACCTGCATGGCAAGATCGTCCCAGTTATTTCCCGAAGGCTCGAAATTAACAAACCTTCCTGCCGACGCAGTGCGGGCGGCAGTCTGCCTGCCCTGCACCTGGCTTGCCGTCTGAGCGTGAAGCCGGTCCAGCTTCTCCACATCCGGAAGAGAACGGACATTGTTCTCATGCCAGCTCCGGAGAATGGAATCGGTATAGGAGAACTGGGCTTTGCCGATCTGCAGGATCGTACGTTCGCAGGCCTTGCAGATCAGGTCTGTCGTGAAAGCATACTCATTGAGCCAGCGGTCCATATATTCAGTCTCCGCCGGAGTAGGCATACGGCCCTGTATCCCCAGCGAGCGGAAAATCTCAAAGTATTCATTTTTGAAAAGAGACCCTTCGCTCCTTGCCTGCTCCACGGTACGGATACCTTCCTGGTACCAGTTCTGGGCAACCTTCTGGATATAATGGAAACTGGTATGGTTTTTGGACACACAGTACTCCAGAAGGAAATCGATCAGATCAGCGTCCATCCCCAGATCCGTCATGAAATAAAGCAGCGTGCGCTGCTCGGTCGTAGTCAGCAGACGCCCAAGGTAAGTCTCCGCGACAAAGAATACAGAGCTGATCTCATCCCTGGAAGGAGACTTCTGTGGCTGCGCCGGCCTGAACTCCATGATCTTGCTGCCTGAAGACACCGAATCCGAAGATCCTGCGCCTGAAGACGCCGTATCAGCAGGAGCAGAAGCCACTGAATCTGAAGACACCACAACAGGACCCGCAGACATCCTGTCTCCGGAATCACTGTCATCATCAAAATCAAGCATCCGCATCCGCTTCCAGTATCCCAGCGCGCGCTTCACATCCGCTTCCGTATAATTCAGCGCATCCGCGATCTGAGAGATCGTAACATCCGTATGCCCCTCCTGGACACAGCGCAGCAGATACAGATATATTTTCACAAAATCCCCGCTTGCAGCGGGCATGAACCGATCGATAAATGTGTTCTCAACCATGGTCATGCCGCCGTTACCCGGCAAATGAACCCGCATGAAAACACCGCCCTTCCTACTCATAGATTCCCCCTCATATCATGAATCTATACTCCGAACGGCCCCCTAAGCCGTGACAGCAGTCCTCGGTCCGGTACCGCTGCCTGACGCTGAAAAGTATAACACATCAGGCACCCCCTTATAAGGGATTCTGTCCACGACTTATCTACAAAGAAATCCACAATGAACAAGTGCCTGTCACTCGCACCTGAACAAGTGCCTGTCACTCGTGCAAACCCTCGCGAACCCGCACAAACTCGCGTAAAATCCTGCCGCCGTATGGCTATCCCGGCGGAATGAAAACCCCGGCACCTTCACAGTATGAAATGCGCAGGAGCCGGGGGTTTATAACTTGTGGATAAGAATAAGTGACAGCGAACAAGTGACATTGAACAAGTGACTGAACAAGTGACAGGCACTTGTTCACTACTTGTTCACTCGCCGCTTTCTGCGGAGAGGAGATCTTCTCCGACTTTTACGATGTCGCCTGCGCCCATGGTGATCACCAGGTCATCTTTGACGACGTGTCTGCGAAGGAAGTCTTCGATCTGCCCGAAGGAGGGCAGGTAGTAGGCGTCTGTGCCGAAATGTGCGATGCTCTGGCGCAGTGTATCGGAGCTGATTCCCAGGGTGTCGGTCTCTCTTGCCGCATAGATCGGCGCGAGGACGACTCCATCTGCAAGGGAGAGAGACTCTGCAAATCCGTTCATCAGTGCCTTGGTCCTGGTGTAGGTGTGGGGCTGGAAGACGCACCAGATCCTGTTGTGCGGATAATTCTTCGCGGCTTCCAGTGTCGCCCGGATCTCTGTCGGATGATGGGCGTAGTCGTCGATCACAGCGGCTCCGCATCTAAGCTTACCCTTGATCTGGAATCTGCGGTCAGCCCCGTGGAATTCCAGAAGGCCTCTGCGGCATTCGTCCATGGACGCGCCCATCAGGTCGGCCGCGGCGATGGCGCAGACAGCGTTAAAAATGTTGTGCTCGCCGGGAACGTTGAGTGTAAAGCGGCCCATATCCCGGCCCCTGCGGATCAGGCGGAAAGAACCGATGCCAAACTGGTCATAGGAGATATCGACAGGGTAGTAGTCAGAATCCGTTGTCCCGTAGGTGATCACTGATGCCCCGATCCCGTCAGTGATCTCTGACAGACGCGGGATGCGGGCATTGACGATCAGATACCCGTCGCTGCGGATATTCCGCGCGAAGCGGTGGAAAGAATGCCGGATATCTTCCAGATCCTTGAAAAAGTCCAGATGGTCCGCATCGATATTGAGGATCATGCCGATCTTCGGCTTAAGACTCAGGAAACTGTTGGTATATTCACAGGCTTCCGCGACAAAATTCTCAGAGCTTCCCACACGGATATTGCCGCCGATCTCCTTCAGGATGCCGCCCACGGATATAGTCGGATCAAGGTCGGCCTCCAGCAGGATGCAGGACAGCATGGACGTGGTCGTGGTCTTGCCGTGAGTCCCGGCGACGGCAGCGGAATTGCTGTAATTCGACATGATCTGTCCGAGCAGCTGCGCCCGCGTCAGCATGGGGATGCCCATCTCAACCGCCCTTGCGTATTCCGGGTTGTCAGGATGAATTGCCGCGGTATACACCATGACGTCTGTGTCTGAAGGAATGTTCTCCGCTTTCTGGGGAAATGAAATCCTCGCGCCCTGCTGCGAGAGCAGATCTGTCAGAGAAGACTGCTTTGAGTCAGAGCCGCTGACTGTAAAACCTTCCTTTAATAATACCGACGCCAGGCCGCTCATGCTGATGCCGCCGATTCCGCAGAAATATATATGAACTGGTTTGCTGAAATCTATCTGATACATAATTTAGCTCCCTTAATCAAACTCCCTTGTCTGTAATTCTCTGAGCACTGCCGCGGCAGGCAGGCACAGCCAGTCTGCCGCGGTTATCTGTCTCCTTAGTATATACTTGAGAGATACATTGTTTCAAGTAAAAAGGGAATCAGGGGTATGTGTATTACGCATAAGCAAAAACAATACAAATTGTGCAAAATCACGAAAAAAGGCAGACAAAAATGACACTCCGCACCCCGGAAAAATGAATCATGACAAAAATATGAGCCTTCTGACAGGTCCAATTTGTATTATTTGTTCACAAAAACAGGGACCTGTGCTATACTTGGGATGATAGTATCTCTAAGCAACTTGTTGAGGGGTGATAACGTGGTAAAAAAAGAGATGATTGCAATGCTGCTGGCAGGCGGACAGGGCTCACGACTGGGCGTTCTGACAGCGAAGGTTGCAAAACCTGCGGTTGCTTTCGGCGGGAAGTACCGGATCATTGATTTTCCGCTCAGCAACTGTATCAATTCCGGCGTAGACACCGTGGGTGTGCTGACTCAGTACCAGCCGCTGCGTCTGAATACCCATATCGGGATCGGAATCCCGTGGGATCTTGACCGGAATGTCGGCGGCGTTACTGTTCTTCCTCCCTACGAGCAGGTAGGAAAAACGGAATGGTATACCGGAACAGCTAATGCCATTTACCAGAATCTTGCATATATGGAGAGTTTCAACCCGGACTATGTACTGATTCTGTCGGGAGACCACATCTATAAGATGGACTATGAAGTCATGCTTGACTTCCATAAGTCACATAATGCGGATGTGTCGATCGCCGTTATGCCTGTTCCGCAGGAAGAGGCAAGCCGGTTTGGAATCGTAGTTGCAGACAGTGATGGAAAGATTCGAGAATTCCAGGAGAAACCGGAACATCCCAAGAGCAATCTTGCTTCAATGGGCATCTACATATTCAGCTGGCCGGTTCTTCGGGACGCCCTCGTCACACTCCGTGAACAGGAAGGCTGCGATTTCGGCAAGCACGTGATCCCGTATCTCTGGGAGCGCGGAAAGAGTCTGGTGGCTTATGAATTCAACGGCTACTGGAAGGATGTAGGTACCCTGGGCTCCTATTGGGAAGCCAATATGGAGCTGATCGATATCATTCCCGAGTTCAATCTTTACGAAGAGTTCTGGAAGATCTACACGAAGAATGATATCATCCCGCCGCAGTACATATCTGCGGACGCAAAGGTTTACCGGAGTCTGATCGGAGACGGAACAGAGATCTATGGAGAGATTACCAATTCGATCATAGGGAGCGGCGTGACGATAGAGAAAGGAGCAGTAGTCCGCGATTCCATTATCATGCAGAACTGTGTAGTCAAGGCAGGAGCAATACTTGACAAGGCAATCATTGCGGAAGGTTCCGTGATCGGCCGGAAGAGTGTGATCGGATGCGGCGAAGAGGTGCCCAATAAAGTCAGGCCTTCAATCTACGCGTTCGGACTCGCAGTAGTCGGCGAGAACACGGTCATTCCGGACTCGGTCAAGGTCGGAAGGAACACTGCAGTAACCGGCAATACCGTACCGGAGGATTATCCGGACGGCGCACTCGCCAGCGGCGTGATTCTGGATAAGGCAGGTGTTATATCATGAGAGCAGTCGGTATGATCTTAGCCGGTGGCAACAGCTACCGCATGAAGGAACTATCCAACAAGAGAGCGATTGCGGCAATGCCGATAGCGGGATCATTCCGCAGCATTGATTTCGCACTCAGTTCGATGTCAAACTCGCGTATCCAGAAGGTTGCAGTCCTGACACAGTACAATTCAAGATCGTTAAATGAACATCTGTCATCCTCCAAATGGTGGGATTTCGGACGTAAACAGGGCGGATTGTATGTGTTCTCGCCGACAGTCACAGTCGATAACAACTTCTGGTACAGAGGAACGGCGGATGCGCTCTACCAGAACCTCGATTTCCTCAAGAACTGCCATGAACCGTATGTGGTCATCGCTGCCGGGGACGGAGTATACAAGCTGGACTTCAACAAGGTCCTTGAGTATCACATTTCCAAGAAGGCCGATATCACCGTCGTGTGTAAGGAACTGCCGGCAGAAGAGGATGTCACAAGATTCGGCGTTCTGAAAATGAACGAGGATTGCAGGATCGAACAGTTTGAAGAGAAGCCGATGGCTTCGGATGCCAATACGATATCCTGCGGAATCTACGTGGTCCGAAGACGCCAGCTCATAGAACTGATCGAGAAGAGCGCGGTAGAAGGACGGTTCGATTTTGTCCGCGATGTTCTGATCCGTTATAAGAGTGTCAAACGTATCTATGGTTACAAGATCAGCAGTTACTGGAGCAACATCGCGTCTGTAGAGGCATACTACAGAACGAATATGGATTTCCTGAAACCGGATGTCAGAGACTATTTCTTCCGTCAGTATCCGGAGATCCATTCCAAGGTTGACGACCTGCCGCCGGCAAAGTATAATCCGGGAAGTGAGGTCCGCAACAGTCTTGTTTCTGCAGGATCGATCATCAATGGATATGTGGAGAATTCCATCATATTCAAGAATGTTTTTGTAGGTGAAAACTGTGTGATCAAGAATTCCATCGTGTTAAACGACGTGTATCTTGGTGACAATGTTCATTTGGAGAACTGCATCGTGGAAAGCCGCGATACCATCAGGGCAAACACATACTACAACGGGGAGGATGGTATCAAGATAGTCATCGAATCAGATGAACGTTATGTTTTATAACAGTTTTTGAGTTATTTAGAAAGTCTGATGGGTGATATTGGAATGACGATTACAGATGTAAGGGTAAGGAAGATTGCGAAAGATGGAAAGATGAAAGCGATTGTCTCGGTCACATTCGATAACGAATTTGTCGTACATGACATCAAAGTGATCGAGGGAGAAAAAGGTCTGTTCATAGCAATGCCGAGCCGGAAGACTGCTGACGGTGAATATCGCGACATAGCGCATCCGATCAATTCGGACACCAGACAGCAGCTGCAGGAGATGATCCTCAACGAATACGAAAAAGCCATTCCGACAGAAGATTACGAAGCAGAATAATTATTAATGGCAATGACAGAAAAGGACTGTACACGATGGTGTACAGTCCTTTTTTGATGCTTTGTGAAAAAAATCACAGTTTTTCGTGATTGGTCCGGACCATTTCCTCCACAACTTTACGTACTTTGGCGCCGATCCCCTTCATCTCTTCCCGGGACATCTCCCCGACTTCAATGGGTTTTCCGAATTCTATGATCACATGTCCGCTGCGAAGTTTCGGAAACTGTGTCTCAAAACGTTCCCTGGTTCCGACGGTGGCGACCGGAATGATGGCACAACCGGTCTTGGTTGCGATCTTAAATGAGCCCTCGTGAAATTCCATCAGCTCAGTCTCATCAGGGCCGGTAGCTCTCTGCCCCTCCGGATAGATGAACATGGACACGCCATCCTTCACGTGGGAAATGGCATTCAGGATCGATGTGAGATTCTGCTTCATGTCATCTTTGATGAGGAATTCACAGCGAAGCCGCTTCATCCAGATCGGCAGGATGGGGAACTTGAGAAAATCACTCTTCGCCACAAAGCCGGTAAGGTGGGGCAGAAGAGGATATACCAGGATCACATCCAGATAGCTGCGGTGGTTGCCGATGAACAGGACCGGACGGTCATCCGGGATATTTTCCCTTCCGATCACATCCAGCTTTATACCCATGGGAAGCTTCGCGATCCAGAAACCTGCCTGGACGATTCTGAACCCGCTCTTCTCCCCGAAATGCGGCCATTTCTTCCTGATCAGCCATTCAACTCCCAGGATCGGGAGAGAGAGGATCAGGAAGATAGCAACGAGGATGACTGCAAGGATTGTTCGTATCATGTCTCTCCTCCATATGTATGCAGCGTCCGGATTCCTGTTATCGCGAAAGGAATCCTGCCGTATGCAGGTTTATCTTCCGAATACTTTCGTGTAGATCTTCAGCCAGTCTTTTCTCCACGCCTCATCCAGCTGCCACTGCTCATAACGGAACGCCCAGTTTGCCGCCGCGACGCCCGGCGTATTCATGCGGGCTTCATTGTCCAGCTGTAGCAGGTCCTGGATCGGGAAGATCGCGTATTTGGCGATGGAACCCAGCGCGAAGCGGATGAAATCCAGGGACACTCCGCTTCCGTCGCAGTTGCCCGTACGGCGGATGCGGTCCTTGACTTCCTCACTCTGATGGAGATACCAGCCAAGGGTCGTCTCATTGTCATGCGTACCGGTGTAGCAGACACAGTTCGTCGTGTCGTAGAACTGCGGGATATATTTGACATCCGTCATATCGCCGTAGCCAAACTGAAGGACTTTCATACCCGGGAAATGGAACTCATCCCTGAGCGCTTCCACTTCTTCCGTGATGATCCCCAGATCCTCTGCGATGATCGGGAGATCTTCGCCGATCTCTTTCTGCATTGCCTTAAACAGCTTCGCGCCGGGACCTTCCAGCCATTCGCCGTTGATCGCGTTCTCGCTGTCTGCGGGCACCGACCAGTAAGATTCGAAACCGCGGAAATGATCGACCCTGACGTAATCCACCAGCTCCAGCTGGCGCTTCACTCTGCTGATCCACCACTCGTAGCCGCTCTTCTCATGCTCTGCCCAGTCGTACAGCGGGTTCCCCCACAGCTGGCCGGTCGCTGAGAAATAATCGGGCGGAACACCTGCGACTTCTGTCGGATAGCCTTTGGAATCCAGCTTGAACAGCTCCTTCCGGCTCCAGACATCACAGCAGTCGATGGCCATAAAGATCGGGATATCACCGATAATGATGACCTCTTTCTGTGCCGCATACTCCCTGAGCCTGTCCCACTGTTTCTGGAACAGGAACTGCGTAAACTTGAAAAATCCGATCTCTCTGGCAAGCTTTACCGAATATGCCGCCCTGGCTGAAGCTTCGCCGTCTCTGATATCGTCATCCCAGTCAAGCCAGCAGCGGCCCTGGAAATCATCCTTGACAGCACAGAAAAGTGCGTAATCGTTCAGCCAGTAAGCCTGTTTGCCGCAGAATTCTTCAAACTGAATGTCCAGCGGGATGATTTTATCTGTTTTCTTCACTGCTGCGGACGGACATGCGTCAGAGGAAACAGCGTCCTGTACACAGTCGGCATTCCCGGCTGCCTTCTGTGCTTCTGCAGCAGCGCGTTTCGCCTCTTCGGCCGCCTGTGCTGCAAAAGCGCCGGAAGATCTCTTCTCCAGGAAATGCTCATATGCCTTCTTCAGGATGCGGACTTTATACTGGATCGCTGTGCCGTAATCGACCTTCTTCGGATCCCACGCACCTTCCCCCTCCAGATCATGATTCTCCAGGAGACCGTCTTTGATCAGCAGCTCGGGACTTATGATGTAGATCTGACCTGCGAACGCTGACAGACTCTGATAGGGCGAATCCCCGAAACCAGTCGGTCCCAGAGGCAGGACCTGCCACAGATGCTGTCCGGTCTCCTCCAGATAATCGATAAAATCATACGCTCCTTTTCCCAGATCCCCGATACCGTGGGGGGAGGGAAATGAAGTCGGATGGACCAGGATACCGGACATCCGCTTCCTCTCAGTCTTCTCTTTATTTATCATGTACACTCCTTAACCCGCTGCCGGCGTACATTCTTGTGAGAACAGCGCCTGGCAACTGTATTTGATTATAGTTACACATTTTAACCCAGAGCCTGAGATTGCGCAACAAACACGGCATAAATCACATTCTTATGTTAGAATATGTATCGGCGGGCGTTAATCTGGCCAAATTAATCTGGCCAAATTAATAAATAATTAGTTTATTCTAAGGCAGAATCCGCTTCTGATACTGATATACTTCAGAAAGGCATAAGCGCTTCGGCGATTATTTTAAAGAATTCATTTACAGGAGAAACCAGAGGGAGAAACCAGATATGGCAGAAAACTATACCATTCTTGTCTGCGATGACGAAAAAGAGATAACTGATGCGATAGAGATCTACCTGACCCAGGAAGGTTATACTGTCCTGAAGGCGTACAACGGCAATGAGGCAATCGATATCCTGAACAAGGAGAAGGTTCACCTGCTGATCATTGACCTTATGATGCCCGGCATGGACGGGATGACAGCCGTGCTGAAGATCCGCAAGACCATGCAGTCCGGCATCCCGATCATTATCCTGTCTGCCAAGAGCCAGGATACAGATAAGATCATGGGACTCAATTACGGCGCGGATGATTACATTACCAAGCCTTTCAGCCCGCTGGAACTGGTGGCGCGTGTAAACAGCCAGCTGCGCAGATACACGTCCCTGGGAACCATCACTGAGCCGGAGAAGCAGTCCAATGTCTTCTGCAGCGGCGGCCTGGTCATCGACGATGACAAGAAGGAAGTGTCGGTGAACGGTGAGAGCGTCAGGCTGACTCGCATCGAATACAATATCCTGCTTCTGCTCCTGCAGAACAAGGGGAAGGTTTTCTCCATCGACCAGATCTACGAGAAGATCTGGAACGAGGAGGCATTCTGCGCGGATAACACGGTAACGGTCCACATCCGCCACATCCGTGAAAAGATCGAGATCGACCCGAAGAACCCGAAGTACCTGAAGGTCATGTGGGGGATCGGCTACAAAGTGGAGGATCTGCCGCCTGAAGGGATCACATCTGAAGAGACAGACTGATCCGGACTGGCGGTTCTGATACAAAGATGAAAGATAAGTATTACACTCCGGCCGGGAAGAATATCTTTATGGTCATACAGTGCATCTGCGTTGCAGTGATCGTACTGAGCCTTCTGACAATAGAGTTCCGGCTGGACGGCACATTTGACATATCACAGCTCGGCCGCTCCTTCGAGGAGACGGCCGTATTTCTGCAGGACGCGGAGGAAACGATCCGGGACAAGGCTGACTGCAGCCGGAATATCGAGCTGTTCCAGACCGGCGGAGAGACCGACCTCAACAAAGAGATCGACATCCGTCAATATGTCCTGGGGGTCAGCGATGAGGCGAACCAGAATGAGAACCTGACTTACCGGCTCAGCGACCTGATCAATTACTACCCGGAACTGAAATCGCTCAAGACTGCTGTCGAATCGGTAGCAGACTCACAGGCAGAGAACGTGCCGGCGGGGGATTCGTGGGACCGCCTGGCGGAGGCGGCAGCGGACTGCGAATCGGTCCTCCCGTTATCCGGGAATACCCTGGCTGCCACTGCCAGAGCATCGTCCACGCCATACGAGATGCTTCTGGAATACTACAGGATGCTGATCCGGGTCTGTGAGGATATTCATGTCCGCTATCGTTCCTATGTTGAGGAAAATGAAAACCCGGAGGGTTCCTCCAATCTGAAGGCTCCCAGCAATATCAGTTTCTACATAGAGAACACGCAGACCAAGAAGTCCTATACGAACCTTGGAGTGAACAGTGTTGCCACTGCAAGGGTTGCTATCGAGGAAGACCCGGAGCTCACCATGCTCTTTGACGGTGTCCGTACCCTGAACATCATGGTGGCCAATTCGGAAAACACATTGAACGCCCGCGCGGCTTCCTGGTTTATCGATACCGTATTCCTCGGGGCCAACGAGAGGGTAGTGATCGCGGTCGACCGCAGCTATCCCGTTGGCGATGTACTGCGGGAGGACTATCTGGATTACCAGAGAAGAGAACCGGTGGTCATTGCAGCACTGATCATCACGATCCTGGCAGCTGCTCTGCTTCTTTTGTGTCTTGCAGGGAGTATCCTTACGACGGGAAGAAAGAACCGGTCTGAGCTTATCGGCCTGAAAGGATTTGACCTGATCCCGACCGAGATCGCAGCGGGAATCTGCGTGATCACCATGCTGCTCTGGTTCTACCTGTTCAGAAGTGTCCTGCGCTTCAGGATTTCAGCGCGCTTTTTCATGGCAGGCCGCGCTGCGTTCTGGGTCATTCTGTACTGGCTTGCTCTCATGTCTCTACTGAGCCTTGTCAGGCGGATAAAATGGAAGACGGTATGGCCCAACAGTGTCCTGAGCACAGTTGTCAGGGTCAGTGCCCAGGTCCTGGAAGCAAGAGTCACGTCCGCCAGGACACTGATTATATTCGCAGTATTCATGCTGGCGAATTTCCTCTTCCTGCGGTTCTTCGGAACGGTCGGCGTAGTGATCGTAATCGTTCTGGACCTGGCGATGCTGCTGTACCTGATGGCGGATCAGCTGGGCAAGGTGAGTGTCAGGGCAGGCCTGCGGGAACTGTCAGAAGGAAAACTGGATTACAGGATCGATACCACGCCGCTGACAGGCGACAGCCTTGAGATGGCGGAAGCGGTCAATGAGATGGGCGACGGCCTGCAGGAGGCGGTGGATTCCATCGTCCGGAGCGAGCGCCTGAAGGCAGAACTGATCACGAACGTCTCCCATGACCTCAAGACACCTCTTACTTCTATTATTAATTATGTTGATCTGTTAAAGAGAGAAGATCTGCAGAATGAGAAGGCTGAGGAGTACATCGATATACTGGACCGCAAGTCCCAGAGGCTCAAGACCCTGATCGCCGACCTGATCGAAGCCAGCCGCATTAATTCCGGCAATGTGGAACTTGATATGACAGAGCTGGATCTCAGATCCATGGTGCAGATGGCAGCCGGAGAGTTTGAGGACAGATTTGAAGAATTGAGTCTGAAGGTTGAGTTCAGTGAGAAGATTCCGGGACAGAAACTGATGATCCGGGCAGACGGATCACAGCTGTGGAGAGTACTTGACAATCTGCTGAGCAATATCGTCAAGTATGCGAAGGAAGATTCTTCCGTCCGCATTACCCTGTCCGGCGAAGATGAGACAGCGTCTGTTTTATTTGAAAATGAATCCTCCGAGGAGCTTCTCAAGAGCGGTGAGGAGCTGGAAGAGCGCTTTGTGCGCGGTGACAGCAGCCGCAATTCGGAAGGCAGCGGTCTGGGCCTTTCGATCGCCGGAAGCCTTACAGAACTGATGGGCGGGACATTTGCCGTGACCACAGAAGGGACTATGTTCAGAGCCGAAGTGAAGTTCCCGATGCTGTGAGAATCCGTCGATGGTGAAAGTTTAGTGAATTATGAAGCGCATCTCTTGCGGGAGCGGTCCAAACTCTATATTCTAGGATCATGTTATCCTGGGCTTAATATAGAGCCCGTTGATTTTTATCAATACTGTCAGAGGTGAGTCAAAAATGAACTGGAGAGACCGTTTTAACAGATTTATGTACGGACGATACGGGCAGGATGACCTGTCCAGATTCCTCCTGATCGTGGCACTTGTCCTGCTGATCGCGAATCTGCTGTTCAGGCTGCCGGGAAGCGCGGTAGCCGTGCTTCTGATTCTGGGGTATAATTATTTCCGCATGTTTTCGCGCAATGTTCCCGCGCGGTACGCGGAGAACCAGAAGTTCCTGCAGCTCAAGGGCAGAGTGCTGGATTTCTTCAGAGGGAAGAAGAATCGTGCCGAAGATCTGAAGGAGAATCATATCTACCGCTGTCCGAAGTGCGGGCAGAAGATCCGGATCCCCAGAGGCAAGGGGATGATCGAGATCACCTGTCCGAAATGCAGAACGAAGTTCCGCAAGAGGAGCTGAGCCATGTTTGGGTATGTAACGGTCAATCGGCCGGAACTGAAAGTGAAAGAGCTGGAGCTGTACCGCAGTTATTACTGCGGTCTGTGTGCTGAGCTTCACAGAAGATACGGAAGAAAAGGCCAGCTGCTGCTGTCCTACGACTGTACGTTTCTTCTGATCCTCCTGACGGGAACCTACGAGCCGAAGGAGACAGAGAAGCTGAGCAGATGCATCGTGCATCCTGCGATCGTGCACAGAGAGACTTCCAGCCGGTTCACAGAGTACGCGGCAGACATGAATGTGCTGCTCGCCTGGCTCAAGGCGGCTGATGACTGGAGAGATGAACACAAACAGAGCGCGAAGCTGATGGCGATGCTTCTGCGCAGGGACTACCTGAAGATCCGTGAGATGTATCCCCGCCAGGAGAAGGCTGTCAGAGAGAATATCAAGGCTCTGTATCGAGAAGAAAAACGGCAGGCGAAGTGCGGGCACGATCCGGACAGTGCGGGAGCGGCCGACAGTGAGACGGTCTCCCGGATCCTGGAGAGGATCGACAAGACAGCCGGCTATACCGGACGGTTCCTCGGGGAACTGTGCGTGGTCGAAAACGACCGCTGGGCAGAAGACCTGAGAGGCACCGGATTCTACCTGGGGAAGTTCATTTACCTGATCGACGCTTACGATGATCTGGAAGAAGACCGGAAGAGCGGGAATTACAATGTGCTTCTGGAGCTGGAGCGGGCAATCCCGGAGTCGTTTGAAGAATATGTGAAAGAGATCCTGCTGGATACGGCGGCCTGCTGCTGCAGAAGATTTGAGCGGCTCCCCATTGTGAAGGATGTGGAGCTTCTGCGCAACATTCTGTATTCCGGGATCTGGGTGAGATTCCACCAGATCCGCAGCGGGGAAGAAAGAGGGAAGAAGACACCGGCGTTCTGCGACAGGCCCTCACTGGGGTGATACCCCAGTGAGGTGTGGGTCTCGCCTCCGGCTCGGTCGTTGCTGAACGGTCGCCGCTGGCGACCAGCAACTCCGGCGGATGCCACAACCGCGCAGTGGAAAGCCGCTAAAGCGGCCGCGCGGCCGGGCGCAAGTACGCCGATGGCGTACTTGAATTTATCGTTAAGCGAACAGATAGTACAGGGGAAGGCAGATGAGAGATCCGTATGATGTCCTTGGGGTTCCCAGGAATGCGTCAGATGATGAGATCAAGAAGGCATACAGGACACTGAGCCGGAAGTATCATCCTGACGCGAACATCAATAATCCGAATAAGGCGCAGGCTGAGGAAAAGTTCAAGGAAGTCCAGGAGGCATATGACGTCCTCCAGAACGGGAAGACCGGGTACGGGCCGGGCAGCAGCTACGGTTCTGGCTACAGTTCCGGCAGCTACGGACAGGGTTCGTACGGCGGGTTCTACGATGGATTCGGGCCGTTCGGCTTCGGAGGCTCCGGTTCCTACGGACAGGGCCGGCAGCAGGCGCAGAGTGAGAGCGATATCCATATGCAGGCTGCGGCCAATTACATAAACAGCCGGCATTTCGCAGAGGCGTTAAATGTTCTGAACAGTATAAAGGACCGTGACGCCCGCTGGTACTATCTGAGCGCAGTCGCCAACGCCGGGTCCGGCAATAACGTGATGGCCCGTCAGATGGCCCAGACAGCGGCGCAGATGGAGCCCGACAATATGATGTACCGGCAGTATCTCAGCCAGCTTGAAGGCGGCGGCAGCTGGTACCAGGGAATGGGCAACTATTACGGAGCCCCGATGGAGACCGACTCGGATATGTGCACCAGACTGTGTCTTGCGAATCTGCTCTGCGGTGTATGCGGACCGGGAGCGTGCTGCTGCATATGACCGGATCGGCGGACATGGACATGGCCGCCGGGAATTGGTAAAATATAAATGGGTCTATCAATTCTGAGATTCGGAGGTGGAGAGATGGCAGGAAGAGATATCATTACGATCGGAAGACAGTTCGGAAGCGGCGGACATGAAGTCGGAAGAAGACTCGCGGCGGAACTGGGGCTTACGCTCTACGACAAAGAATTACTGAAAATGGTAGCGCAGGAGAGCAATATCTGTGAGCAGGTCCTCGAGGACTATGACGAGAAGCCGACCGGCAGCCTGCTCTATTCAATCATGATGGATATCTATCCATCCATGAATTATGTAGGAAGCACACTGCAGCAGCAGGTCCATCAGGCACAGTACGACACCATCATGAAGATCGGCCAGAAGGGCGGCTGCGTGATCGTCGGAAGAGCCGCCGACTATATCCTCCGGGACAACCCGCGCCTGACCAGCGTATTTATCCATGCGGATGATGAGTTCCGCGCGAAGAGGATCATGGAATATGAGCATATCAGCAAGGAGAAAGCTCTGGATATGATCACAAAGGCGGACAAGAAGAGGGCATCCTTCTACAATTTCCAGACGGAGAAGAAGTGGGGCCATGCATCTTCGTACAACCTGACGGTCGATACCGGCGCACTCGGGATCGACGGATGCGTCACACTGATCCGCAGGTATCTTGAACTGAAGAATTCCAGATGACAGGACGGATTCATATATCTATCCGTTTATCTGATGGTTTATCTTAATAATTCTATATTAAGTTTAGAAAGAACAGGCAGCAAACTATGAATGATAACAACCGGAATGACCAGAAGGGGAATCCCAATCAGAACCGGAATCACTCGACCGTATTGATCTTCATGATCGTGACGCTGGTCACATTGGTCCTGATGAGTATTGTCAATCGGGCAATGAATGACTCCACATCGATGGAGATCACCTACGACCAGTTCCTTGACCTTCTGGATCAGAATCTGATCGATTCAGTTACAGTCGACACAGACAAGCTGACGATCGTTACGAAGAAGCAGGGACTCGCAGCCCAGGGCGTGGAGATGACCTACTACACCGGAAGGATCAACGACCCGAACCTGGTGGAGCGTCTCGACTCGGCCAATGTCGAATTCAAGGAAAAGATCCCGGATAACACAACGAGTCTTATCCTGAACGTGGTGCTGAGTTTCGCCCCGCTGATCCTGATCTGGATCCTGATGGGCGTAGTTTTGCGGAGGATGTCGGGATCCGGAGGCATGATGGGCGTTGGCAAGAGCCGCGCGAAGATGTACATGCAGTCCGAGACCGGAGTGACGTTCAAGGATGTCGCGGGACAGGATGAGGCAAAGGAATCCCTCCAGGAAACGGTAGAGTTCCTGGAGCATCCGGAGAAATACGCAGATATCGGAGCCAAACTTCCGAAGGGCTGCCTTCTCGTCGGACCTCCCGGAACCGGCAAGACCCTTCTTGCGAAGGCGGTCGCAGGCGAAGCCCATGTACCGTTCTTCTCCCTTACAGGTTCTGATTTCGTAGAGATGTTTGTCGGCGTCGGCGCAAGCCGCGTGAGAGACCTGTTCGACGAAGCCAAGAAGAACGCTCCGTGCATCATCTTCATTGATGAGATCGACGCGATCGGCAAGAGCAGAAATGCCGGCGGATACGGCGGCAATGACGAGCGTGAGCAGACACTGAACCAGCTGCTGTCCGAGATGGACGGATTCGATACCTCCAAGGGTCTCCTGATCCTGGCTGCGACAAACCGTCCGGAAGTCCTGGATCCGGCGCTGCTGCGTCCGGGAAGGTTTGACCGCAGAGTCACTGTTGAGAAGCCGGACCTGCAGGGACGTATCGATGTCCTCAAGGTCCATGCCAAGAACGTACATCTGGATGACACCGTAGACCTCAAGGAGATCGCCCTGTCCACATCCGGAGCCGTCGGTTCCGATCTGGCCAACATGATCAATGAGGCAGCCATCCTTGCAGTCAAGAACCAGCGTGCGGCGGTCAGTCAGAAAGATCTGCTGGAAGCGGTTGAACTGGTCCTGGTCGGCAAGGAGAAGAAGAACCGGATCCTCTCCAGAGAAGAGCGCCGGATCGTCTCTTACCACGAAGTCGGACACGCACTCGTCTCCGCACTGCAGAAGCATTCGGAGCCGGTGCAGAAGATCACAATCGTCCCCAGAACAATGGGCGCTCTCGGATATGTCATGAATGTTCCGGAAGAGGAGAAATACCTCAATACCGAAGCAGAGATCAGGGCAATGCTGGTAGAGTTTGTGGCAGGACGCGCAGCGGAAGAGATCGTGTTCAATACTGTAACGACCGGTGCCGCCAACGATATCGAGAAGGCGACCAGGGTCGCCAGGGCAATGGTCACCCAGTACGGCATGAGCGAAAAGTTCGGACTTGCCCAGCTGGAATCGCCTGCAAGCCAGTACCTGGATGACGGCAGGATCGTGATGAACTGCTCCGACGCGACAGCGGCTGAAGTAGACCATGAGGTCATCCGCATCCTGAAAGAATCCTATGACCAGGCTAAGAAACTCCTGTCAGAGCACAGAGAGGCAATGAACCGCATCGCCGAGTACCTGATCGAGAAAGAGACCATCACCGGCAAGCAGTTCATGGATCTGTTCTACGAAGTGGAAGGGATCGACCCCGCCGAGGCGAAGAAAGAAGCCCGCATCCAGGAGAATCCTTCCGGTGAGAAAGAAGAGATTCCGGAGCCGGAAGAGCCTGCAGAAGAGAAAAATGATACTCCGATTCACGAGAATCCTGCTGAGGAATGACAGGCAAAAATACCTGAAGTTCGCCATTTCGCCGAATATTCAGACCGCGGCTTGACAGGAGGTATTCTCTGGAGTACCATCTGCAATGTTGAGATCAGTAAGAGGAAGAATATTCAGAGATAAGCGAAGGCAGTAAGCAGAATTATGAACGGAAAGGGCAGGAAAATAATAGAAACATGCCGTACACACCGGCACGCATACTGGATTCTTCTGTATGTTGCGATCTATATGATCGGTTTTAATGTGCTGGAGAACGCAGGACACGTACATTATCACATCATTCACACATGGCTGGATGATCAGATTCCGTTCTGCGAATACTTCATCATTCCCTATTTCCTGTGGTTCGGCTTTAACGTAGCTGTTGTGACCTGGATCGTATTCAAGGGAACAGTGCAGGAGACCTACAAGGTATCGGCTGTCCTGATGACAGGAATGATGATCTTCCTTGTTGTGTCAGCGATCTATCCGAACAGACTGGATCTGCGCCCTGACTATGTGGATACAAGCAATATCTGCGGCATACTGGTCTCATTCCTCTATAAGACGGATACGCCGACCAACGTACTGCCCAGCATCCATGTATTCAACACCATGGTACTGTGCTTTGCGGTTCACGGCAACAAGGAACTTCAGAAAAGGAAACTGCTGACCCTCTCATCCGACATTCTGGGTGTGCTGATCGTTCTTTCCACCATGTTCCTGAAGCAGCATTCCGTAATTGACGTATCACTGGGTCTTGTCATGAGCGTCATGCTCCAGATGATCGGAGACAGGATCTTCGAGACTCCGGCAGAGACTGCACTGGCAGGAGAACGTGCCTACGGAAGGCGTTCCGGACAGGTAACAGATTGACAACCGATTATGATTTCATTTACGATGCACAGAGACGAAAGCCTCTGTGCATTCTTTTACGCGAAAACTACATAACGCGACCGAGCGACGAAGTCGCGAGGTGCACGTGGCGGAAGGAAAACTATGAATCCGGATTTTGACCTTCAGGAAGAATTGAAAAAACTGCCGGACAGACCTGGCGTGTATATCATGCACGACCGGTCGGACGCGATCCTGTATGTCGGCAAGGCAGTGAATCTGAAGAGACGCGTGCACCAGTATTTCGTAAAAAAACTGGGCAGGGGTCCCAAGATCGAGCACATGGTCAGCCGGATCGCTTATTTCGAATATATAGTGACAGATTCCGAGCTGGAGGCACTGGTCCTTGAAAATAACCTGATCAAGGAACATCGTCCCAAGTACAACACGCTTCTCAAGGATGACAAGACCTATCCCTACATTAAAGTCACGCTGCAGGAAGAATATCCCAGAGTTCTTTTCACCAGGAAAATGAAGAAGGACGGAGCCCGTTATTATGGTCCGTTCAAGAGCGCTTTTGCCGTAAAGGAGACGATCGAACTTCTCCGCAAGCTCTACAAGGTCAGGGACTGCAGCCGGAATCTCCCCCGGGACATCGGTGCTGAACGCCCCTGCCTGAATTACCAGATCGGACAGTGCAAAGCACCCTGCCAGGGGCTTGTCAGTGCGCAGGAGTACCGGGACAGCGTCAGCAAGGCTGTGGATTTTCTGAACGGCAATTACAGGGAAGTCGTCAAACTCCTGGAGGAGAAGATGGCAGCTGCAAGTGAGGCGATGGACTATGAGTCCGCGGCACAGTTCAGGGATCTGAAGCAGAATGTTCTGAGCGTCGTTCAGAAGCAGAAGATGGAAAATGAAGACGGCGAGGATCGTGATATCCTGGCACTCGCTCTGGACGGAACAGACGCAGTCGTGCAGGTATTCTATGTCAGGGACGGGAAACTGATCGGAAGAGACCACAGTTTCATGACCCTTGGAGAGGAAGACGCCGCAATCCTGCAGGAAGATGGAGAAGACAAAGACCAGGATCAAGACCAGGATCAAGACCATAACAATGACCAGGTTGAACAGTCTGCGAGGAAAGCTGAGGATCGTATCCTTGAGGTAAAAGGCCGCATACTCTCCGTATTCGTCAGGCAGTTCTACGCCGCAGCACCTTTCCTTCCAAAGGAACTGATGCTGGAGTGCCGCATTGAAGACCAGAAACTGATCGAAGAATGGCTGAGCGGCAGGCGCGGGAGCAGGGTCTATCTTAAGGTGCCGCAGAGAGGCACCCGCAGCCGCCTGGTGCAGATGGCTCATGAGAATGCAGAGATCGTGCTGAAACAGGACAGGGAGAGGATCCGCCTGGAAGAGGGCAGGACCATCGGAGCCATGCAGGAGATCGCGTCCATTCTGGGGATCGGACATGTATCCCGTGTGGAAGCATATGATATCTCCAATACATCCGGACTGGAATCCGTCGGCTCCATGATTGTATTTGAAAAAGGAAAACCGAAGCCCACAGACTACCGGAAGTTCCGGATCCGGACTGTGGAAGGACCCAATGACTACGCATCCATGCGGGAGGTGCTGCAGAGACGGCTCCGCCACGGGATTGACGAGGCGAAAGACCTTCAGGAGCGCCACATGGATGAAGCGCTCGGTTCCTTCAGCACCCTGCCTGACCTGATTATGATGGACGGTGGAAAGGGTCAGGTCAATATCGCACAGGAAGTGTGTGAAGAGTTCGGGCTTACAATTCCGGTATGCGGAATGGTCAAAGATGATTATCACAGGACCCGGGGTCTTTATTTCCATGATGAAGAGCTTCCCATCGACAGACGCTCAGAAGGATTCAAACTGATCACGAGGATACAGGATGAAGCTCATCGGTTCGCAATTGAGTACCACCGTTCCCTGCGCAGCAAGGCGCAGACGCATTCTCTGCTGGACGAGATCGAAGGGATCGGACCTGCCAGGCGCAAGGCTCTGCTGAGGGCGTTCGGATCTCTGGAGGCAATCCGTGACGCCGAGCCCGGCCAGCTGGCTCACGCACCCTCCATGAATGCGGCCAGCGCGCGGAAAGTATATGAGTATTTTCACCCCGGTATTCTCGACAAAGGCACAAACACGTGATACGATTAACTTCAACGCACATCCCACCAACCGGAGGACCACATGAATACACAATCCAGTGTGCCGATTGAAAAACTGGCAGATAAAATGAATCTGACCTATAAGACCCCCGAGGTTAATCTGAAGGGTAAGAAGCTGACGACGACCCAGGTCAACCGGCCGGCGCTGCAGCTGACAGGTTATTTCGATTATTTTGACGCAGACCGGCTCCAGGTTATCGGATATGTCGAATATACATATCTGGAGACTCTGACCCGCGAGAGAAAGCGGGTGGTCTATGAACAGCTCCTGGCGTCCAAGATTCCGGCCATCGTCTACACCACCCAGACCATTCCGGAAGATGATATGCTGGAACTGGCGGTGAAGTATGACGTGCCGATCTTTACGACAGACAGGGAGACCAGCGCATTTGTCGCTGAAGTCCTGCGCTGGCTGAACGTGGAGCTGGCCCCGTGCATCACCATCCACGGAGTCCTGGTCGACGTATACGGCGAGGGCGTCCTGATCATGGGCGAGAGCGGCATTGGTAAGAGCGAGGCTGCGCTGGAACTGATCAAGAGAGGCCACCGTCTCATCACTGACGATGTGGTCGAGATCAGGAAAGTATCTGACACCACGCTTGTGGGAACGGCCCCGGACATTACGAGGCATTTTATCGAACTGCGCGGTATCGGCATTATCAATGTCAAGACCCTGTTCGGTGTTGAAGCGGTTATGGATACGACCAATATCGATCTGGTCATCAAGCTGGAGGAGTGGGATAAAGACAAGGAATATGACCGGCTTGGCCTGGAAGAGGAATACACAGAATTCCTTGGCAATAAAGTCACCTGTCATTCCCTCCCGATCCGTCCCGGCAGGAACCTGGCCGTGATCGTAGAGTCGGCGGCAGTCAACCACAGGCAGAAGAAGATGGGATATAATGCCGCGCAGGAACTGTACAACAGAGTACAGCAGGGAATCATGGCAAACATGGAGAAAAATGACTTCGACTGATGAATGTCATTTGATAGATATAGAAATACCGAAATATTGCAGCAGGCGGACACGAAGCGGTGATAAAAAAGGAGACATTAAGATGAAACAGTACTGTTTTGGAATCGACGTAGGCGGAACAACGGTAAAGTGCGGTTTTCTCAATACGGAGGGAGAACTTCTTGACAAATGGGAGATCCCTACAAGGACAGAGGATAACGGATCAAAGATTCTCCCGGATATTGCGCAGACGATCAAAGCCAAGATTGAAGAGAGAGGCCTGACAAAGGATGAGATCGAAGGTATCGGCATTGATATTCCGGGTCCGGTCAATGAGAAAGGCGAAGTCAATCTGGCGGTCAATCTCCACTGGGGTTATGTCGATATCGTCGGTGAGATGGAGAAGATGACAGGGATCCGCACAAAAGCAGTCAATGACGCCAATGCTGCAGCTCTGGGTGAGTGCTGGAAAGGCGGCGGAGCAGGACACAAGAACCTGATCATGGTCACCCTCGGCACCGGCGTAGGCGGCGGGGTTGTCGTGGAAGGTAAGGTCATTGCCGGAGCACACGGAGCAGGCGGAGAGATCGGCCATGTCCATGTTACGGAAGAACTGACAGAGCCCTGCAACTGCGGTAATGTCGGCTGCCTGGAGCAGGTCACGTCAGCTACCGGCGTAGTGCGTCTCGCGAAGATGCATCTGGAGCAGACGCCGGATATGCCGTCCGTCCTCAGAGGCAGGAACTTCTCCTGCAAGGATGTCTGGAATGCTGTCAAAGACGGAGATGCGCTTGCGGATGAGGTAGCAGAAAAGTTCGGATTCTATCTCGGAAGAGCACTGGCCGCATTTGCCTGTGTGACCGATCCGGAGATCTGTGTCATCGGCGGCGGTGTGTCCAAAGCCGGCCCGATCATCCTGGACTATGTACAGAAGTATTACAGGCAGTATGCATTCTCAGCATGCAAAGACGCCACATTTGCCCTGGCTACTCTGGGCAATGATGCCGGTATCTACGGAGCGGCAAAACTTGTTCTTTGATTGTCAGGAGGCCTATAGAAATGAAGAACCAGAAACGCAATTCAAAACGCAGCAGGAAACAGCAGATCGCGGCAGCAGTCATCGTAGGTGTACTGGTGCTGGCAATGATCCTGTCCGTTCTGCCTGCCATGTTCGCGATCGGATAAGAAACACAGAATTCTTTCGGAGGACATGCATTGAAGGCAGTTAGATTCTTGAAGGCGTGTGCGGCAGGATTGATCCTGTCGGCCATAACAATAATAAATGCGTATGCCGGCAAACCGGTTGCCTCTTCATCTGACCAGACGATTGCAAACGGCGTCCATGTGGAAGGCGTGGATCTGTCAGGGATGAGCCTGGAAGAAGCCCGGGAAGCCCTTCAGAATAAGGTCACGCAGATGGCATCCACAACCGTCAGCCTGAACATGGGCGGGAACGTGGTCACATCCACTCTTGCGGACATGGGCTATTCCTGCACGAATCTTGATATCGTGGACGGCCTTACCCGGATCGGCAAGAGCGGCAATATCGTTGAGCGCTACAAACTGCAGAAAGACCTCGAGAACAGTACGGTTGACTACCCTCTGGAATTCACGGTGGACAGAGACCGGGTCAGAGAGGTCGTGGCAGGCTGCAGTGCCTACAACACGGAACCTGTGGAAGGCCAGCTGCTGATCGGCAGCGACGGATACCCGTATGTAGAGGGCGGGACGAGCGGCATCAAACTGAAGAAAAAGAAGTCGGTTAACGCTGTGATGGATGCCATTGCAAACTGGACCGGCGGCGATATCTCCGTCGATCTCGCTGTCAAAGTGACCAGCCCCGAGGTGTCCGCGGAAACTCTGTCACTCGTCAAAGACGTGCTGGGACAGGCTACAACAGACTATTCTGCTTCCAGCTCTGCACGGGCCATCAATGTTCAGAATGGCTGTGCGCTGATCAACGGCACCATGCTCTGGCCCGGGGATGAGTTCTCTGTTACAAGAGCAGTCACACCATTCTCGGCAGAGAACGGATATGAACCGGCGCCGACCTATGAAGAGAACCGTGTCGTGGACTCCTACGGCGGAGGTATCTGCCAGGTATCCACAACACTTTATAACGCCGCGCTCAAGGCGGAGATGGACATCACGGCAAGGTCCAACCATACCATGATGGTCAATTATGTGGAACCGTCCAAAGACGCTGCGATCGCGGAAGGCACGATGGACATGTGCTTTGTCAACAACACCGACGCGCCCATTTACATCGAAGGATACTGCTCCGGCGGGCAGATCACATTCGTGATCTTCGGACATGAGACAAGACCCGAAAACCGGACAATAGAGTTTACCAGCAAAGTGCTTGCCACCATGCAGCCGGAAGGTTTCTCCCTGTATCCGGACGCGACCCAGCCTGTAGGCTACGTACTGCAGACCCAGTCGCCGCACACAGGATACCAGGCGGAACTGTGGAAAGAGATCTACGTAGACGGGGAACTCACAGACGAGTACCGTGTCAATTCCAGCTTCTATCAGGCTGTCGGAACGATCTATTCCATCGGCATAATGACAACAGACGCATCGGTGTCACAGGCGATCAATGCAGCTATTGCGGCAAATGACCTGCCGGCAGTCCAGCAGATCATCGCTACAGGAAAAGCTCAGGCAGCACAGACGCCCCAGACAGACGCAAACGGCAATCCTGTTCCGCCGGGCACAGCCACAGATCCGACTGTCACGATCGTCAACTGATCTATGGATATAGTAATGACCGGATATGCCGGGCAGAAAGAGACTGCTGTTCTGGCAGAACGCTTCGAAGACAGACTGCGCAGAGAATTTCCCCTGCCCGTGATCGAGGCGGCAAAAAAACTGGCGTCCGACTATGAACCGCCGGAAGAATGCATGAGTAAGGCACATGTCAGGATCACCGCCGGCGGAGTAGCCGCGGCACTGTGGATCCTGGGCGAAAAACTGCAGAGCGGCCTGAATGTGGATCTTCGCTCCATCCCGATCCGGCAGGAAACTGTCGAGGTTTGCGAGATACTGGACCTGGATCCCTACAGCCTCAGAAGCGACGGGGCATGGCTGATCGCAGTTGCGGACGCTGAGCAGGCGCTGCTTTTGTGCCGTATCAGGAATATTCCTGCGGCGAAGATCGGAGAGACGACCGGAGGAGACGCCAGGGTCCTGGCCTGCGGAGACGTAACGAGGTATCTGGAGCGGGCGTGACGCTTCGCGCCGTCAGATATTTCGCAGCAAACGAGGGTAGGCGAGCGAGCCAGCGATCCCATACCGGCTTCGCAGGAAGGGGCAGCGCATGGCAGATCGCCGACATATATATACCTGTAAATAATACGAGGAGGAAGTCACAATGAGAGAACAGATCCTTGCGCTTCTGGAGCGCAATTCCAAAATGACACCGGAGGAGATTGCGGTCCTTCTGGGCTCCAGCAAGGAGATGATCGCGGAGGAGATCCGCCGGATGGAAGAGGAAAATATCATCTGCGGATACAATACCCTGATCAACTGGGAGCACACCGGCGCCGAGAAGGTGACCGGACTGATCGAAGTGCGTGTCACCCCGCAGAGAGGACAGGGGTTCGATCATATTGCCGAGCGCATCTACAATTATCCGGAGGTCCAGTCCGTGTACCTGATCTCAGGCGGCTATGACCTGCTGGTCATTCTGGAAGGAAAGTCTCTCAAAGACATCGCATCCTTTGTCCACAGCAAGCTGTCCACACTGGACAGTGTCATCTCCACAGCGACTCATTTTATCCTGAAGAAATACAAGGATGACGGAATCATTTTTGACCAGGAGAAGGGAGATCCCCGGCAGACGATCACTCCGTAAGCTTTTTCGGAATTGTATCGGGCGGCTTCGCACCTGCTAAGGAGTTTGTAATATGATGAAATTAGATAAGGGGATGACCCTCGGAAAGAAAGCTGTCGGGCTGAAACCGTCCGGGATCCGCAAGTTTTTTGATATCGTTGCGGAGATGGACGATGTTGTCTCTCTGGGCGTCGGCGAACCGGACTTTGACACGCCCTGGGCGGTCAGAGACGAGGGTATCTATACACTGGAGAGGGGCAAGACATTCTACACCTCCAATTCCGGACTGAAGGAACTGCGCGAGGAGATCTCGCAGTATCTGATCAGAAGGCTCGGTGTGCGCTATGACCCGATCCATGAATGTCTGGTCACGGTAGGCGGCTCCGAGGCGATCGACCTTGCGTTCCGCGCGATCTGCGATCCCGGAGATGAGATCCTGATTCCGGAACCCAGTTATGTTTCCTATACGCCGTGTGCAATCCTTGCGGATGCAGTACCTGTTCCGATCCCTCTGAAGGCGGAAAATGAATTCCGTCTGACTCCGGAGGAACTGGAGGAACATATCACGGATAAGACAAAGATCCTGGTACTTCCATTTCCGAACAATCCTACCGGCGCAGTCATGACAAGGAAGGATCTGGAGCCGATCGCGAAGCTCTGCATTAAGCACAATCTGTTCGTCGTATCGGATGAGATCTATTCCGAGCTGACCTACACGGGAGAGGATCACGTATCGATCGTCCAGATCCCGCATATGCAGGAGCGGACGGTCCTGATCAACGGATTCTCCAAGGCATTTGCCATGACAGGCTGGAGACTTGGATACTGCTGCGGACCGGCTGAAGTCCTGTCCCTGATGACGAAGATTCACCAGTATGCGATCATGTGCGCACCTACCAACAGCCAGTATGCAGCGATCGTCGCTCTGAGAGACTGCTATCCGGAAGTGGAGAAGATGCGTGAGGCTTATAATCAGAGAAGAAGGTTCCTGCTGCATTCATTTGAACAGATGGGACTGCCCTGTTTCGAACCTTTCGGCGCGTTTTATGTATTTCCGTGCATCAAAGAGTTCGGAATGACCTCTGAAGAATTCGCAACCAGGCTTCTGGAAGAGGAGCGGGTCGCGGTTGTTCCGGGCGATGCGTTCGGTGAGAGCGGAGAAGGATTTATCCGTATCTCGTATGCGTATTCCCTGGAAGCGCTGAAGATTGCAGTCGGTCGTCTTGAAAAGTTTGTTGAACGGCTGAGATCTCATTAATCTGAGTTATTTCGGCTATTTTGAAAAAATGCAGAATTATTTATGGAAACTCCCAAACGTAAAACGTTCGGGAGTTTTTTCTGTTGGTAAGAAACCACAAAAAATGTGTAGAAAATATGAACATTATAATTGCGGTTTTTTAGACAAAGTGCTAACATATGCCTATCTATAACCGGTGCTTTTGAAATAAAAAAGCATTAACGGAATGCCTGCTGTGAGATTACCGGGACTCGCAGCGGTTTTTGTGTGAGTGCAGATTGTTTCGGGCGCCAAATAACTTGGGAGGGTTATGTTATGATTAGTTTCTTTATTTGTCTCGCGATCCTGATCTGCGGGTACTTCACCTACGGTTCATTTGTCAACAACACATTCGGACCGGACGATCGTGAGACCCCGGCAGTCGCAATCAACGATGGTGTCGACTATGTTGTCATGCCGGCGTGGAAGCTGTTCCTGGTACAGCTGCTGAATATCGCCGGACTTGGCCCGATCTTCGGTGCTCTTTCCGGAGCTATGTGGGGCCCGGTAGTCTTCCTGTGGATCACTTTCGGTACTGTGTTCGCAGGTGCGGTTCATGACTATTTCTCCGGTATGCTTTCCGAGAGAAACAATGGTGCGTCGATCTCCGAGGTTACCGGTATCTACCTTGGATCTGTCATGCACAATGTCATGCGCGTGTTCTCAGTTATTCTTCTTATCATGGTCGGTACTGTATTCGCAGTAGGACCGGCTGGCCTGCTGGTCACGCTTCTTAAGAACAGCGGCGTTGAGAACGGCATCTTTATCCAGACGACTTTCTGGCTTGCGATCATCCTGATCTACTACTTCATCGCAACCTTTATTTCTGTCGATAAGGTCATCGGCCGTATCTATCCGATCTTCGGCATCTGCCTTATCATCATGGCAGTCGGCGTCTGCTTCGGAACTCTGTTCAGCGGCCAGAAGATCCCGGAGATCTTCTCCAACTTCAAGAATATGCATCCGGCCGGAACTCCGATCTGGGCATTCATGTTCATCACGGTTGCCTGCGGCGCTATCTCCGGTTTCCATGCAACCCAGTCTCCTCTGATGGCACGCTGCCTGAAGAGCGAGCGTCAGGGACATTTCGTATTCTACGGTGCAATGATCGCCGAAGGTATCATCGCTCTTATCTGGGCGGCAGCAGGCGTTACACTCCTTGGTGTTGACACACTGAAGGAAATGGGCGGCGGCAACGCTACCACAGTTTACACCATCTGCACAACAACCATGGGCAAGTTCGGAACCATCCTGGCAATGCTCGGCGTTATCGCATGCCCGATCACTTCCGGTGACACAGCATTCCGTTCCGCCCGTCTGACTCTTGCAGACTGGTTCAAGCTTGACATGAGCAAATGGACTACCAGACTTGCGCTCTGCATTCCGGTTCTCGGCATCGGTGCATTCCTCGGCTTCGGCAACACGCTCGGATTCATCGACTATCAGATCATCTGGCGTTATTTCAGCTGGTCCAACCAGACTCTGGCTATGATTGTTCTGTGGGCAGGCGCTATGTTCCTTGCTTCTGAGAAGAAGAATTACTGGATTGCAGCAGTTCCGGCAGTCTTCATGAGTGCGGTATCCTCGACATACTTCATCATGGCACCGGAGTGCCTGGGCATGATCCCGGCTCTGACCAACAACAAGACTGTTGCATATCCCTGCGGTATCATCATCGCAGTCCTGTTCCTGGTGATCTTCCTTCGCAGTGCGAAGAATGCATCTTCCAAGTCCTTCCAGTAAGAAGCAGCAGTAAAGGATCAGTAAAGCATCCGTAATAAGAGAGTATACACGGCGGGAGACTCCAGTCTCCCGCCTGTTTCTTTGCTATAGGCGAAGGTACGGGAACTGTGCTATACTGTGAAACAGTCCATAAGACTCATAATAATAAATGAATTGGAGGGTCAGGGAATTGCCCGTATTATTCGGAAATCAGTCTCTGCCGCAGGATACGCTGAAGGCAGATAAGAAAAGCTGCGAGAAGATCGGACCGCTGGGAATGGGAAAGCGGGCGCTCTATCTGAACAGCTTTTATTTAAGCCGCAGATATTATGTAATATGGCCGGAGATCAGAAGAGTCTACAAGCTGGTTGCCATGTCAAAAGGCGGCTTTACCGGCATCGGTGTGTTCGGCTCCATGAGCTATCTTGTGGTGGAACTTCGCGACGGCCGCACGAAACGCTGCCAGATCAAGTATGAGAACCAGGTAGACGAGGCGCTTGCCTGGATCGCGAAACATCATCCGGAGATCCCGACGCAGAGCGAAGCTGCCAGAAAGAGGCTGCAGGAGGCTGAGGCTGCTGAGAAGGCACGCTATAAGAAGAATCTGACGCCGGAAGAGAAGAACACTGTCCGGATGCTCGAGGACGCGGAGCGGTACCTGGAAGCAAGTCCCGCAACCTATGCTAACCTCACGTTCAGAGCCGGCAGGCTGCGTTCGCAGCAGTCGGTGGGAACGGGAAGAAGAACTGCGGGGATCCTCCTTCTGGCAGGCTCGATCCTTCTTCTTGCAACCGGAATCCCGCTTACCATGTCGAAAAATCCGTACGGTCTGTATATGGTCCTTGGAGGCGGCGCATTTCTGGTCTACTCAATGGCAAGCAATCTTGTCCCGATCGGGAAGAATTCCTTCAAACGGCTGCGCGCCGAGTGGGAAGAAGCAGTGGCATCAAGTGAGGAGTATATCAGCAGGAAGGATTCATTTCCCGTCCCTGCAAGGTACGCCCATCCCATAGTCCTGAAGCGGATGATCAGAGTAATCCGTGAGGGAAGAGCGCAGACTGCAAAAGAGGCGCTGGAGGTAGTCAAAACAGACCTGAAGGCACTGAACAAGTCAGTAAAGGTATCGCAGGCGGAATATGACGAGGTCATCGCCATCAAGGCGCTGTTCCTTGTATCAGACTATCAATAGGGAATTTGAACAAGTGCCTGTTGAACAAGTGCCTGTCACTCGTACCTGAACAAGTGCCTGTCACTTGTTCTTTTAGCCGGGTTATGGATTGAGGTAAGGAAGATGAGAGATCTGGAACAGTTTCTGAGGCAGGAGGGTGTGGACCCGGCGCTTCTTGATGAGGCGCAGGAGTTTTGCAGGACGCACAAGGTGGACGCGTCTGTGCAGGGGAGGATTCCGCAGCCGGTCTATACCTATTACGGGAAAGAGGTCTGGGAGAAGGCGATCGCGGCGGTTCTGTGCGGAGAGAATCTGCTGCTGGCAGGGCCCAAGGCGACTGGTAAAAATGTGCTTGCCCAGAATCTTGCGCTCCTGTTCGGGCGGCCTTTGTGGGACGTGAGTTTCCATGTCAATGTGGATGCGGCTTACCTGATCGGTTCTGACACCTATGACGGCAGCAAGGTTACCTTCCGGCCGGGTCCTGTTTTCCAGAGCGCCGTATACGGAGGTTTTGCCGTCCTGGATGAGATCAATATGGCGAGAAATGAAGCTCTTGCGGTGCTTCACGCGGCTCTCGACTTCCGCCGTGTGATCGATGTTGCCGGCTACGATAAGATCCAGGTGGATTCTGCGGCCAGGTTTATCGGGACCATGAACTACGGATACGCGGGAACAAGAGATCTCAATGAGGCGCTGTGTTCCAGATTCGCGATCCTGAACATGCCGATGATCAGCGAGAGCGACCTCAACAGGCTGGTAAGCGATTCATTTCCGGATATCAAAGACCAGATCCGCAGCCAGTTTGTCCAGCTCTTCTACGAGATTGAACGCAAGGCGCGCAGCGCCGAGATCTCAGAGCGCGCGCTTGACCTGCGTGGTCTGCTGGATGCACTCGCGCTGATGAAGAAGGGCGTGAAGAGCGGCGATGCGCTGGAAATGTGCATCGTCAACAAGACATTTGACGAGTACGAGCGCACACTGGTGATGGATATGATCTCGGCAAGGATCCCGACAGACCTGAGCCGGATGGACGTATTCGGATGAGACCTGCCGCAGAGCAGCGAAGGATGGCGGCACAGATATGATTAAGCAGCATTATTCCGGCAGCGCGAGACGCTCCGTGAACATCATCTGGAATGCGGCGCAAAGCTACGGATTTGACCCGCCGTTTCTCGCATTTTTCGCGAACGGGCAGCCGGATGACTATCTGAATATGATCATCGGCCTGACGGTGAAATGGCTGGATTTTGAGCGTATCACGGATTTCTTTCTCCGGCTGGGGCAGGGGGCCTCGCTGGATGAAGCCTCCGGCGTTCTGTGGCTGGGGATCGAAAACTGCATATACGGCAAGGAACTTCCTGAGCGCCCCGTGATGGAGCGGATGCGCCTGCAGAGGGCGAAAGAGTTCTTCCGCGTCAACAGCACACTGTCCGAACAGCAGATGTCCTTCATGAGTATGAAGGTGTACGACCAGGAAGAAGCGCGCTGGGGAGGACTCCTGGGACGGAAGGTGCTGGATATCGGACCATCTGCAAGAAAACTGGCCCGGGAACTGGAATTTGATCCTTCCTGGGACACGGACGAGGTCCTTATGAAAATGAACGAGATCCTGAAAGTTTATTTCCGGATCACCCTTCCTGACACGCCGCGTGCTCCCGGATACAGGATCCCCGGATGGAGAAAGGCACTTGCGAAGGTGCTTCCAGGCAGGGACAGGCAGACAGCGGATCTTCTCGTACTTCGAAGGGGAAGCGGCAGCGGAGACAGAAAAGGGAGTGTCCATCTTACCCACAGCCAGGGAGAACTGCCTGCCACAGGGAATGATCAGAAGGATCTTGAATACATACAGACAGCGTTCGGCCCCTGCATGTACACCGAATCTGAGATGCGAATCCTGGAGGGTGGTCTGTGTGTTGAAAATGACATTGCCTGCAGGCTCTGGTTCACGAGGGATGACAAGGCGCACGCTCCGACAGCGAAGAATCACAGCCGCGAGGCACTGCAGCTTGCTGCAGACCGTCAGCAGCAGAGACAGCGCAATGAGCAGTACTATCATGAGCACATTTTCCGGATCCAGGAAAGCATCCGGAACCTGAGTGCGCAGACGGAAATGATCTTCAGGTCTTATCTCCGCAGTCTGCCAGCATCCGCGAAGCACGGAAAACTGGACGCCCCGAAGGTCTGGAGAGTCCCGGTCCTTGACGATATGAAAGTCTTCCTGACCGATTCGGACGTCGCCGAAGCAGACCTTACGGTGGATCTTCTGCTGGACGCGTCACAGTCCAGGATGAATTCCCAGGAACTGATCTGTACGCAGGCCCTTGTCATTGCGAAAAGCCTGGAAAACTGTCATATTCCGGTCAGGGTCACAGCCTTCAGGTCACTTCGCGGCTATACAGTGCTTGAACGGCTGAAGGAGTATGGAGACAGAAGAGGAGATGGACTGTTCGGATACTATGCCGGCGGCTGGAACCGGGACGGCCTGTGCCTGAAGACAATGGACTGGCTGCTGGAGGATGAGAAGAGACAGGGCTCAGGCGGCCGGAGAATCCTC
>CADCII010000007.1:110413-113649 GCA_902801515.1 uncultured Lachnospiraceae bacterium
GGCGGCAGTCAGACTGCTGCGGAGCCACTCCATCCACTGCGGCGCAGTCTTCTACGGCTCATCGAGCCATCTGGACAATGTCCATCAGATCTACGGTCAGCAGTACGTACGCATCCGCAGCCTGAACCAGCTGGCGGACGGCGTCTCGCAGCTGCTGCAGATGAACCTTCGCGAGATGTAAACAGTTTGAACAGGTACCCATGAACAAGTGCCTGTCACTCGTTCAATGTTGAACAGGTGCCTGTCACTTGTTCACTTGCTAATAACGGGATGATACAGTGATGCAGACAGATCAGAAATTGCCGGCCGTTTTTTTGGAGGCGATGGAGAGACTCCTGGGCGATGATTACCAGGAGTTTCTGAATTCTTATGACCAGCCCCGCAGGAACGGGCTGAGGGTCAACCGTCTGAGGGTTGCCCCCGAAGAATTTCTCAGGACTGCTCCGTTCCGGGTGGAGCCCATCCCCTGGGCGGACAATGGGTTTTACGTGGATTACCGCGACATGCCTGCAAGGCATCCCTGGTACAATGCAGGGGTATATTACCTGCAGGAGCCCAGTGCCATGGCACCTGCGCAGATTCTGCCGGCTGAGCCCGGAGACAGGGTGCTTGATCTGTGTGCGGCGCCGGGTGGAAAGGCGACGGAGCTCGGGGCAAAGCTTGCCGGGGAAGGTCTTCTTGTGGCAAATGAGATCTCTGCGTCCAGGGTCAGGGCGCTCCTTCGGAACATTGAACAGTCCGGCATTCCGAATGCTCTTGTGACAAATGAAACTCCCGCGCATCTTGCGGAGCGTTTTCCGGAATTCTTTGACAAGGTGCTGGTGGATGCTCCCTGCAGCGGAGAGGGTATGTTCCGCAAGGACCCGGATGTGGTCAGGGCGTGGTATCCGGAGAAGGTTGCGGAGTGCGCGGCCGTCCAGAGAGAGATCATCCTTCAGGCGGCCGACATGCTCCGTCCCGGGGGCTGTATGGTTTACTCAACCTGTACATTTGCCCCTGAGGAAAATGAACTTGTCCTGCTTCATCTTTTGAAGAACAGACCGCAGATGGAGCTTGTACAGATAGCCCATACAGAGGGAAGAGAGAGCTTTAGCTCTGCATTCAGCATTGAAAAACTGAGAGAGTGCGGCTATGATACCGGGGAGGAGTCCTTCGGGACGGATCTGACCAGGGCTGTTCGCATCTGGCCGCACAAGGTGGGCGGAGAAGGACATTTTACTGCTCTTCTGAAGAAGCGGAGTGAAAGCAGTCAGTTTGTCGGCCGTAAATCCTCTGCCGGGAAGGGGAAGAAGGCTGCGAAGGGCGGCAGAGAGACAGGCATGACGAGGGAAGATCTCGGATACCTGACAGAATTCCTTCGACGTTTCCTTCCTCAGACACAGATCGCTGCAGACCGCCTGGAGAATCACGGCGGAAAGCTCTATCTCTCACCGGAAGGACTCCCGAATGTGCGCGGCCTGACATTTCTTCGGAATGGCCTTTATCTGGGCGATCTGAAGAAGAACCGGTTCGAACCGGCTCAGGAGCTGGCCATGGCACTGCCCTCCGGGACACAGGGAGAAGAGCGGATCTCATTTACAGCGTCCGATGAACGCACTGTGCAGTATCTCCGGGGCGAGCCGGTCCGGATCAGCGAGGACAGGGAAAACGGCTGGTACCTTGTTTGTGTGGACGGCTATCCGCTTGGCTGGGGAAAACTGACCAAAGGTCTCCTTAAAAATAAACTGCTTGCAGGGTGGAGAAACTGAGAGAAATTTGAATTACAGAATCGGAGTTCATTATGTTTCAGATAGTGGCAAACCAGATGGTGATCATGTTCATCCTGATCATGGTTGGATATATGATCAGGAAAGTGAAGTTGATCGATCACAACGGATCAAAGACATTGTCCAATATCCTGCTTCTCCTTGTAAATCCGGTCGTGATACTGAACAGCTTTCTTACCGTGGAATATGATGCTGCCATGGTCAGGAACTTTCTCTGGACGATCCTGTTTGCGCTGATCTCACATATTCTTGGGATCGCTGCATCAAAGATCATGCTGCCCGGTAAAGATCCGGATACGATGATCGAACATTACAGCGCAGTCTACAGCAACTGCGGCTTTATGGGCATACCGCTGGTCCAGAGTATTCTCGGGGCAAAAGGCGTGTTCTACTTGACAGCCTATCTGGTAGTGTTCAATTTCCTGACATGGACCCACGGTCTGATCATCATCACAGGCGACACTTCCCCGAAGCAGCTGGCAAGAGGACTCAGAAGCCCTGTCATGTTTACCATGCTTGCAGGAATCATCTGCTACTTCCTCAGGCTGAAGGTGCCGGGCAATGTCGAAACAGCGTTTACCTATATCGCCGGCATGAACACTCCACTTGGCATGTTTGTCGCAGGGGCGGCCCTTGCAGAGACCAATCCGTTCACAGCGCTGAAGAAATGGCGTGTGTATATGGTAGCGGCAGCGAAGCTCTTCGTTATGCCCCTTCTGGCTATGCTTGTCATGCTGATCTTCCACCCTGCGGATGCGGTGTATTATACTATTATCGTGGCCTCTGCCAGCCCGGTCGCGACGACCTGTACCATGCTGGCAATGCGCTATGACAGAAATTACCACTATGCGTCGCAGCTCTATGTCATAACGACACTGATGTCCATGCTGACGATCCCGTCCGTTATCGCACTCGCCGAGATGCTGCACTGATCCGGAAAGAACATGAGGTAAATCAGATGTCCGTTCCCAAGATGAACTACTGCATGCAGTGCGGGACAAAACTGGTCACCAGACACCTGGATCTTGAGGGAGACGTTCTCTACTGCGAAAAATGCGGTGCGGTGAATTCCGGTTTCCGGTCTTCAATACCGCGGTCAGCATGGTCGTGACGACCCGGGACCGCGATAAGATCCTGCTGATCAAGCAGTACGGCCGCGACAGATATATTCTGGTTGCCGGCTATGTAAATAAAGGCGAGGACGCGGAAGATGCTGTCAGGCGTGAAGTGATGGAAGAGATGGGACTGCACGTCACAGAAGTTCATTTCAATCACAGCCATTACTTTGAAAAGTCCAATACGCTGATGCTGAATTTTACGGCTGTCGTTGACAGCACAGCGGTCCACGAGAACCGCGAGATCGATTTCTATCGGTGGTTTACTCCGGAAGAAGCCCGGAAAAACGTAAGCTGGCCAAGCCTTGCGGGAGATTTCCTTGACGGATACCTCACGGGGGATTATCATTTTACG
>CADCII010000008.1 GCA_902801515.1 uncultured Lachnospiraceae bacterium
ATGATGACACCTGCGTGATTACAGTTGAAGACACGCTGATCTACAGATCCTATGCTGATGAATTGAAGAATATTCTCGATAAGATCTTCACGCAGCGATGCGGGGTTGATCTGAAGCTTACTGTTGCGTTCCGCAAGCCGGATCTGGCTCAGAATTCTTCAAGGCTCGGAGAACTTGAATATCAGCAGAGACTGCGCCATGTCATGGATATATCTGCCGAAAGTGTGCAGAGCGAAGAGGATTCGGCAGGCGATGCTGAGAAGAGCTGTGATGCGGCCGCTGACAAAACTCATACTGCAGATAAGAAGCAGACGTCCGGCACGAAGAAGGGAAGATATTCCAGAAAAGGCAAGAGCAGGAGATCCGGCGGTGAGAGACAGCTGAAGTACTCGGACGATCCGGATGTGGTTTATGGAAGAGACTTCAATGATGACGCTATTGAGATCATCTCCATCACAGACGCGATCGGAACAGTCACGATCCGAGGACAGGTCAGTTCTCTGGAAATCAGGAACATTCACACAAAGTCCGGTTCAGACCTGTCGATCGTCCTGATGTCTGTCACGGACTTTACGGATACCATGAGCGTGAAACTGTTCATTGACCCTGAGCAGTGCGGACAGTTTACGTCGGAAGTAAGCACCGGCTCATTTCTGAAGATCAAAGGCGTAGTCTCGGTCGATAAATACGATTCCGAACTGTCCATCTCCAGTGTGAGCGGAATCAGGAAGATTGCTGATTTCCGCGTGCATCGTATGGACAACGCCCCGGTAAAGAGAGTCGAGCTTCACTGCCATACGAAAATGAGCCGTATGGATGCTGTCGCTGACGTTGCATCCATCGTGAAGACAGCTTCTTCATGGGGACATACCGCGATCGCAGTCACTGACCACGGCGGAGTGCAGGCGCTTCCGGATGCCTGGCACGCTGTCCCGAAGGGATCTGATTTCAAGATCATCTACGGCTGCGAGGCGTATCTGGTCGATGATGAAGTACAGGCGGTTGTAAACGCAAAGGACCAGACATTTGACGGCAGTTTTGTCGTATTCGATCTGGAGACAACCGGCTTTTCCCCGGTCGACGACCGGATCATTGAGATCGGCGCAGTCAAGATCGAGAACGGAAAGATCACCGGACGGTTCTCTGAATTCGTGAATCCGCAGATCCCGATCCCGTTCAGGATCGAGCAGCTGACGTCGATCAATGATTCGATGGTGCAGGATGCGGACACAGTCGACAAGGTCCTGCCTGCGTTCATGGAATTTTGTGACGGTGCGGCTCTGGTCGGACACAATGTATTCTTCGATATCAGTTTCATTGAAGAAAACTGTGACCGTCTCGGCATCGCGCATGATTTCACCTATGCGGATACAGTGACAATTGCCAGATGTCTGCTCCCGAACCTGGGCAGGTTCAAGTTGGACACGGTTGCAAAAGCGCTGAACATTCCTCTGGGGCATCACCACCGGGCGGTGGACGATGCAGAGTGCACTGCAGCAATCTTCCTCAAGTTCCTGGACATGCTTCATGACAGAAAGATCTTCAGGCTGGATGAGGTAAATGAAAACTGCAGACCGGGCCCGGACCAGATCCGCCATCTGCATTACTATCATATTATTCTTCTGGCGCAGAATGAGACAGGCCGCGTAAACCTGTACCGCTGCGTCTCCGAGTCGCACCTGAAATACATGTTCAACGGCCGTCCCATGCTGCCGCGCAGTTTCCTGAGCGCCCACAGAGAAGGCCTGATCATCGGCTCTGCGTGCGAGGCTGGCGAACTGTTCCAGGCGATCGAGAGAGGCGCTGCAAGGAAAGAACTCAAGAAGCTGGTGGATTTCTATGATTATCTTGAGATCCAGCCGCTCGGCAACAACATGTTCCTGACTGTGCCCAAATACGACAAGCAGGGGAATCTGAAAAATGAGCCGAAGACCGTAGAGGACCTGAAGAATTATAACCGCAGAGTCGTCGCTCTCGGTGAAGAATACGGAAAACCGGTCGTCGCGACCTGCGACGTTCATTTCCTGAATCCGGAGGATGCGATCTACAGAGAGATCCTGATGACGGACTTTGAAGACGGTGAGGAGCAGCCGCCTCTGTACCTCAGGACGACGGAGGAGATGCTTAAGGAATTCGAATATCTGGGAGAGGAGAAGGCAAGGGAAGTTGTCATCACCAACTCCAACCTGATCGCGGACCGGGTGGAGCGGTTCAGCCCAGTGCGTCCGGACAAGTGTCCTCCTGTGATCCCGAATTCCGATGAGATGCTTACGAAGATCTGTTATGACAAGGCTCATGAGATCTACGGGGATGAACTCCCTGATGTTGTTGAAGCGCGTCTTCAGAAGGAACTGAATTCCATAATTTCCAATGGATTCGCTGTCATGTATATCATCGCCCAGAAACTGGTGTGGAAGTCGGTTGCGGACGGTTACCTGGTCGGATCGAGAGGATCGGTCGGGTCTTCCTTCGTCGCAAACATGGCAGGCATCACGGAGGTTAATTCCCTCCATCCGCACTACCTGTGCCCGTCCTGCCATTACTATGACTTTGACTCAGAAGAAGTGCGAAAGTTTGACGGCATGGCGGGATGTGACATGCCGGATAAAAAGTGCCCCCGCTGCGGAGCACAGCTGGATAAGCTGGGATTCGACATCCCCTTTGAGACATTCCTGGGCTTCAAAGGAAACAAAGAGCCGGATATCGACCTGAACTTCTCGGGTGAGTACCAGTCCAAGGCACATAAATACACGGAGGTCATCTTCGGGGCAGGCCAGACCTTCCGCGCAGGAACTGTCACCGGCGTAGCCGACAAGACTGCATTCGGTTATGTCAGAAAATACTTTGACCAGAAGGGAGAGCACCGCAGAGGAGCGGAGATCGACCGCCTGTCCAAAGGTATAGTCGATGTCAGGAAATCCACAGGGCAGCACCCGGGCGGTATCATCGTCCTTCCCTACGGAGAGGACATAAATACATTTACGCCGATCCAGCATCCGCCGACAGACGACAATACGATTACTACGCATTTTGACTACCACAAGATCGACCATAACCTTCTGAAACTTGACATACTCGGACACGATGATCCGACCATGATCCGTATGCTGGAGGACCTTACCGGCGTGAGCGCGACGGATGTTCCTCTGGACGATAAAGAGGTCATGAGCCTGTTCCAGGATACGCATGCGCTTGGCATCACACCGGATGATATCGGCGGATGCCCCCTGGGTTCACTGGGCATTCCGGAATTCGGAACAGAGTTCGCCATCCAGATGCTTGTGGATACGAAACCGCAGTACTTCTCCGATCTGGTCCGGATAGCAGGCCTTGCCCACGGAACAGACGTATGGCTGGGCAATGCCCAGGATCTTATCATGAATAAGATCTGTACCATCTCAACGGCTATCTGTACCCGTGACGATATCATGATCTACCTGATCGGCAAAGGAATGGATCCCGAGCTGTCATTTACCATCATGGAGAAGGTCCGGAAGGGTAAAGGACTGACAGCTGAGTGGGAAGAAGAGATGAGAAAACACGGTGTACCGGACTGGTACATCGAATCCTGCAACAAGATCAAATACATGTTCCCGAAGGCGCACGCGGCTGCATACGTCATGATGGCGTGGCGTATCGCCTGGTTTAAGATCAATTATCCGCTGGCCTACTACGCAGCTTATTTCTCCATCCGCTCACCCGGATTCGACTATGAACTGATGTGTCAGGGGCAGGACGCTCTGCTGCGCCATATCAGGGACTTTGAGGCTAAGGACAGCAATGAAGTCCAGCCGAAGGAACAGGAGCAGTACAAGGCGATGAAAGTCGTCAGGGAGATGTACGCCCGCGGCTATGAGTTCATGAAGATCGATCTGACCAGATGCCGCGCGACCAAGATCAGCATCGTGGACGGAAAACTGATGCCGTCTCTCAACAAGATCGACGGACTGGGCGACAGTGCGGCGGCCAAGATCGTAGATGCGGTCAAGGACGGACCTTTCCTGTCCCTGGATAACTTCAGGGAGCGTACCGAGTGCTCGAAGACTATCGTAGAAAAACTGGTGAAACTGGGAATCTTGGAAGGACTTCCAGAATCCAACCAGCTGAGCATATTTGATCTCATATAACTATAGAAAGGCTGAAATGAGTAATATCTTTTTTCCATCTGAACTGATCAGTTCCACATACCGGATCGATTTCGAGAGACTGTACCAGGAAGGATACCGGGGAATCTTATTTGACATAGACAACACACTGGTTCCTCACGGTGCGCCTGCAGATGAGCGGGCAATACGTCTGTTTGAGCGGCTGAAGAAGATTGGCTTCCAGTGCTGTCTGGTCTCAAACAATAAACAGCCCCGTGTGGAGATGTTCAACAAGGATGTCAATGTCCACATTGTATGGCTTGCCCACAAGCCGCTCCCCGGAGGATACCGGAAGGGCATGCAGAAGATGGGGACCGATATCTCCAACACTCTGCTGGTGGGCGACCAGATCTTCACAGACCTGTGGGGCGGAAGCTTTATGGGAATGTATACGATCCTTGTAAAGCCCATCAATCCGAAGGAAGAGATCCAGATCGTACTGAAGAGGATCCTTGAAAGACCGATTCTCTGGCTGTACCGGCATTCCAGGTCGTATTCCTGTGAGCATGAGATCACAGATTCCGAAAGACTGAACTGTATGTGATAAAATGAGTGATCAGGTGAATGATAAGATGTGTGACAAAGTAAGGAATCAGGAAAAAGGAAACAATATCGTCCTGATCGGCTTCATGGGAACAGGCAAAACCTCGCTTGGCAAAGCCGCGGCCAGAAAACTGAAAATACCATTCCTTGACACGGACGATTTGATCGTCAAGAAGGAAGGAATGACAATCAATGAGATCTTCGCCACGAAAGGCGAGGCTTATTTCAGAAGTCTGGAGACACAGATCATAAAAGAATTGCAGGAACTGGAAGGCGGTCATGTGATCGCTGCCGGAGGCGGCCTTCCGCTGAGAGAAGAAAACAGGCCGCTTCTGAAAAAACTGGGTCAAGTGATCTATATCCGGACCAGCCCGCAGATCCTTGCAGAACGTCTTGAATCCGATACGAAAAGACCGGTACTTAAGCAGGGAGATGGAACCATCCTGGAGAAAGTAGAGAGGATCCTGGGCGAGCGCGAACCAAAATACGTGGACGCAGCAGATATCATAATAGAAAATGACGGCAGGTCATTTTTCAATACAGCAAAAAAACTCATAAACATATACAGAAAAGGAGGAGAATACAATGATCAGTCATGAAGGGACGAAGTACAGAGAACACATGAGAGACGGCAGAGGCACCGTTACGATCCATGACGTACTTTCCAAGGAAGATCTCAATGGACACGGCAGACTGTATGCACGCATCGTGCTCCCTGCAGGCGCAAGCATAGGCTGGCATGTTCATGAAGGCGAGACAGAACCGTTCTACATCCTGAAGGGTGAGGGAACATTCATCGACAATGACCATGTCGCACACATTGTACATCCGGGCGACGTGTGCACGATCGAAGCAGGCCAGGGTCATTCCATGGAAAATAACTCCGATGAAGACCTGGAGATGATGGCACTGATCTACTATGTCGATTGACGGCGCAGGAAAAACCTGTTGAATTATGCCATCCGATATATTAGAATGAATTCAGTTTTTGAGACAGTAAACGAAGGAGGATTCTATATATGATTTCTGCAGGAGATTTCAGAAACGGTCTTACACTTGAAATCGATGGACAGGTCATGCAGGTTCTGGAGTTCCAGCATGTCAAGCCGGGCAAGGGCGCCGCATTTGTCCGTACGAAGATGAGAAACGTCATCGACGGTGGTGTGGTCGAAAAAACATTCCGCCCGACTGAGAAGTTCCCCCAGGCGAGAATAGACCGCATTGATATGCAGTATCTGTATCAGGATGGCGATCTCTATAACTTTATGAACGTTGAGACTTACGACCAGATTGCGATCAACAGCGAAATCGCCGGCGACAGCATGAAGTTCGTCAAGGAAAATGAGATGTGCAAGGTCCTGTCCTACAACGGTTCCGTATTCGCTCTCGAGGCACCGCTCTTTGTAGAGCTGGAAGTAACCGAGACAGAGCCGGGCGTCAAGGGCAACACCGCAACAGGCGCAACCAAGCCCGCAATCGTCGAGACCGGCGCACAGGTCATGGTTCCGCTGTTTGTCAATATCGGCGACAAGCTGAAGATTGACACCAGGACCGGTGAGTATCTGTCCAGAGTCTGACAGTCGACCTACTATGATTTTAAAAGCCATCCGGTTTTTTTTCCGGATGGCTTTTTGTATGTGCAGGCATTATAAATGGCTTGTACCCTGCAGGCAAACAATTCAGCAGGAACGAAGCTGAGATCCACTGTTTACGAAGACCAGGTGTCCGGGAGAAGAGCGACAATGCATGCGAATCTCCCGGACACCCGGTCGTAGTTAACAGTTAGCTCAGCGTAGTGGGCTGAGTTTGCCGCAGGGTACAAGCCATTAAATTATATTATGCTTCACTGCAGATTCTTTACTGCCGTCGACAGCATCAGCTTAATACGATTAAGCTGGTTGACTTCAGACGCGCCCGGGTCGAAGTCGATGGCTGCAATATTCGCCTCCGGGTGCTGACGTCGCACTTCCTTGATGACGCCTTTTCCGACAACGTGGTTCGGGAGACAGCCGAATGGCTGTACGCATACGATATTCGGAGTACCGTCCTTGATCAGCTCCAGCATCTCTGCTGTAAGGAACCATCCCTCGCCGGTCTGGTTGCCCAGCGATACGATATCTTTTGCCATCTCTCCAAGTTCTCTGATATGACGCGGCGGCTCAAAACGTCTGGATGCAGCCAGTGCCTCATTTCCGGCCTTGCGGACATATTCGATATAGGAGATTACCCAGTTGCAGATACGTGCTGTCCACTTGTTCGCGTAGTGATTCTGCGCTTTGAAGTTTGTATTGTAGAAACTGTACAGGAAGAAGTCGGCCATCTCAGGCTGAACGGCTTCGGCACCTTCTCTTTCCAGAAGTTCCACAAGATGATTGTTGGCAGCCGGCAGATACTTGACCAGGATCTCTCCGACAATGCCGACTCTCGGCTTTTTCTCATCTGTGATCGGCAGTTTATCGAATTCAGATACGATCTTTCTGCAGATCTTGCGGAAGCGTCCCATGGAAATGCTTCCTGACATCAGGAATTCTCTGCATTCTGCCTCCAGTCTGTCATGGAGTCTGTCGGCGCTTCCTTTCTCAATCTCGTATGGCCTCACATGATAGAGGCACTTCATGAACAGATCTCCAAGTACAATAGAGTAGATCAGTCTCTGCGCCAGCGGGATGCTGACCTTGAATCCCGGATTGGACTCAAGTCCCTGGACGGAAGCGGAGATTACAGGGACATTCTCCAGACCGGCTTTCTTCAGAGCCCTGCGGAAGAATCCCATGTAGTTGGACGCGCGGCAGCCGCCTCCTGTCTGTGACATCACGATCGCTGTTCGGTTCAGGTCGTATTTGCCGGACGTAAGCTCTGCCATCATCTGTCCGACGACGATAATGGAAGGATAGCAGGCGTCGTTATTGACGTATTTCAGGCCGATATCCACGGATTCCTTCTCGTCCGGATCTACGCATACCAGGTTGTAGCCGGAAGAGCGGAGAGCCGCTTCAAGAAGGTTGAAATGAATAGGGCTCATCTGAGGGCAGAGGATCGTGTAATTCTTCTTCATTTCCTTCGTAAAGACAACAGGATTGATCGCCGCAGAGTGCAGTTCACGCATATACGGATGCTGTGAGCGGATGCGGATCGCGGCCAGAAGAGAACGGATTCGGATTCTGGCGGCACCCAGATTGTTGACTTCATCGATCTTCAGGCAGGTATAGATTTTGTCGGATCCTGCAAGGATATCCTGGACTTCATCAGTGGTGACGGCGTCTACTCCGCAGCCAAATGAATTCAGCTGGATCAGATCCAGGTCGTCTCTGGTCTTGACATACTCAGCAGCTGCATAAAGCCTTGTGTGGTACATCCACTGGTCCAGTACGGTCAGAGGACGTTCGATCTCGGCCAGATTGGAGATGCTGTCCTCCGTAAGCACGGCCATTCCGAAGGAATTGATCAGTTCAGGAATACCGTGGTTGATCTCCGGATCGATATGATAGGGACGTCCTGCGAGAACGATGCCGTGCCTTCCGGTCTTCTCCAGATACTCCAGAACTCTCTGTCCCTCGTCATAGACGGCCTGACGCGCGTGTTCCAGTTCAGCCCAGCCTGCTTCAACCGCTTCGCGGATCTCATTTCCGGGAATATTCGGGTACAGGTCGACCAGCTGTTTCTCCACAGTGTCTTTGTTGGTAAATGCGACAAACGGGCATTCAAACCGGATTCCCTGATCCCGGAGATTTTCGACATTGTTTTTGATGTTCATAGGATAGGAGGTGACGATGGGGCAGTCGTAGTGATTGCCGGCGTCCTTGAACTCCTGTCTCTCATAAGGCACGCAGGGATAGAAGATCGTCTTGATACCCTGTGCGATCAGCCATTCAATGTGACCGTGAGCGATCTTGGCCGGATAGCATTCTGACTCAGAGGGAATGGACTCGATTCCCAGCTCATAGATCCGGTGAGATCCTGGCGGAGAGAGAATGACTCTGTACTTCAGTTTTGTAAAGAATGTATGCCAGAACGGATACAGCTCATACATATTCAGCACACGCGGGATCCCGATAATGCCGCGGTCTGCCTCGTCTTCAGGAAGTGATTCCCTGCGAAACAGCAGTTTTTCCTTGAACTCATAAAGGTTCGGCAGATTATCCTTATTCTTTTTCAGTCCCAGTCCGCGTTCGCAGCGGTTTCCGGAGATGAACTGTCTGCCTCCGGAGAACCGGTTGATAGTCAGGCGGCAGTGGTTCGTGCAGCCCTGGCATTTTGCATTGTGAGTGGTATATTTCAGGGAGTTGATCTGGTCGATGGACAGCATGGTAGTCTGCTTCGGCTCAGCTCCCTCTTTTTTGTCGTCTTCGTGGAAGCGCTCCCTTGCGATCAGGCCTGCTCCGAAAGCACCCATGATTCCTGCAATGTCAGGACGGATGGCTTCGCAGTTTGCGGTCTTTTCAAAAGCACGAAGTACGCCGTCATTGTAAAATGTTCCGCCCTGCACAACGATGTGGCGTCCGAGTTCGGAAGCGTCCGAGACCTTGATAACCTTGTAGAGCGCATTTTTAATAACAGAGTAAGACAGACCTGCAGAGATGTCCTCGACTGAGGCGCCTTCCTTCTGAGCCTGCTTAACTTTGGAATTCATAAAGACAGTGCAGCGTGTTCCGAGGTCAAACGGATGCTCAGCAAACAGGGCTGCTTTTGCGAAGTCCTGTACCGAATAGTTCAGTGATTTCGCGAATGTTTCGATAAATGAACCGCATCCTGAAGAGCATGCTTCATTGAGCAGCACAGAATCAACAGCATGATTCTTAATCTTGATGCACTTCATATCCTGTCCGCCGATGTCCAGGATACAGTCGACTTCCGGGTCGAAGAAGGAAGCTGCGTAATAGTGAGCTATGGTCTCAACTTCACCTTCATCCAGCATCAGGGCAGCCTTCATCAGCGCTTCGCCGTATCCCGTGGAACAGGACCATGCGATATTCGCATCCTCAGGAAGCAGAGAATAGATCTCCTGGACTGCAGAGATGACAGTTTTCAGGGGATTGCCATTATTGTTGGAGTAGAAGGAATACAGCAGTTCTCCGTCTTCTGACACCAGAGCTGCCTTGGTGGTTGTTGAGCCTGCATCGATCCCGAGATAGCAGTTTCCGGAATAGGATTCCAGGTCAGCCGTCTTCACATTGTACTTCTCCTGGCGCTGTATGAAATCGTCGTATTCTTTTCTGGAAGAAAAGAGCGGATCCATGCGCGGCACTTCGAATTCAATCTTGATTCCGTTACGGAGCATATCGATGAATTCGGACATCGGCCTTGCGCCTTTCCCCTCTGCATTCAGCGCGGAACCAATCGCGGCAAACAGATGTGAATTATCCGGTATGATCGCATGTTCATCGTCAAGCTTCAGCGTGCGGATGAAAGCCTGTCTCAGTTCGCTGAGGAAATGAAGCGGTCCTCCCAGGAAAGCAACATATCCCCGGATCGGACGTCCGCAGGCAAGGCCTGAGATCGTCTGGTTCACGACTGCCTGGAAGATAGAAGCAGACAGGTCTTCCTTGGTGGCACCTTCATTGATCAGCGGCTGTATATCTGACTTTGCGAAAACGCCGCAGCGGGCAGCTATCGTATAAAGCGACTTATAATCCTTCGCATATTCATTTAAACCGGCGACATCCGTCTGAAGCAGAGAAGCCATCTGATCGATAAATGAACCTGTGCCGCCTGCGCAGGTTCCGTTCATTCTCTGATCGATGCTGTTCCCGTCGAAATAAATGATCTTGGCGTCTTCGCCGCCCAGTTCTATGGCTACGTTGGTCTGGGGAGAGTGCTGCTGAAGACTTGAAGAGACAGCAACCACTTCCTGGATGAAAGGAACCTCCATATTGCCGGCAAGGGTCAGTCCGCCGGAACCGGTAATGACCGGGCTGACGATCCTGTCACCCAGTTTGTCAGATGCCTCCTGGATCAGATCGGCGAGGGTTCCCTGGATATCGGCAAAATGCCTCCTGTAATCAGAAAACAGAAGCTGGTGGTCAGCATCAAGGACCGCAATCTTGACAGTGGTGGATCCGATGTCTATACCGAGTGAGTAAACTGCGTTATCCATATATTTCAAAAACTCCTTTTTACCCCAAAAACTGAGTATGAATGAGATTTTTCTTCCTAATTATAGTCAGTGATTACAGATACAGTCTGTTGCACTTAGAGCATTATAATACTTTCGAATGCTTTGGGCAAATATTGCTCATTATGGTAAGACCCATTAGTCTTTACTAACAGGGCTGTATGCTGATAGAATGCCTTGAGAAATAAAACGCCATAATAATTAAATAAATCAGGCAGGAGAAAATGATTTGAGCAGACATTATAAACTGATCACTGTTGACGGACGGGCAAAGCGGGGAGAGCTTACGACTGTACACGGGACCGTTCAGACTCCGGTCTTCATGAATGTCGGGACAGTCGCCGCGATCAAAGGCGCTGTGTCTACGGATGACCTGAGGCAGATCGGTACGCAGATCGAACTTTCCAATACGTACCATCTACATGTGAGAACAGGGGATGAAGCCATAAAAAAGCTGGGCGGGCTTCATAAACTTATGAACTGGGATCGTCCGATCCTGACAGATTCAGGCGGATTCCAGGTATTCTCTCTTGCGACACTCAGAAAGATCAAAGAGGAGGGGGTAACCTTCCGGTCTCACATTGATGGCCATAAGATCTTAATGGGGCCTGAGGAGAGTATGCAGATCCAGTCGAATCTTGCCTCTACGATTGCAATGGCTTTTGACGAGTGCCCTTCTTCCAGAGCTGACAGGGAATATGTGCAGGCATCTGTTGACCGCACTTACCGCTGGCTGGTCCGCTGCAAGGAGAAGATGGCGCAGCTGAACAGCCTGTCTGATACCATCAACCCAAACCAGATGCTCTTCGGTATCAATCAGGGTGCGGTCTTTGATGATATCCGGATCGAACACGCGAAGAGGATCACAGAACTTGACCTTGACGGGTATGCTGTCGGCGGACTGGCTGTCGGAGAGACACACGAGGAGATGTACCGAATTCTTGACGGGACCGTACCGAATCTTCCCCAGGATAAACCGGTTTATCTTATGGGTGTAGGCACGCCGCTGAATATTGTAGAGGGCGTATACCGCGGAGTCGACTTCTTTGACTGTGTATATCCGTCAAGAAACGGAAGGCATGGACACGCCTACACACATCACGGTAAGATCAATCTCAACAACGCGAAGTTCACATTTGACGAGACTCCGATCGAGGAAGGCTGCGGGTGCCCGGCGTGCAGGAGCTATTCCAGAGCATATATCCATCATCTGTTCAAGGCAAAAGAGATGCTGGGAATGAGACTGCTGGTGCTTCATAATCTTTATTTCTATAATCACCTGATGGAAGAGATAAGAGACGCCATTGATGAACACAGGTATGAGAAGTTCAGGCAGGACTTTACAGAAGCGTATGTAGAGAATGAGTCTAAATAAGTCTTGAACCACTGTCTCAAGTTGTGTAGAATATTGAGAGCATTCAATCATATTTAGGAGGATCAATTCGAAATGAATCTTACACTTTTAACTGCTGCAGGCGCAGGCGGAATGGGCGGCATGCTCATGATGGTCATCTATATTGTCGTTATCTTCGGCGCTATGTATTTCTTCGCGATCCGTCCCCAGAGGAAGGAGCAGAAGAGAATGGCTGCGCTTCTGAGCACGATGGAAGTCGGCGATACGGTCGTCACCTCCAGCGGATTCTACGGAACGATTATCGCTGTATCCGAGGAAGACTGCATTGTTGAATTCGGCAACAACAGAAACTGCCGAATCCCCATGAGAAAGAGTGCGATCGTTGAGATCGAGAAGGCTTCCGACGGTGTATCTGAAGCGCCGGCAGCTGATAAGAAGTGACCGTAATTCGGGAGACGTACTTGAATATCATTATGAAGCTTACAGAAAGGCTGCCGGATAACCGGCAGCCTTTCTGCGTTTTATAAAAGACTTTGTGTCTGAATCGGCAATCAGAGTGCGGAGAACAGGACCCGATACGTTCTGTCTCAGTCCGGCTCCTGCTCAAAACCAGAAGAGTGAATATTCTTGACGGTCCTGAGTACATAGTGAGTCCTTGTCAGGCGCACGCCCGGGTAATCCTTGATCCGGTTATGGATCTGTTCCAGATGGTCGCTGGACCTGCAGCAGATCTTAAGCATGAAATCAAATTCTCCGGTCAGGTAGTAGCAGGCAATGATATTGGGATCTACATTGATATGTTTAATGAAATCGTCATTAAACCGGGGGTGCTCCATGCCTATCTCCATCAGGACCGTGATGTCATTGCCGAGTTTTCCGTCATCGCAGATAACGGTATAAGACTGAATAAGTCCTGACTTTTCCATCTTCTTAATACGCTCGATCACAGTCGAGACAGACAGATGGATGGTCTTGCTGATATCAGATGCGGTCTGCCGGGCATTCTGTTTCAGTTCTGTAAGAATCTGATAATCAAGATTATCCATAGGGGTTACTCCTTAATTCGCGGAAGTTTTTGGAATTATGCCGGTATTATAACATAAATATTTCGATTGTGGTTGAAAAAACAAAAAAGATATTTTAATATGAGCAGAGCATGAATATCGCTTTGGAAAGGAACCTGGAATTATGAATGCAGAGAGCAGGAACTATCAGATCGGCGTGATATACGGCGACGGAATTGGCCCGGAGATTGTCCGTGAAGCAGTCAAGGTCCTTGACGCGGCGTCCGCGAAATTTGGTTTTAAACTGAATTACACACAGCTGTATCTGGGAGGCTCTTCAATTGACAGATTTGGCGTGCCTCTTACTGAAGAAACGGTAGAACTGGCGAAGAAGAGCGACGCAGTACTGATGGGATCCATCGGAGGAGATCCGGCGACAAGCCCCTGGTATAAACTGGAACCCTCAAAACGGCCTGAGGCAGGCCTTCTTGCGATTCGCAAGTCACTTGGCCTGTTTGCCAATCTCCGTTTTTCGAAACTGTTTGATGATCTTAAAGATTCCTGTCCTCTGAAAGAGTCCATCGCTTCAGAAGGAATTGATTTTGTTATTCTGAGAGAACTGACAGGCGGTCTTTATTTCGGAGAACATAAGACGGAAGTTGTGGACGGAGAAGACGTAGCGACGGATGTACTGACCTACTCAGACACAGAGATACGCCGTATAGCTGTCAAAGCTTTTGATACAGCAATGCTTCGCAGCAAGAGGCTGACTCTCGTAGACAAGGCGAATGTCCTGGATTCTTCCAGGCTCTGGAGAAAGGTTGTAGCTGACGTTGCAAAGGATTATCCTGAAGTCACTCTTGACTATATGTTTGTTGACAACGCTTCGATGCAGCTTGTGCGCAGACCGTCCCAGTTTGATGTGATCCTGACAGAGAATATGTTCGGAGATATCCTGTCTGATGAAGCGTCCATGGTTACAGGCTCCATCGGCATGCAGCCAAGTGCATCCCTTGCGGAGGGAACCTTCGGTCTCTATGAACCAAGCCACGGCAGCGCTCCGGATATCGCAGGCACAGACAAGGCCAATCCGCTGGCAACGATCCTGTCCGCATCCATGATGCTCCGCTATTCACTGGGAGAAGAAGAGGCTGCATCTGCCATTGATCAGGCTGTGGAGAATGTACTGAAAAAGTACAGGACGCCGGATCTGGTAACACAGAATGAACAGATTGAACAGGTCGGATGCTCAAGAATGGGCGACCTGGTTGCTTCTGCATTATAAAACAACAGGAGGAATGATCGATATGAAAAGTGATGCTGTTAAGACAGGCGTTACCCAGGCACCTCACAGGTCTCTGTTTAATGCGCTCGGTTTTACTCAGGAAGAAATGAAGAAACCTCTGATCGGTATCGTAAGCTCATACAATGAGATCGTACCCGGTCATATGAATATCGATAAGATCGTTGAAGCCGTACGCATGGGAGTAGCCATGGCGGGCGGTGTTCCGCGTGTATTCCCGGCTATCGCTGTCTGTGACGGTATCGCCATGGGACATGAGGGTATGAAGTATTCCCTTGTCACAAGAGACCTGATCGCCGATTCGACGGAATGTATGGCAAAGGCGCATCAGTTCGACGCTCTTGTCATGGTTCCCAACTGCGACAAGAATGTTCCCGGCCTTCTGATGGCAGCGGCAAGGATCAATGTACCGACGATCTTCGTATCCGGCGGTCCCATGATGGCTGGTCACGTTTATGGCAGGAAGCGTTCGCTCAGTTCCATGTTTGAAGCAGTGGGTGAGTTCTCGGCGAAGAAGATTACTGAAGAACAGCTTCAGGAATATGAGCGCAAGGTATGTCCTACCTGCGGCAGCTGCAGCGGCATGTATACTGCGAACAGTATGAACTGTCTGACTGAAGCGCTGGGCATGGGTCTTGCAGGAAACGGGACGATCCCGGCTGTATACTCAGACAGGCTGCGTCTTGCGAAGCATGCCGGAATGAAGATCATGGAGCTTCTGGAGAAGAATATCCGTCCCAGAGATATCATGACAGAAGAAGCCTTCATGAACGCGCTGACTGTGGACATGGCGCTTGGATGTTCCACCAACTCCATGCTTCATCTGCCTGCGATCGCGCATGAAGCGGGCGTGGAGATTAATGTGGATATCGCAAATGAAGTATCCGCACGTACCCCGAACCTCTGCCATCTGGCACCGGCAGGTCCAACCTATATGGAGGATCTCAATGAGGCAGGCGGCGTATATGCTGTCATGAAGGAACTTACGAAAAAAGACCTTCTGAACCTCGACTGCATGACAGTTACAGGAAAGACAGTCGGCGAGAACATCGCTCCCTGTGAGAATCTTGATCCATCGGTCATAAGGCCCCTTGAAGATCCGTTCTCACCCACAGGCGGACTGGCTGCACTTAAAGGCAACCTTGCCCCGGATTCCGGCATCGTCAAGAGATCCGCTGTCGTTCCTGAGATGATGGTGCACGAAGGTCCTGCAAGAGTCTTTGACTGCGAGGAAGATGCGATCGAAGCAATACTCGGCGGTAAGATCAATGCAGGAGACGTAGTTGTAATCCGGTATGAAGGTCCCAAGGGCGGCCCCGGCATGAGAGAGATGCTGAATCCGACCAGCGCAATTGCAGGCATGGGTCTGGGAAGCAGTGTTGCCCTGATCACGGACGGACGTTTCTCCGGAGCTTCAAGAGGCGCTTCTATAGGACATGTTTCACCGGAAGCCGCAGTCGGAGGACCGATCGCGCTTGTAGAGGAAGGTGATATCATTTCCATCGATATCCCTAATTACAAACTGGAGCTTAAGGTTCCGGATGATGTTCTGGCTAAGAGAAAGGCTGCATGGAAGCCGAGAAAGCCGAAAATCACAGACGGATATCTTGCACGTTATGCGGCACTCGTCACCAGCGGAAACCGCGGGGCTATCCTGAAAGTCCCGGGAGAGGAATGATATTATGAAGCTGAATGGGTCACAGATCCTGATTGAATGTCTGAAAGAACAGGGAGTCGACACAGTCTTCGGATATCCCGGAGGCGCGATCCTGAATGTTTACGATGAACTGTATAAGCACAGTGAGATCCGTCATTTTCTGACTTCCCATGAGCAGGGTGCCTGCCATGCGGCTGACGGATACGCGAGAGCCACCGGCAGAGTCGGTGTCTGTTTCGCAACTTCCGGTCCCGGTGCCACGAATCTTGTCACCGGTATCGCGACAGCGAATATGGATTCTGTTCCGCTGGTTGCAATCACCTGCAATGTAGGAACGTCCCTTCTGGGTAAGGATTCCTTCCAGGAGGTCGATATCGCTGGCGTCACGATCCCGATCACAAAGTACAATGTGATCGTAAAGGACGTGAACACACTTGCTGATACCATCCGCAAGGCATTCCGCATTGCCAGGAGCGGGCGTCCGGGACCTGTCCTCGTTGACCTGACCAAGAATGTCACCGCCGAGACAGCGGAGTATACCCCGGTAAAGCCGGACGAGATTCTCCCGAACTCAGGAGAGATCATTGAAGCAGATCTGCAGAAAGCAGCTCAGATGATCAACGAAGCAAAGCGGCCGGTTATCTTTGTCGGCGGCGGAGCAGTGATCTCGGGCTGTTCCAGAGAACTGAAGAAACTAGTCGATACGATACAGGCTCCGGTATGCGATTCGCTGATGGGCAAAGGCGCTTTCAATGGAAATGACGAGCGGTATCTCGGCATGGTCGGTATGCACGGGACCAAGGCTGCGAATCTGAGCGTATCACACTGTGACCTTCTTCTTGCTGTCGGCTGCCGTTTCTCAGACCGTGTCATCGGCAATCCGAAGCAGTTTGCGAAAGGTGCGAAGATCGTCCAGATCGATATCGATCCCGCGGAAGTCAACAAAAACATCAAAGTGGATGTCTGCGTGATCGGTGACTGCGGAGAAGTACTCAAGAGACTCAATCCGCTTCTTGAGAAGAAGGAAGTCTCCGAGTGGCTTCAGGAGTCCCTGGAACTTACAAAGAAGTTCCCGCTTCATTACGATGAAGACCGTCTTACCGGTCCTTTCATCATGGAAGAGATCTACAGGCTGAGCGACGGAGACGCGAGGATCGTCACGGAAGTCGGACAGCATCAGATGTGGGCTGCCCAGTATTTCAGGTACAGCGAACCCAGGCAGCTGTTCACATCAGGCGGCCTCGGGACTATGGGATACGGTCTTGGGGCTTCCCTTGGAGTCAAGACCGCATGGCCGGGCAAGATTGTCGTCAATGTTGCCGGAGACGGATGTTTCCGCATGAACATGAATGAACTTGCGACTGCCAGCCGTTACAATATTCCGATCATTCAGGTAGTCATGAATAATTCTGTACTTGGCATGGTGCATCAGTGGCAGGAACTGTTCTACGGCGGACGGTATTCCCATACGATCCTGAAGGACAAGGTCGATTACTGCAAGCTTGCAGAAGCACTTGGATGCGCCGCGTTCCGTGTGACAAAGCGCGAAGAATTTGCTCCTGCGTTTAAAAAGGCGGTTGAGCTGGGATGCCCGGTTCTTCTTGACTGTGTGATCGGTGAAAATGACAATGTCTACCCGATGGTTCCGGCGGGACACGCGATCTCAGAAGCATTTGACCAGGATGACCTGGGCGGACGCAAGAGCAGCGGTGCCAGAACCAGAAAAAAAGATGAGATATGATCTGACCTGCCGCTCATAGCTGTAGTATAATGATCTATATGGTTATCTGTTCCAGTCAGACGTAAGAGTTACATTAATCATTAATCATGGGAGGAGAATGAATATGTACAGATATGCTTGTCTGAATGCGATCAGCCCGAAGGGACTGAACTGCTTCGATGGTAATTACGAGAAGACGGAAGATATAAACAGCGCAGATGCCGTACTGGTAAGAAGCGCCAATATGCATGAGATGGATCTTGGCAGCAGTGTCCTGGCAATTGGACGCGCAGGCGCCGGCGTTAACAACATCCCGCTGGATGCATGCGCTGAGAAGGGCATCGTAGTATTCAATACCCCGGGAGCCAACGCAAACGGCGTCAAAGAGATGGTCTTTGCAGGTATGCTTCTTGCTGCACGTGACGTCGTAGGCGGCGTGAACTGGGTCAGTGAGAACGCAGGCGATGAAAATATTGCGAAATCCGTAGAAAAACAGAAGAAGCAGTATGCCGGGACAGAGATCTCTGGAAAGAAACTTGGAGTGATCGGTCTTGGCGCAATCGGCAACATGGTTGCCAACACTGCCGTCGCTCTGGGAATGGAAGTCTATGGATACGATCCGTTTATCTCTATCAACTGGGCATGGAACCTGAACCGTGAGGTAAAGCATATCACGGATATTGAGACGATCTACAGAGAGTGTGATTACATCACTATTCATGTACCGCTGCTGGATTCCACCAAGGGGATGGTCAATGCGGAGGCGGTCTCCATGATGAAGGAGAACGCAGTTATCCTCAACTTTGCAAGAGACCGTCTGGTGGACGAAGAGGCAGTGCTCAAGGCACTTGACGAAGGAAAGATCCGCCGTTATGTATGCGACTTCCCGAATACAACGACTGCAGGACACAAAGGTGTCCTCCTGATCCCGCATCTTGGAGCATCCACTGAGGAGAGTGAAGAGAACTGCGCTGTCATGGCAGTTGCCGAACTGCGCGACTACCTTGAGAACGGCAATATCCGCAACAGTGTCAATTATCCTGCCTGCAATATGGGAGAATGCCGCACAGCTCACCGCGTAGCTGTCGCTCATAAAACTTCCATGAACCTGTCAGGGGCCATCACGGATGCACTTTCTTCCATGAGCTGCACAAATATATCCAATACAAGCCGCGGTGAGTATTCCTACATGCTGGTCGATATCGATTCTGATCTCAATGAAGGCGCAGTCAAAGCGGCAGAGGCGATCGATGGTGTGATCAGAGTCCGCGTCGTGAAGTGATGTAATAGCTGGAACAGAAGGTATTTGTTATACATCAGCTGCCGGAAGGGGGACAGGCATGAATCAGAAATTATATGACCGCATGGACTGGGGAAGGATAGAAGGCCTGGTATATTCTGAGGAGAATCAGCCGCATGATTTTCTCGGAGCATTTATCACAGATGACGGAATTCTGGTTCAGGCATTTTTTCCGACAGCTGCTGAAGTGTCGGTCAAAACGAAGGATTCGTCTGCAAAGATGGAACTGATGGATGAGAATGGGTTCTTCGCCGTGCTTCTTCCGGGAACAAAGATTCCTGAGTATACACTGGAAGTAAGATATGATGACGGCAGGAAGGTCAGTTTTGCTGATCCCTATTCATTTGATCCGCAGCTTCCAGAGAAGATCCTGAAGAAGTTCAAAGCCGGGATCTGCTATGATATCTATCGTTATCTGGGATCCCATCCGATGACGGTAAACGGAGTGGCCGGCATGTATTTTGCCGTATGGGCTCCCAATGCTGTCCGCGTCAGTCTCGTCGGAGACTTCAATGACTGGGACGGCAGACGCCTGCCGATGCGTAAGCTGGAAGAGTACGGAATCTTTGAACTGTTTGTTCCGGGAATGGGCGCCGGAACACTCTACAAATATGAGATCAAGGCAAAGCAGGGACTTACCTATCTGAAGAGTGACCCGTATTCATTTTCCCAGGAAGTGCGTCCGGATACAGCCTCTGTCACGACAGATCTTTCTGCCTATAAGTGGAAGGATGAGAAATGGATGGCAGAGAGGGAATCTCTGTCCTACAAGGAGCTGAAAGGCCTCCCGATGTCTGTCTACCAGATCCATCCGGGAACCTGGAAGAAACCTGATGATGACAGGGAGTTTCTCAATTACAGGGAACTTGCCCGTGATCTTGCCGGATATGTCGAAGAGATGGGATATACACATGTCGAACTTCTTCCGGTCATGGAGCATTCGGAAGACTCCAGCATGGGATTCCTGACGTCTCTTTATTACGCACCGACAAGCAGATACGGAAGTCCTGAGGACTTCATGTATTTTGTCGACTACATGCATCAGCATGGGATCGGTGTGATCCTGACGTGGGTTCCAAGTCATTTCTCAAGAGACCTGAACGGACTCAGCGGGTTCGATGGGACCAATCTCTATGAACACAGGGATTCAAGGCAGTCTCTGTTTACGGCAGACGGAGGTCTGATCTTTAATTACGCCCGTCCTGAAGTGAAGAATTATCTGATCGCCAATGCTCTGTTCTGGACAAAAGAGTATCATGTGGACGGAATTCGTGTGGATGACCTTGCAAGAATGCTCTATCTTGACTATGGAAAGCGGCCGGGAGAGTGGGTCGCCAATCTGTACGGCGGAAATGAAAACCTGGATGCTGTTGAGTTCTTCAAGCATCTGGATTCGATCTACCGCAAAGACTGTCCGGGAGCACTGTTGATCGCCGAGGATAATTCCCAGTGGCCAATGGTGACGACTCCCGTGGACGATGATGGCCTGGGCTTTGATTACAAGTGGAATGCCGGGTTCAAAGATTCACTGATTGAGTATATGCAGCTTGATCCGATCTTCCGCGGACCGCATCACCAGGAACTGATATTCAGCATGGTCTATAACTACTCAGAGAATTTCATGCTCGCGCTTGGGATCGGAGATGTTATGGACGCCTATGGATCTGCTTATGCCAAGGTTCCCGGCAAGAAGAAAAATAAACTTGCAAACCTTCGTGCTATGTACGGTTATATCATGATGCATCCGGGCAAAAAACTCTTTGCAATGGGATGTGAGCTTGCCCAGAAGGCGGGCCTGAATCCGGAAAGAGGCGTTGACTGGTCTGTTCTGGAAGATGAAGACAATCAGATGTTCCGCGCATACTGTGCAGCGCTGCTGAAGTTCTACAGGGAGAATCCTGCGCTGTACGCACTGGATTACGAGCCTGAAGGATTTGACTGGATCAACAATATCTCTGCAAATGAGAATATGCTGGTGTTCCTTCGCAAGAGCGCGATCGAAGAGCAGATGCTTCTTGTTGTGGTCAATTTTTCCAACCTCACATATGCAAATCATAAGATTGGCGTACCGTTCTGTGGAAAGTACAAAGAAGTATTCAATTCCGACGCTGAAGCGTTCGGCGGAGAGGGGAATGTCAATCCTCGCGTGAAACGGTCGAAAGCTGACGAGTGCGATGAACTGCCCAACTCGATCAGAGTGACAGTGCCGCCTATGGGGATCAGCGTTTTCACCTGCACAAGAGTGGAGGAGACGGAAGAAAAACCTGCAGTTAAGAAAACTGCTGCCAGGACAGCAGGCAAGAAGAAAACTGTGACTAAGAAAACAGCCGGCAGTTCAGCGGCAAAGACTGCAGGAAAAGCGAAGAAGACTTCCTCTTCAGGTGAGAAGAAAAAATCGCTTAAGGAAGAACTTGAAGCAAAAGTGCTCCGTGAGGACCACAGATAACACCTTCCGACAGGCATCAAATTAATACAGAAACTGCATGAAGCAGCCGGACTCTCAGTGGGAGTCCGGCTGTTAATATTTTGTAGATATTCATAAAAAAGTTCATTAATCCATAAAAATAGTTAGGAAAAACAGCCAACAAATATTGCTATAATTCCCAACTTGTTTTATCATGTAGTAAGAAGAATCAGTATAGTTCTATTCAGAATTCGGAGTTGTCTGAAGATTGTTTTGCTTCATCCAGATAACTGTAGAGCGTGTATTTTGAGATGCCGAATATCTGGCAGACTTTGGGGCCCGACTTGGTAATCAGGAATGCGCCGGAATCGTTCAGATAACGGATGGCACGGATCTTTTCTGATTTATCCATGAGCGAAGCCGGTTTACCGATCATGCGGATAGACTGGTCGATGAGAGAATCCAGCAGATCGGCGACATTGGTTGAGATGGGTTCTGGCTCTCTGGAATCAAGCAGTGACGCATTGTATGTATGTATTACATTCTCCATCGCAACGGTGAGCGTGATATCAGAGTTGATGCCGAGAATACCGATGGGTTTTCCTTTCTCGTCACGGAGAAATACCGTGCTTGACTTGAGGATCTTTCCGTCGCGGGTCTTAGTCAGGTAGGCAAGTTTGTCAACATGCGTTTCCTCTGCGTCACGGAAGGCTTCAAGAGCAATCTTTGAAGGACCGTCACCTATCCGGCGTCCGGAGATATGCCCGTTTTCAATCGCTATGATCGTATGGTCAAGGTCGCCTGAAGTAAGATCATGAAGCACAATCTCACAGGTATCGCCGTAATGCACCGCAAGAGCCTTAACGATTCTTCTGGCGAAATCGAATTGTGTTGACTGTTTCATGAATATTTTCGCCTCTTTTCTGAAAAATTATGAAAAGTAGTTTTTTCTGTCCTGCAAATTTATTTTAAGGTAAACAAAAAGTTTTGACAAGGAGGTAGGGAGATGCTTTTAGTAGGAAATGGAAGAGTTTTCACACTGGATCAGGAACACCCATACCTGAAAGACGGTGCTGTAGTGATAGACGGGGAAGCGATCCGGGAAGTAGGTCCTTTTGAGGAGATGAAGAAGAAATATCCGGACGCTGAATTCGTGGACGCCCACGGCCAGCTGATCATGCCCGGATTCATCAATGCCCATACGCATATCTATTCCGGACTTGCAAGAGGACTTGCGATCGACGGCAACAATCCCACCAATTTCTTTGAAGTTCTGGACGGGATGTGGTGGAATATCGACCGTCATCTGACTCTGGACGGTACCAGAGCCTGTGCGTACGCAACCATCCTTGACTGCATCCGGGACGGCGTGACGACAATCTTTGACCACCATGCTTCCTTCTTGGAGATTCCTGGCAGCCTGTTCGCGATCAAGGACGTTGCGAAGGAACTGGGAATTCGTTCCTGCCTGTGCTATGAGGTTTCAGAGCGCGACGGCGAAGAGAAGTGCCTGCAGTCCATTAAGGAAAATGCAGACTTTATCACCTGGGCTCAGAAGGAAGACGATGACATGATCAAGGCTATGTTCGGCGGACATGCCCTGTTCACGATATCGGACAAAACATTTGAGAAGATGGTTGAAGCCAACGACGGAAGGACAGGCTTCCACATCCATGTTTCTGAAGGTATGAACGATGTATGGGACAGCCTTCAGAATTACGGATGCCGTCCGGTTGAAAGACTGCTGAACAACAATATCCTCGGACCGATGACCATGCTGGGACACTGCATCCACCTGAACGGTGACGAGATGGATATCATCAAAGAGACCGGGACTATGGCAGTGAATAATCCGGAATCCAACATGGGCAATGCCGTAGGATGCGCGCCTGTGCTCCAGATGCTGAAGAAGGGTATTACGGTCGGAATGGGAACCGATGCGTACACCCATGACATGCTGGAATCCCTGAAGGTATTCCTGATCATCCAGAGACATAATGCAGGACTTCCGAATGTTGCTTTCGGTGAAGCGCTCCAGCTGCTCCTTGAGAACAACGCGAAGATCTGTGCGAAGTACTTTAAGAAGCCTCTGGGTGTCCTGAAGGAAGGCGCTGCCGCGGACGTCATCGTCATGGATTACAAGCCCTTCACGCCGATCGATGAAAACAATCTCGGCGGCCATATGATCTTCGGGCTTATGGGCAAGAACTGCAGGACTACAATCATCAACGGCAAAGTCCTGTACAAAGACCGAGAATTTGTCGACATCGATGAAGAGAAGATCAATGCTTGGACGATGGAACAGGCATGCAGCCTCTGGGGAGCTCTTAACCACAGAGAGTACAGCCCCAAGTCGTATCTGTGATAATAAATGAATGCGCAATACAATAACTCAGTGAACCGGAAGGAGGTTATATCATGGGTGATCTTATGCGTCTGATACCTTACAGACAGCTTCTCAACTGGACTCTGACAGAGTACCGCGAGAGAGGAAGTATCTTCGGCGTATCCAAAATAGTCACAAGAGGTGACCGAAAATATCCGATTTTCAAGGGAAAGATCGAGACCGTATTCGGTCCTGCGGCAGGCCCGAACACACAGCTTGCACAGAACCTTATCGCTTCTTACTGTGCCGGCGCTTCCTGGTTTGAACTGAAGACAGTCCAGAAGATGGACGGCCGGGAACTGGCAGCCTGTGTCCCGAAACCCTGTATCGCTTCGGGAGATGAGTGCTATAACTGCGAATGGTCCACTGAGCTGGAAGTCGGACAGGCTTATGAAGAGTATGTAAAAGCATGGTTTGTGATTCATATCCTTGCTCTGGAACTCGGCCTGGGTGATCCTGACGCGATCGTGTTCAACATGTCCGTCGGATACGATCTGGACGGTATCAAGACGCCCAAGATGCAGAAGTTCCTGGATGAAATGATCGAAGCGAAGAATACCGCTCTGTTCAAGGATTGTGTAAAGGCTTCTCTGGAAGCCATTGAAAGCGGGCTTCTGAAGAATGTGACAAAGAAAGATATTCTCGCGATCCCGTCGAAGATATCGGATTCCGTCACAGAGTCAACGCTTCACGGATGTCCCCCGAAAGAGATAGAAGCGATCGCTTCTTATCTGCTTCAGGAGAAACATCTCAATACCTATGTAAAATGCAACCCGACCCTGCTGGGATATGAATTCGCGAGAACGACACTGGACAGCCTGGGATTTGATTACATTGCATTTGACGACCATCATTTCCTGACGGATCTTCAGTGGGAAGATGCAGTCCCCATGTTTGAGAGACTGATCAAACTGTCCGCCTCCCTTGGACTGGATGTCGGCATCAAGCTTACGAACACATTCCCGGTAGATGTAAAAGCCGGCGAGCTTCCCAGCGAAGAGATGTACATGTCTGGAAGGAGCCTGTATCCGCTGACCATTCAGCTGGTATCCAGGATCGCGAAGCAGTTCAAAGGAAAACTTCGCATTTCCTATTCCGGCGGTGCTGATTACTTCAATATCCACGATCTGGTAGCAGCGGGCGTATGGCCGGTCACTATGGCGACCACTCTGCTCAAACCGGGCGGATACCAGAGAATGCACCAGATTGCAGAACTTCTGTCCGATATCCCTGCTGCTGCATGGAAGGGCGTGAATGTGGATGCTGTATGCAGCCTGGCAGAGAAGGCGCTTGAGAACCCGAGATACCGCAAGCCGATCAAACCGCTTCCGGACAGGAAGATGGAAGAGCCGCTTCCTCTTCTTGACTGCTTCGATTCTCCGTGCAGCAGCAACTGCCCGATTCATCAGGATATCCCGGCGTACCTGCGTGCTATGGAAGAAGGAAGGTCAGAGGATGCGCTGAACATCATTCTTGAACGCAATCCGCTTCCGTTCATTACGGGCACAATCTGTCCGCATACCTGCGTAGACCGCTGCATGCGCAATCACTATGAAGAGGGCGTCCATATCCGCGAAGTTAAACTGCAGGCAGCCAAGAAGGCATTCAACAGGATCATGGAGACCACACAGAAGGTCGCTGCAAACAGCAGCAAGAAGGCTGCTGTCATCGGCGGAGGACCGGCTGGTCTTGCCACAGCCGCTTTCCTGAGCCGTGCGGGAATACCTGTAACTATATTTGAGAAGAGGGATGTTCTCGGCGGAGTCGTTCGTTCGGCAATCCCGTCATTCCGTATCGATGACAAGGCGATCGGACGCGATATTGATCTGTGTCTGAGGTATGGAGCCGAGTTCAGGACCGGATGCGAGATAACAGATATTGCCGCTCTCAAAAAAGAAGGCTACACGGATGTGATCGTTGCCGTCGGTGCATGGAAACCGGGCAGAGAGACTCTAGAGTATGGAAAAGCTCTTGATGCTCTGGACTTCCTGGCTTCGATAAAAGCAGACGAGTCTTCGGTAAGCCTTGGTGAAAATGTTGTCGTTATCGGCGCAGGCAACACGGCCATGGATGTTTCCCGTGCGGCAATCCGCATGAGCGGCGTAAAGAATGTCAAACTTGTATACCGCAGGACAAAACGTTATATGCCGGCGGATGAAGAAGAACTTAGAGAGGCAATCGAAGACGGAGTAGAGTTCTGCGAGCTTCTGGCTCCTGTCGGATTAAAGGACGGCATACTCGAATGCAAGGAAATGAAACTGGGAGAGCCGGATGAGAGCGGACGCCGCAGCCCTGTCGATACAGGAAAGACTATCCAGATCCGCTGCGACAGTGTGATCACGGCAGTCGGAGAGAGAGTCGATGTATCGCTGCTTAAGGGCATCGGGGCGAAACTGGACGGCAAGGATCGTCCGGTCGTGGATGCTCACTGCCAGACAACAGTGGACGGCGTCTATGCAGTAGGTGACTGCAGAAGAGGACCTGCAACAGTTGTCAAGGGCATAGCAGACGCTATGGCTGCAGCTGAAGATATCGCCGGGATCGATCTGACAACCTACGCCAGCGAGAATGGAGCGGGAGATATCGATACCTACAGAGCAAAGAAGGGCGTTCTGACTACAGAGGTTAACGAGAAGCCGGATAACAGATGTCTCGGCTGCCCGACCGTATGCGAAGTATGTACGGATGTCTGCCCGAACAGAGCAAATGTTTCCGTGACCGTTGAGGGACTGGCGAAGCCGCAGATCCTCCATGTTGACGGTATGTGCAACGAGTGCGGAAACTGCGCAGTATTCTGTCCGCATACAGGAAGGCCGTACAGAGACAAACTGACTCTGTTCTGGTCACAGGAAGATATGGATGATTCTGAGAACACCGGATTCCTGGTATTGGAAGGAACAAAGGTAAAACTTCGTTTCGCTGGCAAGATCCAGGAAGTTGATGTGGCTGATGAGAAGTGCGGTCTGTACGAACCGCTGAGAAAAGTGATACTCACTGTGATACAGGAGCACTCTTATCTGATTGGATGAATCTGGTAAGAAGTATCTTATCAGTTGAAACCGACCGGATGTATCGTATAACCGTACAATTGACTTGATATTTAAGCTGACAGCAATTCCACGAAGGATCACTTGATTCTTCGTGGAATTGTGGTGCGCACATGGATGGACTATCGATATGGGAGAATTATATACATTTACAGTAAACGGACAGTCTGTAAGTACACAGGAAGACAAGCCGCTCCTCAGATATCTGAGGGACGACCTGAAACTTTACTCTGTCAAAGACGGCTGCTCGGAAGGTGCCTGCGGCGCCTGTACGATAATTGTGGATGGAAAGCCAGTCCGTTCATGTATACAGAAGACCAGCAAAGCCGTGGGCAAAACTATCCTCACTGTTGAGGGATTGTCTATTGAAGAGAAAGAAGCCTTTGTCTATGCATTCGGTGCCTGCGGAGCGGTACAGTGCGGTTTCTGCATCCCTGGTATGGTGATGAGCGGAAAGGCTCTTCTGGACGTTAATCCGGATCCCACGGATGAAGAGATCAAGGCAGCAATCAAAGGAAATGTATGCCGCTGTACCGGATATGTGAAGATCATTGAAGCAATCCGTCTTGTCGGAGCGATCCTGAGAGGAGAGAAAGAGATCGACCCGTCCCTCGAAGAGGGAAATGAATACGGTGTCGGTAAAAGAGCTTTCCGTGTTGATGTACGCAGAAAGGCTCTTGGATACGGGAAGTATCCGGACGATATCGGGCCTGAGTACTTTGTTAAAGAAAACAGTCCTGAGGCTCTCGAGATAGAGAGACAACTGGCGGAATCTGCAAGTGACGGAATCACTGCTGGATTCGCAGCACAGTTTGACAGTGCTCATCATCTGAAGGCAGGCTCCAGCCTCAGCAGGATCGATGATCCCGGATGCAACTGGTGCGCTATCGTGCCTGAAGATATGCCGCCCATGGCCTATTGCTCTGCTGTGCGTTCTGAATACGCGAGAGCAAAAGTTCTGAAGATCGACGCTGAAGCGGCAAGGATGCTGCCCGGCGTGCTTGGAGTGCTTACTGCAGCTGATGTGCCGGTCAACAAGGTCGGACATATCATCTATGACTGGGATGTGATGATTGCCGAGGGTGATATCACAAGAATGTGCGGGGACGCGATCTGCCTGGTAGTCGCAGAATCTCCTTACATCATGGAGCAGGCTAAAAAACTAGTGAAGATCGAATATGAACCGCTTGAGCCGGTACATGATCCGCAGGAAGCAGCCAGGCCTGACGCTCCGAAGATCCATCCCGAACTGGATATCGAAGGGAATCTGTGCGCATCCAGACACATCGTAAGAGGAAATCCGAAAGAAGCGATCGCATCCTCTGCGTTTGTGGTTACCGAGAGCTTTGAGACTCCATTTACAGAGCATGCCTTCCTGGAGCCGGAATGCGCAGTCTCATTTCCATACAAGGATGGTATCAAGATACTATCTACCGATCAGGGTGCCTATGCGACCAGAAATGAAGTTGCCCACATGTTCGGATGGGAGCAGGAGAGGGTCGTTGTTGAAAACCAGCTGATCGGCGGTGGTTTCGGAGGAAAAGAAGACGTTACGACCCAGCATATAAGCGCTCTTGCCGCATGGATATTCAAGCGTCCGGTCAAGGCAAAGTTCACCCGCCAGGAGTCGATTAATTTCCATCCGAAGCGCCATCCCATGAAAGGTACCTTCACGGTAGGATGCGATGAAAACGGAATAATCCAGGGACTGGACTGCGAATTCACTTTTGATACAGGCGCCTATGCGTCCCTGTGCGGCCCTGTCCTGGAGAGAGCGTGTACACATGCAGTGGGTCCATACTGCTACCAGAATACAGATATCCGCGGATACGGATACTATACGAATAACCCGCCTTCAGGAGCGTTTCGAGGTTTTGGCGTATGCCAGACAGAATTTGCACTTGAGTCCGTCCTGAACAAACTGGCTGACATGGCCGGGATCACGCCGTGGGAGATCCGTTACAGAAATGCGATAGAGCCCGGCAAGGTTCTGCCGAACGGACAGATTGCCGATGTATCGACTGCCCTTAAGGAAGCGCTTGAGGCTGTAAAACCATATTATGACGCACATCCCGGAAGAGCGGGAATTGCATGCGCCATGAAGAATGCCGGCGTCGGCGTCGGGCTTCCCGATGACGGCAACGCCCTTCTTCGTGTTGAGAACGGATCGCTTGTAATCTATACCTGTGCGTCCGATATAGGACAGGGAGGTTATACCGTCTTTTCCCAGGATGCGGCCGAAGCGACAGGACTTCCGAAGTCCCGCATACGGATGGGGATCAGCAGTACGGAAAATGCTCCTGATTCAGGTACCACTTCAGGATCCAGACAGACACTGGTGACAGGGGAAGCAGTCAGAGGAGCTGCCTTCCTGCTCAGAGACGCCATGGCGGCGGCGGAGATAGTTTCGCGCAGACTGACTGAAGAGGGGAGCAGTGTCAGCGAGACAGATCCGGCAAAGATCCGCAGCCTCATACTGGATACTTTGAAGACATCTCCTGCATATCAGACTCCGAGATCAGCGGATAATGAGACCGCACAGTACGGAACAGGACTTGAGTTCGCGCCGCGCACGGACGAGGGACCTTTTGTCAGCCCGAATATGACAGTGTCGGATGACGGCAGGATCAGCGGACGCGGAAGCGGACTGAATCAGGGAACCTACGGAAGAAAAGGAACACAGACGAAGATCTGCGGATCTCCGGTTGACGATCCGTTCTCTGCGCTTGACATGCTTGAAGGTATGAGCTTCAGTTACCGGTATTTTGAACCGACCGATAAACTTGGCGCTGATGTCCCCAACCCGAAGAGTCATATCGCATACGGTTACGCAGCCTGCTGTGCAATCCTGGATGATGAGGGAAAAGTGACGCACATCTACTCCGCCTATGACGCAGGCAAGGTCGTCAACCCGATCTCAATTCAGGGACAGATCGAGGGCGGAGTCCTTATGGGCATGGGCTATGCATGCACGGAGGATTTTCCGCTGAAAGACTGCAGACCGGCGGCCAAATACGGCAGACTCGGCCTTCTGCGGGCACCGCAGATACCTGAGATCAATGCAATCTATGTTGAGAAGGATGAACTGATGGGCGTCTCTTACGGGAGTAAGGGAATCGGTGAGATCACAACCATACCGGCCGCGCCTGCAATTGCCGGGGCATACTATGCGCTCGACGGTCAGATACGTAATAAACTGCCGATGGAACACACTTTCTACAGACCTTGATTCTATTGACATATTTGAACAAACTGGTATGATGAAATCAGACAAAAAGTTTGGTTGCTTAAAATCATTTTGAAGCAATATTTCAGGAGAATTATTATGAGTGAACTGGAATTAAGCTGGGTCATGAATAAGATGCCCAAGTCGGATGACAAGTGTCTCGAGATCATGTCTCTTGAGAATGTTGAAAAAGCTCGCAGATTTCATAAGAGTTTTCCCCAGTACGGCATTACTGCCATGGCTGACCTGAAAAAACTGGCGCAGTACCTCGGACTTGGCGGCATCTATGTCAAGGATGAACGCTCGAGATTCGGGCTGAACGCATTTAAGGTCCTGGGAGCTTCATTTGCGATGGGACGCTACATCGCTCATGAACTGGGTGAACATGTCAGCGATATCACTTATGACGATCTTACAAGCCCGGAACTGAAGGAAACATTCGGTACCGCGACTTTCTTTACCGCAACCGACGGCAACCACGGAAGAGGTGTCGCCTGGGCCGCGAGAAGACTGCACCAGAAGGCGGTTGTCCATATGCCGAAAGGCTCGGCAAAATCAAGATACGACAATATAGCAAAAGAAAAAGCGACGGTTACGATCGAGGACCTGAATTACGATGACTGTGTACGTCTGGCTGCAAAAGAGGCAGCTGAGACTAAGCACGGTGTAGTGATTCAGGACACAGCCTGGGAAGGTTATGAAGATATTCCTTCCTGGATCATGCAGGGATATGGGACAATCTCCCATGAGGCTGCGGAGCAGCTCAGAGAACTCGAGGTGAACCGTCCTTCTCATATCTTCATACAGGCAGGAGTCGGTTCATTTGCATCCTCAGTAGTGGGATATTTCACCAACCTGTTCCCGGAACATCCGCCGAAGTTCATCATCGTTGAACCCAGGACTGCAGCGTGTCTCTATAAAGGAGCGGAACTTGGAACGGGTGAGCCGCAGATCGTTAAGGGTGACCTGAAGACGATCATGGCAGGTCTTGCCTGCGGCGAACCGAATGTCCTTGGCTGGGATATCCTCCGGAATCATGCGGACGCATTCATCGCGATCGACGATTGGGTAGCGGCCAAGGGTATGAGAATGCTGGCGGTTCCGATGATCGGAGACCCGCATGTTATCTCTGGTGAATCCGGTGCGGCAACAATGGGCACTCTCGGGCAGATCATGATGAACGATGACCTTTGGGAGATCAGGGAACTGCTCGGGCTGAATAAAGATTCCCATGTGCTTCTGTTCTCGACAGAAGGCAATACCGATCCTGATTATTTCAGAAGAGTCGTCTGGGACGGCGCATACGGTATCGGGAAAGAGAATCCGTAAGATCCTGATCGCAGATAAGCGGCAACGAACCGGCTGTGAATAAGCCGGATATGAATATTGCAGTACAGATGTCTCGTTTTCATTTTATCAAGTAAGGAGGAAAAGGATGGAACTTGATTATGGGAGGATCAAAGAGGCTGCTGAGGGTTACAAGAAAGAGATGACGGCATTTCTGCGCGCCATGATCTCTCATCCCAGCGAGAGCTGTGAAGAGAAGGACGTAGTAATGTGCATCAAAGAGGAGATGGAAAAAGTCGGTTTCGACAAGGTTGAGATCGACGGCCTCGGAAATGTGATCGGCTGGGCCGGAAAGAACGGCGATATCGGAGATGACAAGAAGATCATCGCAATCGACGGCCATATCGATACTGTCGGTATCGGAAACCGCGAAAACTGGACTGCAGATCCTTACGAAGGATGGGAAGATGATGACGTGATCTACGGAAGAGGCGGATCCGACCAGGAAGGCGGCACCGCATCCGCTGTATACGCAGTGAAAATCATGAAAGAAATGGATCTGATCCCTGAGGGATACAAGATCATGGTCGTCGGCTCTGTCATGGAAGAAGACTGCGACGGACTGTGCTGGCAGTACATCGTCAACAAAGACAAGATCCGTCCGGAATTTGTCATTTCCACCGAGCCTACTGACGGCGGAATCTACAGAGGTCACAGAGGACGTATGGAGATCCGTGTCGACGTTCACGGCGTATCCTGCCACGGCAGTGCTCCGGAGCGCGGAGACAACGCGATCTACAAGATGGCGGACATCATTCAGGATATTCGTGCACTCAATAATAATGACTGCACAGAATCCACAGCGATCAAGGGTCTGGCCAAGATGCTCACTCCGAAGTACAATCCGGATCACTATGAAGACGCCAGATTCCTCGGAAGGGGTACCTGCACAGTATCACAAATCTTCTACACCTCACCGAGCCGCTGCGCAGTTGCTGACTCCTGCGCGATCTCCATCGACCGCCGCATGACTGCAGGCGAGACCTGGGACAGCTGCCTGAAGGAGATCGAAGATCTTCCGTCTGTCAAGAAGTACGGCGATGATGTCAAAGTCTCCATGTACATGTACGACCGTCCGGCTTGGACCGGAGAAGTCTATGAGACAGAGGCATACTTCCCGACCTGGATCAACAAAGAGAGCGCAGCTCACGTGAAATGCCTCGTCGATGCGCATAAGGCACTGTACGGCGACAAGAGAATGGGACCGGACAGCCAGAAGGAACTTCGCGACCGTCCGCTGACCGACAAGTGGACCTTCTCCACGAACGGCGTTGCGATCCAGGGCCGCTACGGCATCCCGTGCGTAGGATTCGGTCCCGGAGCTGAGAGCCAGGCACACGCACCCAACGAGATCACCTGGAAACAGGATCTTGTGAGAGTCTGCGCAGTCCTCACCGCAGCAATCCCGATCTACACCACACTCGAGAAGACAGACGACGTCACAGTCTTCAGAGCCGGAAAGACAGATAACGACATTCTGTAATTAATTGTGTTGACGACGTTGTGTTGACGACGGGAAGCACGGGTTTCCTTAGTCGGGCGTGTAGGAACGCCGGCACTTGGAACGCGTATTCTGCGTTCCTATGTGCCCGCTGCGTTCCGGTTCGAGCGAAAGCGACCCGACGTGGAAACCGTGCGAACGGAGGAAATATATAAGAGAAGTAGTATACAGGATTCATTTTCAGAAAGGAACGTGATCATGGACAAAGGTTTACAGGCTTTTATCGACAAACTGAATACACTGAAGTTCGACAATATGTATGAGAACGATTTTTATTTCACATGGGATAAGACCGACGATGAGATCATGGCGCTGTTCACTGTCGCTGATGCACTGAGACATCTGAGAGAGCAGAACATTTCCACCAAGATCTTTGATTCCGGACTTGGAATCTCCATCTTCCGTGACAATTCCACCAGAACCAGATTCTCCTTTGCTTCAGCCTGCAACCTGCTTGGTCTGGAAGTACAGGATCTGGACGAGAAGAAGAGCCAGATCGCTCACGGTGAAACTGTCAGAGAGACGGCGAACATGGTTTCCTTCATGGCTGACGTCATCGGTATCCGTGATGATATGTATATCGGCAAAGGACATACCTATCAGAAGACCTTCATGGATGCTGTCACACAGGGCCATAAAGACGGTATACTCGAGCAGAAGCCGACTCTTGTCAACCTGCAGTGCGACGTTGACCATCCGACACAGTGCCTTGCAGACATGGAAGAGATCATCCATTACTTCGGCGGTGTTGAGAACCTGAAGGGCAAGAAGTTGGCCATGACATGGGCTTATTCTCCCAGTTACGGCAAACCGCTTTCCGTACCGCAGGGCGTTATCGGTCTGATGACCAGATTCGGTATGGATGTAGTCCTTGCTCATCCGGAAGGATACGATGTATTCCCGGAATGCGAAGAAATCGCAAGAAAGAATGCGGAGAAGACCGGCGGAAGCTTCACAAAGACCAACAGCATGGCTGAGGCATTCAAGGATGCGGATATCGTATATCCGAAGAGCTGGGCTCCGTTCGCTGCGATGGAAAAGAGAACCGACCTGTACGGAAAGGGTGACTTCGACGGCATCGATAAGCTTGAGAAGGAACTGCTTGCGCAGAATGCAGAGCATAAGGACTGGACCTGCAGCGAAGAACTCATGAAGACTACAAAAGATGGCAAGGCTCTGTATCTGCACTGCCTGCCGGCTGACATCACAGGAGTTTCCTGTGAGGCAGGTGAGGTCGATGCATCTGTATTTGACCGCTACATCGATCCTCTGTACAAAGAAGCTTCCTACAAGCCGTACATTATCGCAGCTATGATCTTCCTTGCAAAATGCAAGAATCCGCAGGAGACTCTGAAGAAACTTGCCGAGGCAAATAAGCCGAGACTGTTCCAGTAATCCGATCAGACAATTATGCTGTTTTCAGTGGCGGATACCGTCCGCCACTGATATTAATGGGAGGATAAGAAATGGCACACAGAGTAGTTATTGCGCTGGGCGGAAATGCGCTCGGCAACAATCTTCCCGAGCAGATGATCGCCACACGCCAGACAGCGAAGGCAATCGTGGATCTGATCGAGGAGGGCTGTGAAGTCGTCATTGCGCACGGGAATGGGCCGCAGGTAGGGATGATACAGAACGCGATGAGCGAACTGGTGAGATCCGATCCGGAGAAGTACATTACCGTGCCGCTATCTGTATGCGTCGCCATGAGTCAGGGCTACATCGGATATGACCTTCAGAACGCGATGAGAGAGGAAATGCTTGACCGGGGAATTGATGTCGGTGTCGCGACAGTGCTTACCCAGGTAGAAGTAGATCCGAACGATCCCGCATTTACAAACCCGACCAAACCGATCGGCGCTTTCATGACGAAGGAAGAGGCTGAGAAGCTGGTAAGTGAACGTAACTACAACGTTATGGAAGATGCCGGCAGAGGATACCGAAGAGTCGTTGCTTCCCCGCAGCCGGTATCGATTGTAGAGATCGGTACGATCAAGTCATTGGTTGAGACAAATCATGTTGTCATTGCCTGCGGAGGCGGCGGGATCCCCGTGTTCAAGACAGAAGGCCATCATCTGAAAGGAGCTGCAGCTGTCATAGACAAAGATTTTGCTGCAGAGGTCCTTGCGGAGCAGGTGGACGCGGATACACTCATTATCCTCACAGCCGTTGAAAAGGTCGCGATTCATTTCGGCAAGCCGGATCAGGAAGAACTGTCAGATATCACCACGGAACAGGCGAAGAAATATATCGCTCACGGTGAATTTGCCCCCGGATCCATGCTCCCGAAAGTTCAGGCATCGGTCCGGTTCGCGGAATCAAAGCCCGGAAGAAAAGCACTTATTACACTGCTTGAAAAAGCCAGAGACGGAATCTCCGGTAAGACAGGCACTATGATACACGTATAAATCATGACATATCCCGCTTACAGATGAAAAGCGGAAAATGGAATCAGGAAAGGAGAAACCGTCGTGGTAAAGATTGATCTGAGTATCAACAAGGAAAACCTGCAGCACAATATCAAGAAGGCAAAGGAGAACAAGATCCTCATTCCGACGATCGATCAGATGATCCATCCGGAGCATACCCCTGAGAAGGTAACGGAGAGTCTGAAAAATGTCGGTCTGTGGGATGTCAATCCTCTGAATCTGTTCCGCATTACCTGGAAGAATGAAGCAAAGGAAGCCGGCGGACAGTATGTCAGTGTTCCGAACTATGTTGAGATCCCGAGTTCTGTTTCCGGCGTACCGTGCCGTATCATTGCCATGGTTGGTAAATGGTTCCCGACAGGATGCCATAAAGTCGGCGCATCGTTTGGATGCCTGGCTCCGAGGCTTGTGACCGGACAGTTTGACGTAGACTCACAGAAGGCTGTCTGGCCGTCAACCGGCAACTACTGCAGAGGCGGCGCATTTAACTCAGCACTTCTTGGAGCCAGAGGCGTAGCGATCCTTCCGGCAGAGATGAGCCAGGAGCGTTTTGACTGGCTGCATGAGATCGGAGCAGAAGTCATTGCAACTCCCGGCTGCGAGAGCAACGTCAAGGAGATCTTTGACAAGACAAATGAACTGAAACTTGATCCTCAGTACATGATCTTCAACCAGTTTGCAGAGATGGGCAATCCGCTGTGGCATTACAACGTCACAGGCAACGCTCTTGCTGATGTGTTTGAAGCAGTGAAGAAAGACGGAGACCGTTTCGCAGGTGCTTGCTTCACCTCCGGTTCCGCAGGAACCATGTCCGCCGGCGACCGTCTGAAAGAACTGTATCCGCATCTGAAACTTGCCGTAGGCGAGGCGCTTCAGTGCCCGACCCTGCTGAACAATGGTTTTGGCGGACACAGAATTGAAGGTATCGGCGACAAGCATGTCCCGTGGATCCACAATGTAAAGAACACGGATATGGTGATCGACATCGACGATGAAGATTCCCAGAGACTGCTCCGCCTGTTCAATACACCGGAAGGACAGGCTTATCTGAAGGATGAGCTGAAGCTTGATCCTGAACTGATCGAGAAGCTCACCTGGCTCGGCATCAGCGGCATCGCGAATGTCCTGTGCTGCATCAAGATGGCGAAGTATTATGAGTTCACAGAACATGATGTGATCGGCACCGTTCTTACTGACTCTGCAGTAATGTACAAGAGCCGTGTAGAAGAACTCAATGAGATGTACGGCCCCTACAGTGTGAAGGATGCGGAACTGGATCACAATCTGCATATGCTGAACCTCAAGACGGATGTCATGGAGGAACTTACCTATGCAACCCGCAAGCGCATCCACAACCTGAAGTACTACACCTGGGTAGAGCAGCAGGGCATGGAGATCGAAGACCTGAACGCTCTGTGGTATGACGTGGAAGGTACCTGGGATGCTGTCCATCATCAGGCAGCCGAGCTCGACGAGCTCATCAAGGCCTTCAATGAGGAAACCGGCGTCCTGGATATGCTTTGATTCAATTTGAACAGGTGTATGTTGAACAGGTGCCTGTCACTTGTTCAAGTTTGAATGACATATTCTTCTTTTTGGAGTAGAATAGTATCTGCCGGCTGAACGGTTCATACCCGGAAGGCTGTAAAGATCATATGTCATGAACAGAGGAGGTACAGTAATGCTTGAAAACAGAATCTATAACTTTTCCGCAGGTCCGTCCATGCTTCCGGAAGAGGTACTTCTGAAAGCCCAGAAGGATATGCTTAACTATGAGGGCAGCGGAATGTCCGTCATGGAAATGAGCCACCGTTCCAAGGTGTATGACAAGATCATCTGTGACGCTCAGGAGAATCTGCGCAAGGTCATGAATATTCCGGACAACTACAAGGTCCTGTTCCTGCAGGGCGGCGCGACCGGTATGTTTGCGGCTCTTCCGCTGAACCTTGCAAAGACCGGAACTGCCGACTATATCGTAACCGGTAATTTCTCCGGCGGCGCTTACAAAGAAGCGAAGAAGTATCTGAAGGACTGCAGATGCGCAGGCTCCACTGAGTCTGAGAACTTCACCAGGATCCCGAAACAGGAAGAGCTGACTCTGAATCCGGATGCCGACTATGTCCATATCTGTGAGAACAATACGATATTCGGCAGCAAATGGCACTGGCTGCCTGAGACAGGCAATGTACCGCTTGTAGCTGACCTGTCTTCCTGCATCCTGTCCGAGCCGGTTGATGTCACGAAGTATGGCGTGATCTATGGCGGCGCTCAGAAGAATATGGCGCCCGCTGGCTTTGCAGTTGTTATCATCCGCGAAGATCTGCTGGGTCACAAGAGTGATCTGTGCCCGAAGATCTGGGATTTCACGACTCAGGCGGACAAGAACTCCATGATCAACACACCTCCGACCTATCCGATCTATGTCTGCAATCTGGTGCTGAACTGGATCCTGAATGATATAGGCGGTCTGGAGAACATGAAGAAGCGCAATCAGGAAAAGGCGGCTATGCTGTATGATTATCTGGATTCCACGGACTTCTACAAGGCTGCGGTCCAGAAGGACAGCCGCTCCATGATGAATGTCACATTCCGCACCGGCGATGACGAACTGGATAAGAAGTTTGTCGCAGAATCCGTGGAACATGGATTCAGCAACCTGAAAGGACACCGTCTTGTAGGCGGCATGAGAGCTTCCATCTACAACGGCATGCCGAAGGAAGGCGTTGAGGCACTGATTGACTTCATGAAGGAATTCGAGAAAGCAAACAGATAATAACAGCTTTCAGAAGCTCCGCACCCTTGCGGTGCGGGGCTTTATGTTTATTTACGAAGGAGCTTGATATGGCATACAGCTGGAAAGAACTGGGACTGAAGATCCCTAACATTATGCTTCCAAAGGACGGCACCGACTATGAAAAATGGTCTATCGTTGCCTGCGACCAGTATACTTCCGATCCGGAGTACTGGAAAAAAGCAGATGAGCTTGTCGGCGAATCACCGTCCACCCTTCGGCTGATGCTGCCGGAGTATTACCTTGGAAAACCTGATGAGGAAGAACGCATCCAGAAGATCCGCAAGGCCATGATTGACTATGTGGATCAGGGCATCCTTAAGACGCTTCCCGCAGGATGCATCGTTGTGAGGAGAAGTGCAGAGGGGAGAAGCAGGCTGGGTCTTGTGATCAGTGTCGATCTGGATGCATTTGATTATAATGTCGGAGCAACCTCTCTGATCCGCTCAACAGAGAAAACGATCGTAGAGCGTATCCCGCCGAGACTCAAGATCAGGAAGGGTGCGCCGATGGAGCTTCCGCATATCCTGATCCTGATCGATGACCCTGACCGCACTGTGATCGAGCCGCTTGAAAAAGCGGACGGCGCACAGGTTGTCTATGACACAGACCTGATGCTTGGCGGCGGACACATCACCGGTATTTTTGTTCCGGAGGATAAAATGAAAGGCGCTCTCGAGGCCATGTCCGCTTTATTTGACAAGGCCGAGGAACACTATGGCAAAGGCAAGGCAATGCTCATGGCAATGGGAGACGGCAATCATTCCCTTGCAACGGCCAAAGCAAACTGGGAAGAGATCAAGAAAGGACTCAGTGAGGAAGAACGGGAAGACCATCCCGCCAGATATGCACTGTGCGAGCTTGAAAATGTTCACGACGAGGGTATCGTCTTTGAGCCGATCCACCGTGTAATGTTCGCGGAAGACAAAGGAGACGGTGAGCAGATTCTTGCCCAGACAGTGGAGCTTCTGAAAGAGCAGAACGGTGACGCGTGCCTGGCAGCTGCAGGAACTGCTGCAGGAAAAGACCAGTATGCGATCCCTGTGATCGCCGGCGGCAAAGAGCAGGTGCTTGTGATCGATCATCCTTCATCCGGCCTTGAGGTCGGAGCGCTCCAGAACGCTCTTGATGTCCTCGTCAATGAAAAGGGATACAAGATCGACTATATCCACGGAAGCGACGCTGTCAGGTCACTTGCGGCAGATCCGAAGAATGCAGGTTTCCTTCTGCCTCCGATGGACAAGTTCCGTCTGTTCCCCGCAGTCGCGTCTGACGGAGCCCTTCCGAGAAAGACGTTCTCGATGGGTGAAGCGGTTGAGAAGCGTTATTACATCGAAGCGAGGAGTCTTGTATGAAAACGATCAATCTGAAATATATAGCCAATCATCTTCCGAAGACGGATGACCCCTATCTTCATCTTATGTCAAAAGAAGAGGTGACCATCGCAAGGAACTTCCACAGAAGTTTCCCGCAGTACAAAGAGACTCCGCTCCAGGACCTGAAGAAGATGGCAGAGTATCTCGGAGTCGGACGGATCTGTGTGAAGGATGAATCCTGGAGATACGGCCTGAATTCCTTCAAGGTACTTGGAGGCGCTTATTCCATCGCGAAATACCTGGCCAAGGAAATGGGAAGAGACATCAAGGATCTGCCCTATTCAGTCCTGAAGTCTGAGGAATTCCGCAAAGAACTCGGAAGCGCCACATTTATCTCCGCAACCGACGGCAATCACGGACGCGGAGTCGCGTGGACTGCGAGAGAGCTCGGACAGCGCTGCATCATCCTGATGCCGAAGGGGACCAGCCAGTCCAGATTCGACAATATCAAGGCACTGGGCGCGGAAGTTACGATCGAAGACCTGAACTACGATGAGTGCGTTCGCAAGGCGTCCACGCTGGCTGATCAGTATGAGCACGGTGTGATCGTACAGGATACCTCCTGGGAAGGTTATGAGGATATCCCGCTGTGGATCATGCAGGGCTATGCTGTCATGGCTGATGAGGCTGCCGAACAGTACGGTGAGCGCCCGACCCATGTATTCGTACAGGCAGGCGTCGGAGCGATGGCAGGATCCGCAGTCGGGTATTTCGCCTCTCTGTATCCGGACAATCCGCCGAAGATGATCGTCGTTGAGCCGAACAAGGCAGACTGCATGTTCCGCGGAGCCCAGCGAGGAGACGGAGAGAAGGTCGTCGTTACCGGAGATATGGACTCTATTATGGCAGGTCTTGCCTGCGGAGAACCCTGCGAGCTTGGCTGGGATCTGTTCAAGAACCATGCAACCGGATTCGTATCGGCAGACGACCTGATGACCTGCAGAGGCATGCGTATGCTTGCGGCGAACTTCAAGGAAGATCCGCACATCGTATCAGGTGAATCAGGTGCCGCAACCTTCGGCGCATTTGCATCGATCATGCTTGAGGATTCCCTGAAGGATGTCAGGGATGAACTGGAACTCGGACCGGATTCCAAAGTCCTGTTCTTCTCCACAGAGGGAGATACCGATCCCGTGCGCTGGAAGAACATCATCTGGGAAGGCGTCGATTACCGCTGAATAATCAGTACCGGTTATCGTTCAGTGACGGTTGACACCGGATGCAGCATTGTTGTAAAATCAGCGATGGCTGTGAACGTGTGTAAGTAGTCGGAAGAAAACCTTAGCAGAGAGCTGTCCCGAGGCTGTGAGGACGGCAGAAGATCTTCAGATGAATTTCAGCACCGGAGCCTTTCGTGAAAACACCTGGAATACGGTGTCCGCCAGACAGGGCGGATGTCGTCGTTGATGATTAAGCGGATGCAGACTGCCGGCATACTGGCAGGCCGAGTGCAAGTCAACATGGCTTGAAATTGGGTGGTACCGCGGATTTGTAGAAACAGACCCGTCCCATGATATGTGGGATGGGTCTTATTTTATTTCAGAAAAAAGGAAAGAGGAAAAGTAACTATGGCAAATCTGGAAGAACTCAGAGGAAAGATTGCAGCCATCCGGGAAGAGATCCGCAAAGAAACTGCGAATCTGCAGGATTCCAAGGCAGTCTATGAGCTTAAGAAGAGTTTCCTGGATAAGAGCGGCAGGATCGGACAGCTCATGAGATACATGAAGGATGTCGATCCTTCTCAGAGAGCGGAATTCGGCAAAAATGTCAACGCACTCAAGGACTGGGCGCTTGAACATTTCAATTCCATGGATGAGGAAATGCGGCGCAGGGAAGTGCAGGCGCAGTATGAGCGTGAGAAGATCGATATAACCATGCCGTCTCACAGACGCACAGCCGGCAATCTTCATCCGGTCACTCAGGTCAGGAACCAGCTGATCGACATTTTCTCCGGTATGGGATTTGAGATCTTTGAGGGAACTGAAGTTGAGAATGATTATTACAACTTCACGGCACTGAACACGCCCAAGGATCATCCGGCAAGAGACATGCAGGATACCTTCTATCTGTCTCCGGATTTTGTTCTGCGCACGCAGACTTCGGCGGCACAGATCCATGTCATGGAAAATGAGAAACCCCCGATCAAGATCCTGAGCCCGGGCAAGGTCTTCCGCTCAGACGATGACGCGACCCACAGCCCGATGTTCTCCCAGATGGAAGGTCTGGTAGTGGATAAGGGGATCACCCTCGGAGACCTGCAGGGAATGCTTGACGTATTCGTCAAGAAGGTATTCGGCGACGAGACACGCACCCGCCTTCGTCCTTCATTCTTCCCGTTCACGGAGCCTTCGGTCGAAGTTGATGTAAGCTGCTTCGAGTGCGGCGGCAAAGGATGCAATTTCTGCAAGCATACCGGATGGATCGAGATCCTGGGAGCAGGTATCGTCAACAGGAAAGTCCTGGAGAACTGCGGTGTTGATCCTGATGTATATTCAGGTCTAGCGTTCGGTATCGGTATCGAGCGTGTCGCCATGCTGAAGTACGGTATCAACAACATCAAGCAGCTGTTCGAATCAGATCTCAGAGTGCTTGAGCAGATCAATGACAAATAATACGTCAGGGGAGGATTGAAAATATGATAGCACCACTCAGCTGGCTGAAAGAATATGTAGATATAGATGTAACGCCCCAGGAACTGCAGGATAAACTGTTTTCCTGCGGATTTGAGGTCGAGGAACTGCACCAGGTAGGTGAAGATATCTCGGGCGTTGTTGTTGGTCTTGTAGAGACCTGTGAAGCGATCCCGGATACGCACCTGCATCTTACCACCGTCAACGCGGGTGAACATGGTACGTTCCAGGTATGCTGCGGCGCTGATAATGTCGCTGCAGGCAAAAAGTTCCCGCTTGCACTGGTCGGGGCGACTGTATACGCGACTGCCAGGGATCATGTGACCGTCGAAGGCGTCATGACCATTAAAAAGGGCAAGCTTCGCGGATATGAGTCATTCGGTATGCTCTGCTCAGGCACTGAACTGGGTGTCAACGAGGATATGTTCGAAGGCGCCGGATACAACGGACTTCTGGAACTTCCCGACGACGCTCCGGTCGGAGCGGATGTCAAGCCGATCCTCGGACTGGATGACTGGCTCTTTGATATCGCCATCACAGCGAACCGTCCGGACTGCCAGAGCATCTTCGGCATTGCCCGTGAAGTTGCCGCGGTTCTTGGTAAGGAACTGAAGGAACCGGCGCTGGATTATCATCCGACAGATGTCGAGAAGGAAGGCTTCACCGTTGAGGTGGAAGCTCCCGATCTGTGCCCGCGCTATATCGGCCACTATGTCTATGATGTAAAGATCGGACCTTCCCCCAGATGGATGCGCAGAAGACTTGCTCTGGTCGGAATGAATTCCATTTCCAACATCGTGGATATCACCAACTATATCCTGATGGAACTGGGTCAGCCGATGCACGCATTTGACGAGGATTTCATCCGTGAAGGAAGGATCCTCGTACGCCGGGCTCACAAAGATGAGGTGATCACAACTCTTGATGAGCTGGATTACAAAATGAATGAGAATACCCTTTGCATCTGTGACGGTGTCGGTCCTGTGGCGCTTGCAGGCGTTATGGGCGGCCTGAATTCCGAGATCCGTGATACCACGAAGGCTGTTCTGTTTGAGGCTGCAAAGTTCGCACGTGACAACATCCGCCATACCAGCCGCGCCCTCGGCAAGAGAACAGACGCCAGCGCCAGATATGAGAAGGGCACCGATGAGTACACTACAGTCATGGCAATGAAGAGAGCCCTTCACCTGATCGAAGAGCTTGGCTGCGGCAAGGTTTCAAAGACCCACTGTGACTGCAATACCGGCAACTCAGTAGAGCCCGCCGAGATGAAAGTTTCTGTGGAGAAAGTGAACAGCGTCCTCGGAATCACTGTACCCGATGAGGATATCGTTCGCATCATGAAGAACCTGCAGTTTGATCCTTCGATCAATGGCGATGAACTGACACTGCATGTACCGGCTTACCGTACGGATATCGAGAATTATCCGGATATCTCTGAAGAAGTGATCAGGATGTACGGTTATGAGCATATCCAGCCGACACTTCTCAAGAGCGCCAGCGTTACGGCAGGCGGGCTTACGGTAAGGCAGAGAGGGGAAATGAGCCTGAAGAAGCGTCTGTGCGCAGAGGGTCTGTATGAGGCGATGCATTATTCCTTCTTCAGCCCGGCTGACCTTGACCTTCTGATGCTTGATCAGGATGATCCGCTCAGACAGGCAGTGCGTCTGATCAATCCGATCAATGAAGATCTGTCCATCATGCGCACAACACTGGCTGCGTCCATGCTGCATGCCATCGAGCGCAACCAGAAAAACAACAACCTGTCCGGAAGACTCTTTGAAGTCGCGAACCGGTTCATTCCGAAGAGCCTGCCTCTGACAGATTATCCGGACGAGCTGAGTACTCTGTGCGTCGGTATCTGGGGAATGCAGGAAGACTTCTTCTCCCTCAAGGGAATTGCAGATGTGATTGCAGAGCACCTGCACGTGACATTTACCTATGAAAGGGCACAGAAGCCTTTCCTCCATCCTTATCAGAGTGCGGAGATCTTCTGCGAGGGTGAGAAAGTGGGTTATCTGGGAACAGGCTGCTTTGAAGTGATCAGGGATCTGAACCTCAGATTCAGACCCTATATCATGGAACTGGATCTCAGCCTGCTCGAAAAGTATTATTCAAAAGCGCCCAGATTTACGCCGATCCCGAAATATGCGGTCGAGAAGAGAGATCTTGCCCTTGTAATGGATAAGGACGTCACCTGCGGCCAGGTTGAAGAAGTGATCCGCGATGCCTGCAAAAAGGTTACCGGTACGTACCTCTTTGACGTATACGAGGGTTCCCAGATCCCGGCTGACAAAAAGTCCATGGCGTTCACAGTCACCTTCACTCCGGATGAAGAAGAGTTTACAACGGAGATGGTTGACGGTTACGTCCATAAGATCCTTAAGAACCTGAAGAAATCTCTTGATATTGAAATGAGAGTGTGACGTGCTCTCAGTGCCGATGCATTTTTGATGTTGACTTAGAGCCCTTGTAATGGCATAATAAACTTGTCTTAACAAGATAACATTACCTGGGGTGCTCGACAGTTCTGTTTATTTTTGAACCTACATCGACTTGAACGGGTTTCCTATATCTCTGTGAACAATGTCAGGCCGTCCTCGAACGGAAGACAGCGGCGCAGTTGCGGTTACCCACCTGGCTTTTAGCTAGGAGTCAAAAGGCGGAGCACCGGCACTCTGGGCTGTGTATAGCAATTCCAGAAAGAGGACATCCGGATATGTCCTCTTTCATTGTGTGTTTAAGAAGATTGACAGATTATGAAAACATCAGATTTTTATTATGAACTGCCCAAAGAACTGATCGCGCAGGATCCGCTGGAGGACAGAGCCTCATCAAGACTCATGTGTCTGTCCAGGCAGACCGGAGAGGTGGAGCATCATACATTTCGTGACATTCTTCAGTTTCTGGACCCCGGCGACACTCTTGTAATAAACAATACAAAGGTCATTCCCGCCCGTCTGATCGGAGAAAAGGAAGGGACCGGAGGCGCCGTTGAGGTCCTGCTTCTGAACCGTGTCAAGGGCATGGAATCAACCTGGGAGACGCTGGTGCGTCCAGGAAAAAAATGCCGTCCCGGAGCAAGAATCGTATTTGGCGGCGGCCTTCTCACTGCAGAAGTGACAGATGTGGTGGAAGACGGCAACCGATATGTGAAGTTCACCTATGACGGTGTATTTGAGGGGATCCTGGACCGCCTTGGCGAGATGCCTCTTCCCCCGTATATCACACATAAGCTTCAGGACCGCACACGATACAATACAGTGTACGCAAAACTGGACGGATCCGCCGCTGCGCCCACAGCGGGACTTCATTTTACAAATGAACTTCTGGAAGAGATACGCAGCAAAGGCGTGAATATCGCTGAGCTTACACTGCATGTGGGTCTTGGTACCTTCCGCCCCGTCAAGGTGGATGATGTAGAAACACATCATATGCACACGGAGCACTGCATGATCACTGAGCAGACAGCTAAACTGATCAATGATACGCATGCTTCCGGCCACAGAGTCATCGCAGTCGGAACCACCAGCTGCAGGACGCTTGAATCTATGGCGAATGAGGATGGAACGGTCAGGAGCGGAGAGATGGATACATCCATCTTCATTTATCCCGGTTACCGGTTTAAAGTTATGGATGCACTGATCACCAATTTCCATCTGCCTGAATCTACCCTCGTTATGCTGGTTTCGGCGTTCGCGGGCAAAGATCATATTATGGCAGCCTATGAAGAAGCAGTGAAAGAGCGTTACCGTTTCTTCTCGTTCGGAGATGCGATGTACATTTTTTAAATGAAAGGAGCAGATTCTATGCCGGCATGGTTGAAAAACGCAGTTTTTTATGAGATCTACCCCCAGTCTTTCTGTGATACCAACGCAGACGGTATCGGTGACTTCGACGGAATCATATCGAAACTGGACTATATCCGCGATCTGGGCTGCAATGCGCTCTGGATCAATCCGTGTTTTGATTCTCCTTTCAAAGATGCCGGCTATGATGTGCGGGACTATAAGAAGACTGCGCCTCGCTACGGTACCAATGATGATCTGGTCCGGCTTTTTAATGAAGCTCATGAAAGAGGCATCAAAGTACTGCTGGACCTTGTGCCTGGCCATACCTCCGAGGAACACCCGTGGTTTCTGAAGAGTAAAGAGGCGGGCCGGAATGAATACTCTGACCGTTATATATGGACTGACTTCTGCTTCCGGGGTACCGGTAATCTGGGCTATCCCTATGTCGGCGGAGAAGCGGACAGGGCGGGCACTTACCTTCTCAACTTCTTCAAGTGCCAGCCAGCCCTGAACTACGGCTGGCTTGACGCGGATGAAGACTGGAAAATGAGCTGCGACAGTGAAGCGGCATTTGCAACCCGGGATGCCATGAAAGATGTCATGCGCTTCTGGATGGACAAAGGCTGTGACGGATTCCGGGTGGATATGGCTGCTTCCCTTGTAAAAGGGGATGATGAGAAGAAAACCGGTACGTCCAGGATCTGGAGAAATATCCGTGAGATGATGGACAGGGAATATCCGGAATGTGCGTTAGTCGCTGAATGGAGCGATCCCAGGATATCTCTACGGGCGGGTTTTCACTGCGACTTCATGCTGAATCATCCCGGAGAAGCTTACAGTACTCTGGTCAGGGATTACCATAATCATACGGACCGGAGTATCCTGTCGGATCCTTATTTCACAGGGATAGACCACACCCTTCCGAAATATGAAGACCACAGTTTCTTTAAAATGGATTCCGGAAGTGATATCCGACGGTTCATGGATGATTACATGGAAGTATATAACGACACAAAAAAGTGCGGATATATCAGCATGATCACCTGCAACCATGATACCGTGCGCCCGTCCTTCAACATGACACAGGATGAGCTCAAATTGTTCTATGCGTTCCTGTTCACCATGCCAGGAGTTCCGTTCCTGTATTATGGTGATGAGATCGGAATGCGCTATCTGAGCATTCCTACCAAAGAAGGCGGATACTTCAGAACAGGTTCCAGAACACCAATGCAGTGGAACAGCTCTGATAATCTTGGATTCTCACAGGCAGAGAAAGAGAATCTCTATCTGCCGGTAGACCCGGCATGGGATGCCCCGACCGTGGAAGCGCAGGACAGGGATCCTGACTCTTTGCTGAATACTGTAAGAAGCCTTCTGAAGCTTCGCTCTGAGCAGCCTGACCTTCAGGCAGAACCGAATCTGGAGATCCTCTATATAAGCCGCAAAGACCTGCCATTCGTCTACAAGAGGGGCAAGAGGATCCTGGCAGTGAATCCGTCCAGCGAGATCACATATGCCAATATCGGCTCTCCGGACCGCGATCTTCTGTGGAGCATCGGAAGCGGCACACTGAAAGATGGAACAATCACAGTCGGCGCGCAGTCCTTTGTTGTATTCTGAAGACTGTATATCAAAGGCAATTAATACGGTGAGGCGCAGCCTGCCCGTATGCTGACAGGAGACAGGATATGCCCGTTCAGATTCAGATCAGAAAATTAAAAAAAGACGCAAAACTGCCAATGTCAGGATCTGCGCAGGCGGCAGGATATGACCTGTATGCATGCTCCGGAAACGGTATTACGAAGATCGCGCCTCACACTACGGCGATGATCGGTACCGGACTTGCGGCTGCTGTTCCCGAAGGTTATTTCGGCGGTCTGTTCGCAAGAAGCGGACTTGCTGCAAAGCAGGGGCTTCGGCCGGCCAACTGTGTCGGAGTCCTGGATTCGGACTACAGGGGAGAGATCACGATCGCCCTTCACAACGATACCGATGAAGAACGTTTTGTTGAAGACGGAGAGAGGATCGCGCAGCTTGTCATCATGCCTTATCTGGCTGTTTCATTTTCGCAGGTCGAAGAACTGGATGAGACAGAGCGCGGAGAGGGCGGCTTCGGACACACGGGGAAGCGCTGAACATGAACAGTGTGAATTATCAGAAAGAGCTTGATGCGCTTCTGGCGAAGATCAATAAGGAAAATGAATGCACCGGCTCATGCCCGCGTCTTTTTCTTCACAGCTGCTGTGCTCCCTGTTCCAGTTATGTCCTTGAGTACCTGTCGGATTACTTTGAGATCACTGATTTTTTCTATAATCCGAACATAGAACCTGAGGAAGAATACCGCCACAGGGAATCTGAACTTATCAGGCTAATCAGCGAGATGGATCTGAGACATCCGGTTCATTTTCAGGCAGGGCGGTATGATCCTTCGGAATATTATGAATCAGTGAAAGGTCTCGAACACATCCATGAAGGGGGCGAACGCTGTTTTGCCTGCTACAGGCTCCGCATGGAAGAGGCTGCAAAGCATGCGGCAGAAGGCGAATATGATTATTTCACGACAACGCTGTCGATCAGTCCGCTGAAGAATGCTTCAAAGATCAATGAGATCGGGCAGGAACTGGAGGCGGTATACGGGGTTAAACATCTGCCCTCGGATTTTAAAAAGAAGGGTGGATATCAGAGATCCATTCAGCTGTCTAAGGAACACGGGCTTTACAGGCAGGACTTCTGCGGCTGTGTGTTCTCTAAACACGAGAGGGAGAAGGAGAGGAAATAGAATGGCTCAGTTATGGGGCGGCAGATTTACAAAAGAGACAGATAAACTGGTAAAGAGTTTCAATGACTCTCTGCCTTTTGACCAGAGGCTGTACCGTCAGGATATCCGCGGCAGTGTGGCTCATGCCGCCATGCTTGGCAAGCAGGGCATCATCACGGATGAAGAAGCGCAGACGATCATCGAAGGACTGGGAACAATCCTTGCTGACATAGAGAGCGGAAAACTCGTATTTACTGATGAATACGAGGATATCCACAGTTTTGTTGAGGCACATCTGATCGACAGGATCGGCGATACCGGCAAGAAACTTCACACCGGCAGAAGCCGCAACGACCAAGTGGCCCTGGATATGAAGCTCTATATAAGAGATGAGATCAGGGAAACAGACGGAATGCTGAAGCACTTCCTTCAGACGATCCTCCATGTGATAGAAGAGAATCTGGACACTTTCATGCCTGGATTTACCCATCTGCAGAAAGCCCAGCCTGTGACACTGGCTCATCATTTCGGAGCGTATTTTGAGATGTTCCGAAGAGACAGGGAGCATCTGAGCAGCCTTGCCCTCCGCATGAATACATGCCCGCTTGGATCCGGCGCTCTGGCAGGCACCACATATCCGCTGGACCGTGACTTTACCGCAAAGGAACTGGGATTTGACATGCCCACCCGCAATTCCATGGACGGGGTGTCTGACAGAGATTACCTGATCGAATTCCTCAGTACACTGGCAACCTGCCAGATGCATCTGAGCCGTTTTTCCGAGGAAGTGATCCTGTGGAACAGCAATGAATACCGTTTTGTGGAGATCGATGACGCCTATTCCACCGGCTCCAGCATCATGCCCCAGAAGAAGAATCCGGATATCGCCGAGCTTGTACGCGGCAAAACCGGCCGCATCTACGGTGCTCTGGCAAGTCTGATGACGACCATGAAGGGAATCCCGCTCGCCTACAATAAGGATATGCAGGAAGACAAGGAAGTCGTCTTTGATGCCATCGACACCATAAAGAACAACATCCGCCTGTTTGACGACATGATCGCAACCATGAAGTTCAGAAAAGACATCATGGCCGCATCGGCAAAAAACGGATTCACGAATGCCACAGACGCAGCAGACTACCTTGTAGTCAAAGGCGTTCCCTTCCGGGATGCGCACGGGATCATCGGAAGACTGGTTCTGTACTGCATCGATAAAAACTGTGCGCTGGACGACCTGTCCCTGGATGAATTCAGACAATTCTCGGACCAGTTTGACAGTGACATCTATGATGCAATCTCACTTGAGACCTGTGTCGAGAAACGCCTTACAGCCGGCGCTCCGGGCAGAGAGTCCATGATAAGAGCAATAGAAGCATCAAAGCAGTATCTTGCAGACAAGTCGGTAGCAGAACGCTGAAGAATTTCAAAAAGAGCCGTACCGGCATCATCAGGCTGTTCGGTACGGCTCTTTTGACTAATATAAAACAGATTAACGGTCGGTGAATACGGCTCTGGCAGCCTCTACTGTTTCCCTTGCGTCTTTCGCGTAGAAGTCGGCACCGATCTGGGCGGCATATTCTTTCGTCACAACAGCGCCTCCGACAACTACCTTGCAGGGATGTCCTGCTTCACGAAGGACTTTTATGGTCTTTTCCATGGAAGGAAGAGTGGTTGTCATAAGAGCGGACAGGCCGATCAGTTTCACATTATGTTCCTGTGCTGTCTTCAGCACCTTATCCGGCGGGACATCCCTTCCCAGGTCAATCACGGTATATCCGTAATTCTCCAGCACAACTTTCACTATATTCTTTCCGATATCATGAATATCGCCTTCGACGGTAGCAAGGATGATCGTTCCTTTTGATACGCTTACGCCGTCTGCTTTCGCGATCCGGTTTTTGATCAGATCAAATCCTGCGGAGGCTGCATTTGCAGCGTTTATAAGCTGAGGCAGGAAAATAAACTGTTTTTCGTATCTCTCACCGACTTTGTCAAGTGCCGGGATCAGATCCTGTTCGATGATATCCATTGCGCTTTTACACTCTATAAGGATCTGTGTCTGCCTGCGGACCTCATCAGGAAGGCCGCGTATTACTGCATTCTGAATCGCAGAGTCTTCCTGTCTTTTGTCAGAATCGGACTCCGGAGCGTTTGGTGAAGAAGCACCTGACGCAGAACCTGCACCCGGATTGTCTGACGAACCTGTTCCTGAAGATGCCTGTGAGACACCTGCCTGGACGGGAGTCTCTTTCGGCCTGTCTGCAAATCTGGCGATATAGGCGCTGCAGGACGGATCCTGGCAGGAGAGGGCACGGTAGGACGCAATGGAATCCATGATCTCAAGCTGGTTGGGATTCACGATCGGAAGATCCAGTCCGCAGTACATTGCCTGCGTCAGGAAACTTACCGTCGCCATCTTTCTCATCGGAAGACCAAAGGAAATATTGCTGACTCCAAGCGTACAGTGTACCTTGAGGTTCCGGCTGACATATTCTACAGCGCGCAGTGTCTCCATTGCCTGATCCTGCTGCGCTGAGACAGTCAGGGCAAGGCAGTCAATGATGACATCTTCTCTGGGTATACCATACTCATCTGTCATTTTCAGGATCATTTTCGCGTTTTCGATCCGTTCCTGCGCGTTCTTCGGCATACCGGACTTCTTCAGTGCCAGTCCGATCACACATGCTCCATACTTTTTGACGATTGGAAGGATCTGCCTGCATTTCTCCTCATCAGCGCTCACTGAATTGACGATAGCTCTTCCGTTCACTGCGCGAAGTCCCGCCTCAATGGCGGCAGGAGTGGAAGAGTCGATCTGAAGCGGAAGATCGGTCACACTCTGAACCGCGCGCACGACTTCTGTCATGAGGGAAGGTTCATCTGCTCCCGGAAGGCCTACATTGATATCGAGGATGTCGGCTCCGGCCTCAGCCTGGTCGATGGCACATTTCATGATGTAATTCATGTCATGCTCGCGCAGAGCCTGCTGAAAACGCTTCTTTCCAGTCGGATTGATCCGCTCGCCTATGACGCGGACAAAGCCGTCAAGATCAGTAACCCTGCCGGCAGAGCAGACACCGTTGCGAAGGCTTGATTCCGTTGAGTTATCAGAAACACCTGAAAATGAATCAGTATTTCCTGACTCTATGACAGACAGATCTGCTGCAGACATGGCTTCGCCAAGAGCCTGGATGAAGGAAGGCTGGGTACCGCAGCATCCGCCCATGATATAAACTCCCATCTCAGGATAAACCGCCATCTGCCGGGCAAAATTCTGAGGCGTCATCGCATAGGCGCCGGTCCTGGGATCCGGCAGACCGGCATTGGGCTTGACAATGACGGGAAGCGCAGTCCTTTCACGGATCGACCGGACCATGGGAACCAGATCCACCGGTCCGAGTGAACAGTTGACGCCCACAGCGTCTACACCCAGAGCATCCAGAGTCAATGCCATTGCAGCCGGATCGGTTCCTGCGAACGTGCGTCCGGTTTTTTCAAAAGTCATTGTCACCCATACGGGAAGAGAAGAGTTCTCTTTTGCCGCCAGCACAGCGGCTCTGACTTCGGCCAGATCGGTCATCGTCTCAAAAATGACCAGATCAGCTCCTGCTTTTTCCCCGGCTGTGACAATCTGCCTGAAGCAGTCATATGCATCGTCAAATGACAGCGTTCCCAGCGGTTCCATCAGTTCTCCGATGGGTCCGACATCAAGGGCGACCCGTATTTTCTTCATGCCGGATACACTGTCTGCCGCAGCTTTCGCAGTTTTTATGTTGGCTGTGATCACCTCAGAGACATCATACCCTGAACCCTCATATTTATGAGAGTTGACGCCAAAGGTATTGGCATAGATTACATCGCTTCCTGCGTTGATGTAGCGTAGGTGGATATCCCTGACCACTTCCGGATGCTGCATGCCGAATACTTCAGGCTTTTCGCCCATTTTCAGACCTGAGCGCTGAAGCATCGTGCCCATGGCACCGTCAAGATATATGATCCTTTTATCTGCACTAGTCATCATTCATAACACCTCAGATTGTGAGACCGGTAAGAACACCTGGATTTCAGCGGACACATTCCGCAGCCGCCGAGTACTTTTTCTCTGACATCGCTGCAGATTCCCATGACCGCAGTGACGGATTTCCTGGGAACCATCAGCTGCGATGGGGTCAGAGTGATTCCGGCTGCTCTCGATGCGTTCAGAAGTTCAAGAACAGGACGCTGATGGGAGAGCGCGAAATCTCCGTACCCGGGTGAGAAGCGGTTCGTAAGATACTTATCCTCAGACTTAAGCTCTGCAGAGAGTTTTCTCTCAAAATCATCCGCTGCAGCTTCCACTGCGGCTGACGCGCAGATATCAAGCACAAGCGCATCCGACATATCCGTGACTTCCTGCTTCATCAGAACCCTCTCAAGTTCCGCGCCAAGGGTCAGAGCCATGAACACTGCTTCACTGCACCCGTCAAGCAGTCTCGCGATGTCCTTTCCATGAAGAACTATCGATACACTCTTGTAAGAGCGGCTGTCAGATACGTTCCCTGCTGCAGGGCTGTATCCAGCATCTAGAACGATTGCAGAGAGCGGCAGGATCCTGTATACGCAGCGTATGCGCGCAGTCTCCAGTACAGTCTGTTCACAGCGGCTGATCTGTTCATCAAGGCGCAGGTCATTTCCCATTTCTTCATGCATCAGGGGAGAGCCGCTCTGAAGGCCGAGATACCGGTATATCTCATCTCTGTTCAGTTGTGTGATCTCTGGATTTATCATAATGCCGGTATTATAACATGTATTTGTATAAAATGCAGTGTGCAGAAGGGATTTCCGGGTCCTGCCTTCTTGACATACAGCCGATTTCGTTTTAAAGTTTTCAAGATATTGTATGATGTAAGGGTCAAAAGCCCTAAAGCTGAGGCAAGCTTGCTTGCCGGAGGCAGAAGGGATGTTGACCCGCCGGACACAGAGCACGCAGTAATTTGCTTCAGCAAATTACGAAAGTGCGGAGTGTCCTTGGAGCGCGGGAGTTGCGAAGTAACGAAGCGATCCATACATCATAGTTGTGGGCAAAAGGTACTTTTGACCACAACATCATTGTGGTTTGTCTATGGAGGAGTATTAAATATGGAAAAATTAAAAGTAGGCATCCTTGGGGCAACCGGTATGGTCGGGCAGAGATTTGTCACTTTGCTCTCCGATCATCCTTATTTTCAGATAGTGGTTCTTGCAGCCAGCGAGAGATCAAAGGGCAAGACATATGAAGAAGCAGTCGGCGGCAGATGGAAGATGGATGCTGCCATGCCGGAACTTGTAAAGAATATGGTTCTTTACAATGTAAATGAAATCGAGGAAGTTTCGTCAAAGGTCGATATGGTCTTCTCCGCTGTCGATATGACCAAGGATGAGATCAGAAGGATCGCTGGACGCCGGATGTCCCGATGGTCATCCCGGAGATCAACCTGGATCATTTCCATGTGATCGAAGACCAGAAGAAGAGACTTGGCACAAAGAGAGGTTTCATCGCTGTCAAGCCGAACTGCTCGATCCAGTCCTACACACCGGCACTTGCTGCATGGAAAGAGTTTGAGCCGTATGAGGTAGTCGCGACGACTTACCAGGCGATCTCAGGCGCAGGCAAGACCTTCAAAGACTGGCCGGAGATGAACGGCAATATTATCCCGTACATCGGCGGTGAGGAAGAGAAGAGCGAGAAGGAGCCGCTGCGTGTGTTCGGCCATGTCGAGAATGGGGAGATCGTCAGTGCCACAGAGCCGGTCATCACCTGCCAGTGTGTCCGTGTGCCTGTCCTGAATGGCCATACCGTTGCAGTGTTCGTCAAATTCCGCAAGAAGGTGACAAAAGAGCAGCTGATCGAGAAGCTTGTGAACTTCAGCGGTTATCCGCAGGAGCATAATCTTCCAAGCGCTCCGAAGCCATTTATCCAGTATCTGGAAGAGGACGACCGTCCGCAGGTTACTCAGGATGTTGATTTCCAGGGCGGCATGGGCGTATCGATCGGAAGACTCCGTGAAGACACGGTCTACGACTGGAAGTTCATCGGCCTTTCCCACAACACGCTGAGGGGAGCTGCGGGAGGCGCTGTGCTGTGTGCGGAAACTCTGGTATCTCTGGGGTATATCACAGCAAAATAAAAAAACGAAGAGAGTACGCAAGGAAATCAAATGGGGAAATCCTTATTTATTGCTGAGAAACCGAGTGTCGCGCAGGAGTTTGCGAGGGCACTCGGCGAAACTATGACCAGATGCGAAGGCTACCAGGAATCAGACAACATGGTCGTGACCTGGTGCGTAGGCCATCTGGTATCAATGAGCTATCCGGACGCGTATGATGAGAAATACAAAAAGTGGAGTTTTGATACGATACCGTTTCTTCCGGAAACATTCCGGTATGAGGTGATCCGTTCCTCCGCCAAACAGTTTTCCATCGTACGAAAACTGCTCACAAGGCCGGATGTGGACAAGATCTATGTCTGCACGGACTCCGGACGGGAAGGAGAATATATCTACCGTCTTGTCCGCCAGGAAGCGGGCGTGTCCGGCAAAGAAGAGCGGCGTGTCTGGATCGACTCACAGACGGAAGAGGAGATCCGCAGAGGAGTACGTGAGGCGAAGGATCTGAGTGCCTATGATACCCTCTCGGACGCTGCATATCTTCGTGCAAAAGAAGATTATCTGATGGGGATCAACTTCTCCAGAGCACTGACGCTCCGGTACGGAAGGTCCATGGCCGGATTTCTGGGTGAGAAATACTGCGTGGTATCGGTCGGCCGTGTCATGACCTGTGTCCTTGGGATGATCGTCAGCAGAGAACGGGAGATCAGGGATTTTCAGGAAACTCCATTCTTCAGGGTATTTGCCAGGGCAATGGCCGGAGACATCCCGTTCCAGGCAGAATGGAAGGCAGCGGAAGGCTCGCGTTATTTCCAGAGTCCGAAACTGTACAGAGAGAACGGTTTTAAAGAGAGAAAAGATGCTGTCTGTCTGATCGAAGAGGTCAAGGCAGGCGTGAAAGATCCGGGACCATGGGAAGCCAGTGTATCTTCGAATGAGAAGAAAAAAGAGAAGAAGAATCCTCCTCTTCTCTATAATCTTGCAGAACTGCAGAATGACTGCAGCAGGATGTTCCACATCAGTCCGGACCAGACACTGAATATAGCGCAGGAACTCTATGAGAAGAAGCTGACCACCTATCCCAGGACGGATGCAAGAGTTCTCTCGACAGCAATCTCCAAAGAGATCCATAAAAACATATCCGGTCTTCTAAGTTTCCAGAATGCTGCTCCATTTGCCAGAGAGGCACTTGATGCAGGGAAATGGAAGACGATCGCCCGGACGAAATATGTGAATGATTCCCAGATCACGGATCACTATGCGATCATTCCGACAGGACAGACAGGTGCTTTGAAAGGCCTGTCCTCCACAAGCTTCGGCGTATACTGTCAGATCGTAAAGAGATTCCTTGGCATATTCTATCCGCCGGCGGAATACCGCAGGATCAGCCTGACACTGGAAAGAGAGGGGGAGAAGTTCTTCTCTACAATCAGGATCCTTGAGAAAGAGGGCTATCTTGCTGTCATGAAGAAACCGGATAACAAGGACGAATCCGGAAGTCCGTCAACAGACACAGATTCGGACAGCAAAGACAGTCAGGAAAATGAATCTGAAAGCAATCCGCTCCTGCTTGCGCAGCTGGAGAAACTGCGCAAGGGTGATATTGTTCCCCTGACCGGATTCGAGATCCGGGAAGGAAAGACTTCCCCTCCGAAGCGGTACAATTCGGGATCTATGATCCTTGCAATGGAGAACGCAGGCCAGCTGATCGAGGATGAGGAACTGAGAGAACAGATACGGTCCTCGGGCATCGGAACCAGCGCTACCAGGGCAGAGATCCTGAAAAAGCTTGTGAAAAACAGATACATTTCCCTGAATAAGAAGACGCAGATCCTGACGCCGACCCTGATGGGGGAGATGATCGTGGATGTAGTCAGGTGCAGTATCCGGCCGCTCCTGAGTCCTGCGTTTACCGCAAGCTGGGAGAAGGGGCTCAACTATGTAGTGGACGGTTCGGTTACGTCCGGCGACTATATGGCTAAACTTGAAGATTACGTGGCAAAATACACCAATCAGGTAAAAGCGACGGATAACCAGGAACAGATGATTCCAATGTACCGTTACGCTTCACAGTTTTACAAAAAGAAACAAGTAAAAAACAGGAGGTAGATCTATCATGGAACAGTGTTTAATTGAGAATCTTTATGATCTTAGCGGAACGATCGCGGCAGATCTGTTTGAAGGATTAAAATATCCGTGGGAGGCTCTGCCTCTGATCGGGGATTATATCAAGAAGATCGGTCCCTCACTTGACCCCGGAGTCTATGAGCAGAAGGGCGAGAATATCTGGATCGCAAAAAGCGCGACAATCGCTCCGAGCGCATCTATAACAGGCCCCTGCATCATCTGCCCGGGCGCGACGCTTCGCCAGTGTGCATTTGTCCGCGGCAACGCCATCGTCGGAGAAGGCGCGACCGTAGGAAACTCAACCGAGCTCAAGAACGTTATCCTGTTCAAAGACTGTGAGGTTCCGCATTACAATTATGTAGGCGATTCAATCCTCGGCATCAAAGCTCATATGGGAGCCGGAGCCATCACCTCGAATGTGAAGGCAGACCGCAAGAACGTAGTCGTCAAGGACGGCGACAGAAAATATGAGACAGGTCTTCGGAAGTTCGGCGCCATGCTGGGCGACCATGTGGAAGTCGGCTGCAACAGCGTGCTGAATCCCGGAACTGTCGTCGGACGCTGGAGCAATATCTATCCGCTGAGCATGGTGAGAGGAGTTGTCCCGGAACACCATATCTATAAGAGCAAAACCGAGATCGTTGTAAAGAGAGAAGATTAATAGTTACAGCCTTTCAGGTTTCCTGAAAGGCTGTCTGCAGGTAAGGAAACTATATGGCAGCCAAGAAAGCATACAATGCAGATTCGATCACCGTTCTGGAGGGACTGGACGCAGTCCGCAAAAGACCGGGAATGTATATCGGAAGTACCTCCCGCAAGGGACTCAACCACCTGGTCTATGAGATCGTCGACAACTCCGTCGACGAACATCTTGCAGGCTACTGCAGTGAGATCCATGTGACACTCAATGACGACGGCAGCGCCACCATCTCTGATAACGGGCGCGGTATCCCTGTCGGCATGCATAAGCAGGGAGTGTCTGCGGAACGTGTCGTCTTCACGACACTTCACGCAGGCGGAAAATTTGACAACAATGCCTACCGTACATCCGGAGGTCTTCACGGCGTCGGCTCCTCAGTAGTCAACGCCCTGTCGGCCTGGATGGATGTACAGGTCTTTCTGGACGGCAATATCTACCATGACCGTTATAAGAAGGGCAAGCCCGACCTGAAACTTGAGAACGGGCTTCTCCCGGTCATCGGAAGGACAAGGGTCACAGGAACGAAGATCTCATTTCTTCCTGATGATACCATCTTCACGCAGACGACCCGTTTCTCATCAGGCGACATCAAAAACCGTCTGCATGAAACTGCCTACCTGAACCCGGATCTCACCATCATCTTCAGGGATGACAGAGAGGGGCGGGACGAAGAGATCTCTTTCCACGAACCGGAAGGCATCCTTGGTTTCATCAAAGACCTGAACCGCAAGAAAGAGCCTGTGTGCGATCCGATCTACATAAAAGGAGAGAGCGACAGTATCATCGTTGAGCTGGCTGTCCAGTATGTAAATGAATTCCACGAGAATGTTCTGGGATTCTGCAACAATATCTTCAACGCGGAAGGCGGCACCCATCTGACCGGATTCAAGACAGCGTTCACCACTGTCATGAATACCTATGCAAGGGAACTGGGCATCCTGAAGGAAAAAGACCAGAACTTCACCGGCGCTGACATCCGGAATGGAATGACTGCGGTCATTTCGATCCGTCACCCGCAGCCTTCATTTGAAGGGCAGACCAAGACCAAACTGGATAACGCGGATGCTGCCAAAGCAGTTGCTAAAGTGACAGCTGACGAGATTGTGAGATTCTTCGACAAGAACCTCACTGTACTCAAGGATGTACTTGGCTGCGCAGAGAAGGCTGCCAAGATCCGCAAGACAGAAGAGAAAGCAAAGACCAACCTGCTGACAAAGCAGAAATACTCATTTGACTCCAACGGAAAGCTGGCAAACTGTGAGAGCCGCGATCCGAAGAAATGCGAGATCTTCATCGTAGAGGGAGACTCCGCCGGCGGATCCGCCAAGACCGCCCGCGACCGCAGCTACCAGGCCATACTGCCCATCCGCGGCAAGATCCTGAATGTCGAGAAGGCTTCGATTGACAAGATCCTTGCCAACGCCGAGATCAAGACCATGATCAATTCATTTGGCTGCGGTTTCTCGGAAGGATACGGCAATGACTTTGATATCTCGAAACTTCGGTATGACAAGATCATCATCATGGCCGACGCCGACGTGGACGGAGCCCATATCTGCACGCTTCTGCTGACACTGTTTTACAGATTCATGCCGGACCTGATCTATGAAGGGCATGTCTATATCGCCATGCCTCCGCTGTACAAGGCGATCCCGTCAAAGGGAAATGAAGAATACCTGTACGATGACGACGCTCTGGCAGTATACAGGAAGAAACATAAAGGGCCGTTTACCCTGCAACGGTACAAGGGTCTTGGAGAAATGGACCCGGACCAGCTGTGGGAGACAACACTGAATCCGGAGACGAGAACCATGCGCAGGGTGGAGATCGAAGACGGCCGCGCAGCAAGCGATGTGACTGAGCTTCTGATGGGCTCGGAAGTTCCGCCCCGCAAAGACTTTATCTATGAACATGCCCGCGATGCCGCGCTTGATGTGTGAGGATGACAAGATATGCCTAATGAAGTAATTCAGACTGAATATGCGGAGATCATGCAGAAGTCATATATTGACTATGCAATGAGTGTTATCGTCGCAAGAGCGCTTCCTGATGTAAGAGACGGCCTGAAACCGGTCCAGAGAAGGACGCTGTATGACATGCATGAGCTTGGTATCCGCTGGGACAGGCCTTACAGAAAGTCTGCCAGGATCGTCGGTGATACGATGGGTAAATACCATCCGCACGGCGACAGTTCCATATACGGTGCTCTGGTCGTTCTTGCCCAGGACTTCAAGATGGGACTTCCGCTGGTAGACGGCCACGGAAACTTCGGGTCCATTGAAGGAGACGGGGCTGCGGCAATGCGTTATACCGAAGCCAGACTCCAGAAGATCACACAGGAAGCATTCCTCAGTGACCTTGACAAAGGGGTCGTGGACTTCGTACCTAACTTTGACGAGACTGAGAAAGAGCCGTCGGTCCTTCCTGCCCGTATCCCGAACCTTCTTGTAAACGGTTCGGAAGGAATCGCTGTAGGTATGGCGACTTCCATACCGCCTCATAATCTCGGAGAGGTCATCGACGCAGTCGTTGCGCTGATTCGGGACAGTTCCCTGACCAGTGAAGACCTTATGAAATATATCAAGGGGCCTGACTTTCCGACCGGGGGGATCATTGTAAATGAGTCCGAGCTTCCTCAGATCTACAGTACCGGTTCAGGCAAGATCAAGGTGCGCGGAAGGGTAACGGTTGAGAAGATCCCGAGGACAGACCGAAAGAGACTCGTTGTCACTGAGATTCCCTACACCATGATCGGTGCCGGGATCGGCAAGTTCCTCAATGACGCCGCGGCTCTTGCAGACAGCAAACTCGGAAGCGATATCTCTGATATATCGAACCAGTCTTCCAAGGAAGGCATACGAATAGTCCTGGAACTTCGAAAAGGAGCGGATCCGGATTATATCGAGAAACTGCTCTATAAAAAGACCCGCCTGGAAGATACTTTCGGCGTCAACATGCTTGCCGTATCGGACGGAAGGCCGGAGACTCTGTCTCTTCATGACATTCTGGAGGCTCATATCGACTTCCAGTTTGAAGTTACCACAAGGAAGTATCAGAGCATGCTCGATTCCGAGCTGCAGAAGAAAGAGATCCAGGAAGGCCTGATCCGTGCAGTTGATGTGATCGACCTGATCATTGAGATCCTTCGCGGCTCCAAAGACCGGACCATGGCCAAGAACTGTCTCGTCTACGGCACAACAGACGGAATCAGGTTCAAGTCCCGCAAGTCAAAGAGCGATGCCGCGAAGCTCCGCTTTACCGACGCGCAGGCTTCCGCGATCCTTGAGATGCGTCTCTATAAACTGATCGGACTGGAGATCGACGCACTCACTGCTGAATACGAAGAGACTGTCAAAAAGATTGAAAAGTACACAGATATCCTGAACAATTATTCCTCCATGGCGAACGTGATCGTTGAGCAGCTGGAAGATTTCAGGAAGCAGTATGCGACAGACAGAAAGACTCAGATCACTGAGGCGGAAGCTGTCGTTCTGGAAGAGAAGAAGGCGGAGGCATTCCCTGTTGTCTTCCTGATGGACCGTTTCGGCTATGCGCGTACGATCGACGAGAGTGTCTATGAGAAGAACAGGGATGCAGCAGATGAGGAGAACAGGATCGTACTTCACTGCATGAGTGATTCCAGGCTCTGTGTGTTTACCGACACCGGCAAGCAGCACATCCTCAAAGCAGAGAAGGTACCGCACGGCAAATTCCGTGACAAGGGAACGCCGATCGACAATCTGTGTAATTATGACTCATCGGAAGAGACCTATCTTCAGGTATACAGCCTTGATGAGATAAAGACACAGAAACTGCTCTTTACGACAGCGCACGGCTTTGTCAAGGCAGTTGAAGGATCCGAATTTGACGTTGCGAAGCTGACTGTCGCAGCCACGAAGCTGGAAGAAGGCGACCGTCTTGTCGACGTCCATCCGGTTCATTTCCAGACCAGCATGGTCATTGCTACCAGAAACAATTACCTGCTCCGGACACAGGAAGAATCCATTCCGGTTCAGAAGAAGGGAGCAAGAGGTGTCTACGGCATCAGGCTGACTTCCGGGGATGAGGTTGACAAAGTGTACTATCTGGAGGACGGAGCCCCGACAGAGGTAGAAATCTCAGGCAAAACGGTATCACTTAACCGTCTCCACATAGCAGAACGCGGCGGAAAGGGCACAAAACTTCGCAAATAAGAAGGAAAATTCCGAAAAACCCTTGTATTTACTGCATTTCAGTGGTAGTATACATACGAATTTGATACTGATGATAAGAAGAACGGGCCGAAAAAGCCCGTTCTTCTTCCATGTGTAAGAGGAGATCTATGAACCGAAGCGAGTACGAGAGCAGAACGGAAGCTCTGGTCCTTCCGATCCTGGAAGAGAGGGGCTGGGAACTGGTCGACGTCGAGTTTGTGAAAGAAGGGAGCACCTGGTATCTGCGTGCTTACATTGACAAACCGGGCGGTATCACTGTGGATGACTGCGAGGTCGTGAGCCGGGCGCTTGAGGCGAAACTGGACAGTGAAAATTTCATTTCCGAGGCTTACATCCTTGAAGTTTCTTCTCCGGGTCTGGGGCGTGCCATTAAGAAAGATAAAGATTACGTCCGCAACGAAGGAAAAGAGATCGAGCTTCGGCTCTACAAACCATTTGAACACAGCAAGGAATTCAGGGGAGTCCTGAAGTGCTGGGACGCAGACAGTATTACGATCACTGTCGATGATGAAAGAGATCTTGTATTTGCCAGGAAAGACCTCGCGCTTGTACGCGAAGCGTTTGACTGGTGAATCTGATAATAAAAAAGCCGTATACAGGAGGGTAAAGGAAAAACAATGAATGATGAACTGTTTGATGCTCTGGTAATTCTTGAAAAAGAGAAAAACATCAAGAGCGATGTTCTGCTTGAGGCTATCGCAAAATCACTGGAGCAGGCCTGCCGGAATAACTTCAACCGCCAGGACCTGAACAATATTGTGGTAGACCTGAATCAGCAGAAGAAGAGTTTTGGTATCTTTCTCGCAAAAGAGGTCGTTGAGACGGTCGAGGATAACATGACCCAGATCAGTCTTGCCGACGCCATGATGATCGATCCGTCCTACCAGGTGGGTGACGTGATCAATGTGGATATCAATTCCCGCGCGTTTGGCCGTATCGCCGTACAGAATGCGAAGAATGTTATCCTTCAGCAGATCCGCGAGGCAGAGAGAAAGAGCCTGTTCGCCGACTACTATGACAAGGAGAACAAGGTTGTCACTGGTGTTGTCCAGAGATTTATCGGCCGCAATGTCGCTATCAATCTCGGCAAGGTGGACGGCATCCTGAATGAAAGTGAAATGATCAAGGGTGAGAACTATTACCCGAACCAGAGGATCAAGGTCTATGTCCTTCATGTGGACAACACACCGAAGGGACCGAGGATCCTTGTTTCCCGCAAACATCCGAATCTTGTACGCTGCCTGTTTGAGCAGGAGGTTGCGGAAGTTGCCGACGGAACGGTACAGATCATGGCAATCGCCCGCGAAGCCGGTTCCAGATCCAAGATGGCAGTTCTGTCCAACTCTGAGAATGTCGATCCGGTCGGCGCATGCGTAGGCCAGAACGGAAGCCGTGTTGCCATGGTCGTGGATGAACTGAACGGTGAGAAGATCGATATCGTAAACTGGGATGAAAACCCCGCATACTTTATCGAGAATGCGCTCAGTCCTGCCAAGGTCGTCACTGTCCTTGTCGATGAAGAGGATAAGCAGGCCAAAGTCGTTGTTCCTGACTATCAGCTGTCTCTTGCAATCGGACGTGAAGGCCAGAATGCGAGACTTACCGCAAGACTTACCGGTTTCAAGATCGATATCAAGTCTGAGACACAGGCGATCGAGTCCGGCGAACTGGATGAGTTCCAGGAAGAATACTACAACGATGGATACGATGAAAACGGTGAGCAGTATCCGGAAGAGTATTATGACGACGGACAGTACTCTGAAGACGGTGTCTACTATGACGACGGTTCCTATGAGGATGACGGTGTCTACTATGACGACGCATCCTACGTGGATGAAAACCAGACGGAATGAATTATACAGGAGGATGATCTCCCTTGAGTAATCAGAAAAAACCAGTGCTTCGCCGGTGTGTCGGATGCGGTGAGATGAAGGATAAAAAAGACCTGATCCGTGTCGTGCGCACTCAGGAAGGTGAGATCCTTCCGGATAAGACCGGAAGGGTAAATGGAAGAGGCGCGTATGTCTGCAAAGATCCTGAATGCTTTATGAATGCAGTCAGGAAGAAGGGACTTGAGCGGTCTCTGAAGTGCAGGGTGGACGCGCAGGTCTATGAAGGCCTCAGATCATACTTTGAAGGGGAGAGCTCCTGATCGGAGATAATATGCAGTCAGATGACAGAAAGATCCTGAATCTTCTCGGTCTTGCTCAGAAAGCAGGGAAGATTGCGTCCGGAGAGTTTTCGACAGAGAAAGCCATAAAGGGCGGGCAGGCGAAGATGGCAGTCATCTCCGCCGATGCTTCAGGAAATACAAAAAAGAAATTCCACAATATGTGTGAGTGGTACCATGTTCCGGTAATTGAGATCTCAGACAAAGAATCTCTTGGACACTGCCTGGGAAGGTCAGACAGGACCAGTGCGGCAGTGACAGATGAAGGTCTTGCCAGGGCGATCATGAAAGCAGCCGGAGCAGAGGATACACGGAGGTAGTAGATTTGGGAAAAATCAGAGTACATGAACTAGCTAAGGAACTCGGAAAATCATCCGCGGAAGTGATTGAGATCCTGTCTGGTCTGGGAGTGACAGAAGCCAAGGCCCAGAGCAGCCTGGAAGAAGACATGGCCGCGAAAGTCCGGGGCAGGGTGAACGGCGCCGTGAAAAAACCGGCAGCCACTCCGCAGCCGGATGCAAAAGACGGCGCAAAAGCTGAAGCCAAAGGTGAGGCAAAAGCTGATGCTGCGCCCGCCGAGGCTCCCAAGAAAAAGAAATTTGTTGCGGTATTCCGCCGCGAGAACGCACGCAGCGGAGTGATCTCCCGCATGCCTACCAGACAGGCGCAGCAGAGGTCTGCCCAGGCACAGGCTGAGGCGCAGGGAAGACCGCTCAGGAGACGTCCGGTAGATGCAAACGGCAACCCGCTCCCCATCAGGCGTCCTGTTGACGCGCAGGGAAGACCGCTGCCAAGAAGAGTGGATGCCAACGGTAATCCGATTCCGGTAAGACGTCCTGCTGAAGGCGCTGTGAAACCGCAGCCAAGACCGGCTTCCCGCGCAGCGGAAGAAACAGCAGCCGGTGCTCCGTCTGCTGAGAATACAGCAGCTGCTGTCAGTCCTCAGACTGTTGATACTGTGAAACCGCAGGTTCAGGCTGCAGAATCCGCACCTGTTAAGGAAACCGCACAGACAGCCGCACCGGTACAGACTCCGGCAGGAGATACTGCGCCTGCAGCTGCAGAGCAGAAACAGCCTCAGACTCCGGTTGCTGAGACTGCACCGGAAGCAGCATCCGCTGCAAATGAACCGGCGGAGACACGTACTGCGAAGCCGCAGAGCCAGACCAGGCCGGAGGCTTCCAGGGTACAGAGTACATCCAGACAGGATGCTCCCAAAGGCGGCAGCCAGGATCAGAGAAGACCGCAGGGAAGACCTTCCCAGAATACGGCCGGACATGGTCAGCGCCGTCCCTATCAGGGCGACCGCCCTGCTCGCGGAGAGTCGAAACCTTACAGCGAAGGAAGAAGCGGATCCGATTCATCACGCCGTCCTTATCAGGGCGAGCGCAGAAGCGGCGGCCAGGCTCCTTCCGGAAGATCCGGACAGGGTTCTTTCCAGGGTAGAAATGCCGGCGGTCAGGGCTCAAAAATGGCAGGAATGTCTGCAGCCAAGGCGGCTCCGGTCAATGCCAAGCCAGGCGCAAGGAACGGAGCTCCTTCCAAAGGAAAGAATTACGACCAGAACCGTGAAAGCACCAGAAACGGCCGCGGTTCACAGAGACGCGAAGGCAAGGACAGGAACGAGAAGTACAACCGCTTTGACGCCAATGACAGAGTCCAGACCGGACGCCGCAAGAAAGATCCGAACAGGGCCGGCGCGTTCCATAAGCCGGAACCGGTTCAGGTTGTCGAAGAGCAGATCAAGACGATCACTCTTCCGGACAGCATCACTCTGAAAGAGCTTGCGGATAAGATGAAGATCCAGGCTTCTGCCATCATCAAGAAACTGTTTATGGCCGGAAAGATGGTCACGCTGAACCAGGATCTCACCTATGAAGAAGCTGAGGAGATCGCGGTTGATTATGATATCCTCTGCGAGCATGAGGAGAAGAAAGACCTTATTGCCGACCTTCTGAAAGAGGATGAAGAGAACGAAGACAATCTTGTGGCAAGACCGCCTGTTGTCTGTGTCATGGGTCATGTCGACCATGGTAAGACTTCTCTTCTTGATGCGATCCGTGATACACACGTTACTGACAAGGAGTCAGGAGGAATCACGCAGCATATCGGTGCGTCTGTCATTCATTATAATGACCGTACGATCACCTTCCTTGATACTCCCGGCCATGAGGCGTTTACAGCCATGCGTATGAGAGGCGCGAATTCCACGGATATCGCTGTTCTCGTAGTCGCTGCGGACGACGGCGTCATGCCTCAGACGATAGAAGCAATCAATCACGCTAAGGCTGCCGGCATTGAGATCATTGTCGCGATCAACAAGATTGATAAGCCGAGCGCAAATATCGACCGTGTCAAGCAGGAGCTGACTGAATATGAACTGATCGCTGAAGACTGGGGCGGAAGCACTACCATGGTCCCGGTTTCCGCAAAGTCTCATGAAGGTATCGACAATCTTCTCGAGATGATCCTGCTTACCGCAGACGTCATGGAACTCAAGTCCAATCCGAACCGCCGTGCGAGAGGTCTCGTCATAGAGGCGAAGCTGGATAAGGGCCGCGGTCCTGTCGCCTCCCTGCTGGTTCAGAAGGGTACTCTTCATGTCGGAGACCCGATCGACGCAGGTTCCTGCTACGGCAAGATCCGTGCAATGACGGACGACAAGGGACGCCGCGTGAAAGAAGCCGGCCCGTCCATGCCGGTCGAAGTTATCGGTTTCTCGGATGTTCCGGGCGCAGGTGAGATCTTCACTTCTCCTGAGACTGAGAAGGAAGCAAAGAACTTTGCTGCTACCTTCATCAATGTCGGCAAGGAGAAGATGATCGAAGAATCCAGAAAGAGAACGTCTCTGGATGATCTGTTCAGCCAGATCCAGGAAGGTACACTCAAGGATCTGAACCTGATCGTCAAGGCAGACGTCCAGGGTTCTGTTGAAGCACTCAGGCAGAGTCTGCTGAAGCTGTCCAACGATGAAGTCGTTGTCAAGATCATCCACTCTGCAGTCGGTGCGATCAATGAATCAGATGTTACGCTTGCCGGTGCATCCAACGCGATCATCATCGGCTTTAACGTAAGACCTGACGCGCAGGCGAAGTCCACCGCTGAACATGAAGGCGTGGATATCCGTCTCTACAAGGTCATCTATGACGCGATCAATGATGTTGAGAACGCCATGAAGGGCATGCTTGAGCCGATCTATGAAGAGAAGGTCACTGGACATGTTGAGATCCGCCAGATCTTCAAGGCAAGCGGCGTAGGCAATATCGCAGGTTCCTATGTGCTTGACGGCACGGTGCAGAGAGGCTCCAAGGCACGCATCACACGTGATGACAAGCTTGTATGGGAAGGCTCCATCGCTTCGCTGAAGAGATTCAAGGATGACGTCAAGGAAGTCCGTGCAGGATATGAATGCGGTCTTGTATTTGACGGATTCAGCGAGATCAGAGAAGGAGATCAGGTCGAGGCCTACGTTATGGTAGAGATCCCCAGATCCTGAGATCCTGATATTAGATAAAGGATATTAAAATTGCGTAAGAACAGTATTAAAAACATCAGAATAAATGAAGAAGTCCGCAGGCAGCTTCAGGAGATCGTGATGCGTGAGCTGAAGGATCCGAGGATCGATCCGATGACCAGTGTTACAAAAGTGGAAGTTGCCCCGGATCTCAAGACCTGCAGGGCATATATCTCCGTACTTGGAAGTCAGGAATCTCTTGACAATACCATGCGGGGCCTGAAGCAGGCTGAAGGATTTATCCGCCATGAGCTTGCCGCTACGGTCAATCTCAGGAATACACCTTCGATCAATTTCATTGCTGATACATCGATCGCTTATGGTGTCGGTATGACCCACCGTATCGATGAAGTGATCGCTGAAGATGAGCGCAGACGCGCGGAATACGGGTCTGAAAGTGATCCTGAAGGCGATATGGAAGAAGGGAGTACAGAGCTGTGACCGATCTTGATGAATTACTTGCCGGCGCGCTCAGTGTCGGGATCGCCGGTCACGTTAAACCAGATGGGGACGCCTTCGGAAGCTGTATGGGGCTGTATCTGTTTCTTAAGGAGTATTATCCGCAGATCAGGGCGTCCGTATATCTGGAAGACTCTTATTCGCAGTCTTACACATTCGTGAGCAGTTCTGATGAGATCATCCATGATTATCCCCGGCAGGATCCTCATGATGTATTCTTCAGTCTGGACTGCGCGGATCCGGCAAGACTCGGAAAAGCGGAAGAGTATTTCAACGCGGCTTCGAAACAGGTTGTGATCGATCATCATATATCCAACACCGGGTTTGGTATGATCAATGAGATCCAGCCCGATGCGAGTTCTACGTCTGAGATCATTGCACTGATGATCGGCAGGGACAGGATCAATAAAACAATCGCTGAACCTCTCTATATGGGGATTGTGCATGACACCGGGATCTTCCAGTACAGCTGTACCTCCAGCCGCACGATGATGGTCGGAGGATGGCTGATCGATACAGGAATCGCATTTTCGAAGATCTGTGACGATACCTTTTTCAGAAAGAACTATCATCAGAACCAGATTCTCGGCAGGTCGCTCACAGAGAGTATCCTGATGCTGGACGGCAAAGTAATCTTCACAGTCGTTCACAGAAAGGATATGGAATTCTACCGGGTGAAGCCTCAGGACCTGGACGGAATCGTTCAGCAGCTGCGCGTGACTGAGGGCGTAGAAGTGGCTCTGTTTCTCTATGAGAGCGGCGTGAGACAGTATAAGGTCAGCATGCGCTCCAACGGGAAGGTCGATGTCGCGAAAGTGGCTGTATTCTTCCAGGGCGGCGGTCATAAGATGGCGGCAGGATGCACGATAAACGGAGGCGTCCACGATGTCGTCAACAATATCGTCGCTAAGATCGATGAGCAGCTAAAGGAACAGAATGCTTAACGGAATCATCAACGTATACAAGGAAGAGGGATTCACCAGCAATGACGTAGTAGCCAAGCTGCGGGGAATCCTCCATCAGAGAAAGATCGGACATGCGGGGACGCTTGACCCGGCTGCGGTAGGAGTTCTTCCGGTGCTGCTGGGCAGCGGATGCAGGATCTCAGAGTACATGATGGATCATGACAAGACCTATCGGACTGTCCTGCGTCTGGGTGTAACGACAGATACCCAGGATATGACGGGAAATGTGCTTGAATCCCGTGATGTCAGCGGGATATCTGAGGAAGAGATAACCCGTGCGATTCTTTCATTTCAGGGAGAGTATGACCAGATACCGCCTATGTATTCCGCAAAACAGATTAACGGAAAAAGGCTCTATGATCTGGCCAGGGAAGGCATTACAGTCGAGAGAAAGCCAGTGCGTGTGAAAATCGGCGCTCTCAGGATTGAATCTGTATCACTTCCCGAAGTCACGTTTACCGTAGACTGCTCCAAAGGAACCTATATCAGAACGCTGTGCGCGGATATCGGAGACAGGCTTGGGTGCGGAGGCGCCATGGCACATCTTACAAGAATCCGTGTAGGAGGCTTTCTGATCGAAGATGCTGTAACGATCGGAAAGATAGAGGAACTTGCCGGCAAAGGCGATATCGAAGACAGGATCATTCCTGTGGAAGAGATATTCCTTGACCATCTGCGAGTGAGAACACAGCCTTCCTGTGACAGGAAACTGCTGAACGGAAACAGGCTGGAACCGGAGGAAATGGGACTGCCTGTCAGAGGCGCCGGAGACCTTCTGAGGGTCTGCACAAGCGGCGGAGAATTTATCGCAGTCTACAGACGCGATGAACAGACAGGTTCCTACAGGCCGTACCGGATGCTGACAGACCTGTGATCTATATCCGCTCTGAAGATGCCAGACCGGTATCAGGACGGCAGATAAATAAACCGCCATCAGGACAGCAGATGAATAAACCGGTATCCGGACTGTAAATGAACAGTTCCGGCTGAGTAAACATACAGGAGACAGCATAGTACCGTGCATGTATATCACAGTTTAGAAGAATACAGAGAACAGAACCGCAGCGGTAAGAGAAGTGCTGTAACTCTGGGAAAGTTTGACGGTCTTCATAAAGGGCACCTGAAACTGATCAGTGATGTACTGGAGATTTCATCCGTAAATGATCTTCAGTCTGTTGTCTTTGTGATTGAGCTGCACGAAAAAGGAATCCTTTCCCATGCGGAACGCCGTTCCATGCTTGAATCCATGGGGATCGACATACTGGTTGAGTGTCCTTTTTCGCGTGAATTTATGGAGATGAGCCCGGATTCGTTCGCGCGCAGGATACTGTGTGATACTCTGCACGCATCATTTGCCGCTGTGGGAGATGACTACAGGTTCGGATTTCACCGGGCGGGCGATGCTGTAACGCTCAAAGAACTGGGCAGAATATACGGTTTCAAAACGGATATCGCTGAAAAAGAGATGTACCTGTCAGAGGAGATCAGTTCAACCAGAGTCAGGGACGCTCTGACAGCCAGTGATATGCAGCTGGTCGAGGCCCTTCTTGGCAGACCCTACAAAATCAGCGGGACCGTCCGCCACGGAAAACATCTTGGTTCTCAGTATGATATGCCGACTGTGAATCTGCTGCCGCCTGCAGACAAACTTCTTCCGAAGGACGGTGTGTACGCAGGTACTGTTGAGATTCCGGACGGATCGAAGTACACAGGCCTGACGAACATCGGTTTCAGGCCGACTGTGAACGGAACACACAGAACAATCGAGACAACACTGCTCAATTACAGCGGCGATCTGTATGGTGCGGATATCTGTCTCAGCCTGAATCATTTTATCAGGGAGGAAATGAAGTTTCCTTCAATGGAAAAACTCAGGGAGCAAATAGAGAAGGATAAATTGACGGCGGAGTCTTTTTATACTTGACTCATCTATTTTCAGATGTTATAGTCACTAAGTATGTTTAATAAGCCGTCACCCGGGAGCCGGATTCTCCAACCGCTTCTTCGTGACTGGCGATAAAAGTTATTATGGAGGAAAACATCATGATTACAAAAGAGAAGAAAACAGCAATTATCGAAGAGTACGGAAGAAAGCCCGGCGATACCGGTTCACCGGAAGTTCAGGTGGCTATCCTGACCGAGAGGATCAGAGAGCTGACCGAGCATCTGAAAGTGAATACCAAGGATCATCATTCCAGAAGAGGACTTCTGAAGATGGTTGGTAAGAGAAGAGGACTTCTTGAGTACCTTAAGAAGAATGATATCGAAGGATATCGTGCACTGATCGCGAAGCTCGGTCTTCGTAAATAATTGCGATTTCAAGCACCCGGACCATTCCTGGGCCGGGTGCTTGCATGTTAAAGGGCGGAATCATCATTCGAGGCAACTGTAAAGCTGATCTGCAGCATGCAGGTAAGTTTTCCAGTTGATTCGGAGATGAGTTTCGTCAGAACGATCCATTTTGTGTCCTGAGACAGGACTCATCAACGAAAGGAGTACCCATGCAGAAAGGAAAGAGATTTTCCATGGAACTTGCCGGACGTACGCTCAGTGTTGACGTCGGCAGAGTAGCAGCCCAGGCAAACGGCGCGGCTTTCATGCATTACGGTGACACCACTGTTCTGTGTACAGCAACCGCTTCCGAGAAACCCCGTGAAGGAATTGATTTCTTCCCGCTTTCCGTCGATTTCGAAGAGAAGTATTACGCAGTCGGCAAGATGCCGGGCGGATTCAATAAGAGAGAGGGAAAGGCCAGTGAGAATGCGGTTCTGACTGCCAGAGTCATCGACCGTCCGATGCGTCCGCTGTTCCCGAAGGACTATCGCAACGATGTCACCCTTAACAACCTGGTAATGAGCGTTGATCCTGAATGCAGACCGGAACTGGTTGCAATGCTCGGATCTTCCATTTCCACCTGTATCTCTGATATCCCGTTTGACGGCCCCTGCGCCATGACTCAGATGGGACTTGTGGACGGAGAGTTTATCGTCAACCCGTCCCAGAAGCAGTGGAGCGAAGGCGATCTGCAGCTGACAGTTGCTTCCACTTCAACCAAGGTCATCATGATCGAAGCCGGTGCAAAGGAAGTTCCGGAAGACAAGATGATCGAAGCAATCTACAAGTGCCATGACATCAACCTGACAATTATCGACTTTATCAATAAGATCGTTGCAGAAGTTGGTAAAGAGAAGCATTCTTACGAGTCTGCAGCTGTACCGGAAGAGGTATTCGCGGCTCTTAAGGAGATCGTTCCGCCGGCAGAGATGGAAACTGCTGTCTTCACAGATGTGAAGCAGGAGAGAGAAGAAAACATCCGTGTCCTGACTGAAAGAGTGGAAGAAGCTTGGGCTGATAATGAAGAATGGCTTGCGATCCTTCCGGATGCTATGTATCAGTATGAGAAGAAGACCGTCCGCAAGATGATCCTGAAGGATCACAAGAGACCGGACGGAAGAGCGATCGACCAGATCCGCCCGCTGGCTGCTGAGATTGACCTGATCCCGAGAGTTCACGGCTCTGCCATGTTCACCAGAGGACAGACTCAGATCTGCACTGTGACTACGCTGGCTCCGCTGTCTGAGGTTCAGAGAGTGGAAGGTCTTGATGAAAATGTCACTGAAAAGAGATACATCCATCAGTACAACTTCCCGTCCTACTCCGTAGGCGAGACCAAGCCGTCCAGAGGTCCGGGACGCCGTGAGATCGGTCACGGAGCTCTTGCTGAGAGAGCGCTTCGTCCGATGATCCCGTCCAAGGAAGAGTTCCCGTACGCGATCCGTCTTGTCTCTGAGACATTCGAATCCAACGGTTCCACTTCCCAGGCATCCATCTGTGCTTCAACCATGTCACTGATGGCTGCAGGCGTACCGATCAAGAAGCAGGTCGCCGGCATCTCCTGCGGTCTTGTGACCGGGGATACCGATGATGACTATCTGGTACTTACCGATATCCAGGGTCTGGAAGACTTCTTTGGAGACATGGATTTCAAGGTTGCCGGAACACATGACGGCATCACTGCGATCCAGATGGATATCAAGATTCACGGACTTACCCGCCCGATCGTTGAGGAAGCGATCGCACGCACAAAGCAGGCCCGTGAATACATCCTGAACGAAGTCATGACTCCCTGCATCGCTGAGCCGCGCGCAGAGCTGTCACCGTATGCTCCGAAGATCGTCCAGATCACCATCGATCCGGCCAAGATCGGTGATGTTGTCGGACAGAGAGGCAAGACCATCAACGAGATCGTTGCCCGCACAGGGGCCAAGATCGACATCGATGAGGACGGCAGCGTGAATGTCTGCGGTACCGATATGGATGCGATCAACAGTGCGATCGAGATGATCAAGATCATCACTACCGAATTCGAAGAGGGCCAGATCCTCTCCGGTACGGTTGTTTCCATCAAGGAATTCGGCGCATTCATCGAGTTCGCTCCGGGCAAGGAAGGTATGGTTCATATCTCCAAGATCGCCAAGCACAGGATCAACCGTGTCGAGGATGTCCTGACACTGGGCGACAAGGTCACTGTTGTGTGCCTTGGCAAGGACAAGATGGGAAGACTGTCCTTCTCCATGAAGGATGTGAAGCAGGGCCCCTATCAGTCCGCTTAATCAATTCCATAATCCATGAGTTCAAAAGACCGGAGACATCTTGTCTCCGGTCTAAATGTTCTATTTGGACTTGACAACAGTTGCTGTATCTGTACACCATAAGATATAAGATATATCAACACTGCTGCCGGCGGTCGCTGCAGCATGCAGGAAATCCTGCACACAGGATATAAGGAGGTAAATATGGCTGTATCAGATTTCGTTACCGGTTATGAACATATCGGTGTTCCGACCAATGACATGGACGCGACGATCGAATTCTATGAGACGCTGGGTTTCAAAAATCTTTTTGAAACAGACAATAACGGGAAGGTTATATTTTTCGGACTGGGCGACATTGTAGTCGAAACCTATGAAGTCCACGGAGATGCTGCCGGAAAGCGTGGCGCAGTTGATCATATGGCTCTGATGGTAACAGATGTCGACAAAGCATATGAAGAGATCAGGAAGACAAAATACCCGGTGATCGAAGGCCCATGCACGCTTCCGTTCTGGGCGAACGGCTATTATTATTTCCTTGTCCAGGGACCCAACTGCGAAGTAGTGGAATTCGGCAAGAAATTATAATCCAAACAGCAGCCTGATCAATGCATGAGAGAGAACAGGTCTGAATAGAATTCAGGATAGGAGATGTCGACACAGTCGGCGTCTCCTATCTGTGTCTCTGTGTCTGCAGGCAGAGCAGCCACTGCCATACTCATCGCGATACGGTGATCTTTGCAGCTGTCAACAGATGCACCGTGAAGGGGCCGTCCGCCTTCTATGATCATTCCATCCTCTGTGGCTGTGATATCACAGCCCATGGCAGACAGAGCCGCCGTCATGGCACTGATCCTGTCAGATTCTTTTACTTTCAGTTCAGCCGCATCTTTTATGACTGTCCTCCCTTCGGCGTATGCCGCCATGACGGCACAGACAGGAAGTTCGTCGATCAGAGTGGGGATCAGTTCCCCTTCAATAACTGTACCATGAAGAGAAGAAGAGCGTACCAGGAGATCAGCGGCTGTTTCTCCACCCTGTGATGTTACATTCTGAAGTTTGATGTCTCCACCCATCGCTTTTGCGACCTCAAGGATTCCTGCACGTGTAGGATTAATCCCGACATTTCGGATTAAAACTTCACTGCCCGGAACGATCAGAGCAGCGGCTATAAAATAGGCGGCCGACGAGATATCGCCGGGAACGGAGATCTTCTGTCCGGTAAGTTTCGGTTCGGGAAGGATGGAGGCTTTCCACCCGCCTGCTGTCTTTTCAGACTTTACCTGTGCGCCGAACCCGGACAGCATCAGTTCTGTATGGTTCCGTGAGAGGGCAGATTCCGTGACGGATGTCTCACCCTGCGCATAGAGGCCGGCAAGCAGGATACAGGACTTGACCTGAGCGCTTGCAACGGGAGAGATATAATCGATCCCGTGAAGATTCCTTCCGCTGATATGAAGAGGACAGCAGCCGTTTCCCTGCTCTGACACGATGGAAGCACCCATCTGTGTAAGAGGGCGGATCACACGGTTCATAGGACGGGAGCAGAGTGATTCATCTCCGCTCAATACACTGTCAAACGACTGTCCTGCGAGGATGCCGCTGATCAGTCTGGTCGTGGTTCCGGAATTGCCGGTATAGAGAAGTTCATCCGGCTCTTTGAGGGAATGGAGTCCGAGACCATGTACAGTGACGGTGTCACTCTGCCTGTCAACGTCCACACGGATACCCATTTTCTCAAAACAGGAGATCGTAGAGAGACAGTCTGCACTCATCAGAAAATGAGAAGCTTCAGTGATACCTTCAGACAGGGCTCCGAACATCACAGACCTGTGGGAGATGGACTTATCTCCCGGGATCATGATCTCTCCGCGAAGCGCTCCTGCAGGTTGGATGGTTCTGTTCATATCAGCCGTAATACTCCTTTTCACTCATTTCAGTCATTTTCCCAGACAGTGTAGCGATGGTGCCTCAGAAGCGCGATCGCTTTTTTCATGGATTCATCTTCATAGAATTCGATCGCGAGAGCCCCCTGTTCATAACTGCGGTTATGGATGATGGATATATTTTTGATAGAGATTCCGTTCACTGCAAGAACGGTTGCGATCGTCGCTATGGCACCGCTCTCATCTATGATATCGCAGTAGATACGGTAGCCCTTCTTGACCGGCCCGTGTGATTCGAAACTGAAGGAATTACGGTAATCGCGGCTCTGCTCAAACATATGGTTGATATATCCGCCGTCGCCTGCGCACATCTTATCCCTTGCCTCGATCATATGGTCCAGGAATGTGTCCATAACTTTTGATATGTTCGAATAGTTCTCAACACAGATAGACTCCCACATCTGCGGGGATGAGGACGCGATCCTGGTGATGTCGCGGAATCCGCCGGCAGCGATAGTCTTCATGTATTCTTCTTCTGAATCGAGGTCGTGCACCGTATTGACCAGCGACGCCGCGATCACATGGGGAAGGTGGCTGATTGCCGCAGTGATAAAGTCATGCTGATTCGGATCAAGTACCATGGGAAGCGCTTTCAGCTTCAGTACAAAGTTCCGGCAGCGCTCCAGTTTCAGAGCGGATACGTCTTGCGTGGGAGTCAGGATATAGTATGCATTCTCAAACATGTGATCTGTAGAATTGGCAATTCCCGACTTCTCTGAACCTGCCATCGGATGACCGCCTATGAACTGGGAGGAGAGCCCGAGTTTTTCGACCGCTTCATGGATCGGGGTCTTGACAGATCCGACATCGGTCAGGATACAGTCGTGAGAGAGTACCTTTTTCAGTCCCTTGAGTGCTTCAATATTCATTTCCGCAGGAGCACACAGAAAGATCATACCGCATGACTGGTATGCAGGATCGTCCGATCCGTGGCATACATCATCGATCAGTCCCTGGTTCAGTGCGGTCCTGCAGGTCTCCATGGAACGGCTGCAGGCAATGATCCTGCATGATGGATCGATCTTTCTCAGACTTTTCGCAAGTGACCCGCCGATAAGGCCGAGTCCGTAGAATCCATATGTATTCATAAGTATCTTCCTGTCCTGTTAATCTTTCACGGTTTCAACTGTTAAAGTGCATTACGCTCATAAAGTATGCCACAAGGATATGAAAATCGCAAGGGCAGTAGGTCAAAACCTATAAAAGTCTTGCAATAAACAGGCCGTTTTAGTACAATGTTTGCATGTGGGCTTTTGCCCTAATTTCGTGAATGGAGGAATTATCTTATGAATGTTTACACCACTGAGAAGATCCGCAATGTTGTCATCCTGGGGCATGGCGGAGCAGGAAAGACCAGTCTCGTAGAGGCAATGGCTTTTCTGTCAGGCATTACTTCCAGAATGGGAAATGTAGCTGACGGCAATACAGTCAGTGACTTTGATAAAGAAGAACAGAACAGAAAGTTCTCTATCAGCACATCGGTCGTTCCCGTAGTCCGCAAGGATGTGAAGATCAACGTGCTTGACGCTCCCGGATATTTTGATTTCGTAGGCGAGGCAGAGGAAGCTGCTGCAGCTGCTGATGCGGCGATCATCGTTATCAACGGAAAGAGCGGTGTTGAAGTCGGCACACAGAAGGCATGGGATCTGTGCGAGAAGTACAGCCTTCCCAGAATGTTCTATGTCTCCAACATGGATGTCGAGAACGCTTCCGCAGTCAAGGTAGTCGATGCTCTTACAGAGCTCTACGGAACCAAGATTGCTCCGCTGTATCTGCCGATCCGTGAGAATGAGAAGTTTGTCGGCTATGTGGATGTCGTATCCCAGAAGGCCTACAAGTATGTAGATAAAGAGAAGAAGAACGAAGTCGATGAACCGGCTGACATGAAGGATGATGTTGCTTCACGCCGTGACGCCATGCTCGAGACTGTCGCTGAGACCAGTGAAGAGTTCATGGATAAGTATTTCGGCGGCGAAGAGTTCACTGAAGAAGAGGTTCTCGGTGCTCTGAAGCAGAATGTCTGCCAGTGCGATATGTGCCCGGTAGCGATCGGTTCCTCCACTAATCTGCAGGGTATCAACATCCTTCTTGACGATGTGGTACGTTATTTCCCGTCACCGGCTGAGCGCAAGATCAGCGGCAAGGATGTCAAGAATGACAAGGATATCGATATTGACTATAAGGCAGATGCTCCGAAGAGTGCATTTATCTGGAAGACAATCGTTGACCCGTTCATCGGTAAGTATTCCCTGGTCAAGGTTGCCGGCGGCAGCCTGAAACCGGATGATACTCTGTATGATACCGAGACACAGGATGAGTTCCGCGCAGGCAAGCTTTATATCATGTGCGGCAGCAAGCCCCAGGAGATCCCGGAACTGAAGGCCGGTGATATCGGAGCAATCGCGAAGCTGGATGCTTCCACCGGAGACACTCTGTCTACCAAGGCGGCTCCTGTTCTCTTTAAGAAGTTCGATGTTTCCACACCGTATACCTATAAGAGATACGAAGCGAAGAATAAGGGTGACCTCGACAAGGTCGCACAGGCTCTTGCCAAGATCGGACAGGAAGACCTGACCATGAAGACGGTCAATGATGCAGGCAATCATCAGACTCTTCTGTACGGCATGGGCGATCAGCATCTTGATATCATCATCAGCAAGCTGAAGACCAAGTACAAGGTTGACGCTGAGCTGAGCAAACCGGCTGTAGCATTCAAGGAGACGATCCGCAAGAACAGCGACGTTGATTCCAAGTATAAGAAGCAGTCCGGCGGACACGGCCAGTACGGTCATGTCAAGATGAGATTCGAGCCGTCCGGAGATCTGAACGAAGCCTATGTATTCGAGCAGGTTGTCGTCGGCGGTGCAGTCCCGAAGAACTTCTTCCCGGCTGTTGAGAAGGGTATTGCAGATTCTGTTACCGCAGGCCCGATGGCAGGTTATCCGGTAGTCGGCGTCAAGGCAGTTCTGTACGATGGATCCTATCATCCGGTAGACTCCTCCGAGCAGGCATTCAAGACCGCCGCTAACATGGCGTTCAAGGATGGCTTCATGAAGGCTGGCCCGGTTCTCCTTGAGCCGATCGTATCCCTGCATGTAACTGTTCCGGATAAGTTCACCGGTGACGTTATGGGTGACCTGAACAAGAGACGCGGACGTGTTCTCGGAATGAATCCGGATCACAAGGGCAACACCATCGTCGATGCGGATGTACCGCAGAGCGAACTGTACGGATATTCCACACAGCTTCGTTCCATGACCGGCGGAAGCGGAGATTTCGCTTATGAATTCGCACGCTACGAGCAGGCTCCGGCTGAAGTCCAGGAGAAGGAGATCGCGGAACGCGCGAAGAAGCAGGATTGATAAGTTTTTCTTTTAAATCCTGCATAGCTGTGATATAATGCCGTGGTACAATATGTACAAATGTGAATTATCATGACATTACAGAATAAGGAGGCCTCAGATATGAAGCACATCAAGACTCTGAATACCAGATCGCTTCAGGAAAGCATGAAGAAGGGCGGCTGCGGCGAATGCCAGACATCCTGCCAGTCAGCATGCAAGACCAGCTGCACGGTCGGCAATCAGACCTGCGAACAGAAGAAGTAATCTTTCGTTCCGGCACTTAATCATCTGAAACCTAGACATTGATATACAATTTGACAGGCTGTCGCAGAGAGCACCTGCGGCAGCCTGTTCTATGGAACTTTGGAGGCACGATTGGTTCATCAGTACCGCAGTAACGGATATAATATCGTACTGGATGTTGACAGCGGCAGTGTGCATATTGTCGATGATCTCGTCTATGACATTATCAATTCAGTAAAGCAGGACCCTTCCTGCAGTGATGAGTCTGTTATCGAAGCATATTCCGGTCAGTATCCGGAGAGCGATGTAAGAGAAGCTCTGGAAGAAGTCCGCACCCTGCAGAAACAGGGACAGCTGTTCGCCGAAGATATCTATCACGGCGCAGTCCTGGATTTCAGAAAGCGCCAGACTGTTGTCAAAGCGCTCTGTCTGCATATCGCCCACGACTGCAATCTCGCATGTCAGTACTGTTTTGCCGAAGAAGGGGAATACCACGGAAGACGTGCCCTGATGTCCTTTGAAGTCGGCAAAAAAGCCCTGGATTTCCTTGTTGCCAGTTCCGGGAACAGAAGGAATCTGGAAGTTGACTTCTTCGGCGGCGAGCCGCTGATGAACTTCCAGGTTGTCAAAGATCTGGTCGCTTACGGAAGAGTGCTGGAGAAGAATTCAGACAAACACTTCCGTTTCACGATCACTACCAACGGCGTCCTGCTGAATGATGAGATCATGGAATTCTGCAATGCAGAGATGGACAATGTCGTTATGAGCCTGGACGGAAGGAAAGAAGTCCATGACCGCATGAGGCCGTCCAGAAACGGCAAGGGCAGCTATGACCTCATCGTCCCGAAGTTCCAGAAGTTTGCTGCACAGAGAAAAGCGCTGGGTAAGCAGTATTACATCCGAGGTACATTTACGCATTACAATCTTGATTTCGCGCAGGATGTACTTCATTTCGCAGATCTGGGTTTTGACCAGCTGTCAATGGAGCCTGTGGTCGCACCGGCAGACGCGCCTTACGCAATCCGCCCGGAAGACATCCCCGTCATCTGTGAGCAGTATGACGTTCTCGCGAAGGAGATGCTGAAGAGAGAGAAGGAAGGGAGAGGATTCACATTCTTCCATTTCATGATCGATCTTAGCGGCGGCCCCTGTGTATATAAGAGACTCAGCGGATGCGGCAGCGGAACAGAATATCTTGCCGTTACTCCGTGGGGAGATCTCTATCCCTGTCATCAGTTTGTTGGAAATGAACAATTCCTGCTTGGCAATGTCGATGAAGGGATCGTAAGAACGGATATTGTTGACACATTTAAGTGCTGCAACGTCTATTCGAGAGAAGAGTGTACAAAATGCTTCGCCCGCTATTACTGCAGCGGCGGCTGCGCGGCAAATTCCTACAATTTCCATGGCCGTATCGATGATGTCTATGAGATCGGGTGCGAACTGGAAAGAAAGAGAGTAGAATCTGCCATAATGATAAAAGCCGCTCTTGCAGATGCAGGCGGAGAAGTTTAAAATAGCAAAAGTAACCCAATAACCCAGAAAAGAGGAACAAAGCAATGAACAAGACAAAAGCCAGGATAACACTGATCGCGTTCGCTGCCATTCTTGCAGTACTGATCTATACAGTATTTGTAGGATGGGGCAAGACCGGATCAGGAGCGGCGAAAAACATCAAGCTCGGACTTGACCTTGAAGGCGGTGTATCGATCACATACCAGACAGTGGATGACAATCCTTCTGCCGAAGATATGTCTGATACGGTCTACAAGCTGCAGCAGCGTGTAGACGGTTATTCAACCGAAGCATCCGTCTATCAGGAAGGCGGCAACCGTATCAACATTGAGATCCCCGGTGTCTCTAACGCAGATGAGATCCTTGAGGATCTGGGCAAGCCCGGTTCCCTTGAATTCCAGCTTGATGACGGAACAGTTATCCTGGATGGTTCACATGTTGTCTCCGCGGAAGCAGCTTCCCAGAAGAACAATATGAACAATACGGAATATGTCGTTCAGCTCGAATTTGACAAAGACGGCACAAAGGCATTTTCCGACGCGACAAGCGCACATGTGGGCGACAACATCGCGATCGTATACGACGGAGAGACAGTCAGCGCACCCAGAGTCAACGAAGCGATTACTGACGGTAAGTGCGTTATTACCGGAAACTTTACCATCGAATCTGCTCAGGAACTTGCTTCCTATATCCGTATCGGTTCTCTGTCACTTGAGCTGGAAGAGATCCGTTCCAACGTTGTAGGAGCTCAGCTGGGCCAGAAGGCTCTCAGCAGTTCACTTGTCGGCGGCCTGATCGGTCTTGCGATCGTAGTCCTGATCATGATCTTCGCATACAAGATTCCCGGACTTATCGCCGGCTTTGCCCTTATCATGTATGCTGCTCTTGATCTTGCAGCCCTGAACGCATTTGACATGACTCTGACCCTGCCGGGTATCGCAGGTGTTATCCTGTCCATCGGTATGGCAGTTGACGCAAATGTCATCATCTATGCACGTATCCGTGAAGAGATAGAATCCGGAAAGACGGTTAGATCCTCCATCGACATCGGATTTAAGAAAGCACTTTCCGCCATCATCGACGGCAACGTCACAACGCTGATCGCGTGCTTCGTCCTGAACCTGATGGCAACCGGTTCCGTCAAGGGCTTTGCACAGACTCTTGCACTCGGTGTTGCCCTGTCCATGTTTACTGCACTGGTCATCTCCAGACTGCTGGTCAACGCCTGCTATGCTCTGGGTCTCCAGGATGCAAAGTACTTCGGCAAAGCGATCAAGTTCAACCTTCTTCACATCGTTGAAAAGAGAAAACTGTTCTTCACGATTGCGATCATCTGCATGCTTTCAGGCCCGGTATTCTGTGCCATCAACGGTGCAAGAGGCGCAGGTGCTCTGAACCTTTCTATGGAATTCAGAGGCGGTACTTCCACCGATGTCACATTTACGGATTCATTTACAATTGAAGAGATCGATGAAAAGATCAAGCCGGTCATCCAGGATGTCATCGGCAGCGCCGAGATCCAGGCACAGAAAGTATCCGGCGGAAATGAAATCATTTTCAAAACCAGACAGTTGAGTGTTGATGAACGTCAGGCACTGACTGATGCTCTGAATGAGGCTTATCCGATCGAAACCTATACCGACAACGCGGGCAAGGAAGCACTTTCAATCAACTTCGAGACGATCTCCTCGACAATCTCCAGTGAGATGAGAAGAGACGCTGTCATCGCAGTTATCATCGCAGTTATCTGCATGCTGATCTATATCTGGTTCCGTTTCTCGGATGTACGTTTCGCATCCGCGGCAGTCATGGCTCTGATCCACGACGTCCTTCTGGTATTCGCGTCCTACGCGATCGTCAGAATCTCTGTCGGCAATACCTTCATCGCAGCCATGCTGACAATCGTCGGTTATTCCATCAACGCAACGATCGTCATCTTCGACCGTGTGCGTGAGAACCTGAGAGAGCGCAGAAACTTCGAAACGCTGGAAGAACTGGTCGACAAGAGTATCACATCGACCATGACCCGTTCGATCTATACTTCTCTGACGACCTTTGTCACTATCGCAGCACTGTATATCGTCGGTGTTCCGTCCATCAAGGAATTCGCTCTGCCGCTTATGGTCGGTATCCTTGCCGGTGCATTCTCATCTGTCTGCCTGACAGGTCCGCTCTGGTATGTACTGCGCAAAGCGAAGGATAAGAGGGATATGGCCGCCGCAAAGGCACAGGCTGATGCAGCTGCCGCCACCAAGATTACGGCAAGCAAGAAAAAGAAGAATAAGAAAGCTGCAAAATAAACAGCATCATGTTCCCTGACCGGCAGGATACGGGAACCGTTATGAAGTAAGATGAAAGACTGTCAGGAGCTACATGCTCCCGGCAGTCTTTTTTACAAGATTATGAACAAGTGCCTGTCACCTGTTCAAACCGTATGTTCTTATGGTTATGCGGGAGGTTGCCTATGAGTTACAGATCAACTGAAGAGTGGGTGGAGATCCGCAAGGGAGGAGACTATGTCAGTCTTGGTGAGCGGTTTGCGGTAAGTCCGGTCATTGCCAGACTTCTCAGAAACAGGGGTGCTGAATCGGACGATGAGATCCGGAACTACCTCTATGGCACACTGCAGGATCTGGAGGATCCCAGGCTTCTGAACGGATCCGTTGAAGCTGTCCGCCTTCTTCATGGGAAGATTATCACTGGAAAGAGAATACGCATTATCGGCGATTATGATGTGGATGGAATCTGCGCCACATTCATCTTATATGATACGCTGACCAGGGCGGCGAAAGCTCATGCAGGCCGGGTCACTGCTTCAGACCGTGCAGATGAAGACCGTACACATGAAGACTGTACAGATGACATCAGTTCCTGCAGTTTGATTGATTACGACGTACCGGACAGGATACGGGACGGTTTCGGTCTCAATGTTCGTCTGATCGATGATGCATACCAGAGTGGTGTGGACACAGTCATAACCTGCGACAACGGGATCGCTGCTGTCGAAGCGATAAAACGGGCAAAAGATCTTGGCATGACGGTCATTATCACAGACCATCATGAGCCGGATAAGGACCTGCCGAAGGCTGATATCATCGTTGACACGAAGATGCCGCAAGACCTTTATCCAAATAAGGAACTGTGCGGCGCTGCCACGGTGTGGAAGCTTATGTATCTGTATGAGAGTATATATCTCTTACACCCTGATGAGGATGAACAAAACAGCATACCGCTGCCTCCTGTAAATGAATGTCCGGTCACTATGGAGCATCTCCCGTTTGCAGCCATCGCAACGGTTGCAGATGTCATGAAGCTGATGGGAGAAAACCGCATCCTGGTGAAAAACGGACTGTCCATGATACAGCACTGTTCAAATACAGGTCTTCAGGCCCTCCTGTCACAGACCCAGCTTACGGGCAAAGCCCTCAACTGTTACGATATCGGTTTTATTCTGGGACCATGCCTCAATGCGGGTGGAAGACTTGATTCAGCAAAACGGTGTATCGAACTTCTCAAAGAAAAGGAACCTGCCGAAGCCGTCAGCATGGCGGCTCAGCTGTGCTCGTTAAATGCGGAGCGCAAGGAGATGACGGAGCAGGGCAGGAAGGACGCAGACAGTCAGATCGAAGGCAGTTCTGCGCTTCCCGGGATTCTTGTCATCTACCTTCCCGGAATCCATGAATCTGTAGCAGGGATCATTGCATCCAGGATCAAGGATACCTATAACAGGCCCTCTTTTGTACTTACAGATTCTGATGATCCGGATATCCTCAAGGGAAGCGGCCGTTCCATCGAGGCCTACAACATGTTCAACGGGCTGGCTGAAATACGGGACGTGTTTACAAAGTTCGGCGGCCACGCTATGGCTGCCGGAGTGTCGCTCAGAAGAGATCGACTTGAAGAGTTCAAAAGCCGGATCAATGAAAACTGCATGCTTACTGAAACAGATCTGGTGCGGAAAGTGCGGATCGACATGAGGCTCCCCCTTTCCTATGTGACCGAAGATTTTATAGAATCCCTTCATATCCTCGAGCCTTTTGGCACAGGAAATCCCTCGCCACTTTTTGCCCAGAGCAATCTGAAAGTACTTCAGATGCGCGTTCTCGGCCAGAAGCGCAATGCGGTACGCCTGCTTCTGGAAGATGAAGGAACACGCATGGATGCGGTCTGGTTCGGTTCTGCCGATGATATGGAAGACTACATCCGCACCGTGAGCGGAGAGGATACTCTGGCAAGACTTCGTCTCGGAATGGAGAACAGGCTTCGCCTTGCCGTTACATATCACCCGGAGATAAATGAATTCCGCGGCGTGCGTAATGTTCAGATCCGTATTGTAAACTATCGCTGATAACGATCATTTTCAGGATTGCTTATTTGCCAATTACTGGTATCTATGGTATTCTCATACTAGTTTTAAGACAGGTCTGCTTCCGCTGCAGTACAGAAACTGCGGGAAGCAGTCTTATATTAGTGAGGATATTATGACTAGCAAACAGAGAGCATACCTGAAAAGCCTGGCATCGAAAGAAGATCCGGTTGTACAGATCGGCAAGGAAGGACTTACTCCGGAGAATACCGCAGCCATGCAGGAAGCCCTGACTGCAAGAGAACTGATCAAAGTCGGAGTGCTTCAGAACTGTTTCGACGACATCAGTGAGCTTGCCAATACGGCAGCTTCCAGGACCCGTTCACAGCTGGTCCAGGTAATCGGACGCAAGTTTGTACTGTACAAGGAAGGCAAAGACGACAAGAAAAAGATCCAGCTGCCTCCTGCTGCAAAATAAATATCAGATATGATGAGAAGAAAAGTAGGGATCATGGGCGGCACCTTTGATCCAATCCATATCGGCCATCTGATCCTCGGAGAAAGTGCATGGGAGCAGTTCGCTCTGGAGAAGGTTCTGTTCATGCCATCCGGCAATCCGCCTCATAAGACAGACCGGCATGGAGCTTCCAACGAACAGAGAGTGGAGATGGTGCGAAGAGCCATCGCTTCCAACGGGCATTTTGAACTGTCGCTTGCAGAGATGCATGAACAGGGTTATGTCTATACGAAAGAGACTCTGAAGCGTCTGCGCGCTGAACATCCGGATACAGATTATTATTTCATCATGGGGGCGGATTCGGTTCTCACATTTCACACATGGAAGAGCCCTCAGGAGATCTGTGACCAGTGTATCCTGGTAGCGGCAGTAAGAGACCAGATGAGCACCAAAGAGCTTGATGCCCAGATCCTGAAGCTGAAAGAACAGTATCATGCTGATATCCGTAAACTGGAGAGCCCCAATCTTGATATCTCTTCCCATACGATCCGTGAGAGATGTATGAGAGGAGAAAGCATACGTTACTATGTTCCCGACGAAATAAGACTATACATACAGGATGAGGAAATATATGGGAACAATCAATATTCCTAAGCTCCAGCGCAAAATAAAAAAAGAACTGGATGCGGACCGTTATCTGCATACTCTGGGAGTCATGTACACGGCCGCTTCCCTTGCCATGTGCTACGGAGAAGATATTGAGAAGGCACAGCTGGCGGGACTTCTGCATGACTGTGCCAAGTGCATACCCAACGAACGCAAGATCAGGATGTGCCGGGAGTACGGTCTGGAGATCACCAAGGTGGAAATGGATGCGCCGTATCTTCTTCATTCCAAACTTGGCGCTTATCTGGCCAGGGAAAAGTACGGCGTAGACGACGATGATATTCTGGGTGCCATCATGTGGCATACGACAGGACGCCCCAACATGACCACCCTCGAAAAGATCGTTTTCATTGCCGATTATATCGAGCCTGCCAGGTACAAGGCCAAGAATCTGAAAGAAGTGCGAAAACTTGCGTTTCACGACCTAAACATGACCGTATGCAGGATTCTGGAAGATACACTCCATTATCTTGATTCAGGCAAGGCAGAGATCGATCCGATGAGCAGAAGCGCATACAGATATTACCACAACCTGTTCTTTGAGACTGAAGACAAAGGAAACTCACTCACCGTATAATTTGAACAAGTGCCTGTCACTTGTTTCGTTTGGAGTTTGAATAAGTGCCTGTCACTTGTTCATCGAAAACACACGCATTATCTAATTGGGAAGAATGGGAGAGAAAATATGGCAGATAACAGATCCAAGAAAATGGCCACACTTGCATACCGCGCTCTGGAAGAGAAGAAGGCTGAAGACATCAAAGTACTCGATATCGAGAACGTCAGCACCCTTGCGGATTATTTTATAATCGCGTCAGGAAAGAACCATAATCAGGTCCAGGCTATGGCAGACGCTGTCGACGAGATGCTGGGCAAAGCCGGCTATGAACCGAAGCAGACAGAAGGCTACCGCACCGCGAACTGGATCCTCCAGGATTATGGCGATATCGTTGTACATATATTTGATACAGAGAACAGGCTTTTCTATGATCTTGAGAGGATCTGGAGAGACGGCAAAGAAACGACTATCGGAGAATTAGAGGAAGGGTAACAGACAGATGGCTATCGATAATCATTTTATGCAGAAGAAGGTATTGCAGAAGAACCAGCTCATCGCAGCATTCTGTGCATCAACAAATATGCCGTATGTTATCTGCGATCCTGTTTCATTTGAAGACCAGGTATGGATCTTTTCAGATGAGGACGGTTTCCGGGAATTCGCGGAGCGTTTTGCCGCGAAAAAACTTCCCCTTCGTGGACTTTCTGTACAGAAAAATAACTATCCCGCGTTTTTCTCGTCTCTGATCCCGATCGGCATAACGGAAGTCGTATTTACTGAAAATGGCGCAAGTGCGAAGATCCCGCTGGATCAGTTTGTGAAGAAGCAGGACAAGTCCAACGTCCCCATACTTCGCAGACCGCTTGAGAATCCGTCCCTGCAGCTTACAGGCATCTATCTTATGCAGGAAGTGAAGAGACAGGTCCCTAACGAAGAGAAGGAAGATCTCCCCGGCCTTAATGAAGAGTTCCTGATCAATCTCGCAAGGTCCAGATTCCTGATGCCTATAGAAGTCAAGAACGGTCCTGGAACCCCCGAAGAGAGAATCCGCAAAGGACAGGTCGGATTTGTCAATATCAACACCAAGAACGGAGACAGTTTCAGACCGATCTTCTCCGATACATTTGAATTCAATAAATTCAAACAGAAGAAGAATCTGCAGGCAGTGACGCTTCCGTTCGGAGGTCTCAAACAGGCGATGCCCCAAAATGTGAAGGGCTACATCATGAATCCTGTCGGCTGTTCTGTAGTGATCACGTCCCAGCTGATCGACCAGGTTCTGAAGAACTTCCCCGAAGAAGTCCAGAAGGGGGCAGAAGAGACCAGAAAGCTTATGGAAGCACAGGCAGAAGCAGCTGTCAAAGCACCGGTAAAGGCGCCTGTGAAAGCGCCGGTCAAAGCGCCTCTTGCAAACGGGCATTCCAAGATCACAAAGATGCCTGAAAAGAAATAACTTAACAGATCCGCTGCATAAAACAGTACAAAATAAAAGATATTAAAAAGCGCTGTATCCGCGATAGGATACAGCGCTTTAACTTATTATCATCTGTATGAAATAATTATCTCATCAGCCTGAAAACTCCGAACACTTTGCCGAGGATCTGCAGATCACTGCTGACGATGATCGGATCCATGGAATCGTTCTCCGGCTGAAGACGGACATGACCCTTCTCTTTATAGAAAGTCTTCACCGTAGCGGAGTCTTCGACAAGTGCGACTACGACATCTCCGTTGCGGGCGTCATTGCCCTGTTCCACCAGTACCAGATCGCCGGAATTGATACCGATATTGATCATGCTGTCGCCCTTGACACGCAGCATGAAAGTCTGAGTGTTGGGCATGAATTCTGACGGAATAGGGAAGTAGTTCTCAATATTCTGTCTGGCAAGGATCGGTACGCCTGCAGCAACAGTACCGACAATCGGAACATTCACAGTCTCACGGCGGGTCAGACTGAACTCGTCATCAATGATCTCTATTGCGCGCGGTTTTGTCGGATCCCGGCGGATGTAACCATTCTTCTCAAGAGTCTCAAGATGAGAATGAACAGAAGAGGTGGACTTGAGATGAACTGCCTCGCAGATCTCACGGACAGCAGGCGGATATCCCTTTTTCAGAATCTCACTCTTTATAAAACTGAGGATCTCTTCCTGTTTTTTCGATATCTTTCCATATGCCATATGAATACCTCTGCTTTCACAAGAATCTCCCCAGACCCCTATAAATATATACAAAGTCTAACACAGAGGTATGTGAAATGCAAACAAATGTTTCGAAAATCTGTTCGATATAATCTTTGCCGACTGCTTTTAGTTTTTTTTAATTATTCCTACAGAAAAGGATTGCGCATGCGTGTTATAATCACACTAGCTGATACAATTACAGCAGCATACCTAATAAATAAATCACAGGAGGATATGTGGTATGAAGAAGAAACTACTCAGCATGATGCTCACTCTGGCGCTGATCATTTCCGCGCTGGCAGCTGTACCGATGACCGTACAGGCGGATTCCATGATGGTCGTCACGGTCGGAGCTGATCTGTCAGAAGAGCAGAAGAATATGATTCTGAAATATTTCAATGTTTCACCATCGAGCTATACGCTGATCACCGTCAATAACAGTGATGAGTATGCTCATCTTGGCAACTATATGAGCCGTGATGTGATAGGCAGCAGAACTATCAGCTGCGCCCTGATCCGTCCGATGACTTCCGGCGGTATTCAGGTCAAGACAGCGAATCTTACTTTCGTCACATCCAACATGATCGCATCGAACCTGGCTACAGCAGGCGTGACCAACTGCGAAGTTCTTGCGGCTGCACCGTTCCCGGTTTCCGGAACAGGCGCCCTGACCGGCACCCTGATGGCTTATGAAAATCTCTCAGGCGTTACCCTGAGCCAGCAGAAGAAAGAAGCTGCTGCCCAGGAGTTTGCTACCACTTATGAGCTTGGCCAGTCAGTCGGACAGCAGCAGGCACAGCAGATCGTCAATGATATGAAGATGCAGGTCATTAACGGAACGCTGGAGCAGGATAATTCCATTACAAATGAAGAGATCACCGAGATCGTCAACAATGTTGTCAACAATTACACCAACAATGTGACGACCAACAACAATACCGGACTTACGGCAGCTGATGCGCAGGCCCTTCAGGAACTTGCCGTCAAGATCGCCAAGGAATCCTATGAGCAGGGTACCCTCGATGCACTGGCACAGATCCAGTCCACTCTTGAGGGTCAGACCAAGACAGAGAGTACTGCGGCAACCACTCAGATTGAGCAGAACGCAGCTCCCACATCTGATACAGCCTCCTCCGGTGATTCCGGACAGCTTGCTTCCGCAGCAGATCAGGCACTTGCAGAAGACAGCCTTCTGACTCAGACGGATGAGAGCGCGCTTGCAGGAACAACCGATACAGGTACAGTTGTTTCTTCTTCAACTGCCGAGAGCACAATCGACAGCTCCGTAGCTACCAATCTGGACGAACAGATTGAAGAGCAGACAGCAGCTGATCAGGGCACCAGTGACACAGGTATCCCGGAAGCAACTGATTCCACAACTATCCCTGAAGCAACCGATTCCACAACCATTCCTGAAGCAACCGGCGACGGTTCTGACGTATCAGAATTTGATCCGTTCGGCACCACGGATGAACCGGCAGTCACTGACGACCAGGGTATTATTGAAGAACCTGCTGTTGAAGAACCTGGTGTTGAAGAACCTGCACCTGAAGAACAGCCGACTCCTGCAGTTGAAGAATCTCAGCCTGAACCGGCAGCACCTGCGATGGTCAGAGATTCCGCGATCACGGCTGATGACGTAAGATCCGGCAATGCACAGTTTGTAGCTTACAACGTAAGTGGTGACGGCAATTCACAGGCATCCGGCAATGCACCGGTCGCTCTGGTACTTCCGTACGACAACATGGTTCCGGTAAGCGGAGCGCTTCATGTGACAGATAACAGCGGAGCAGAAGTAGCAGCACTGGATATCACCAATCCTGCAACTGACGGCGGACAGAGCAATATCCTTGTTGTCGGCATGGATTCCACCATCAGCCTGCCGGGCGGATGGAACGGTTACACCAAGGTTCTCATCCTTCCGAAGGATGTCAACAGCGGATCCGCATTCTCACCGATGCCAGGACAGAATTACACATACACACTGGACGCACAGTTTGCACAGACTGCTGACGCTGCAGCTACTGACGGAGCACCGGCACTCAATGTCGCAATCGACAATTATACTCCTTATGGAGGATCCGTTGTCGAGACCGGTTTCGTGACTGATGGCTACAGCCTGACCAGCGCATCCTACAGTAACGGCGCACAGGGAACCGTACAGTTCCCGTCCGACGGAAGCGCAGCCTACGCAACCGTATCCGCAGAGGATTCCAGCATGGCCATGGTATCTGTAGACTCAGGTGCTGCCGGCATCACTGCAGGAAGCGGAGAACGCGTAGTGATCAGTCCGGTACAGGCAGGCAAGGTAACGCTGACGATCAGATATTACTCAGCTGCACCGGAAGAAGGCATGGATGTCGATCCGGCTGCTGAAGTAGGTTCTGCAGCATGCAGCATACAGTTTACCAACTAAAGAAAAGGATTGAGATTACAGAATCAGACTAAGAGTGTCGGAAAGACGCGTTAGCATCAGTTCTGTAATATGAGAAAGAAATCAATTGGGCCCGGAGTGTTTATATAAACACTCCGGGCCCAATTATGGTAAAGTGGAAGTACCAGCCGGTAATTGTCAAACTGATCATTCCGTTGCAGAGTGCAGAGAAAGGAATTGTCATGAGTAGAAGATGCATTGCTGTTTTACTGATCTTATGTCTGTTCATTCCAGGCGTTTCAACGCTTGTTTTTTCACAGGCGCTGGAACAGGTTACGTATCCGGAGGAGATCCGGGAACCCAGTGTGGAAACAGATTATTCCCTCTCTACAGGTCAGGTTACGGAATGGTCCTGCATTACGTTCGGTTCGTATCCGCAGACGGAGATTGTTGCCGGGCCTTCCGCAGCAGTGGATGATTATGCGGTGCAGAAAGGAAACTTCCTTGAAGACCCCGATCTGTATGAGAAGCTGACCCAGGCTGAATGGAATGATGATCAGACTCAAATCGGTGATGCCCGTTATCTGCGCATGAACCGGGAAGGTGCGGTGAGCAGTGCTTCCGACCGGGATGGGCATTACCGCTGGGGAGAAGGAGACGAATGGCATTATTTCCGTTTCGATCCCATCCGCTGGCGCGTGATCGGTCTGGACAACGGGGCAGTGTGCCTTATGGCTGATAAACTGCTGGACTGCCAGCCGTATAACATAAATGACGGTCCGGTCAACTGGGAACATTCCACTGTCAGAAGCTGGCTCAACAGCTATCCGGCTCAGGAGAATGACGCAGGAATTGATTACCAGGGGAAGGGATTTCTGGATATGGCTTTCTCCGCCGCACAGCAGGATGCCATCATCAAAACGAAGGTGGAGAACCGGCCGAACGGACACTATAATACAGACTGCGGCAAAGACACCGAAGATTATGTCTTCCTGCTTTCCAATGATGAAGTATTCAGCTCAGATACCGCTGCAAGGAACGGGTTCTATGCGGCCAGCGGCCATGATGATCCTGCGAAGCGTTTTCGCTCCACCATGTACGCCAAATGCAGAGGAGCCTGGTGGTCGTCCGTGAACGGATATATGGGAAACAGCTTCTGGTTCATGCGTACAAATGGATATAACCAGGAAAGCGTTACCTATATCTGTGATTTCGGATACATTTACCGGAGGGGCACTATTTCTACCTGCGAAGATGCGGGGCTTCTGCCTGCACTGTGGATCGATCTTGATCGCGCAGAATATGAAGCAGCAGGAACTGTTTCTTCAAAAGATATTCTGAAAGGAGCATCCCGGGATTCCGAAGGAGAAGATCAGCGCAAAAGAGACAAAATCGTGAATCCCACAGTAAACCTGAATGAGGAAGAACCAGACGGGAAAGAGGTTACATATTCTCTTGTAAGCTTCGGCAGCTATCCTCAGTCCGAAATTGTGTCCGAATCCGGTGCGGGATCTGAAAACAGCATAGTGGATCCAGCCTTATATGACAAACTGGAGAAAGCAGACTGGAAGAGTAATGAGCTGGAACTGGACAGTAAGCGGTACCTGCGTCTGCCTTCACACGATGAGAGCGCCGCTGAATGTGTCCGGTATTTTGCCATTGAGCCGCTCATCTGGCGTGCTCTGGAAGTCCGGGATGGAACAGTTCTCCTTCTTTCCAATTCCGCTGTTGAATGTGAACCATTTCAGAAGGATCTTCAGGACGTCAGCTGGGAAAACTGTACCCTTCGAAGTTGGCTGAACGGATATGGTGCTTCAGCGAATGCTTCGGCAATTGATTATTCCGGAAGCCTAGAGAGCTTCTTGGACATTGCATTTTCTGATAAAGAGCAGGAAGCAATTCTGGAAACATCCGTCCGGAATGAAGCGAATTATTATTTTGGGATGGATTCCGGAAATGAAACGAATGACAGGATATTCACTCTGGCGGAGTCAGAACTGTTTATCTATGACAGCGCCCAGATCCATGGCTTCAGCAGGCGGGATGAAGTTGCTGACCGGGCTAAACAGTTTAAGCCGACAGATTACGCCATCCGCAAGGGAATCTGGTATGAGGAGGACGGCAGCCGGAACGTCTTCTGGATCACACGCACGACAGGCTATACTCATGCAAACGTCGTTTATGTGGATGAATCCGGTTATATGTACAACAGGGGGATTCTTGTTACCTGTAAGGATGCAGCAATCATTCCGGCCCTGGTATTGGACCTGGATTCAACAGTATATGAATATGCCGGTACCTTTACAATCAAATGACAAAATGACACGTTTTAAGCGCTGGACAACCGGAGAGTGTCAGAGTATAATGAATCCCATTTTATTTCTTAGTCGTTATCTTCTTTGATTTGCTCCACTTTGAATAGCCTGTCCCATCCATATACCGCACCCGGACATAATATGTCGTTTTTTTCTTAAGCCCTTTAATTACAGCCTTTGTTTTGCTTTTACCGACAGTTATTGTCTTTACAATATTCTTGTATGCAGAATCTGAAGAACACTGGATCTGCACTTTTTTGATGCCTTTCCAGATCTTTCTGCCTGATTTGGACGTATGTTTGAAATGTTTCCATTTGACTGTTATTTTATTTTTAGTTGCTGCAGGTTTTTTGATACTCGGCTTTTTCGAGATTGTTATTTTTTCAACAGGCTTCTTCGGGGCTACCGGTTTCGGATCCTTTATTTCCTGGTTCGTTCCGGCATTGGTGTCTTCCTCCTGAAGAACTCTATTATACACATTTGCAGACATTGAACCCTGGCAAATCTGGCCGTTCAGTTCAAAAAAGGCTGCTATGGAGTATCTGTATAGAGAATAGCTGATTATTTTAGACGATTTTACTTCAGGATCAAAGTAGCTTTCTGTTTCTGCCCCATTAATAGTTGCCACTTTTTCTCCGTTTCTATAAAGGTAGTATCCGCTAACTCCGCTAATTGGTGTCCATTTTACAGTTGTACCTGTTGAGTTGGTGACTGCCTCCGTAATAACAACTGTGGTTGAAGGAATCGTCGTTGTATTACAGGGAATTCCATTCTGGTCTGCAAATGAAGCAACTGCAGAATCAGGCGGACAATGTAGAACTACATTCTCGGAATAGTCAAACACATTTGCGCTCAGTGACAGGTCAGGCCGTATGATATATACATCTTTAAGTGAATAACAATGAGCAAAGGTATTGTCGCTTAAGTACCATACCCCTTGCGGTATTGTAATGCTCGTCAGGCTGCTGCAGTCATTGAATGCTCCGCTCCCGATGTATGTCAGGCTATCGGGAAGGTATATTTCCTGAAGCTTCTCACAGCCTGAGAAGGCGTCCCAGCCAATAGTTGATACTCCTGCAGGGATCGATACATTTGTCAGACAGGTGCAGTTTTCGAATATTCCGCTCTCTATAGACGTAATACTTGCAGGTATCTCAAAGTCTGTCAGACTGCTGCAGCCGTAAAATGCATAGTCTCCTATGTTCATTACACCGTTCGGGATCGAAATATCTGTCAGGCTGCTGCAGCCGGAAAAAGCATAATAACCTATACTTGATAAACTGTCAGGCATAATAACCTATACTTGATAAACTGTCAGGAAGCGATACATTTGCTAAACTGCTGCAACCAGAAAATGCATAATCTCCTATACTCGTTACACCGTCAGGAATTATAATACTTTCAAGCCTGGTACATCCTGAAAAAGTACCATAACCTATAGTTTCAATCCCGTCAGGGATTTTAATACTCTTAAGATTTGGATATCGAGACACATCTGAGTAACTGATTGCCAGCGGCAATGTGGTTGATGAATAATCCTCAAAAGAAATATGCTCAACATATAATCTGTAAGGCATTTCATAATCTGAATAGGCTGCACCTTTACCTGTAAAAGTTAATGTCCTTGTTTCCGGATCAAATTTACAATACAGGTTATTTCCAGCCTGTTCGGTATATACCCCCGAGAATGTAATACAGTAATTTTTATAAGCATCAAGCGTGGCTATATAGGAACCTTCACTACAGTAGATCAATGTCGGATAACCATGTATAATGTTATATCCAACTGAAGTGACTGTGTCTGGAACATACAATTTCCGAAGATTGATACAATCCCTAAACGCAGATGATGCTATGCCTGTCACATCTGTTGGTATCACTACTTCAACAACATCTTTATCTGCTCCAATCACCTCAAGTCCTGAGATAGTACTACCTGAATAGATATATTTCAAGTTAATCTTTCCTTCAGGTTCTATGAAAGACCATCCCATTTTACTTAAGGTTTTTGCTGATGTAGTACCTATATATGTGTATCGTAAAGCAGAACAATTACTAAATGTATACCTATCAATGGTGGTTATATCTGAAGATAAAAATATTTTCTTTAGACTGCTGCAACCAGAGAATGCATACTTTCCAATAGTTGTCAATCCTGAAGGAAGTTCTATACTCGTCAGACTGCTGCAACCAGAGAACGCATACGATTTAATGCTTTTCAATCCCGTAGAGAGTTCCTTACTAGGTTGCTGCAACCAGAGAACGTATACGTTTCAATAGTAGTCAATCCCGAGGGAAGTTCTATACTCGTTAGACTGCTGCAACCAGAGAACGCATACGCTCCAATGGTTGTCAATCCCGAGGAAAGCTCTATATTCGTCAGACTGCTGCAATTAGTGAACGCATTAGACCCTATGCTTGTCACGCCAGATGGAAGCTCCAGACTTTTCAGACTACTGCAACCAGAGAATGCATTACTCCCTATGGTTGTCAAACCTGATGGGAACTTAATGCTCTCCAAAGGACTACAATTCCGGAACGTTTCCGCTTCTATCTTAGTTATAGTTTCCGGGAGTTCTATGCTCGTTAGGTAGTTTAATTCTCCAAATACATTCGACCTTATGCTTGTCACGCCTGATGGAATCACTGCTTCCGTGATATCTTCATCTGCACCAATCACTTCAAGCCCAGTTATCACATTAGCTGAGTACATGTATATCAGGTCAAATTTGCCTTCTGGGTTTCGAAATGAAAAACCTGCTTTGCTAATGGTTTTTGCCGTCTCTGTTCCTATATTTGCATATCTTAGTGCAGAACATCTCTGGAAAGCGTAAGAACCTATGCTTGTTACTCCTGATGGGAATTTTATACTCATTAGTTGACTGCAGTCAGAAAACGCGTACGAACCTATGCTCGTCACATCTGATGGCAATTCTATGCTCGTCAGGCCAGTGCATCCCCGAAACAAATTATTACCAATAGTAGTCACACCTGCCGGCAACTCTATACTTGTCAGACTACTGCAATTATAGAATGCACTGGCCCCTATACTCGTAACATCTGCTGGGACCTCAATATTTGTCAAATTGTTGCAGCCTGAAAACGCGCTGCTCCCTATACTCGTCACACCTGCCGGCAGTTCTATACTTGTCAGACTGTTGCAATTATTGAATGTACTGGCCCCTATACTCGTCACACCTGATGGCAACTCTATACTTCTCAGACTGTTGCAGCCTGAAAACGCACTGGCCCCTATACTCGTCACACCTGCCGGCAGCTCTATATTTGTCAAATTATTGCAGCCTGAAAACGCACTGGCCCCTATACTCGTCACACCTGCCGGCAGCTCTATACTTGTCAGACTGTTGCAGCCTGAAAACGCACTGGCCCCTATACTCGTTACACCTGCCGGCAACTCTATACTTCTCAGACTGTTGCAGCCTGAAAACGCACTAGCCCCTATACTTGTCAAACTTGAAGGCAGCTCAACATTCGAAAGATTACTGCAATTCTCAAATGTTTTCTCTATGTATGTTACACTTTCCGGAAGTTTTACAAATGACAGATTCTCTAGATTTCCTAACACACCCGGTCTTATGCCCGTTACGCCTGATGGGATTATCGCTTCTGTTATATCTTCATCTGAGCCAACAACTTCAAGCCCTATGAGATTATTTCCTGAGTATGAATATCGTAAATCATATTTTCCTTCATATTCTCTAAATGAATAGTCTGCTCTGCTCAATGATTTTGCTGTTTCCGTGCCGATATTTACATATAATGGAGCCGGACAATTTATAAACGCATCAGCTCCTACGCTCGTAACACCCGACGGAAGTTTAATGTTTGTCAGATTACTGCAATCCTGAAACACATATGACTCAATGCTCGTTATACTTTCTGGAAGCTCTATGCTTGTTAGATTGTCCAATTCTCCCAACACATACGGCTTTATACCAGTTACCCCTAGCGGGATCACTGCTTCTGTGATATCCTTGTCTGCACCAGTTACTTCAAGACCATTGATATCATCACCCGAATAATTATATTGCAAGTCTATCTTCCCTTCAGGCTCTCTGAATGAGTACCCTGCTTTACTTAGTGTTTTTGCTGAAACAGTATCTATATTCGTATACAGTAAAGCGGGACAATTCCAGAATGCATCAGAGCTTATGTTTGTCAATCCGTGAGGGAGCTCTATGCTCGTAAGGTTATCGCAATAAGTGAATGCACTATATCCTATGCTTGTCAACCCTGTTGGAAGATCTATATTCGTAAGGTTACTGCAATTATAGAATGCATCATCTCCAATACTTGTCAAACCTGATGGGAGTTCTATACTCATCAGACCGCTGAAAGCAAACGCATTCCCTTCTATGCTCGTTAAGCCTGCTGGGAGTTCAATATTTTTCAGATTCTGGCAATCATAGAACATAGCGTACTCAATGGTTGTTAAATCTGATGGGAGTTTTACACTTTCGAGGTTAAAGCAGCTATGAAACAACGCGTATCCTATGTGTGTTAACCCTGATGGGATCTCTATACTCGTAATGCTGCTGCAATAAACAAATGCAGAATCTCCTATGCTTGTCAATCCTGATGGAAACTCTATACTCGTAAGGCTGCTGCATTGAGAGAACGCAGAATCTCCTATGCTCGTTACACTGTCTGGAAGGTCTATACTTGTAAGACTGCTGCAACCACTAAACAAATTATCTGGTATACTTGTCCATTCAGATGGAATCTCTATGCTTGTTATGGGGCAATGATAGAACGGATTGCTCCCAATGTCTGTCAAACCCGCCGGGAGATTTATACTCATCAGACCGCAACCAGAAAACACACTTTCCCCTAAGCTTGTCAAACCTGCCGGCAGTACTAAACTTGTCAGATTGCTGCAATCAAGGAATGCTCTGGATCCTATACTCACCAATCTTTCAGGAAGCTCTACATCTGATACGCTGCTGCATCCACAGAACGCATAGGAACCTATATACTTTATACCATCCCCAATAATGATCTTTTTAATACTTTCATTATTTAAAAATGGACTTTTATTAGAGATGTATCCATAATCGTACATCTCATAGTAACCTGATAATATAATTGAGCTTTCAGTAGCGTTAATTTTAAGCGTTCCCTCTGAATCCAACGTCCATTTTAAATTAGCCCCGCAAGTGCCACTATCAGCAACAGAAGCTCCTGCATAAAAAACCCGTGGATTTTCGTCGAAGAACTCTTCAATTACTTCGATACTATCTTCGTCGTATGACGCTTCAACCAAGTCAGCTTCATCATCAGAAGCATTTACCATATCTTCTTCCATTATTTCTATTTCTGATTCTGAAACCGTTTCATCTTCCTCAAAAATGACAAGCAGATCATCTTCATTGACCTTTTCATCAGCGAATAAACTGCCAGGCCTGTTCGAAAGCATTATTCCTGTTGTCATCCCAATAATAGCAATCTTTTTCAAAATATAATTATTCTTCATCACGGCTGCTCCTTTTGAAAGTGAACATAATTCTGACGTTTTCTTTAATTATAATTGGTTTGATAACGAAAAAGAATATGCAGGCTGCATATTATTTATTTTAAAAACTGCTCCAGGACATACTTCCATAGCGTAGTCCATGACAAATGAATGTGTATAGCTTCTATTTTCGATGTTCATTCACATTTTCTCCGGACACAAGTTATTCTATTTATTAAGATCCATGATTAGAAACTTTTGCAAAATAAAACCCTGCTGTCCATTTTTCTCAAATAGGTTATAATGTAATCGAAGCAGAAACACAGGCGTTTCAGAAAGGATCGTTTCATGAAAAAAGATCAGAACGGAACATCCGATTCCTCTTCTGTTGACAGGACGTTAAAGGAGATCTCCGGACGCAGTCAGACCTATCATGACCAGAAGGATATCCAGAACATCATACAGCTGAGGGAAGTCCTTTCCACCATGCCCAGGTTTGCCAAGGCGTACTTCCGGGCGATCGAGCCGACAACGTCCACCAGGACGAGGCTTTCCTATGCTTATGATGTGCGAACCTTCTTCCGTTTTCTGCAGGAAGAGAACCCATTATTCGCAAAGACGGACGTTACGGACTGGACCGTTGACATGCTCGACAAGCTGGAAGCCTCCGATATTGAGGAATACCAGGAATTCCTGAAAGTCTACGATATAGAAAAAAACATGGCAGGCGCTACCAGGGAGGTTTCGAGGATCACCAACGGTGAAAAGGGACTCAAACGCAAAATGTCTGCTCTTCGAAGTTTTTATGCCTATTACTACAAGCGACAGATGATTCAGAGGAATCCAACCGTACTGGTGGATATGCCGAAGCTGCATGAAAAAGCGATCGTGCGACTTGATGATGATGAGACCGCGAGCCTGCTTGATTATATCGAGCACGGTGGTGACAAGCTGACCGGACAGAAGAAAAGGTACTATGAGAAAACAAAGGTCCGAGATCTGGCCATCGTTACGCTTTTGCTCGGCACCGGTATCCGTGTTTCAGAGCTGGTCGGGCTTGACGTGCAGGATGTGGATTTCAGGAACGGCGGGATCAAGGTAGTCCGCAAGGGCGGATCTGAAATGATCGTCTATTTCGGGGAAGAGGTCGAAAAGGCTCTTTTGGATTATCTTGAAGTGCGCGAAGGGATCACGCCGGTAGCCGGCCACGAGAACGCTCTCTTCTTCTCCACGCAGAAAAAGCGCATGGGCGTGCAGGCGATCGAGAATATGGTCAAGAAATATGCCCGTGAGGTCACTACAACAAAGAAGATCACGCCTCATAAACTACGCAGTACGTATGGTACAGCTTTATACCGTGAGACAGGCGACATCTATCTTGTTGCAGATGTTCTTGGTCATAAAGACGTGAATACCACTAAGAAGCATTACGCAGCGATGGATGATATGCGAAGACGCCAGGCTGCAGGTGCAGTTAAGCTGAGAGAAAGCAACTGAGCGAAGTGTTCAGGCAGACTAAAAGAACTGTCCGTTTGATGATCCGGACAGTTCTTTGTCATTTACAAGGATATTATGTTTTTCTCCCTTATCTTATTCGGCTTCTGTCTCTGCTTCCGTTTCCGCTGCCGGCGCTGCTCCAAGAGAAGCAACTGCCTGTGCGGCAACCTCCTCGCCAAGATATTTTGCTATGATCTCTTCGTAGGTCCCGTCTGCAACGATATCGGCAAGTCCTGCATTGAATTTCTCCAGCAGTTCCTGCTTGTCTTCAGAGAATACTACAAATCCGTAAGGCGAGCCTTCATTTTCAGAGCCTTCTACAATCTCCATACTGAGCTGCAGGTCCTGGATCTGTATCCTCATGATCTGAGTATCTTCGAAACAGGCTGCAACTTCTCTGGTTTCGACTCCGTAATACATGGTGAGTGAACCGTCGTAGTACTTGATCTCAAAGCCGTACTGGTCTTTCAGGCTCTCCGCATACTGTGCGCCCAGGGTTCCGTTCTTGACTCCGACAGTCTTTCCTTCCAGGTCTTCAAAACTTTTAACTTCTTCATCGATCCTGGCGGCAAGACACTGTGTCATAAAGTAATATCCATCGGAGAAATACCATCCGTCCGCGGCTCGTTCATCCGTGATTGACGCACCGGCGATCATGGCATCCGCCTCTCCTGCCTTGCAGGCTTCGATCGCAGGATCCCATCCCACGCTCTTCAGTTCATATTCAAATCCTTGATCCTGAGCAATTGCTGCGAGAATGTCTACATCAATACCAACAAACTGTCCCTCTTCATCCGTGTACTCGAATGGTTTAAATACTGTATCAGTGGCAATCGTTAAGCTGTCTGCAGCAAAGACATTCATTCCAAGTGCTGCGGTAAAGACTGTGGCAATCGTGATCAGTGCAAGTTTTCTTTTCATAATTACTACATCCCTCCATATGAACGACAACGGTTGTCTCAGTAAAAATCCAGAATGGATTCTGGATGATACTTTATTCATATTTTAAGAGAATATACAAAAACATGTCAAGCATGTTTGCACAAGCCGGTCCGGATGCAGGATATGCGCTTACCCTGGCACCGGATTCAAAACATTCAGGAAGAAGCCCTTATCTTAACCAGCAGCTGTTCGAAATATTCCGGCAGGGGCGCCTGAAACTCCATATATTGCCCTGTAGAGGGATGAATGAAGCCGAGCACCATCGCATGCAATGTCTGGCC
>CADCII010000009.1:0-16842 GCA_902801515.1 uncultured Lachnospiraceae bacterium
ATGCCCATTTTTTGGCTTAAACACTGGGTTTTTCGCCAATCGGCTGTGGCTGCCGTGTTTATGATCTCGGACGGCTTTCGTCGTCCGGAGACAACTGATGAAGATTTTTGGTTTCACAGGGACGGAACCCTTTTCAAAAACAACTCGTGTGAAACCTGCTTATAAAATCCCGACTCTGTTCGAACCGGAGTGTTCCCGCCTTACTCAACCCGGACTTTTGCACCGCCTGTTTTTTAGGAGGCGGACGCTCTATCCTGCTGAGCTACAGAAACATACTGGATTTCAACATTGCTAAGTATAACAGAAGCCGCTTAAGAATGAAAGTATAACTTTTCGGAACGGATATACGCCAATCTTGTAAGAGAAGACAAGGGCAAGTATAATCAGGAAAAAGAAAAATCGGAAGAACTGGTTTCACGTAAATGTCTGATAAAAACGGAGGATATAGAATGAGTAGAATTCTTCTGCTGAACGGCAGCGCACACCAGCATGGATGTACAGCGACAGCACTTGATGAAATGATCAGGGTGTTTGACGCAGAGGGGATCGAGACGGAACTGATCCAGGTCGGATCAAAAGGAATCCGCGGGTGTATCGCCTGCAACAAGTGCGGTGAAACAGGCAGATGTGTGTTTGATGATCTTGTAAATGAAGTGGCTCCGAAGTTTGAGGCGGCGGATGGTCTTGTAGTAGGAAGTCCGGTATATTACGCTTCCCCGAACGGCAATCTTCTGGCATTTCTGGACAGACTGTTTTACAGTACTCATTTTTCCAAACATATGAAAGTGGGCGCTGCGGTAGTCAGCTGCAGAAGAGGCGGAAACACAGCAAGCTTTGATGTGCTGAATAAGTACTTCACGATCAGCAGTATGCCTGTGGCATCTTCTACCTACTGGAATCAGGTGCATGGATTTACTGCAGAAGATGTGAAGAAGGATCTGGAAGGCCTGCAGACTGTGAGAAACCTTGCCCGCAATATGAGTTTCATGATCAAAGCGATCGCCGACGCGAAAGAAAAGTATGGTTATCCCGAACTGGAGAAAGGATCCTTTACCAGTTTTCCGGACGGGAAGTGAGAAGATGGAACGAAAGACGATCAAGGTAGTGGCAGCTGTCATCCGCAAAGGAGATAAGATATTTGCGACTCAGAGAGGATACGGCATCTATAAAGACTGGTGGGAATTTCCGGGAGGCAAGACAGAGCCCGGAGAAACGTCGGAAGAGGCTCTGATCCGGGAGATTCAGGAAGAACTCCGGACCAGGATTGCTGTCGATCAGTTTTTAACAACGGTTGAGTATGATTATCCGGAATTTCATTTATCCATGGACTGCTTCTGGTCCCATATCGAAGAAGGGGAGCTGACACTGCTGGAACACGAGGCGGCAAAGTGGCTTCCTCTCAATGATCTGCGCCAGGTAAACTGGCTCCCGGCAGATGTTCTGGTGATCGAGGCGATCGGGAAAACGGATACAGGCTCACAGATGTCACAGGATGTATACAGAAGATAGAAGAAGGGGCGCCTGGAAATGGAATATCAGGATATCAATGCGCAGACGATCGACAGATGGATCCGCGAAGGCTGGGAATGGGGAAAGCCCATCTCACATGAAATATATGAAAAGGCAGAAAGAGGGGAGTGGGATGTGTATCTGACACCCACAAAGACGGTTCCCCATGAGTGGTTCGGCGAGTTAAAGGGCAAGAAGATCCTGGGACTTGCCAGCGGCGGCGGACAGCAGATGCCGGTTTTCTCAGCGCTCGGCGCGGTCTGCACCGTTCTGGATTATTCTCCGCTCCAGCTGGAGAGTGAACGCCTTGTCGCAGAGCGGGAAGGCTATGACATCCGGATCATCCGGGGTGACATGACGAAACCGCTGCCTTTTGAGGACGGGGAATTCGACATGATCTTCCATCCGGTCGCCAACTGTTATGTGGAGGAAGTGCGCCCAATATGGAAGGAGTGTTTCCGGGTTCTGAAGAGAGGCGGGTACCTGCTCTCAGGAACGGATCATTATGTGAATTACATTGTAGATGGCGAAGAGAAGCAGATCGTAAATAAACTTCCGTTCAATCCGCTGAAAAATCCGGAGCAGAGAAAACTTCTGGAAGAGGATGACGCCGGAATACAGTTCTCGCATTCTCTTGAAGAGCAGATCGGCGGCCAGCTGGAGGCAGGCTTTACACTGCTTGCGCTGTACGAGGATACAAACGGCGAGGGACGTCTGCACGAAATGAACATCCCGACGTTTCTTGCCATGCTTTCCAGGAAACCGGAATGAAACAGCGCATGTGACAGCGCAGTAAAAAAGAGAGGACAGACAATTGGCAGATACAGAATGGAACCGGACGAGAGACCGGCTGGTCGCGGAGATTAAAAAACTCGGATTCCGGGAGGACCTGGGGTATGCTGTTGCGAAGAATCTCGGAAGTCCGAAAGCTATGGAACGGATGATATCCTACCTGGTCAATGTGAAGCCGAGGAAGGAAGAACTGCTGATCGATGAGATGCTTGCGATCTGCAGCGAGATCGAGGCCTGGAAAGAGAAGAAAGCCAGCCAGGAGGCGAATGCCAGGTACAATGAGATACTTCTTAACGGGCTGGAGGAGTGACGGGTGCAATCTGGCGAAGGCGGAGCTGATCAGGAAATGAAGCAGGGAGGTATATCCGGTTTGGGAGAGCCATTTGTAAAGATTGATCTTCACGGACTGCGGCAGGAAGAGGCTATGAGAATGATCGACAGAGCGATCGCTTCCGCAGGACCACAGACTTACCAGCTGCAGCTGATCCACGGATATAACCGGGGCACCAGTCTGCGCTCCATGATACACGACTGGTATCAGTGCGATCCTAAGGTAAAACGGATCATACCGGGAGAGAACCCGGGGATCACAGTGCTCGTGCTGAAGGAACTGTACTGAGAAAGACAGATTATTAATGAGGTTTATTTCATGGCTCTTTATGCGATAGGAGACCTTCATCTTCATTTTCAGTCTGAGCTGAAGGCACGCGCTCAGCTTCGCGACCGCGTGTGGAAGAACCATGAAGAGAAGTTTCAAAAAAACTGCGCAAAGCTTATAACCGGCGATGATACGCTTGTGCTGGTGGGAGATCACAGCTGGGGAAAGAATCTTGCGGAAAGTGAGCAGGATCTGGAGTACATATGTGAGCTGCCGGGCAGAAAGATTCTGACCAGAGGCAACCACGATATGTTCTGGGATGCGAAGAAGACAAAGCAGCTCAATGAACTGTATCAGCCAAGGCTTACATTTCTGCAGGACAGCTATGAATCCTGGCAGGACTATGCACTTGTGGGCACAAAAGGCTTTACGTTTGAAGGACCATTCTATCTGGATCACCGCAGGCGGATCATCGGCTGGGATGAGGATGCGGAAGTTCACGCACGGAAACTGGTCGAGCGGGAACTGCAGCGGCTGCGCAAGTCTTTTGAACTGGCGAAGGCAGACGGATACAGGAAATACATAATGTTTCTCCATTATCCTCCGACAAACATCCTGGAGGAGCGAAGCGGATTCACGGATATGGCGGAAGAATATGGAGCGCAGCAGGTGATCTATGCACACTGCCATGGGGAGAGCCGATTTTATGACAGTATCCAGGGAGAATACAGAGGAAGAGAATATCATCTGGTCTCCGGGGATTTTCTGAGATGGAAACCGCTGAAGATTGCTGACTGAGCGTTTTTATTCTTTGAGCAGGGTGATGAGGCAACTGAATTTCTGCGTGGATTATTGTATGCCGTGCGTATATTTCTCATGAACGGCAGAGGTGACGGAAATGCTGCAAATGCAATGTTTATAACAGCAGCCATAAAGCCTGTTAAACATACAAGACAGACAGATTAACGCAGAAAGACAGAAAAGGAGATATTGAAATTGAAGAAAATTGCTTTAGCTACTATGCTCAGCGCAGCTATGATGATCACTGGAGTTACTCCGGCTTTTGCTGAAAGTACGCCGGAAGATCAGGTTACCTTTAACGATGCAGTTGAAATCGCTCTGAAGGATGCAGGCCTGCAGAAGGATTCGGTAACCTTCAACAAGAAGATGCATACCTACGAGGACGGGATGCCGGTTTATGAGATCCAGTTCCTTGTTCCGGGTGAGACCAGGTATGAGTACGTGATCGATGACAAGACCGGTGAGATCAGGGAAAAGGATGCAGAGTCCTGGGAAGCTGAAGATGATGCAGATTATGCAGCGCTTCTCGCGGAGTCACAGAACCTTTTTGATTTTGAAGCAGCAGAAACTCAGATCGTGGTGATGCCCGCTTCCAGCACACTGATCGACGAATGTGCCAGGGAACGTCAGACAGAACTTGCATATTACAAGGACGGTATCGAATATGATGATGGCAGGATCGTGTATGTACTCTGTGCCATGCTTCCGACGGAAATGAAGTTTGAATACAAGTTTGACATGAAGACCGGAGACGTTGTTGAGTCCGAGAAAGAAGAATGGGAAGCGGAAGACAACGCTGAATACAGAGAGATCCTTGAAAGCCATGGATTTACGCAGTAAGCTGCACTGCGGTTTACAGAATAATACTGATTGCACCCGGAAGTTCAAAGCCGGGTGCAATTTTTTATCTGGATTTTCACTGCAGCTAATTTCATTGCAGCAACAGTTAAAGAGTTATGGATAATATGCAGATGAAACGTATAATGGAAGTAAGAGGCGACAGCCTGGAAGTGAATACGAAGGAAACTGGTTTACCAGAGAAATGACTGCCGGTATACGGGCCGGAAAGGAGAGATATGAGACAGGAAACAGCATTTTCAACATGTATATTGTGTCATGATGCACCCTGCAGCAAGGTGTGCGGTAAATGTGATCCGGCACGGATCATAAGAGCGCTCCGGTTTGACAATATCGAGGCGGCGGCAGCAATGCTTCCGGATGACTATGACCGTTCGTGGGTGGAGAAGGCAGAAAAGGCATGTCCCGTTCATGTAGAGATTGGCGATGTGCTGGATGCCCTGAAGAAGCGTAAAGCAGAGCTGGAAGGTTTTGAGGGAGCTGAGGATATCGATCTGTCCTGCGATCTGTGCGGCGTCAGGCTGGAGAATCCATTCCTTCTGTCATCATCTGTGGTGGCGAGCAATTATGAGATGTGTGCACGTGCATTTGAGATGGGATGGGCAGGTGTCTCATTTAAGACGATCTGCCTGATGGATATGCATGAGGCGTCTCCGCGCTTTTCTGTAGTCCGGAGCCAGCAGGGTGACTGGTACGGGTTTAAGAATATCGAGCAGCTGTCGGATCACAGTCTCGAGGAGAATATGGAGTGTTTCCGTGAGCTGAAGAAGAACTATCCCGCCAAAGTGATCGTAGCGTCTATTATGGGAAGAGATGAAGAAGAGTGGGAGTATCTGGCAAGGAAGGTCACGGAGGCAGGAGCGGATGTGATCGAGTGCAACTTCTCATGTCCCAATATGGAAGAACATGGGACCGGCTCTGATGTCGGCCAGGACCCGGAAACGGTCAGGCGCTATACCGCAGCGACCAGAAGGGGGACGGATCTTCCCATTCTGGCAAAGATGACTCCGAATATTACGGATATAACAGTCCCGGCAGAGCAGGCGAAGCTGGGAGGCGCGGACGGAATTGCTGCGATCAATACGATCAAATCCATCACCGGAGTGAATATCGATACTCTGGTTGCGCACCCTTCGGTGCATGGCCGTTCGATGATCGGTGGTTATTCCGGAAGAGCAGTGAAGCCGATCGCACTTCGCTTCATCGCGGAGCTTGCCGGATGTGAAGCTCTGAAAGGACAGCATATCAGCGGAATGGGCGGGATCGTGACCTGGCGGGATGCCGTGGAATTCCTGCTGCTGGGCGCAGGCAGCCTGCAGATCACTACAAGTGTGATGGAATACGGATACCGGATCATCGACGATCTGCTGCTTGGCCTTAAGATCTACATGGCACAGCGCAATTACCACTCGGTTAGCGAGATGATCGGCGCAGGCCTGGACAGTCTGGTGGAAAATGACATGCTCGAGCGTGATACGATCATCTTCCCGGTGTTTAACAAGGATAAATGTATCGGATGCGGACGCTGCTTCCTGAGCTGCCGTGACGGCGGCCACCAGGCGATCTCATTTGACGAAGAGACAAGAACGGTGAAACTGAACGGAAGGAAATGTGTCGGATGCCAGCTGTGTTCTCTGGTATGTCCGGCAGGCGCGATCACACAGAGCAGGCGCATTTCCAGAAAACCGAAGAAATAAAGCGGCGGACGCTGAAAATATTACGGGACGGAGAGATTTCTGAAGGAAATCTTAAAACGGATGCCGGGTACTTGACGGGGAATCCGGCGGGTGCTATACCTTCATCAACAAGATAAAAGGGAGTAGCGAAACGCCGGTTTTCTTCAGAATCTCTGTAAAGAATACAGAACATCCGCGGAAGGCCGACGGACTTGAAACCGTCAGGACGATGCGAGAGCATCCGGATCAAGTGCGACAGCGAGACTTTTATCATGGCAACAGTCATGATAAAGGTCTTTTTTTATAAAAGCATCTTTATCACCACACATAAGGAGGTAAGTGTTATGAGTATGGGAACCATTATTCTGATCGTTGTCGTGGCGGCAGTTGTTGTACTGATCCTGTCCAGTTATGTGAAAGCACCGCCCGACAGAGCATTTATCATCTCCGGAATGGGAAGGAATCCTAGAATCCTGACCGGCCGCGCAGGCCTGAAGATCCCGGTCCTGGAGAGGCTCGACAAATTGTATCTGGGCCAGATGTCTGTCGATATCAAGACAGAACAGTCGGTACCTACGAATGATTTCATCAACGTCAATGTGGACGCTGTCGCGAAGGTCAGGATCGAACCTTCCCAGGAAGGGATCCAGCTGGCGGCAAAGAACTTCCTGAACAAGAATCCGGAGCAGATTGCGAAGGATCTGCAGGATTCTCTGCAGGGCAACATGCGTGAGATCATCGGCACACTGTCTCTGAAGGCGATCAATATTGACCGTGACAGCTTCTCTGATCAGGTTATGGAGAAAGCCTCCAAGGATATGAAGAAACTGGGTATTGAGATCCTGTCCTGCAATATCCAGAATGTGACAGACGATAACGGACTGATCCGCGACCTTGGTATGGACAACACCGCCCGTATCAAGAAAGACGCAGCTATCGCGAAGGCACAGGCAGACCGCGACGTGGCAATCGCGCAGGCGGAAGCTACGAAGGCGGCAAATGATGCGAAGGTCGAAGCTGACACTGAGATCGCGAAGCGCAATACTGAGCTGGATATCAAGCGTTCTGAACTGAAGATGCAGTCTGATGTGAAGAAGGCAGAAGCAGACGCCGCATATGAGATCCAGAATCAGGAACAGCAGAAGACGATCCAGGCAGCTACCGTCAACGCGCAGATCGCGAAAGTGGAGCGTGAAGCGGAACTGAAGCAGAAGGAAGTTGATGTCAAGCAGCAGGAGCTGGCTGCGGAGATCGAGAAGAAGGCAGATGCTGACAAGTATGCAGCAGAGAAGAAGGCAGAGGCTGAACTGGTGATCCGCCAGTATCCGTGCAAGAGGTGAGGCAGAGGCTGAAGCTGCAAGGGCAAAAGGCCTTGCTGAAGCAGAAGCTATGGAGAAGAAAGCGGAAGCGTATGCGAAGTACAACAAGGCTGCAATGGCTGAGATGATGATCAAAGTCATGCCGCAGGTTGCAGCAGAGATCGCGAAACCGCTCGCCCAGATCGACAAGATCACGATCATCGGAGGCTCCTCGGATGGTTCGGGCGGCGTCTCCTCCGTTGCCGACAATGTACCGACGGTCATGGCAAAGATGTTTGAGACCATGAAAGAAGCTACAGGCGTAGACCTGGCAGAGATCATGAGAGCAGACACCTATGACGCGAAGGTGAACCGCAACATCAGCATTCAGGGTGTGCCGCAGGTGACGGTCGCAGCGCAGAAGCCGGAAGAGGCAGACAGTGCTGTGAAACCGGATGATGCGGACAGTGCCGTGAAGGCAGATGAGGCAGGCGGTGCTGCAGAGTCGGAAGAGACCTCCGGACCGCAGCAGGAATGAATCGACTGATTCAGTCTGACAACTATGCAGGCAGATGTGTATCCTGCAGAGAACAAGAGCAGGGGGCAGTGTAAAAGCTGCCCCCTGTTTTATTTCTGCGAAAATGTGATATTTCTATGATTTTAGTGGGGTCACCGGGGCTTTTTCGTATAAATATAAGTAAGCCGTACTGCTGAGTGATTAAGCAGTATGATGGGAGATTCAGAAAAGACCGTTTTGCATGGCTTATATAGAATTATTGCATTTAAATGAAAACAGAAAGGAAATATGACATATGAAATACAAAAAACAGATGGGAGCATTGCTCGCTGCGGTAATGCTGTTTCAGTCTACAGCAGTATTTGCCTCAGAAACCGGGGCGGAAACAGAATCCGGACCGGTTACTGCGGCGCAGAGTATGGAGGTTTCGCCTGAAGGTCAGCTGACGCTGGAAGATATCCAGAGGATGAATAATGGCAGCGCGAGAATCTGCAAAACAAAAGACGGCAGTGTTTATTTTATCGAAGGGACCTGCAGCGAGAGTCCGGTGAGGAATATAGAGGATGCCAAAAGGGTGGCAGACTCTGTGACGGGAATCCTTGGCGGAGATTCGAGGATGCAGTTTGAACCATGGAGAACGCTCAATGATACTGCCGGCAATTTCTATTATGTGTTCCAGCAGATGTATGCGGATACGACTGTATCCGGCGGAGCGATCAAGATCGTGACGGATGCGGATGGTCAAATGACCGGTCTGGTCAGCAGTGTGGAGCCGGAACTTCCCGACGAAGAGACGTTCGAAGGAATCAGCGCAGAAGAGGCGGAAGAGATCGTGCGGGAGCATGAGAAAGAGGCCAGGAACGACAAAGAAAAAGAAGCAGTGGAGATTATTGAAGGGAAGACTTCGAAGATCATACTTCCGGTAAATCTGGAACTGGATCCGGAATTTGACGAAGTGGAAGAGAGCCGTTTTGTGTGGGTAATCTATACCGACAATCCGCTCAGCCAGGCTGAAAACGGGGCTGATCTTCCGTATCTGGCGCACTATGTGACCATGGATGGGAAATACCTGTACAACATGCCGACCGTTATTCCCGGGGATGAAGCGGGAAGCGCGGGATACGGTGCATCCTATATATTCGAATTTATGGAACCGGTCGATTACACCGGTACGGTTGAACTGTCCGACGGAACGCAGAAGGAGATCACTGTAACACTGATGCGCGACAAGCGCACCGGCATGTATTATCTTGGGAATATTGAGCGGAAGATCGTAGTAGCTGACTGCTATGAATTCCTGTACAATCAGGGCAGTGTGCTGGCGGAAGCCAGCCCGGACAACTCAGGCTGGGATAGTACCTGTCTCCTGGCTCTGTACAATTACTGCCGCGCATGGGATTATTACAATGAGATCGGGTGGAGAGGCGGAGACGGACTCGAAACGCCCATGATCATCCTCAAGGATTTCTGTGATAAGGACCACAAGCCGGTTGATAATGCCGCTTACGCAGGGCGTTACTATGGCTGGCAGGTATTCCTCTCCAGTGCTGCAAATGATTTCAGCCAGTGTCTGGATGTGCTGGCTCACGAATTCACCCACTGCGTGACGGGGACCGTGATGACCTATAATTCCTATCTCAATGACTATGGCGCGATCAATGAAGCGATGAGCGATATCCAGGGCAACATCTGTGAGATGATGTATGGAGACACTCAGGATTCAGAATGGAATATGGGTGAGAACGGAAGCCTCGGTTCTATCCGCAGTATGAGTGATCCTCACGCAAGCAGTCAGCCGGAGTATTCCTGGGACCTGTATTATGTGCCGAAGGTCAAGGATCCGACTGCGATCAATGACCAGGGCGGCGTTCATATGAACTCTTCACTGCTCAACAGTGTGGCGTACAGGCTGTGCAATGACGGAAAGATGTCACTGGAAGAAGCCAGAAGCTTCTGGTTCGCGGTTGACTGCACGATGGTGCCCGGCACGGATTATGCACAGCTCAGTGAACTGCTTCCGTTTGTACTCAGGAATCTGGGGATGGAGCAGTATGACAAGGCTCTGGAGACTGCGATTAGTGCGACAAGGCTTAACAGCGATGAGATGCCTTCTGACCTGGAGAAAGGTCAGGCACTGGTAACAATGAATCTTCCGGATACAGAACAGTTTAATGACGGCAACTGGGCGCTGTTTATCCTCAGCATTAATCCGCAGGAGTTCTCGCAGCGTGCCATGGACCTTCTTGAAGGCAAGGGCGACTATACGTCTGCAGTGGAAGAACTGGTCAATATCCTTATGGAAGGCGCTGAAGAAATGATATCGGGCGGCAGTGCAGAAGAGACCGAAGCAGAGGTTTCTGAAGAAACTGAAACCGGATACTCTGCGGAGACCGAAGCGGAAACCGAACCTGAGAACCAGGAACCGGATCTGATGGAAAAACTCAAAGAATGGTTCCAGAAATACTTCAGCAAATTAGCTTATTTCGGAAACGGAGTGGCTGGGGAGGATGGGACCTCTGTCCGTATGGTGTGCAAACCCGGATATACGATTCCCGTTCTGATACGTCTGGAAATGAGCCAGGACAGCACGGTTCCGAAAACAGCCGGCCTGGCAGCGTACGTGTTTGGCCGTTGGGTCGACCTTGGCGCTGTTGCCGGGGAAATAGAAAAACTGGAGGATCCGGAGGCTTTCCTGGAGACATTGGAATCTGACTTTGGCCCGGAGATGATATTTAATCTTCTGAGTCAGTTTACAGGCCCCCTGTTCTATGAGATCAAAGAAGGAGAGACCTGTGAGATTCCGTCAGACGGACTTGAGAATATTAAGATTCTGGATGAAGAATTGATTGAAAAGATCGCAGCGGAAATGGATGCAGCTCAGGAAGAGGCAACTGAAAAAACTGCGTAAGAGATAACAATATCGAGAAGCAGCAGGCAGATTACCGGAAGGGACGGCAGGATGATGACATCTGAGAGAATGCTGGAGATATACAGCGGGCTGAAGGAAGTGATTGCCCGGAGGAAAACAGCGTCTGTCTATACATCACTGGGGATCTGATACCGGAGTTTACATCGGAGGATCTGAACAGATTGCTTGCAGCGTACCTTCCGGACGCCTGTCTTCGGGAAATGAGACCTGCAGGACTGATCCGGAATATGCCAGAGCTCCTGGAGACGATCGTTTATTACTGCCTTCACGGAATCGGCGCAGAGGCAGATATCGACGATCCGGACCTGATCCGGGCTGGTTTCCCCTGCAGAAATGCAATGGGCGGGACTGCAGTTCAGGCTGCTCTTGCACTGGACCGTCTCGGAGCATATTCAGTTGTTCATCTCTCAGACGATTCCGAAGAAGTGCGTAAGCAGCTCATTTCCCCGAACATCAAAGTGCCGGTGCAAGGCGGCTCACTTGGAGGCGCCGGCGATGCTGCCGGCGGGAATTTTCCGGAAACCCATGTGATCATACAGTTTCAGAAGGGCAGCAGGATCTGTCTGGGGAATCAGGTTGAGACGATCCCCGCTTCCAACCGGCTGATCCTGACCAGGAATACCGTCAATTCTTTTCTGCCGCTGGATGAGAATTATCTTGGCTGGGTAGAGAAGCATGCACAGCAGGTGAGCAGCAATGTACTGTCGAGTTTTAACAGTATCCTGGACCCGGAGGTGCTGAAGCTGCGTCTTGCAAGGATCCTGGAGCATGTTGAGCGATACCGCCGCGGTAACCCGCAGGGGATTGTTTATTTCGAAGATGCACATTATCACAGCAAAGAGAGCAGGAGGCTGTGCATCGAAACGCTCTATCCTCATGTCGACATTATGAGTATGAATGAGGAAGAGCTTCAGTATACGATGGAGATGTGTCATATACCGGTTGAAATTGATGATATATTTTCCTGCGTAAATGGCGTAGAATATCTGCTGGACAGATTCGGAATGAAGAGAGGCGTCATAGTACATACGAAAGATTATGCCATGTATGTCGGAGATGCATCCGGACTTGCAATCGAAAAGGGAATGGTCTATGGTTCTCTTATGGCTACCGCAAGGGCTGCTTTCGGAGAATACGGAAGCGATGCGCAGATCAGGAAGATCCTGGAGGGATCCCTGAGCAGAGTCGGACTGGAGAATCTGAAGAAGATTGAAAACAGTTCCCTGAGCGGCCGGGTGATCCTGGTGCCGACCTTCGCACTGGACCGTCCGAAATACACGATCGGTCTGGGTGACTGCTTCACAGGCGGCGTCCAGCTCTGTTTCTGAATAAAGGTAATAAAGAGTAAGGAGGAAGTATATCATGTTAATGAATATGAAGGACATTCTGGCAGTTGCAAAGGAGCACAAGTTTGCCATTCCTGCATTCAATATCAGCGACTGGTCGATGTTCATCGGAATCATGGACCTCTGCGAGGAGACGAATTCGCCGGTTATCATTGAGATCCATCCGGATGAACTTAGATTCACGGGACCGGATTTTGTGGCAGGTGTGCGTGAGCGTGCGCTGAAGTCTCCGGTACCGGTCTGCATCCATCTGGACCACTGCGGCGATTTCGGCACGATCATCCATGCGATTCAGTGCGGGTTCACTTCCGTCATGTTTGACGGCGCGGAACTCTCATTTGAAGAGAATATCGCCGGCGCAAAGAAAGTCGTAGAGGCTGCGCATCCTGTAAATGTGTCTGTTGAAGCTGAACTTGGAACGATCGGATCCACCAATCCGGCAGATCTGGAAGGCGGAAGTGCAAAGATTATTTATACGGATCCTGACGATGCGGCGAAGTTTGTCGAAGCATCAGGAGTCGATACGCTTGCAGTTGCGATCGGTACCTGCCATGGCCTGTATCCGGCGAATATGAAACCGGAGCTGAAACTGGATATCCTGAAAGAGATCGCTGCCAAAGTTGATGTCCCGCTGGTTCTTCACGGCGGCTCCAACAATCCTGACAAGGAGATCGGTGAGTCCGTGACCCTGGGCATTAACAAGATCAATATCTCCTCCGATATCAAGGTTGCTTATTTTGAGAAGATGCGCGAAGTCCTGCAGGATAAGGGACTGAGAGAACCCAATGAGATCGAACCGCCCTGCATCGAGGCGATGAAGGCTGTGGCAAAGCACAAACTGGATCTGTTCCAGACAACCGGGAAAGCGTCGCTGTATTAACTGAAAGAGTTATTTTATATAACATGACTGCTGATGGGGCAGCTAACGGGGCAGTAAGAAAGCAGTAAGATAAGTCCACAAAAAACAGCCGGATTCTGTGATTTGATATGTACCCCCTTTCCTGGACAACCAGGGAAGGGGGTTTTACTATGCGCTATTCATATGAGTTTAAAAGAAAATGTGTTGAACTGTACTGGGAGGGAAGATGGCCTGAAACACCAGTAGGAATAAAAAAAAAGAACTTCCACATCATGATAGGACGATGGGCACGTATGGAAGGCGCGAAAGGGCCTGAAGTGCTAAGACACAGCCCTGCCAATAAGTGTTGGACTGCCGAGAGCCGTTATGAACTGGTGGCACAGGTCATTGCCGGCAGATCAAACCAGGAAGTTGCTCTTGAAGCAGGAATTAATCCCGGACTGTTATATCAATGGGTTCGCAAGTATAAAACAATGGGATACAATGGTCTTGTCGATAGAAAAAAGGCAGGAAGCCAAAGGATCCTGAAATGAAAAAGAGCAATGATAATAACCCGAGGAAACTCGAAGAGTCCGAATACGAGGAACTCATACGCCTGCGGGCAGAGATTGAGTATATCAAGGCGGAGAATGCTGTAATAAAAAAAGAGATCGCCTTGAGAGAAGAAAGGGAAGCTGCGCGACTCAAGGCGAAAAAGCAGCAATCGTCAAAGAACTCATGGAAGAAGGATACCAACTGAAACACCTCCTGAAAGCCATGGGGCTTGCCAGATCCACCTATTACTTTGAGTTGACAAAGAAGGATATCGTGGCGGAAAGGAACAAAGCCCTGATGGACGAGATCATGGATATCTTTGACCATCATAAGGGACGTTACGGAGTGCGGAGGGTCCATGCAGAACTGGTGAACCGCGGGATGGCTGTCAACCACAAGCGCATCCAGCGGCTGATGAATGCCATGGGCCTGAAAGGAAAACGTCCGAAGGAGAAATACCATTCCTATATAGGCGAAGTCGGAAAAGTGGCTGCCAACATAATAGACAGGGACTTCAGCACGGAGGCTCCTCTTGAAAAATGGGCGACAGATGTGTCCCAGTTTAGCCTCTCCTGGGGGAAATGCTACCTGTCGCCGGTCCTTGACATGAATACAAACGAGGTCATCTCATATGATCTATCCCAGTCACCAAACCTGGAGCAGATCAGCCGCATGTTGAAGGATGCCTTTGATAAGTTCCCAGATGTATCCGGCCTTATATTCCACAGTGATCAGGGTTGGCAGTACCAGCATGAATATTTCCGAAACTCTTTGGAGAAGCACGGGATCATCCAGTCGATGTCGCGTAAAGGCAACTGCTATGACAACTGCATCATGGAAACATTCTTTGGAAGATTAAAGAACGAGATGTTCTATGGATACGAAAAGGAATATACATCTTTTGAAAAGTTCTCGGACGCAATCCGTGAATATATAGACTATTACAACAACGAACGGATTCAGAAGAAAACGAAATGGATGCCCCCTGTAAAGTACAGGGAAGCATCCATGTGTTTCACCTAATGAGCCGGTCAATGTGTCCAGGATTCTGGGTACATATCAGATTGCTGAATCCGGCTGTTTTTATTTGCACGTGCAGCAGCCTTTTACTTATATTTTTTTGTCACGGTGCCGGCGGATATTCATTGCACAGCAGCCGGTAGGGCGGTTCGTCCTCTTCGATCTTCGGGAACCTGCCGATCTCATCGTAGAAGAAGTTATCATTGTTGTCATCGTTGCATCGGGAGACTTCTCCGAGAAGAATCATGCCGCCGCAGTCCGGCGTTACTTCAAAACGGTGGAACAGATACGGCGTGATAGTGATGCTCTCGCCGGGGTTTAGGGTGATAACTGATCCTGCGGGTACAGTGATCCGGTGTCCGTCACAGCTTACGGTCACGTCGGTGTCCAGCAGCTGTCTGTCCGGCGTTCCGTTATATACGCGAAGACCGAAAGGATGACTTCCCCGGTTGATGATATCTTCTGTTTTGAAGATATGATAGTGCATCGGGAACTTCTGACCCGGATACATCATCAGGAATTTCTCCGCGTACTGTTTCGGATATTCATCGCTGCGCAGCTGGTTGCCGTTCCTTATGGTAAACAGGACGAAGCCTTCTTCGTAGAAGCGTCCGAGTCCGCCGTCTGTGACATCCCAGCCCAGCATGTTGTCGCGGATCTCGTCATAGTCGTGACCTTTTGTCTGCCAGTCCTGAGGCGTCCAGTAACCGAACGGGGGAAGGCGGTAGCGCTCTTCCTGCAGCAGCGCTTCCATATCTTTGATAACTTTATTGATCTGGGATCGTTTCATGATTCATTTCCTCCTTGCACAGACCTGATCCGGAACTTCATCGTACGGATTCAATTCCGCCGGTGCGGAACCAATTGAGAAGTCACTGTTATTATAGAAGACACATGCCGGGATGTCTATTTGTATAATCTCCCGGTAAATCCGGTGAAGTGAATCAGTGGCGGGAATCCTTCGAAAGTAGTATTATGGGAAAGATGGTATGAATATGCAGCTCAGCGCCCCCGGGGCGCAGGCAGAAGGAGGCATTCTGAATGAAGCAGTGTGGAATCGGAACCAAGTGTGTGCAGGCCGGATATACCCCGGAGAACGGCGGACCCCGCCAGATCCCGATCATCCAGTCTACAACTTTTAAATATGATACCAGTGAGGATATGGGAAAGCTGTTTGACCTGGAGACATCCGGCTATTTCTATTCCCGTCTGCAGAATCCGACCTGTGACCATGTGGCAGCCAAGATCGCGGCCATGGAAGGCGGATGCGCGGGCATGCTGACTTCCTCGGGCCAGGCGGCGAATTTTTTTGCCATCTTCAATATCTGTGAGTGCGGCGGCCATATCGTGGCGTCTTCCTCCATCTACGGCGGAACCTATAATCTGATCAAGGTTACCATGGCCAAGATGGGGATCGAGTCCACTTTTGTATCTCCGGACGCAACCGATGAGGAACTGGACGCTGCGTTTCAGCCGAACACGAAGCTGGTATTCGGTGAATCCATTGCCAATCCGGCCCTGACGGTGCTTGACGTGGAGAAATTCGCGGCGGCAGCACATCGTCACGGGGTTCCGCTGATCGTTGACAATACTTTCCCGACCCCGGTGAATCTGAGACCGATCGAGTGGGGGGCCGATATCGTTACCCACTCCACCACCAAATATATGGACGGCCACGGCTCTGCAGTCGGCGGCGCCATCGTAGACAGCGGTCATTTTGACTGGATGGCTCATAAGGATAAGTTCCCGGGCCTTACTGAGCCGGATGATTCCTATCACGGAATCATTTACGCGGAGAAGTTCGGCCAGGAAGGTGCATTTATCACAAAAGCGACTTCCCAGCTGATGCGCGACTTCGGATGTGTGCAGTCCCCGCAGAGCGCATTTTACCTGAATCTGGGACTGGAATCGCTGCATGTCCGCATGCCCCGCCACGTGGAAAACGGGCAGGCAGTCGCACAGTTCCTGGAAGAGCATCCGCTGGTGACAAAAGTGAATTATTCCGGGCTTCCTTCGAGTCCTTACTATGAGAGAGCGAAGAAATATATGCCGAACGGCGGCTGCGGTGTTGTCTCCTTCGAACTGGCAGGAGGACGTCCCATGGC
>CADCII010000009.1:16898-108061 GCA_902801515.1 uncultured Lachnospiraceae bacterium
ATCTTCTCGGACATAATAAAAAGACCTGATATGTTCTTCCGGCATCGCCGGCACGTATCAGGTCTTCGTTTTTATTTAAAAAGGGGAGCCTGCCGGAATGTGCGGCAGTTATCCCGGGAAAACATTGGTTGCAGGCTTGCCGGAAATCGCTGTATGAATTCCCCAGGCGATGCCGTCCGCAACCGCCTCCGTATGATTCCGGATATTCATAAAAGCCTTTTTCAGCACAGAGGCAGCGCGGGACACGCGAAAAAGCCGCTGCAGATCATAGTCAAAAGGCTCTGCTTTCACAGGATGATCCCGGAAATCTTCATCGGACACATTCATATCAAGGTACTGAAGAAACACTTTCGCGCGCGCGGAACCAAGCTCAGCTGCCTTCACAAAACAGCTTCGCGCCTGAGCATCCATGCCGGCATCCATTAAACGCATTCCTTCAGTTTCGTAGTATTCCATCCCTTTCATTGCCGTATTCATATATAAGAACCTCCCCTTGGTTCAGAGCCCGTATCTATGATCCGCATAACTCATGTCCGAATTATAGGAATCAAATATGTCTGAACCGTGTTTGAAACCTTAGCCTGAGATTAAGATTTGTTTAAATTCCTCAAAGTAATCTGCTATATTCTAAATGCATATACGTACAGGCACGGGGCAATCCACGTGCAGCTGAGCGAATGGTTGAACAAGTGACAGGCACTTGTGCAGGAGGGTGTTATGTTTCGTGAGATGAGAAGAAAGAAGCAGCAGGCGGAAGAGGCGGAGTGCCTGGAGATTCTGCGGACAGCGAAGAGAGGTGTCCTGGCGGTGCTGGGGGATGATGATTATCCTTATGCGGTGCCTCTGGATTTTGTGTATGAAGATGGCTGCCTGTATTTTCACTGTGCAGTGGAGGGCCATAAGCTGGATGCAGTCAGAAAGCATGAGAAGGCGTCTTTCTGTGTGCTGAGCGAGCCGGTTCCGGAGGAGAATGACTGGTGGTTTCATGTGACCAGCGTGATTGCCTTCGGAAGGATTAGTGAGGTGAAGGATCCCGCAGAGCATGACCGGTGCCTGCGGCTGCTTGCCCGAAAGTATATGCCTGTGGATCTGATCGAGGGTGATATGCAGAAGAATGCACGCCACGCTGCAGTGCTGGCGCTTCATATCGAGCACATGACCGGCAAGCATGTGAGGGAAAAGTGAATCCCGGGCCGCGCGGGCGGGAAGATGTGAACGAGCGGCTGTGAACAAGTGACAGGCACTTGTGCAAGCGAACGAGTGACAGGCACTTGTTCAAGTAATCATGTATGGAGGACTGGACTATGAGAGTTCTGGCGGTTCAGAAGAAAACGCTTGGCACCCCTGCGGAGAATCTGGAGCGGGTGAGGCGGATGCTGGAGGATGCTGCCGCGCCGGATGTGATTGTTCTTCCTGAGATTTTTACCTGCCCGTATGACAACAGTTGTTTTCCTGTGTTTGCGCAGGAGGAGGGCGGAGAGGTCTGCAGAGAGCTTTCGAAGATCGCCGGGGAGCACCATGCCTGGCTGGTCGGAGGATCGGTTCCTGAGAGGGAAGGTGACAGGATATACAATACTTCTTATGTTTATGACCGGGAAGGCTGCCTGATCACAAAGCACAGAAAGATCCATCTGTTTGATATTGATGTTCCGGGAGGACAGTATTTTAAAGAATCGGATGTGCTGTCTCCGGGAGAGCAGGTCACGGTTTTTGACACGGAGTTTGGGAAAATGGGCGTGTGTATCTGTTTTGATATCCGTTTTCCGGAGCTGTTCCTTGAGATGAGAAAAATGGGCGTGACGATGGTGTTTGTGCCGGCTGCATTTAATATGACAACAGGACCTGCCCACTGGGAGGTCCTGTTCAGAAGCCGTGCGATGGATCAGCAGATCTATATGCTGGGCTGCTCTCCTGCGCGTGACGAAACGGCCTCTTATGTTGCCTACGGTCACAGTATCCTGACGGATCCCTGGGGCAGGGTCGTCAGAGAACTGGACGAAAAGGAAGGGCTGTTATCGATGGAGGTCGATCTGTCCTATGCAAAGACAGTCCGTCAGCAGATCCCGCTGGGCAGTCCGGCGGATCGTATGTGATTCTTCAGATCGTATTTCTGCGTCCGTACATCTTGGCAAGTCCGCCCTCTGAAGTTTCCAGGAAGCGTTTGTTCATGCTGACGCCGGTCTCATACATGGTCCGCACTGCTATGTCAAATGAAATCCTCTGGGTATCTGAGAGGAAGAAGGACAGGTTGCAGGCATTCATGGCCCTGGTTGCGGCAACGGCATTGCGCTCGATGCAGGGAACCTGTACAAGTCCCAGGATCGGATCGCAGGTCAGGCCGAGGTGATGTTCCAGCGCGATCTCGGCAGCATACTGGATCTGGTTGGTGGAGAGCCCGTACAGATAATCAAGGCCTCCCGCAGCCATGGAACAGGCGGAGCCGATCTCTGCCTGGCATCCGCATTCGGCGCCGGAGACGGAGGCTTTCTGCTTGATCAGGTTTCCGATCAGGCCCGCGACTTCAAGTCCTGAGATCATCTGCTCGTCCGTCAGGCCGCGGTGATCCTGGACATATTTGAATACGGCCGGAACCACTCCGCAGGAGCCGCAGGTCGGAGCCGTGACTACCGTACCGCAGTCCGCATTCTGTTCGCTGGTGGCAAACGCATAGGCGGAGATCAGCCGGGTCTCACTGACCTGGGGGTGGTCATGTTCCATCCTGAAATCATACAGTTTCTTGGCTTTGCGCTCTACTTTCAGCGGTCCGGGAAGCAGGCCTTCTGTCTCCAGTCCTTCCTGGATCGTTTTTTTCATCTGCTCCCAGACCATTCCGAGATAATCTCTGATCTGCGGGCCTTCGGTAAGTTCTACGTACTCCGCCAGGTCCAGGGTACGGAACTGGCAGAATTCCATTACTTCCGCAAATGAATTTTCGGGATATACATCTTCGCTCTGCTCTGATTCTCTTCCCGGAATCTGAATATCGCCGCCGCCGACGGACAGCGCACGCATTGTATCAAAGACCTGGCTGTCTTTCAGAGCGATGAAGTCCATTGTATTGGGGTGGGTGACGTCTGCCGGCATTTCTTTGCAGAAGATCACTTCTGTGGGGACGGGGGCAAGGGTCTCATAGAGAACACGGTCTGTTCCATGTCCCTTTCCTGTCTTGCAGAGGGATCCATACAGTTTGACCTGGTAAGCATCCGCGTCCGGATGCTCTTTTTTAAAGATCTGAGCTGCTCTTTCGGGGCCCATGGTATGGGAACTGGAAGGCCCGCGTCCGATCTTGAAGACTTCTTTGACAGATTTCATATTCTTTACCTCCCTGTGCAAGTGCGGCAGTTTTTTTCATTATAGAGCCAGATGGACCGGTTCACAATGATGTAAGGTTCAAAACCCGGAAGCGTTTTGCATGTTCCGGGCGGGATTCGTCTGGTACAGCGGGAAAAACTCTGGTATGATATTCACCGTAAATACTGACTGGCGGGCATACGTGGAAACGGGGATCCTGGATGAACATTTTGCTGAAGAACCCAATGCGGCAGGGAAATGAGAAAACGGAACGGATAAAGAAGACGGCAGGACTGATCCTGTTGTTTATTTCCGTCTGGATCCTGACGAAAGCAGCGATCTCGAGAAATACGTATACACCTTATGTGCCAAAAGAGCCGCCGGTGATCCTGCTCTATGGAGAGGTTCCCGGTGTGGAAGCTTTCTATGAGAAAGAATATGAACTGTGGGAAGAGCATTATTCAGCGGAGGGACTGAGGGATCTGTTTCTGGAGCTTCCGTATTATGATGCGCAGTGGCTGAATCTGTGGATGAAGTCGGGCGAGGATGCGATCCTTCAGCAGTGGTATGATGACATGGAGGGCGAGCGCGCTCATGTGGAGCCGATCCTGGATTTTTTCAGGGCGGTCAGAGAGAACTGCCCTGAAACAGTCTTTCACGGAACGGATATCGGTTTGCGGTATGAGACGTCCGGCAGCAGGTATCTGAATTATCTGGAAGAGATGGGACAGACCGGATCAGAGCAGTACCGTCTGGCACAGGCGTGTATCGACCAGGGAAAAACATATGAAGAAAATAAAAATGCCGCCTGGCGTGAAGATGTGATGACGCAGAATTTTATCCAGGCATATGATGCAGCCGGCAGCGAAAAAGTCGTGGGCATCTATGGGGATGCGCACTGTGATCCGCGCAGGAAGGCCGGGAAGAATGAAAAAGGCTGCATGGCCAGGCAGCTGCAGGATGCCTGTGGCGATGTCATCAGTTATGAAGCAATCGAATCCATGGTGAAGATCGAGAGTGACAAGATGCTGGAGAAGCAGCCATCCGGTAAAAAATGAGAGAATAAAAAGAACAGTACAGACACAGACAAAAGACAGAAGTGGCGGGCAAAAGCACAGTGAAAACAGGGACAGTCGCTGCAGAGCGAAGTTACGGATATATACCGGTTGCGATTTTATGCAACATTTTGTGGGGGAGTGCGATTCCCTTTATCAATATCGGTTACAGACTGTTTGGGATCGGGGCCGGAGAGAGCGGCTCACAGATTCTGTTCGCTGGCTGCCGTTTCTTTCTTGCGGGATGGATCACGGTGCTCATCCGCTCGCTTGCGCTGAAGCGTGCAGCTCTGCCGCAGAGGAAGAACCTGCCGTCTGTCCTGAAGCTTGCCGCCGCACAGACGATCGGTCAGTATGTGCTGTTCTACATCGGGGTGGCACACACGGTCAGCGTGAAGGCTTCGATCATTACCGGCCTGGGAGCTTTCGTATCCATCCTGATCGCCAGCTATGTATTTCATTATGAGACCATGGACAGAACCAAATGGATCGGAGGCATCCTCGGAATTCTGGGTGTCGTGGTGATGAACTGGCGCCCTGAGGGTTTTGGGGGAGGAATCACAATGGCCGGCGAAGGCGCTCTGCTGCTGTCTATGATCAGCTGCGCACTGAGTGCGGGACTGATCAAGCGGTACTCTCAGACGGAGGATCCGGTAACGCTGAACGGATGGCAGTTCATAGCGGGCGGCGCGGTGATGATCCTGCTGGGGCTTCTGCTCGGCGGCCGTCTGCATCCGCAGGGCGGCAGGGCTCTCCTGGTGCTGCTGTATCTGGCCTGCCTGTCGGCGGCAGCATACTCACTGTGGGCGATGCTGCTGAAGTCCTGTCCGATCTCAAAGATCGCCGTCTTCATGTTCCTGCAGCCTCTGTTCGGAGTGATCCTGGGGATCGTGCTGGTGAGGCAGAAGATGGACATTCCTCCTGTACAGTATCTGGCAGCGCTGGTTCTGGTCTGTGCCTGCATCGTTGTGATCCAGTACAAGCCGGAGGAAAAGCGTACATAACCGGGTGTTTTATTGATTTCCCCGGGAAAAGGATGTACGATACGGTGTGATTTTTGCACTTCGTATCGGATGATAGAAACAAGGAGTGAATGACATGTTCTCTCTGTCATCTTACTTTTCCGTAGAATATATGTTGATCCTGCTGCCGCTGAGCGTGGGACTGTATCTGATCCTTCCGCAGAAACTGCGGCGCATAAGCCTGCTTCTGTGCAGTTATGCATTTTTCTGGGCAGTCAGCGGAAAGCTGATCCTGTACCTGCTGATCTCAACACTGATGGTATATCTCTTCGGGCTGTGGCTCGGAAGGATTCAGGACGAGCTGGCGCAGGCGCTTGCTGTCTGTGAAAAAGGCGGGAAAAAGGCAGTCAGAGCACAGTATCAGGCAAGACTTCTCCGGGTTTGTGTGCTGGGGGTCCTGCTTCACGTCGGAATCCTCCTCGGGGTGAAATATACCCCGTTTTTTTCCGATAACCTGAACGTGCTGCTGCGAATGCTCCATATACCGGTCGTACTGAAACGACCGGTGTTTGCCATCCCCATCGGAATCTCTTTTTACACGATGCAGGCAGCCTCCTATGTCCTGGATGTCTACAGGGGGAAGATCCGTGCAGACCGTAATCTTCTGCGTATCGCACTGTTCATGAGTTTCTTCCCGCAGATCATGGAGGGACCGATCTGCCGGTATTCCGACACTGCCACGCAGCTGTGGGAAGCGCCGCGCATCCGGTTTGAGAACCTCACCGCAGGGATCGAGAGGATCCTGTGGGGACTCATGAAGAAGACGGTTGTTGCCGACCGCCTGAACCTTCTGATTGAAAATGTGTTCTCCGGGTATGAGGCATATGATGGTTTTGTCATCGCCCTGGCAGCCGTATGCTATACGGTGCAGCTGTATATGGACTTTTCCGGCACCATGGATGTGGTGATCGGAACGGGACAGATCTTCGGGATCACGATGCCGGAAAACTTTAAGAGGCCGTTTTTCTCAAAGACAATATCGGAGTTCTGGACCAGATGGCATATCACACTGGGTACGTGGTTCAAGGATTATCTGTTTTATCCGCTCTCTGTCTCCAGACCGATGAAGAAACTCACATCCAGAGCAAGAAAGCGCTTCGGGAATCATTACGGACCACTCTTTTCGGGGGCGATCGCGCTGCTGTGTGTATGGCTGTGCAATGGTCTGTGGCACGGGGCCGGCTGGCATTATATTGTCTTCGGCTTGTATCATTTTGTACTGATTCTGACCGGGAACCTGATCGCTCCACTCAGCATAGCACTGGCGGAAAAACTGCATATCCGCAGGGATCATTTCCTCTACCGCACACTGCAGGGAATCCGTACCTTCGTGCTTGTATGCATCGGAGAACTGATATTCCGCGCGCTCTCCCTGGGACAGGCTGCGGGCATGCTGAAGAAGATAGGAACACAGTTCACAACGGCTGTGCTCAGGGACGGGTCGCTGTTTACGATGGGAATGGACCGGCAGGACTACATCATAGTGTTTGTGACCCTCGTCATCGTGCTGATCGTCGGGATCGTGCAGGAGCGCCGGTCAACCCGATCTATGCGGGATTCTGAGGACCTGGTCAGGGTGACTGTTATTGACGACAGGAAGAGGCGGTGGAAGTGACAGACAGAAAGAGAATATATATCAGGAGATCTTTTTTCGCAGTCCTCTTTTTTCTGGGACTGGCGGTTCTCCTTACTGTAGTTTCATTTATCTTCGTTCCGAAGGACAATACAGAGGAAGCCGGGATGGAGGAAGTGTTTGCCAACGGCATTCTGGGAGAACCGGAGGATACGATCGATGTCCTGGTGGCGGGGGACAGTTACTCCTATACAGCTACGATACCGCCGCAGATCTGGAAAGAGGCAGGGATCACGTCCTATGCTAGCGGGACCAATGACCAGTCTCTGGATTATACGCTGGTCATGCTGAAGCGCGCTTTCCGCACGCAGAATCCGAAGGTCGTGCTGCTGGAGGCAAGTCCCATTTTCCGGGAGATCACACCTTTTGGCCGTCTGACAGCAGAGCTGTCATCTGTATTTTCGGTATTCCACTATCATGACAGATGGAAGTCGCTCAGAAGGAAAGATTTTACACACCGGCCTGAGTATACATTGACAAAGGATTACAAGGGGTATAAGTATTTTACAAAGATTGTACCGGCGCCGGATGCCGATAATATGGCAAAAACAGATGACGCAGAACCGATCCCTGAATCGAGCCGGTATTATATGAAAAAGATCCTGAAGTTCTGTCAGGATCATGGTGCGGTTTTGGTGCTGATGAGTGCGCCGAACCGGACATACTGGAATTACAGCCGGCATAACGGCATAAGCGCCCTGGCCGAAGAACTCGGCTGCGACTATATTGACGCAAACCTTGCCGACGAAGAGATCGGGATCGACTGGGAACACGACACCTGTGACGGCGGAGACCATCTGAACCATGCAGGGTCCGTCAAGGCAACTCAGTTTGTGACCGGGTATCTGACTTCACTGGGGATCCTGGAGGATCACAGGGGGGATCCGAAGTATTCGCACTGGGACAAAGCGCTGAAGAAATACGAGAAACAGGTCCGGAAAGAGGACATCTGAGATATAATATGATGTAAAGGTCAAAAGCCCTGAAGCCGAGGCAAGCTTGCTTGCCAGAGGCGATCCGTACATCATAGTTGGGGGCAACAGGAAGGAATCATCATGGCAGAGGATAGAAGCAGAAGATCTTCATCAGACGGAGAGGTGCGCCGCAGCGCGGGAACCTACCGTGCATCAGGAACGGGAAGTGCCGGCCGTACAGGAACGTACCGCAGGACGACCGCCGGAAGTGGGGAGCCCCGCCGCTCTGCAGCCGCCGGAAGCGGGGAGACCCGCCGCACTGTGACCGCCGGAAGAGAAGGTGCCCGCCGCACTGCGGCCGCCGGAAGCGGGGGAACCCGCCGCCCGGCAGGGAACAGTTCGTCCGCACACCATACAAAGGGAACCGTTCGTACGGGAAGCGGAGGCGCCCGCCGCTCAGCGACAGGAGCAACCCGCCGTACTGCTGCAGGCAGAAGCGCCGCCAGGCGCAGAAGACAGCAGCAGAATCTTAACACGATTCTCCTGCTTGGCGGATTTGCCGTGCTGCTGATCACAGCAGTCGTTCTCGTGATCATGGTGCTGCGCCAGGGACGCGATGAAGAGGTTCAGGAACCTGCACCTGCAGTTCCGATCCTGACGGAAGCGCAGGAGACAGAGCCGGAGACTTTCCCCGAGGCACAGGAGGAAGTGGAGACGGCGCCTTCATTTTCACCGCACAGTACAGACGCGACGCTGCCCTCCAACCTGATCAGTTTTACCAATATCCGGATCAATGATACAGACCTGGATTCTGTTTCTTCATACCAGCCGGCCGGGCAGATCGAATTCGGAATGCCCGGGGACTATACCGATGTGGAAGGGATCATTACTTTCAGGGGAAGCAACTTCCGTGACAGGCCTGCATACGGCTATGCGAATATGAGGGAGCATGCCTTCGGGGATTCATGGACCAAGAGCAGCAGTTCTCTCGGACAGTGGTCCGGAAGCGGTTGGACCGGACAGCCTCTGATGATGAAGTGGCCTGCCGAAGTCAAAGCCCACATGAACATGTATGACTGGGCAAAGACGAAGGATGACCTGGTTGAGGTCATCTACGCCACGATGGACGGCAATATCTATTTCCTGGATCTGGAGACCGGGCAGGAGACCCGTGATCCCATGGTGCTTGGATTCACTTTCAAAGGAGCAGGTGCCCTGGATCCGAGGGGATATCCGATCATGTATCTCGGAGCCGGGATCAACAGCCCCATGTACGGGACAGCGAAGGCATTTATCATCAATCTGCTGGACTGCTCAGTCATGTACACCTTCGGATGCGGAGACCCGTTCTCCCTTCGCGGCGCACTGAGTTTCTTTGACTCCTCCGCGCTGGTGGATGCCGAGACCGATACGCTGATCTATCCCGGAGAGAACGGGATCCTGTACCTGATCAAACTGAACACGAACTATAACGAACAGGCAGGCACTCTCTCGATCGCGCCTGACACTGTGGTAAAATGGAGATACAACGGCACCCGTTCCAACGCCACTACTTACTGGTGGGGCATGGAGGACAGCGCCTGTGTCTACGGCGGATACATGTTTATCGCCGACAATGGCGGCAACCTGATGTGCCTTGACCTGAACACCCTGGAACTGGTATGGGTCCAGGATGTCCTGGATGACACCAATGATACACCGGTGCTGTCGGTCGAAGACGGGCATCTGTATCTGTATGTCAGTACGTCATTCCATCTCGGGTGGCGAAGTTCCAGTGTGGCGGAGATCCCCATCTGGAAGATCGACGCGGAGACCGGAGAGATCATCTGGAGCACGCCGTATAACTGTACCACTATGGACGGCGTATCCGGAGGCGTCCAGTCGACGATCGCTCTGGGCAAACATGATCTGTCCGACTATATCTATGCTACCGTTTCCATGACGGATTCTGTCAGCACAGGCGTGCTGTCATGCATTAACAAAAAGACCGGAGAGGTCGTCTGGGAGCACAAAGCCTACTATGCGTGGTCCTCTCCTGTATGTGTCTACAATACCGACGGAAGCGGTGTTGTGATCTACTGTACTTCGCAGGGTGAAGTGTTTATGCTGGACGGGCTGACAGGCAAAGTCCTGTCACAGATGCAGATGAACGGAAATGTAGAAGCATCCCCGGCCGTCTATAATGACCGTCTTGTTGTAGGAACAAGAAACTGTATGATCTACGGAGTGCAGCTGAAATAACAGCAGACCGGCCGACCGGCAGCAATTGCCTTCAGGCGTTTGCAAGAGGAAGAAAACATGGACAGATCAGTAAATAGAAGTACCATATCACGCCAGATAACCAGGCCAATGGTTCTGTTTATCATGGTTTTATTGCTGATCAATGCCTTTTTCCTGTTCTTCTTTTCACTCCATGAGGCCCTTCTGGACCGGTTTAACAGAGCAAGCGAGCTGGGAGAGACAGCAGCAAGAGAGATAGAAGAGTATAAGAGTCTTTCATTTCTTCTTCCATACTGGCAGGAGCATTACGACAGTATGGATCTGATCTATGATGATCCTGAGCTGTTTGAAGAAAAAGAGAGATTTCTCTCCATGCAGATCACAGATGAGATGGAACTGCGTCTTGTGACCAGCGAGGAAGTGTACGCTCTGGATGAAGAGGGGCAGAAGCTTTTTGCCGAGATCTGTTACAGCAGGATGTGTGAAACGTTCGATTTTCTGAAACAGATCTATCATCCTATCTACCTCACCTTTTTCACAAAGCAGGATGACGGGATATTCTTCTATATAACAGGAACCATGGAAAATGAGTTCCATATCAGCGAGGGCGGAAATCTGTTTGAACTCGGAAGTGTCGGAGAGTACAAAAAAGGGGTATATCCGATCCTGGACGAGATCCTTCAGACCGGGCAGCCGTCGTCAGACCTTGAGCTGTCCCTGGAAAAAGGCGCGGACAATTCTCTGGTTCATTATTTCTATCCTGTCTACAGCAGAGGGGAGCTTGCCGGCGCAGTCGGTGTGTCTGTCCCCTGGAAAAACCTGATCACGAGTTTTATCGGTCCGGCTGTCGGAATCCTGGCAGCTTCTCTGATCCTGCTTGTGCTGGTCATGATGCGATTCGGAGCACTGATAAGGAAGCTTGTGATCATTCCGGTGCTGCAGGAATGCGAGATCATCGAGAATTATAAGCAGAATAAAGACCAGCAGGAAGCCATAAGGGCTCTGGAAGCGATCAACTGCGGAAATGAGGTAGAGCTGATCGCCGATAACATGTCAGAGATGGTACAGGAGATCGGCCGCTATGTGAAAGAGATAACAGTCAACACAACAGAGAAGGAGCGTCTGAATACAGAGCTCGAACTGGCGGCACGGATCCAGGCGGATATGATCCCTGATAAATTCCCGGCCTTTCCTGACCGGAGTGATTTTGATGTCTATGCCAGTATGACTCCTGCCAAAGAGGTGGGAGGAGACTTCTATAATTTCTTCCTGACGGATGAAAACCATCTGTGCCTGATTATCGCAGATGTGTCCGGCAAGGGGATCCCTGCCGCGCTGTTCATGATGATGGTTACAACTGTAATGCATTACTGCGCGCGCGGAGGCATGACGCCGGCAAAAATCCTTCGTGTTGTAAATGACCAGCTGTGCGAGACGAACCGGGAAAAGATGTTTGTCACCGCATGGATGGGCATCCTTAACCTGAAGACGGGGCATATGAATGCGGCAAACGCCGGGCATGAATATCCGATACTCAGTATGCCCGGAGAGTCTTTTGAGGTCCTTAAGGACAAGCATTCCTTCGTTCTGGGAGGTATCAGCGATATAGAGTACAAAGAATATGAACTGCAGCTGAAACCCGGATCCAGACTGTTCCTGTATACTGACGGCGTTCCGGAAGCGACAAACGCAGCGGATGAGATGTTCGGGGTGCAGCGCACGCTGGAAGCTCTCAATTCTGTGCCCGATGGTACGCCGCGCCAGCTTCTGGAGAGAGTCGAAACGGCTGTCAGGGAGTTTGTACAGGGCGCGCCTCAGTTTGATGACCTGACGATGCTGTGTATCGAGTATATTGGACAGGAATGACACCAGCCGATGTCTGACGCGGAAAGAGCAGCCGGTGAAGAGAGGAGACCGCAGTTGGCGAATTCAGAGAAAGAAAATAAGATATTCAGAGATAAATCCATGGAACAGCTCTCCACCCCTGAACAGCTCACGGGTTACCTGCATGTGACAGGCCCCGGAGTCTGGTTTGTACTGGGAGGGCTGATCATTCTTCTGTCAGGTCTGCTTGTCTGGGGGATATTCGGAAGACTCGTCTCAACCATAACGGTCCCTGCGAAGGCCGAGAACAGCAAAGTAAGCTGTTATATTCTGAAGGATGACTTTGAACTGCCGGATGGAGAGATCACGATCACGATCGGAGATGTTGAAATGAAAGCAGATCCTGCGAAAGCGGAAGAAATTACGCTGGATGCTTCATACGATCCGGAACTGTACAGCACAGGATATCTCAGCGCGGGCAAGAATGTGATCATCCTGCACTGCGAAACAACACTGCAGGACGGATTCTACAACGCAGAGGTCGTGACGGATGAACTCAAGCCGATCTCACTGCTGTTTTCCAAATAAATGATGCGGGGACTGTCCCCGAAGTCACAGATACAGAGGACTGTGCATGAAGATAAAGAGCGCGACAATAAATAAGCCGGTGAAGGGCGGCGTTGCCAGAGTACCGGTGGTCATGCAGCTGGAGGCGCTGGAATGCGGCGCTGCGTGCCTGACCATGGTGCTTGCATATTACGGGAAATGGGTTCCCCTGGAGCAGGTCCGCAGGGACTGCGGCGTATCCAGGGACGGTTCGAATGCCCGGAATATCATACTGGCGGCAAAAGGCTACGGACTGGAGCCCTCCGCGTATAAAGCAGAGCCGGCCGCGCTGAAGGAGCACGGGTCATTTCCATGTATCGTACACTGGGAATTCAATCACTTTGTTGTGCTGGACGGTTTCCGCGCAGGAAAGGTATACCTGAATGACCCGGCGCGCGGCAAACTGACCATCACGGAAGAGGAGTTTGACCGGGGCTTTACAGGCGTTGTGATCATGCTGGAGCCCGGAGAAGCCTTTGAGCCTTCCGGAGAGCGCAGGAGCACACTGGATTTTGCCAGGAAACGCCTCAGAGGAGCCGGGAGCGCAGCGCTGTTTGTCATGCTGGTCTCCCTGATCGCCTCTTTGTTCCAGCTGATCGAACCTGCGACCACCAGGATCTTCATGGACAAGCTGCTGCCCGGGCGCAATAAAGACTGGATCATACCCTTCCTTGCAGTAATGGTTGTCCTTGCAGTCATTCAGCTGATCCTTGCCTGGATCAAAGCCGTCTATATGCTGCGTATCCAGGGAAAGATGGCTGTCATCGGCAATATGACATTCATGTGGAAGCTTCTTCGCCTCCCCATCGACTTCTTTGCCCAGAGGATGTCCGGAGATATCCTGCAGCGCCAGGGAACCAACGCCACCATTGCAAGTACGCTGGTCAATACTTTCGCGCCGCTGATGCTCAATACGGGAATGATGGTCGTGTATTTTGTGCTGATGGTCCGCCAGAGCCTTCTGCTGACACTGGTCGGCGTCAGCTGCATGGCGGTCAATATGATCAATTCCTTTGTCCTCTCTTCCAAAAGAGTCAACATCACGCGCGTGCAGCAGCGTGACAGCGGAAGGCTGACGGGCATGACCATGAACGGAATCCGTATGGTGGAGACGATCAAGGCCAGCGGGTCCGAGAACGGATATTTCCGCAGCTGGTCCGGACTGCAGGCAGCGGTCAATGAGCAGTCTGTCAATTACGAGAGACTGAATATTGCCTTCAGTCTGTTCAGCTCGATCCTGTCAGAGGCGGCTGATGTTGTGATCATGATCCTGGGTGTCTGGCTGACGATCCAGGGGAAATTCACAGTTGGTATGATCATGGCGTTCCAGTACTTTCTGAACGCGTTCATTACCCCGGTGACCAGCCTGGTATCCGCGGGGCAGATGCTCCAGGAGATGCGCACCAACATGGAGCGTGTGGAAGATGTAATGGAATATCCGGACGCGCCGTCCATGGAGTACAAGGCGCAGGACGATGAAGCAGATATCAGCTATACGAAACTGTCCGGAAATATCGAACTGAAAAATGTGACCTTCGGATACGCATCGCTGAAGCCGCCCCTGATCGAGAATTTCAGCATGAGCGTGAAACCGGGAAGCCGGATCGCGTTTGTGGGAGCGTCGGGCTGCGGCAAGTCAACCATCGCGAAACTGATCTCCGGACTCTATGAACCATGGAGCGGAGAGATCCTGTTTGACGGAAAGAAAATCAGCCAGATCGACCGCAATGTATTTACCGGATCTCTGGCTGTCGTAGACCAGGATATCATTCTGTTTGAAGACACGATCGCGGACAACATCCGCATGTGGGACCATACGATCGAAGATTACGAGGTCATACTGGCTGCAAGAGACGCCCAGATCCATGATGATATCATGCAGCGTGAAGGCGGTTATGAGAGCCGTCTGACGGAGGGCGGAAATGACATGTCCGGCGGGCAGCGCCAGAGACTGGAGCTTGCCAGAGTCCTTGCGCAGGATCCGACTATCATCATCCTGGACGAGGCAACGTCTGCGCTGGATGCCAAGACTGAATACAATGCGATCAAGGCGATCACGGACAGAGGAATCACCTGTATCGTCGTCGCACACCGGCTGTCCACCATCAGAGACTGTGACGAGATCATCGTTCTCGATCACGGCAGGGTGGCGGAGAGAGGAACGCACGAGGAACTGTACGCGATGGGAGGCCTGTACGCATCCCTGGTAACGAGCGGGTGATCATGGAAGACAGAAGAGCTGGAGGAGAAGATCTGTGAGCTGGTTTGATGAACAGATCCGGCAGAGGAAGGCTGAAGACGATCAGGTTTTCAGGGAAGCCCTGTTAGATGCGGCAGGATCCGTCATGGGTGAAGCATTGTTCACCAGGGACGATCGTGCCCTGACAGGCGGAGCCCTGGAAAGGATACTTCGCTTCTACCATCTTAAATATATTGAGGCCCCGGAATCCATTAAGACGCTGGACGGACAGCTGGAATACATTCTGCATCCCAGGGGAATGATGTACCGGGAGATAAAACTGAAGGACGGCTGGCACGAAGACGCCACAGGAGCGTTCCTCGGTTTTCTGGAAGAGAATAATACGCCCGTTGCTATGATACCGACAGGGCTTCGGGGATACAGATGCTATGATCCGTCCACTGACCAGTCCTGGAAAGTGACGAAGAAAAACGCCGTGCGCCTGAAGAAGGACGCATACTGTTTCTACCGTCCGTTCCCGCAGAAAGCATTGGATATTCCGGAACTGTTCAAGTATATTATCAGTTCCATGCGGCCGATGGATTTCCTGCTGGTTTTCGCGGTCACGCTGATAACGACACTGGTCGGCAAACTTATCCCGAAGCTTACAAATATGCTGTATGGTTCGGTGCTGGAGCACAAGAGTGTTTCGGTCCTGATGGCCATGGCGGTATTCATGATCTGCGTCAAGGTCAGCCAGCTGACCATCTCGACAGGATCGCAGCTGATCAGCAGCTGTGTACAGACAAGGCTGGACCTGAACATTGAGTCTGCGGCCATGATGAGAGTCCTCTCCATGCCGCCGTACTTCTTCAGGGAATACAGTTCCGGTGATCTTTCTTCCAGGATGCAGTCAGTGAGTTCTCTGTGTTCGGCGCTTGTGAGCGCAGTACTGTCCTCCGGCCTTACCTCGCTGGTGTCGCTGCTCTATGTGACGGACATCTTCCGGTACGCTCCGGTGCTGGTCGTTCCTTCGCTGGCGATCATAGGCCTGACGATCGGAATGTCGGTCCTGAATCTGATCCTTGAGACCTCAAGGCAGAAGAAGATCATGGAGCAGGATGCGAAGACAATGGGTCTCTCATATGCTCTTGTGAACGGAATACAGAAGATTCGGCTGGCGGGCGCAGAGAAGAGATCCTTTGCGCACTGGGCGAATTCCTATAACCGTTCCGCGCAGCTTCAGTATAATCCGCCGATGATCCTGAAGATCAATTCGGTCATCAATGAGGCGATCCGCCTGGGCGGGATGATCACCCTGTACGCCATCGCGCTTGCGGGGGCGGTCACTATGAAGGACTATATGTCATTTAACGCAGCCTACGGCATGGTCATGGGCGCGTTCTCCTCGCTGGTCGGAGTGATCATGGTATTTGCCCGGATCAAACCGGTCCTTGATATGGCTTCGCCGATCCTGAAGACGGTTCCGGAGACAAGTGATCAGGGGCAGGTCCTGACCAGTCTCAAGGGAAATATCGAAATGAACAATGTGACCTTCCGGTATGTCAAGGACGGTCCCAAGATCATTGACAACATGTCGATGAAGATCAGGGCGGGAGAGTATGTCGCCATCGTCGGTCCGTCCGGCTGCGGAAAGTCTACACTGATGAGACTTCTGCTGGGCTTTGAGAAACCTGAACAGGGCGGTATCTTCTATGACGGCAGGAACCTGAAAAAGATCAACCTGCAGTCTCTGCGCCGCCGGATCGGAACGGTCATGCAGCAGGGCGGCCTGTTCAACGACAGCATCTATGCAAATATTGCCATCTCGGCGCCTTCACTGAGCATGAAGGAAGCGTGGGAGGCGGCGGAGATTGCCTGTATAGCGGACGATATCAGAGAGATGCCCATGGGTATGCATACGATGATCTCAGAAGGACAGGGCGGAATCTCCGGAGGACAGAAACAGAGGCTTATGATCGCACGCGCCATTGCGCCGAAGCCGTCGATCCTGATATTTGACGAAGCGACCTCAGCCCTGGATAATATAGCGCAGAAGAAAGTAACGCAAGCGCTGGACCGCCTGAACTGCACCCGGATCGTTATCGCGCACAGACTGTCGACGATCCGCAGCTGCGGCAGAATCCTGTATCTGGGAGACGGAAAAGTCCTGGAAGAGGGAACCTACGAAGAACTGATGGAAAAGAAAGGCCTGTTTGCCGAGATGGTGGAAAGGCAGCAGATATGAGGATATTGACAATATGAGCACAGCAGCTGTTAAAGAACCTTTTGAGATCGTGTATGAGAAGTACTTCTCGGATATCTATAATTTCATTTACGGTCAGATCCTTCACCGGGAACGGGCGGAGGACCTGGTCAGCGACATCTTTGTCAAGGCGATGACCAATTATGAACGCTTTGACCCTTCGCGAGCTTCCGTGAGGACGTGGCTGACGAATATCGCCCGCAACACGCTGATCGACGATTACCGCAAGAACAGTATCCGGAAGAGCGTTTCTCTGGACGATGAAGATAATTATACAGAGCCGTCCTATGAGGATGAGTATAAGATCCTGAAGGAAGATGACGAAAGAGAAGTGTACCGGATCCTGTCGCTGCTCTCTGAATCAGAGAGAGAACTTGCCGGTATGATCTATTTCCAGAACATGAAAAATAATGAGATTGGTGAGATCCTGGGCATCAATGCCAAAGCAGTCAGTGAGAGAAGACGCAGACTGCTGGCAAAGTGCAGAAAGCTTGCAGGAGATTTTACTCTGTACTGATCTTTTCCCGTATGTCCGATACATCCATATCGGATGTATCGGACAGCAGTTCGTCAAGCGCATGGAGATACAGACGGAGCAGTCTCTCCATATTCTCCGGGAAATAGCGGGTTCCCTGGTATGTAACTTTCATGAGCAGCGGCTGGTCGGCGCCGGCTTCCATAATGATGATCTGGACAAGGCAGAGCATTCCTTCCATTGAGTCCAGCCAGACGGTAAGATCACTGCCCTCCGGCAGATTGCCGGGATCATCGTCGCCGGGAAGATAACAGATCTTCATGCATTCGTTAACTGTGGGAGACATATTGCGCAGCGCATAGGAGTATTCGCTGTAACGATGCCCCAGTTCATACTGCCGGCGGGCTTCGCCGAGAATCTGCTCGCGTGTTGTGAGAGCGCTGAAGTTCATGGCTGCCGGGATTCCCGCTATCATGAGACCGGCCAGATCTTTTTTCCACGCTTCCCGCCTTCCGTAGTAGACCCATTCTATCTCCACTTTCGGGTCATGATTATAACGGCTCAGCGCAAGCAGTCCCGCAGTGGTCAGTGCCATGCCGAACGGGATATCAAGGCGTTTGGCCGCATTCTTATAATAGCTCAGGGAATGAGCGGCCGGGAGAAAATACGTGCCGTTCTCGTTCTCACTGGAGTCCATATCCGGTTTCGGAAATCTGGAACAGGTGCCGGGATACAGACGGGCAAGCTCGCGAAGATCTTCAGCCGCACTGGCAGATTTCATTTTCCTGGCATATTCGTCCAGATACAGGTAATAATGGTCCGGGAAAGGCTCCCTGTTTTGCATGACGTCAAAGATCTGACGGTAGACGAACATGCACATGCCTTTATCTGAGATGGTATGATGAAAATCTGTCAGCAGGTATATGTTTTCGGGCGTAACCAGGATCTTGTGTCTCCAGAGCAGGGAATCGATCAGATGGTAAGGCTTTATAAAGATGTCCTTCCTGTATGCCAGGGCGTATTCTTCCGTGCAGTGAAGGATCTCTATGTCCGGAACAAGCTGCGGGCAGCAGCGCTGCACCAGGCTTCCGTCATCACTGAAAGTGAATACGGTTGAGAAGACTGCGTAATGATGGAATACCCGGTCCACTGCATCCTTCAGGGCCTGAACATCGACAGTTCCTGCGGGGATCCTGCAGAACATGGTGATATTCATGATATCTTTATTCGGAGAATAAAGCTGGTAATCCAGGAAAAAACGCTGGTAGGGAAGCAGAGGCTGGTCTTTGGATCTGGCCTTCCTGCTCAGGAATGTGTCCGGAAGCTCCGGCTGAAGATGATTATATTCATTTATATTCATTATTCAGTCCCTCGCATACTGGCTTATGTCTGTTTCGTGATGTGTCGGTATACCACCGCCCGGGCAAAAAGTTCTTTTGATCCTGGCATGAGTATATATAAAAATGACACGAAATAGCAATGTTAAAATTGTTTGACAGCCGCTCTTATGGTATAGTATTTATCGGACATGTATGTTAATAGGCGGCGGCGCCGCCGTTTGAAGGAGGAATAAACATGTTAAACATTAATAAGACGACAGAAAACGGAACCTGCACAGTTGCTCTTGAAGGCAGACTGGATACCATTACTTCACCGGAACTGGAAACCGAACTGAAGTCGTCTCTCGACGGAGTGACTGAACTGATCATGGATTTTGAGAAACTGGAGTATATCTCTTCCGCAGGCCTGCGTGTTCTGCTGTCCGCTCAGAAGACCATGAACAATCAGGGATCCATGAAAGTCATCCATGTTAATGATACAGTTATGGAGATCTTCGAAGTAACGGGATTTGTTGATGTGCTGACCATCGAGTAATCAGGGAGAATCTTGCCGCACTGATCGGATTCAGGAGTTATTGAGTATGCAGAAGGAGGCAGGCCATGCAGGATGAATTGGTAATTGAGGCTGCAGTGGAAAAACTCCCTGAGGTTATTGGGTTTATCGAGAGCCATCTTGAAGAGGCTGGCTGCAGTATGAAGGCTCAGATGCAGATCTGTATTGCTGTGGAAGAAGTCTTTGTCAATATTGCGAATTATGCCTATGCCCCTGATAAAGGGAATGCAACGATTCGCATAGAGGTCCCTGATGAGCCGGTAGCTATCGTCACGTTCATGGATCATGGCGTGCCCTTTGATCCGCTCTCAAAAGCGGATCCGGACATCGGTCTTCCTGCCGCGCAGCGCAGGATCGGAGGCCTGGGGATCTTCATGACCAAGAAGACGATGGATAATGTTGAATATGAATACAAGGACGGGCAGAATATACTGAGGCTTAAGAAGAATCTGTAAGAAAGCCGACGTATTGCACGGCCGGTCCTGAAAACCTTATGGCGGGCATAACCTGCCGGCGTCAAAAAAGTGCCGGCAGGTTTTTTCATTTCACAGGAAACGTCTCAGGATTTTCTGTGAGAGAGTAAGCTGAGAAAGGAGCCTTGATCATGGGAGAAGTTGATCCGAAACTGCTTGAGATGGCAGAAGTGTTCCATATTCCGAAGAAGGCAAGGATGAAATATATCATCCTTCCAGCGAAGATGCCGGGACTGTCCAGACTGTTTGGCAAAAAGAACGCGGCAGATACCTCCGCGGCGAAAAAGGGCAGGAAGGGAGGAGCACACCGATGACGATACAGCTGCAGGATATATGTAAGTCCGTAGCAGGCAAAGCGGTCCTCAAGGATATCAACTGGGAGATCGGATCGGAAGACTGCTGGCTTCTCGCAGGTCCTTCGGGCAGCGGCAAGACCATGCTTCTTCGCCTCATCCTGGGCCTGGAAAAACCGGACAGCGGGTCCGTGAATCTGCTGGGAGACTATAAATACGCCAGCGTGAACGCCGGCGTTGTGTTCCAGGAAGACCGCCTGTGCGAACAGTTTTCCGCGCTTGAGAATGTCGCCATGGTAAATGAGCGCCTGTCGGAGATGGTCGCCGGAGAAGAACTGAGCAAGTTTCTGCCGCAGGAGCGGCTGACCGTTCCGGTGTGTGAACTCGATCCGGTTGAGCGCAGGCTGGTCGTCATGATCAGGGCGTGCATCATACCGTCGGACATTCTGCTTCTGGACGAACCGTTCCGCGGGATGGACAGCGGTCTGCGGGACAAAGTGATTGCCTACATCCGTGACAAAGCAGGTCACAAAGGGATCGTATTTGTGCAGCAGGACGACTCCGGCCTGGAATTCTGCCGGAAGTTCGTACTGTAAGTGAGTTTGTGCAATACGGACACTCTTTCATCACTTTTTTGCCAGAGAATCGATTACATCCCAGCTCAGTTTTGCAGTGGATGCACCCAGAGACAGAGTGCTCCAGGAAGAAGCGCGGCAGGAGAGCCTGCAGGCTTCCTCTACGGAATATCCCTTCAGCATGGAAGCGATAAAGCAGGCTACGAAGCAGTCTCCCGCGCCGGTAGTATCCAGCGGATCCACCTTCATGGCCGGGATCTGCCCGCGGAATTCAGGGCTGTCCACGAAGACACCGTCGCCGCCGCATTTGATGATCGCCGTTCCGACACCCAGATTACGGAGCGCTGCCGCGGTGTCTTCCGGCGTATCGGTTCCCATCAGTGATGCAGCTTCATAGTAGCTTGGAAGGAAGTAATCGATCTGCGGGAACAGGTGCGAGATCCCTTTCAGGCCGACGCCGAATTTATCCCAGATCGTATCTGCAAACACAAGGATGCCCTGCTGTCTTGCATTTTTCAGGTATTCGTCCAGTCCGTCCCTCTCCAGGTGATCCAGCCCGAACAGGCTCGCCAGGGAGATTGCCTTCAGTCCATCCGGAAGAGGACTTGGCAGATCTTCCATATGAAGGAGACGCTCCGCGCCGGTTGCGGAGAAGATACGGCGTTCTCCGGCGTCGTCGATGATCACCAGAGAGGTACCGGTGCGGCTGTCCTTGCGGATGCAGACCTGCGAGGTGTCGATCCCCTGCTGTTTCAGCGCGCCGACGAGCATCTCGCCGGTACTGTCGGGCCCGATGCAGATATTCAGGCCGGGCTCCATGTCCAGTTTATTCAGATAGATACACTGATTCACAGCGTCTCCGCCCAGCTGGATGGAGATCTCGTCAATACTTTGTTTTTCCTGCCAGACCGAATTCTGGCTGATGGGCCTTGCGGATATATCCATAACGGCGAGTCCGATACACAGAACCTTCATAGGGAACCTCCTGTCAGCTGCAGATCTGTTTCTTCCGGTTGTCTTCGGGACACTGCGTCCCGTCCTTCCTCTATTCTGCTCCAAAACTTGTTGTTTGCCAAATAAAAAATACTGCTTTCTGAGAATATTTCATTTCCAGTACGGATTTAATCCACTTGCATACTTCCGTGCGCACAGGGTATAGTCAGATTAACAGACCTGATTATGGAGGGGACATGTTATGGCGAAAAAAACAGGCATTGTAGTTATGGGAGCAGCATTTGTCGATATCAAAGGTTATCCGATCGCGCAGTATATCCCGTCCGGAAGGAACGCCGGGCGTGTGGTGCAGGTACACGGCGGGGTCGCGCGCAATGTGGCGGAGGATATCGCCAATGTGGAGCTTGAGCCTACTTTTGTCAGCCTTGTGGATGAGAGCGGCATCGGGACCGACGTCATAGAGAAATTAAATCATCACAAGGTAAACACTGAGTATATGAGACGGACGGAAGACGGGCTGGGAACCTGGCTTGCGCTGTTTGACAACAACGGAGATGTGGTCGGGTCGATCTCCAAGAGGCCGGACCTGAGTGAGATCGGTGCGATCCTGGATGAGAAGGGTGACGAGATCATTGCAGGTTCAGACAGTGTGATCGTTGAGATTGATATGGAGCCTTCGATCCTCAAGAAGGCGTTCAGCCTGGCGGAGAAGTACGGCAAGACCATCTATGCTGTTGTCTCCAACATGTCCATCGCGATGGAGAGAAGGGATCTTCTGAAGAAGACCGGGTGCATTGTATGCAATGAGCAGGAGGCAGGGATCCTGTTTTCGGATGACTTTGAGCAGATGGATCCGGCGCAGCTGCAGGAGATACTGGCCCGCCGGATCGAGCAGGCCCAGATCCCGAGAATGATCATAACTCTGGGCGACAGAGGCGCGGTCTATGCCCAGCAGGGCGGCGATGCCGGATTCTGCCCTGCCCAGAAAACGGAAGTGATCGATACCACGGGGGCCGGCGACGCGTTTTTTGCAGGAGTCGCAATAGGCCTGACCTATGGAAAGACTCTGCGGGAATCCTGTGAGATCGGGACAAGGCTGGCAGCTTCCGTCATTGCCACCAAGGAAAGTGTATGCCCGAGGTTCCTGCCGGAAGAATTTGATCTGCATGTCTCCGGGAGATGAGTCCGGGAGCAGTAATATGATGACATTTGAGCGTTTTGAAGAACTGACTTATGAGCTCGCCTCTCAGCTGCCGGAAGAATTCTTCCGCAAACTGGACGGGGGAGTCATGGCAAGGGAGGGAGTCGTTATCCATCCCGCTGCAAAAGAGAACGACCTGCTGGTCATGGGAGAATATCACAGGACGCCTCACCTGGGCCGTTTTGTCGTGCTGTACTACGGATCATTCATGCAGGCATACGGATACCTTGATGAAGAGGGCATTAAAAAAGAGATGTGGAGAGTGCTGCGGCATGAATTTCTCCACCATCTCGAGTCTCTGGCCGGCGAGAATTCGCTGGAGATCGAAGATGCAGTCCGGATCGCAGCATACCGGAGGGCACATTCTGAGGGTTGAAAATAAAAGCAGTGACGGGGTGAGCCGGGCTAAGACATGACAGACAGCAGGAAGAATTATACAAAGAGACGGCGGTACGGATACCGGCGCAGGAGAAGCGCTGCAGGATACCTGGGACGTATCGCGGCGCTTGCGCTGTTTGTCCTGCTTGCCTTCCGCTATAAGGACGCCGACCGTATTCTGAGACAGTTTCTCAGAGGACCGTCCGCCATAGAGACAAACCCTGCGGGCGACTCATTTTCAGCAGGGATGGCTGATTCTGATCCGGGATCGATCCCTGAATATGAAGGCACTCTGTGTGTGGAGCTGAATGACAATATACCCTGTTTCACAACTTATGACCGCGATCATATGGAAGGGGAGCACTACAGTGAACTCGATTCACTTGGCAGGTGCCGTGCGGCGTGGGCGAAGCTTGACAACAGTATGAGGCCGGCTGCGGAGAGGGAGAATATCGATATGGTACATCCTTCCGGTTGGAGACAGGAAATGTACCCTGGCATCATCCCTTTTGATCCGCCGTTTCTGTATCAGAGATGCCATCTGATCGCATATTCACTGACCGGCCAGAATGCGAATGAGAAGAACCTGATCACGGGAACCTGCAGCCTGAACATGGATGGCATGCGGCCTTATGAGGTACAGCTCGTGAAGTATCTGGACTCATGCGACGACCACGTGCTCTACAGGGTGACGCCCTTCTACAGGGGCAGGGAACTGGTGCCGAGGGGCGTAGAGATGGAGGCCTGGTCGATGGAGGATGAAGGGACTGGCGTCTGTTTTCATGTGTTTGTCCACAATGTGCAGCCGGGAATTGTGATCGATTATCTGACAGGAATGAACTGGGCGGACATGTCGGGAGGAAATGAACTTGGAGATATTTGACATAGTAGATGCAGAAGGCAGCCCCACCGGACAGACTGTAGACCGTGAGACGGCCCACCGGGAAGGAATCCGCCACCGGACTGCGCATATCTGGGTGATCCGGGAGAGGGACGGAAGGTATCAGGTCCTGCTGCAGAAGCGCTCGATGAACAAGGATTCATTTCCCGGACGTTATGACACCTCTTCTGCCGGCCATATCCAGGCAGGCGACGGCATCCTGGAATCGGCTCTTCGCGAACTGGGAGAAGAGCTTGGGATCCATGCCGCGCCTGAGGAACTGGAGAAAGCGGGACGTTTTGCCATAGCCTATGAGAAGGAATTCCACAACAGGATGTTCCGCGACAATGAGATCGCTTTTGTGTATGTCCTTCGCAGGGAAGTGGATGAGAAGAGCCTTGTGCTTCAGACGGAAGAAGTAGAGGCGGTGGAATGGTTTGACCTGGAAGAGACCTGGCGGGAGTGCCTCAGGCACAATCAGAAGTTCTGCGTGCCTCTTCCCGGCCTGGAAGTCCTGAGGACATATCTTGGCCTGCAGGGGTGAGAATGGTTTGGCGGAGGCGCTTCGCCATGTTATAATTTTGTCGTACTTAATTTATTAATATCAGACTGAATATGGGAGAGCAGTATGAGAGGAATCAGCACAGATATCAACACGATCCGGCAGAATGTCTTTTCAGAGATAGCAAAGCTGTCTTATGAATATGACAGCAGCGATACGGATTTCTTCAAGAAGATGGAGCACATTCCGTACCGCATCATTCCGGGTGAGGAGTCGACTTACAGAGACAGTGTCTTCCTCGAGAGGGCGATCGTCAATGAGAGGATGCGTCTTGCCATGGGCCTGCCGGTCCGCAAGGCAAATGAACACGCGCCTGTTTCGGACGGTGCGAAGGATTGTATCATCCCGGAGAAGTACTATGAGCCGCCTCTTGTCAACATCATCAAGTTCGCGTGCCATAAGTGCCCCGACAATGTGGTGCATGTGACTGACGCCTGCCAGGGGTGCCTGTCTCATCCGTGCCAGATCGTATGCCCGAAGGAGGCGATCTCCTTCAAAGACGGCAAGTCGGTCATTGACCAGAGTGAATGCATAAAATGCGGCAAATGCATCGAGGCGTGTCCCTATCACGCTATCCTGCGCCAGGAGCGGCCGTGTGTGAAGGCGTGCGGCGCCGGAGCCATCAAATCGGATGAGTACGGACGCGCCGAGATTGATCAGGAGAAATGTGTTTCCTGCGGAATGTGCCTTGCCAACTGCCCGTTCGGCGCGATTGCCGATAAGGCGCAGATTTTCCAGGTCATCCAGGCCATGAAGGAAGGTGTGCCGGTCTATGCCGCCATGGCTCCTGCGATCACCGGACAGTTCGGGCCGGAGTGCACTCCGCATAAGATCCGCTCCGCCATGAAGGCGATCGGATTCCATGACGCGGTGGAAGTTGCCATCGGCGCAGATCTCTGCGCACTGCAGGAGGCCAGGGACTTCGTGGAGGAAGTGCCGTCAAAGCTTCCCTGGATGGGTACGTCCTGCTGTCCGGCATGGTCTTCATTTGCCAAGAAACTGCTTCCGGACAAGGCTGAATGCATCTCCATGGCGCTTACACCTATGGTCCTTACCGCCCGCCTCCTGAAGAAGGAGCATCCGGGGTGCAAGGTCGTATTCATCGGGCCGTGTGTCGCGAAGAAGCTGGAGGCAAGCCGCCGCAGTGTCCGCTCGGAAGTGGATTTCGTGCTGACATTCGAAGAAGTGCTGGGCATGCTCCAGGCAAAGGAAGTAGATTTTGCGCAGCTGGCGGATACCGATCCTATGGAAGGAGCAAGCGGAGACGGACGCGCATTTGCAATAAGCGGATGCGTGGCAAACGCTGTTGTCAATGTAATAAAGGAAAAGTATCCTGAGCGCGGTGACGTGAAAGTTGTTGCGGCTGACGGGCTTGCCGAGTGCAAAAAGATGCTCATGACCGCGAAAGCGGGCAAGTACAACGGATATCTGCTGGAGGGCATGGCGTGTCCGGGCGGATGCGTCGCCGGTGCGGGAACGGTCCAGCCGATCAAAAAAACGGCTGCCGCGATCAGTAAGCACCAGAAGGCATCGAGCAACCAGCACGCCTATGAGAGCGACTACAGGGAAGTACTTGCCGATCTGGAGAACTGATATAAGAAACTATGCTCAGCGGCAGAAAGTGAGGCGCAGTATGGCTGAGAGCAGGATAATCACAGCAGGCTATATTTCAATCGATGTTACTCCGGCATTTCCCGCAGAACACTATCAGGGAAGGACCCTGGAGGACGTGATCAGGCCGGGCAAACTCAGGGAAGTCGGCCGCGCTGAGACTTCACCAGGAGGCTGTGTGTCCAACACGGGCCTGGCTCTCCATGTGCTGGGAGCAGAGGTCTCACTGGTTGCGAAGGTCGGAGATGATTCCTTCGGACGTATGATCCGGGATGCCTATGAAAAGCGCGGGGCTCCTGTTGATTTTATCGTATCGAAAGATGTCGAAACGTCGTATACGATCGTCATATCGGTCCCCGGAAATGACCGCTGCTTCCTGGTTGACGCAGGAGCGAATGATCATTTCTATCCGGAGGACCTGAATATGGAAGAAGCTGCAGGGGCGCAGTATTTTCATTTCGGATATCCGGCACTGATGCGTTCATTTTACCAGGACGGAGGCGTCAGGCTTGCGAAGATGTACCGGTCCATGCAGGAGACGGGGCTGATCACCAGCCTGGATACCGCGATGCCCGACGCAGGTTCGGAGTCGGGAAAGGCAGACTGGGAAGGTCTGCTTGCAAAGACCCTGCCCTATGTCGACTTCTTTGTACCCAGCATCGAGGAACTCGGCTTCATGCTGGACAGGGAACGCTATGAATACTGGCAGGAGAAAGCGGCCAGGACCGGAGAGGATATCTGCATGACACTGTCACTGGAGGAGGATGTCCGTCCGCTGGCAGGGAAGGCTCTGGAAATGGGCTGCGGGAGCGTGCTTCTCAAATGCGGCGCCGCCGGCATGTATTTCCTTTCTTCCTCAGAGGAGCATATGGTATCCATCGGCGACAGATTCCGTGAACATGCAGGAAAGTGCAGGCCGGAACTGGCAGAAGCGAAGGATGGCGTATACACCGGTATCGGCTGGGGAGACAGGGATTTCTTCCAGGACAGCTACAAACCGGACCGTATCCTGTCGGGAACCGGCGCCGGGGACACTGCGATCGCAGGCTTTCTGTACGCGCTCAGCCACGGGATGGATCCTCAGACCTGCCTGAAGGTGGCGGCCGGATGCGGATCCATGTGCATCACGCAGTATGATACTCTGTCCGGACTTCTTCCGATCCCGGAACTGATAAAGCGCATAAACTCCGGATGGGAACTGCAGCATTTCATTAAAGACTGAACAGACTGAAAAGATCGAGCAGACCGGGGTTTTATTTGGAACGATACAGCAATGTGCAGAGACGGCATCCGGGGCAGGATGCCGTCTTTTCGCAGGAGACGCTCAGCCGCCGGATTTTATTTTATAATGATCTCTGAGGCGCAGACGGAAACAGCGCTTTGGCACAGACCGCGCCGGGACGTGAGGGTATTAAATGAATCGTCTGAATCTGGAACATATAGGAAAAACATACGGAACCAAAGATCTGTTCCATGACGTGACACTGGGGATCGAGACTGGAGACAGGATCGGCCTGATCGGCGTCAACGGGACAGGCAAGTCTACACTGCTGAAGATTGTCGCCGGAATCGTTGAGCCGGATGAAGGCCGGATCATCGCCGGAAGAGATGTCACCATCGCTTACCTTGGCCAGAATCCGGAGTTTCCGGAGAATACGACCGTTCTGGACGCAGTTATGCCCGGAAGGACCCCCGGGTCAGAAGAAGAGGCACAGGCACGCTCCATGCTGAACCGTCTGGAGATGACGGACCACAGTGCCCGGATGGATGAGCTCTCAGGCGGACAGCGCAAGCGGGTGGCTCTGGTTCAGACACTGCTCTCGGGAGCGGAACTTCTGATCCTGGACGAGCCCACCAATCATCTGGACCAGGAGATGATCCTGTGGCTGGAGGACTATCTCCTGCGGTTCAAGGGGGAACTGCTCCTGGTCACCCACGACCGGTATTTTCTGGACCGGGTCACCACAAAGATTGCGGAACTGGACAGGGGAGACCTGTATGCATACGAGGGGAATTACGAGACCTACCTGGAGAAGAAGGCGGAGCGGCTGGCGCTGGAGGCAAGTACACAGCATAAAAGAGAGAATCTGATGCGGACGGAACTTGCGTGGATCCGGCGCGGGGCGCAGGCAAGAACGACCAAGCAGCAGGCGAGGATCCACCGGTTTGAGGATCTTCAGGAAGCTTCCCGCGAGGCAAGAAGAAGGCTGGAGCAGAGTACGCTGACCATGAGTTCTGTGACCACCCGTCTGGGAAAAAAGACTCTGGAACTTGATCATATCTGCAAGGCGTACGGAGAGAAAGTCCTGATCGATGATTTCAGCTATATCTTTCTGCGGGATGACCGGATCGGGATCATTGGGCCCAACGGCTGCGGCAAATCGACGCTGATGAATATCATTGCCGGAATTCTTAAACCTGACAGCGGGGACGTGACCTCCGGTGATACCGTGCGGATCGGTTATTTCCGCCAGGAGAGCGATGTCCCGGATGAGACACAGACGGTCCTTGAATATGTGAAGAATACCGGTGAGTATGTCAGGACGACGGACGGCCTGATCACTGCGTCCCAGATGTGCGAGAAGTTCCTGTTTGACCCGAGGATGCAGTGGGCGAAGATCAGTGCACTCTCCGGCGGTGAGCGGCGCAGGCTCTGTCTTCTGTCTGTCCTGATGTCGCAGCCCAATGTGCTCCTGCTGGATGAGCCGACGAATGATCTGGATATCGAGACTCTGGAGATCTTTGAAGACTACCTGGATCATTTTCTGGGAATCGTGGTTACCGTATCCCACGACCGTTATTTCCTCGACCGTATCGTGAACCGCATCTTTGCTTTCGGGGAAGGCGGCGAACTGAAACAGTACGAAGGCGGGTTTACGGACTATTATGAGAAGAAGCGGGAAGAGACTGTAGAGTCAGCGGAGGAGGGCAGCAGAAGCCATCTGGCAGGCTCTGCCCAGACGTCATCCCGCAACCTTGCGGCAGCCGAGCTGTACGCGCAGTCAAAGAGCTCGTCCCGCAAGAGAAAGATGTCCTACAAAGAGCAGCAGGAATACGAGCATATTGATGAAGAGATCGCTGCGCTGGAGACGAAGATAGAAGAGCTGGATGCACAGATCCTGGAATGCGCCACACAGTATACAAAGCTGGAGGAGCTGACGCGGCAGAAAGAAGAGGTTAAGGTGCTGCTGTCAGCAAAAGAAGACCGCTGGCTGGAGCTGAATGAACTTGCGGAGGAGATCGCGGCACAGACATGACGAAGATAGATCTTATCACCGGATTTCTCGGATCCGGAAAGACAACATTTCTGAAAAGGTATGCAGGCTGGCTTCTGGACCAGGGGCTGAAGACAGGTATAATTGAAAATGACTTCGGCGCTGTGAATGTGGATATGCTGCTGCTTCAGGACCTGGAGGCGCAGGGCGCGGCTACGGAGATGGTGGCTGCCGCGGACCTTGACTGTTACCGCAGGCGGTTCAAGACAAAGCTCATCGCTCTGGGCATGCAGGGTCTTGACCGGGTGCTGGTTGAACCGTCCGGGATCTATGACCCGGAGGAGTTTTTTGACGTGCTGTATGAAGATCCCCTCAGCCGCTGGTATGAGATCGGGAGTGTGATCGCCATCGCGGACGCGAAACTGGAGGATGGTCTGTCGAGGGATGCGGATTATCTGCTGGTCTCGCAGCTGGCAGACGCCGGGAAGGTTGTACTGTCAAGGGTCCAGGAGGCATCACCGGAACAGATCGGGAATACCATAGAGCATATCAACCGCGCGATGGAGCAGTTTGGATGCAGCAGAAGATTTGGGGAAGATATAATCGCGAAGGACTGGGAAGACCTGACGGATGAAGACTTCAGGGATCTGACACAGTGCGGCTGCCGGATGGAAGAACACATTAAGCTGCAGGCAGTGAGGGAAGGGGGATTCAGTTCCCTGTATTATATGAACCTGGACCTGACGCCTCAGATGCTGCAGGAGACAGTACAGAAACTGTTCAGCGACCCGCTGTGCGGGAAGGTCTTCCGCGTCAAAGGATTCGTCCCGCAGGACGGGGAATGGCTAGAGATCAACGCGACACGGGACGGGATACGGACACAGCATATCGGCAGGGGACAGAATGTAGTGATCCTGGTCGGTGAAGATATGAAGAAAGACCGGATTGATCTTTATTTTCATCAGACAGAAAGCAGAGGAGAGTAATATTATGAAAACAACACTTTATGACAGCGCGCCGGAGAAGGCAAATGACAGACCGGATCTTCCGGAAGGGCGTCCGGACCAGGAGATGCGCACTTACAGATTCCTGGCCAAAGCCGGAATAACCTTCAAGCGGGCAGACCACGACCGCGCCGAGACGATGGAAGACTGCCAGCAGATCGAAAAGGTCCTGAAAGCACCCATCTGCAAGAATCTGTTCCTGTGCAACCGGCAGAAGACGAACTTCTACCTCCTGCTCATGCCCGGGGACAAGCCGTTTAAAACGAAAGAGATCACGAAACAGATCGGATCGGCAAGACTTTCATTTGGCCCGGAAGAATATATGTGGGAGTATATGAACTGCCGCCAGGGAAGCGCCAGTGTGCTCGGACTGATGAACGACACAGACAAACATGTGCGTCTGCTGATAGATGAAGATCTTAAGAAGAACCCGTATATCGGGGCGCATCCGTGCAACAACACCTCCACACTGAAGCTCCACACTTCCGACATCTTTGGAAAGTTCCTGGAGAAGGTCGGACACGAGGCAACGTACGTAAAACTGAAAGGCGAGGCCTGAGGGACGGCTTCTGCAGAGGAGAGATATGAGATTTGTAGTACAGAGAGTATCTGAAGCAGCAGTGACTATCGACGGAAGGACGGCAGGGCAGATAGGGAAGGGCTTCCTGGTCCTGATCGGAGTGTGCGACAGCGACACCAGAGAAACGGCGGACCTGTTCGTCCGCAAACTGCTGGGGCTTCGCATCTTTGAAGATGCACAGGGAAAAACCAACCTGTCGCTGAAAGATGTCGGGGGAGAACTCCTCCTGGTCTCCCAGTTTACACTGTATGCAAACTGTCGCAAAGGCAACCGCCCAAGCTTCACAGACGCAGGAAAACCGGACCACGCAGAGGCATTGTATGAATACATCGTCGAAGAATGCCGCCGCGCCGGCTACAGTGTCCAGACCGGAGAGTTCGGGGCAGAGATGAAAGTCTCCCTGGTCAACGACGGCCCGTTCACCATCCTGCTCGACGAACACCTGCTGAAGAGCTGAGTATGAACAAGTGCCTGTCACTCGTGCAAGCGACCTTGCACGAGTGACAGGCACTTGTTCAACGGATACTTGCCCGGTGGTGATGCCCGGGATCGGAGGAAATATGAAGAAATATAAAGCAGTACTGTTTGACCTTGACGGTACGATCAATGATTCCGGGCCGGGGATCATGAATTCCTGCCGGTATGCGCTGGAGAAGATGGGCTGTGAGCAGCTTCCGGAGGAGACAATGCGCCGTTTTGTCGGGCCTTCGCTGCTGTATTCTTTCCAGACCTTCTGCGGGATGAGCGAAGAGGAGGCAGAGCGTGCGATCGTTCTGTACAGAGAGTGTTACAACGCAGGAGAGGCATACAACCTGACGGTCTATGACGGAATGCGGCAGCTGCTTGAGGCTCTTGGAGAAAATGGAATACTCTGTGCAGTCGTTACTTCCAAACCGCAGGTGATGGCAGAGAAGATCCTGGAACATTTTGATCTGCGCAGATTTTTTGCATGCGTTGCGGGGCCGGATCCCAGCGACGGATCCAACCGGAAAAGTGCCCTGATCGAGAGGGCGCTGAAGGAACTTAGGGTTGAAAACAGGGATGCCGTGATGGTGGGAGATACCCGGTTTGACATCATAGGAGCCGTGCAGGCAGGGTGTGATTCCATCGGAGTGACCTATGGGTACGGAACCGAGGAAGAATTGAAGGAGAACGGAGCGACATACCTTGCGGACAGCACGGCAGAGATTGGAAAAGTCACGGGCGTTTTCTGAGCATGAATAAGCGCCTATGATGAACAAGTGCCTGTCACTCGTGCAATGTTCTTGCACGAGTGACAGGCACTTGTTCACAATGTCAGTGGATTATGATGTCGTCGGTCAGGCCGCTGGTGTCTACATAATAGTGGTCCATGTTCTGCGGATCTATATAGACGCGGATGTCGGTATCTTTGGCGTCGATCGGATAGAACATGAGGTTTTCGCTCTTGAAGATATGTGTCTTTCCGGTCGTCGGGTCTTTGTAATGACATTCCAGGATGAACGGAGACCGGCCGTTGATCCGGACGTTTTCGTTGGGATGGATGTCACGAATCCTGGCAGTGACATAGAAACCGTTTTTTACCAGCTGCTCGTTGCGTGAGCGACGGCGGTAGCGGATCACAAAACATAATATGCCGACTATGAGGAAGACGATCCCCAGTCCCATGAAAATGAACGGCAGCAGGCGGACGTCAGGATCTGCGTACTGACCGTAACCTTCTACGTGAAGAAAGGCCAGTGTGGCGACCAGGACGGCGGACCCGCCGAAGATCACAAACACAAGTCCGACTATAAAAAGAGGGCCTGGTTCAATATTGCGTCTTTTCTTTTCCATATGAGTGATCATCCCTCCTCTGACCCGGCATGAAACACGGGCAGTAAATATTCAAGTCTGATTATAACAGATTTGAGAGAATTATAACGCTGCCGGACACAGACAGGACACTATGTTTTTAAAAAATGTTTACAGATTGATTAATTAAAGGTATAATGTGGGCGACGAGCATCTTCAGCTTGTCTTTTTGCTTACGCTTTAAGGGAAGTGTGAGCAGAGTTTTTCCGCTTCTGCATCCGTTTGGAAATATGGCAGGGCGGTTACAGGGGGAGACGCTGACCGGTGAATTAAGGGATTATCCGGACGGCGGAATAATTAGTAACTGAAGAGGAAGAAGTATGGAACAATATATAATCAGAGGCGGCACTGCGCTGAACGGTGAAGTAGAGATCGGCGGCGCCAAGAATGCCGCGCTCGGTATTCTTGCCGCAGCGATCATGACAGATGAAGAGGTTCTGATCGAGAATCTTCCGGACGTCAGAGATGTCAATGTCATGCTTGAGGCTATGATCCAGATCGGCGTGAAGGTCGACCGCAGAGACAGACACAGCGTTGTTCTGTGCGGAGCAGACATAGGCGATGTGAATATCGAGTACGAATACATCAAAAAGATCCGCGCAAGTTACTATCTTCTCGGCGCATTGCTTGGCAAATACAAGAAAGCGGAAGTTCCGCTTCCCGGCGGATGCAATATCGGTTCCAGACCGATCGACCTGCATCTGAAGGGCTTCAAGGCGCTGGGTGCAAAGGTCACGATCCAGAACGGAAGCATCTGTGCTGACGCGCAGATTCTGAAGGGCCGCCACATCTTCCTGGATACTGTATCTGTAGGCGCCACTATCAATATCATGATGGCGGCCTCTATGGCAGAGGGAAGAACCGTTATTGAGAACTGTGCCAAGGAACCCCACGTTGTCGACGTGGCCAACTTCCTGAACAGCATGGGCGCCAACATCAAGGGCGCAGGTACGGACGTGATCCGTATCGTCGGCGTGGAGAAACTGCACGCGACGGAGTACTCTATCATTCCGGACCAGATCGAGGCAGGAACCTATATGTTCGCGGCGGCATGTACCGGCGGCGACGTTCTTGTCAAGAATGTCATTCCCAAGCATCTTGAGGCTACGATCTCGAAGCTTCTTGAGATCGGCTGCGATATTGAGGAATATGACACGGCAGTTCGCGTAAAAGCACCCGCGAGACTTTCCTGCGCAAATGTGAAGACGCTCCCGTATCCCGGATACCCGACAGATATGCAGCCCCAGATCGGAGTCGCGCTGTCCATGGCCGAGGGAACGAGCATCGTGACGGAGAGCATCTTCGAGAACCGGTTCAAATATCTGGATGAGCTGGCACGCATGGGCGCAGTCTCCAAGGTAGAAGGCAATACAGCTGTGATCTCCGGAGTGGAAAAACTCACCGGAGCCCGCGTCAGCGCGCCTGACCTGAGAGCCGGTGCGGCACTTGTGATCGCTGGACTTGCGGCGGAAGGCATCACCATGATCGATGATATCATCTATATCCAGAGAGGATATGAGAACTTCGATCAGAAGCTGAGAGGACTCGGGGCGAAGATCGAGTGCGTCAATTCTGAGCGGGAAGCACGCAAGTTTGTACTCATGGTCGGATAAGCAGGCCGAAATGATATTTATTTTATAATTGCATGACATAATTCGGGCGCTCTTGGTAGCGCTCGAATTCATTTTCTGATAGAATATCAGCAATTCTGCCAGACCGGCTCAGGGCCGGGTCCGGAAAATGCCGGCGCAGGCAGACAGGTATTGGTTGTTCCTGCCTCAGGCGGGATTCACAGCACTTTGTGCAGATGGGGAAATGAGTATGGGAAAGAGTGTCGCGATCCTTACTGACAGCAACAGCGGGATCACGCAGAATTGCGCAAAGGCGCTGGGAATATCTGTGCTGCCGATGCCGTTTTATATTAACGACAAATTGTTCTATGAAGACATCACCCTCACCCAGGAGGAGTTTTACAGACACCTTGAGGATGATGCTGAGATCCACACATCCATGCCCGTCGTCGGAGAGGTCCTGGACCGCTGGGACAGTCTTCTGAAGGACTATGATGAAGTGGTATATATCCCGATGTCCAGCGGACTGTCTAGTTCCTGCGCCACAGCGAAGACTCTGGCGGAGGATTATGACGGACGGGTACAGGTCGTGGACAACCAGAGGATCTCTGTCACACAGAGACAGTCGGTCCTTGACGCGGTCAGGCTTGCGGAGCTGGGCTATGACGCAGCCGGGATCAAAGAGTACCTGGAGAAAACAAAATTCGATTCGTCCATCTACATCTATGTACCGACTCTGAAATATCTCAAGAAGGGCGGAAGAGTGACACCTGCAGCCGCCGCGCTGGGAACGCTGCTGCGCATTAAACCCGTCCTGCAGATCCAGGGAGAGAAACTGGACGCATTTGCCAAGTGCAGGACCATGAAAGCGTCAAAGACAACGATGCTGAAGGCGATCGAGGACGATATCCGTGACCGCTTTGCTCTTGAGGGTGAGCCGGACAAATACTGGATCTCCGGCGCCTATTCGGGAGCGCGGGATGAAGAAGTAGAGCAGTGGGTGTCTGAGATTCAGGAAGTTTATCCTGGCAAACAGATCATTATGCAGCCGCTGTCGTTGTCGGTATCCTGCCACATCGGACCGGGGGCGCTGGCCGTTACGGTCTCGAAGAAACTGCCTGAGAATCCGGATGAGGCGGCATGCCGTCCGGACGTACAGTAATAATTAAGAGCAGATCATCAGAAGGTTGAATGAGCTGCAAAGGGGGTGTAGCAATATGGGAGAAGTGCTGAAAGAAGTTTCCATTTCCAGTATTCTGATTGCGATCGTAGGCCTTGTCCTGCTGATCATGCCGAACCTTACCAACAGGATCATCGTGTACGGCATCGGAGCGGTTCTGGTGATATACGGGGTCGGACGGGTTTTCCGCTATATCAGGCGAAACGCGGACGACGGCATGATGGAGCACGACCTGTCCATCGGACTGGTCTGCATAGTCTCCGGACTGTTCATGATCCTGTACTCCGGAGTGGTGATCAGTGTTCTTCCCTTCCTGTTCGGACTTGCGCTGATCTTCGGAGGCGTCATGTCAGTGCAGACAGCGTTCGACGTGAGACGGTTCCACGGACCCAGATGGACACTGCATCTGATCATCGGGATCGCGTTTGTATTTGCGGGGGTTGAAGCGATACGCAATCCGTTCGGGACAGCCTCGCTCCTGACACGCTTTGTGGGACTGTGCTTCCTGCTCCTGGGAATCTACACATATATTGAAAATAAAAAAGTCACAGAACTTCGCCGCGAGTTCAGGGGAACCCCGGACATTATCGACGAAGAAGATATAAAGAAAGGATGACAGCATGGCAAATAAAGGACCTTATTATATAACTACAGCAATCGCCTATGCATCAGGCAAGCCGCATATCGGCAACACATATGAAGCGGTTCTTGCGGACGCGATCGCGCGCTACAAGAGAGTCGAGGGATATGACGTTGTGTTCCAGACCGGAACCGACGAGCATGGCCAGAAAAATGAGATCAAGGCTGCGGAGGCAGGAATGACTCCCCAGGCTTTTGTCGATATGAACGCCGGTGAGATCAAACGCATCTGGGATCTGATGAACACCAGCTATGACCGCTTTGTCCGTACTTCAGACCCGGAGCATAAGAGAAAGGTCCAGAAGATCTTCAAAAAGCTCTACGACCAGGGAGACATCTACAAGGGAGCCTATGAAGGCTGGTACTGCACGCCCTGCGAATCCTTCTGGACAGAGTCCCAGCTGGTTGACGGCAACTGTCCGGACTGCGGACGCCCGGTCACCAAGGCAAAGGAAGAAGCTTATTTCTTCAAAATGAGCAAATATGCCGACCGCCTGATCGAGTATATCAACACCCACCCGGAATTTATCCAGCCTGTTGCCCGCAAGAATGAGATGATGAATAACTTCCTCCTTCCGGGTCTGCAGGATCTGTGCGTCTCAAGGACTTCATTTACCTGGGGCGTTCAGGTTGATTTTGATCCGAAACACGTCGTTTATGTGTGGCTGGATGCGCTCAGCAACTATACCACTTTTGCCGGCTATGATCCGGACGGATCCACGGATGATTATAAGAAGTACTGGCCGGCAGATCTTCATCTGATCGGCAAGGACATCATCCGCTTCCATACCATCTACTGGCCGATCTTCCTGATGGCGCTGGGCGAACCGCTGCCGAAGCAGGTATTCGGACATCCGTGGCTGCTGATGGGCGACGGCAAGATGTCCAAGTCCAAGGGAAATGTCCTCTACGCGGATGAGATGTCTGAAATCTTCGGTGTGGACGCGGTGCGCTATTTCGTACTGCACGAGATGCCTTTTGAAAATGACGGCGTCCTGACCTGGGACCTGTGTGTTGAGCGTTTCAATTCAGACCTTGCGAACACGCTGGGCAATCTGGTGAACCGCACGATCTCCATGACCAATAAATATTTTGGCGGAGAGGTCCGGGCGACAGGCGTTACTGATCTGGAGGTAGCTCCGTCGGGCGTTGTCTCCGAGGGACAGACCGGAAGCATCGATGAAGACCTGAAGAAGGTCGTTCTTGAGACGCCGGTGAAGGTGACGGAGAAGATGGATCATCTTCGCGTAGCGGACGCGATCAGCGAGACATTTGCCCTCTTCAAGAGATGCAATAAATACATCGACGAGACTGCTCCGTGGATCCTTGCAAAAGGTGAGGATCAGCAGACGAAGGACCGCCTGAGCCAGGTGCTCTACAACCTGGTGGAAGCGATCGCAGTGGGCGCCGAGCTGCTCGAATCCTTTATGCCGGATACGGCAGGAAAGATCCTTGCACAGCTGAACGCTGAAAAGCGCGGCCTGGACAACATGACCACTTTCGGACAGTATCCGTCCGGACAGAAGGTTACAGATGCTCCGCAGATCCTCTTCCAGAGGCTGAAACCGGAAGATGTGGAGGCGGAGATCGCGAAACTGCAGCAGGCTAAGGCAGCAGCGGCAGGCGCGGCTGAAGAAGAGAAGGCTGACGAGGCTGCAGACGCAGACTGCATGGATGTGGAGAAGAAGGAAGAAGTTACGATCGATGACTTCGCGAAGCTCCAGATCCAGGTCGGCGAAGTTGTCAGCTGCGAAGCTGTGAAGAAGTCGAAGAAGCTTCTCTGCAGCCAGGTGAAGATCGGATCCGAAACACGCCAGATCCTGTCCGGGATCAAGCAGTGGTACACACCGGAAGAGATGGTCGGGAAGAAGGTTCTGGTTATCACAAACCTGAAGCCGGCAAAACTCGCCGGTCTGGAGAGTCAGGGCATGATCCTCTGCGCAGAAGATGACCAGGGGCGTCTGAGCCTGGTAAGGCCGGAGGGAGAGGTATCCTGCGGAGCCGAGGTGCGCTGACGCAGAATGTTAAACAGGGATAAATTGTTAAGCGGGCATCCGGAATCGGAGCCCGCTTTTTTAAACCCGTTTATGCATGGTAATTCTTATCGCGAGATATTATGGATGTTCTTTGTTTCAGGCACCATCAGGCTGCAGAACAATCATTTTTTCGCCGCTTTCAGACGGGTGATCATATCCCACATGGCCTGGACTGAATTGAAGTTTTCCGGGCGGATCTCGCCGGCGGACAGCCGGATCCCGTAGGTTTCGCTGATCTCAGAGACGATCGCCAGGATATCGAACGACGTAAGCAGTTTGTCCCCCATCAGGTTTTTTTCGGAAGTAAAATCAATGTCCGGACGGATATCGTCCAGAATCTCCAACAGTGTCTGCATCTCTCTGTCCTCCTGTTCTTTTTTTTATTGTCCGCAGTACAGACGCCATGCCTGTCTGAAGCTTCCGGACACTTTCGGTTCAAGATCCCTGCGCCGGATCGGCACGTTCAAGCTGCTCTGCCAGCACAGCGGAAAAGGCTCTTGCAGCGGCATCATTCATATGCCCGTCCATATCCGTAAACGCTGAGATGTCATGCGTAAACAGATTGAAATGCTCCGCGTCATTGAAATTGATCCAGGGAACCCGCTCCTCCTCGAAGAATGCTCCCAGATATTCCCAGAATTCCCGGTAGTCCTGCGCTGATGCCTGCAGGTTTGGCTGCGGGATCGGTGTGGTCACGGCGCACAGCCGGATACCTTCTTTCCGGCACAGGGACACCAGTCTCCTGAGCTGTTCCATATTCTCTGGAACGATTCGGGAGACACTGGCCGGTGTCAGATCCTGCGTGGTAAAGGCGGAAGTGTTCACCGGATAGCGGGCAATAAAACCGGAATCATGGTATTCCTGGGACGCGGTCCGGAACCTGTCGATGCTGTAGTCTTTGTTCCATTTTGCCCGGACGGTTTCCGGCAGGTTTGCAAGCTCATAAGACAGCGGATATTCATACCAGGGGAAGAACAGTGTCCGGAAGTTGCATTTTAATACAGAATGAACGAAATAAGACAGCTTTGCAAGACCGGCAGGGAACTCATGATAGAAGAGCAGATAATTGTTGCCCTCCTCCTTTTCCCTGACCAGGTAGCCGGGGGAGATCTCATAGATGACCCGCTCCGGTTTATGTCCCGTCTCGATCATCAGTCTGAGCAAATAGTAGCAGTCCTGCGGATACTCACTGCCCACGCACAGATTGTGCCCGGTCCGACTGTTCACCTTCCCGGCGGATTCCGGATCGATATTGATCTTCCCATGGGAAGTGCCCATATAGATATCATCAAATGTCTGTGTCGTGACTGCATGAATGTCATTTCGCATAAATGTGCACGGATAGAGTGCGTAATCCATTGCAACCAGTATGAACGCCGTCAGAACACAGAATACCATCAGTCGGATCCATTTAAAACTGCGCATAGATGAACCCCCGCGGCGCGGCGCTGCACCCGAATAAACCGATTCCTGCAAACAGTGCAAGGAAGACCCCAAAGACGACCGGAGACGGCAGCGTGTCTGAGAGCTTATGCCTCACATCGATCCCTTTCTCTTCCAGGATCCCGACGCCCACCATCACGATACAGCCTGCCATGATCGTCAGCAGTGCCCAAGGCACGTACGCGGTTCCCAGGCTGCCTGCCGGGATCTGCATCAGCAGGGATGGCTGGAAATGCGTAAAAGACTGACGGATCATGTAGAACGCCTGTGTGAGTGTATCTGAGCGATCGAAGAACCACCGCAGATTCACAAGAATAAATGTGCGTATGATGGTGAACAGATGGTACCAGGTCTCCTTCCCTGAGATATGGAGGGCCTTCTTCATATTCCGGTATGTTCCGTCCATCAGTTCACTGAAGGCAATGATGCCGCCGTTCAGAAGACCATATACCACATACTTCCAGCTGGCACCGTGCCAGATACCAACAAGGAAGAATACGATCAGATCTGCCAGAGCGATCGGAACAACGCGGCCCTGCTTCCTGCCGAATTTCTTTCTGCACCACCCGGAGAAACGTATCATCGCCCCGGACAGCGAAACCGGATAGAACACATAGTTCATCATCCATTCGCCAAGGGTAATATGCCAGCGCTTCCAGAAATCCGCCATGGAAACGGCAAGATAAGGTCTTCGGAAGTTCTCATCCAGCGTGATCCCGAACAGGGAGGCGATTCCGGTCACAACATCCATTGCACCTGAAAAGTCCGCATAAAGCTGGATGCCGTAGAAGAGCAGCGCGATCAGTCCCAGTCCGCCGAAACGGTCGAGATCTCCCCAGATCGCATCGGCAAATACGCCCGCCCAGTCTGCGATGATAATCTTCTTCGCATATCCCCACAGGATCCGTTCCAGACCTCGCGTGAAGCTCCGCATGTCAAATGTATGCGGTTGCGTCAGCTGCGGCATCAGCCTTCCGAAATTACCGATCGGTCCCTGCAGAAGCTGGGGAAAGAAAGATACAAAGAGTGCGTACTGAAAGGGATTCTTCTGCGCTTCGGCCTTCTTCCAGTAGACATCCAGCAGATATCCGGATGACTGAAAGGTATAAAAAGAGATCCCCAACGGAAGAAGGATCTGAAGTCCGGATGGCGGCAGCGAAAACAGCCGGCAGACATTATCCGCGATAAAGCCGGCGTATTTTACAGCGCCAAGCATGCCAAGATTGCAGATCAGTCCCGCAGTGAGGACCAGCTTTTGTAAATATGCCGGGGCATCTTTCTCCTGCAGCCTGCTGATCCACAATGCAGACAGCCAGGTCACGCATATGGAATACAGAAGAAACAGGAAGTAACGGGCATTTCCCGACAGATAATACAGACAGCTGAAAAGCAGCAGAACGATCCATTTCACCCTGGCAGGCACCAGATAATACGCAAGAACGGCTGCCAGAGTGAACAGAAAAAATGCATTTGAAACCAGCGACATGGTTTTCTCCGTAAAGAGGTTTTGATCAGAACATCAGTCCGTTATCAAGGCACTGCTGCGGCTCCGGCGCAGGTGCAGGCGCGGGCGCAGGCGCTTCCGCATCCTGGGAACTGTCGGCATTCCCGGATGGTGCCTGTCCGGTCCTGGACCGGTAATCGGCGATCATGCCTTCCTCACCGCTCCGGGCGATATTCTTCTCACTCTGCAGCGAATCTGTCTCACTGTCCAGGCTGAGGCTCACAAAGCGCACATACACGATCCCGGACTCCTCATCCGTCAGGATGGTCAGCTCCTGCGCATCTCCAAAGGGAAGTGTGTGCAGAACTGCGGTGCCCTCATCTGCGAATGTCAGCTGTATGTCGTATACGGGAGGAACAAAATTCAGAATCTCCGCCGGCTCACACCACAGTATTCCCTCTTCATGCTCCTGAAGCATCGTATCGTCCGGCAGGAGATTATCCGAGTATTCCCCGTAGGAGGCACGAAGCGCAATGCCTGTGATCGCTCTGCCGCTCTCATTTATCAGCCTGACTTCGTAGTCGGAATCACTGTGCTTCTCCCCGATCCGGATCATCTCTTCCGCCGCCTGTGATTCTGTCTCCATGACCGGATCCTCCTGCGAAGCGTATGCCTGCAGCATAGTGCCTGAAGCAAGAGCCGCAGCCAGGATTCCTGCTGTTACAATCCGATTCCACATTATTCTGCGCATGCTGTCTCCTTCTGATCATTTCATATATTTATAGGTTCCGGGTGTTCCATAGCGGAACTTGAATCCGCAGTATTTCCCCTGCCTGACCCATCCGGAAGCTGTTCGGACCGTCTTGCCCGCATAGGCGCGGTTCAGATCGGGGTCGAAATAAAACAGCTTCTTCTTGAACTTGATGGTGACCCATGCGTGGGATTTGAGATTGCTCATACTGCCGTTTGGAACATGTCCTTGAACCACCTTTGGGGAATACCCCAGCACCTTTGCCATCCAGTAAAATGTATAGGCTGCCGTGTTGCAGTCACCGGAGCCGGTGGAGAAGCCGTACTTCCCGTAATACTTCGCGGCCTTGCTTCCGCGCGATCCGTTCGTATTGCTGCGGTATCTCAGGCCGGCAGACCACTTGAACGCCTTCTTCAGATTCTTGACAGATTTCTTTCCCCCGGCTTTCAGTTTCACCAGACGCTTTGCCGCCATTGCCTTCACGCCCTTGAGTTTTGTGGCAGTGCCCTGTTTATCGATCGAATAGTACGCCGTCTTCCCGTTCACCTTGCACTTATATGCCGGAACGTTCACCACGAGGGTCCCTGCTGCGGTATAGATATGCAGCTTTCCTTTTTCCGTGACAAGACCGGTTTTTTTTGCCTCAGCCGCAGACACAGGCGGGGCGAGAAACACCGTCATCACCAGTAATGCCGCAAGGATGCGGATCCATCCCGTTTTCTTCATTGTCTGCCTCCTAGATTGAGAAATAATTGTTCAGCATATATGCTTTAGTCTTGTCATTCCGGACCAGCTGGACCTCGAAATGTTCATAAACCAGTGAGAGATCCGTAAACGGATCCACTGCGTTCCATCCGCTGCAGCTGTTTCCCTCTGTGACCTTTTTTGGCCGTCCAAGCTTTGCGATCACCCTGCTGTACATATCCGTACTGATCTTCCCCTTTGGAAGGGCGGCTCTGAGTGCCTTTGTCTTTTTGTCACTGTAGACACCCTTCTTTTCAAACACATAGATCCTGGAAGAACCGTCCACATAGATGCCAGGCGCGACCGCATGGCTGTAATTGTCGAACCCGTATTTCTTCTTGCCGATCTTGAACAACTTTACATTATAGGCATTCAGAAAGAGGCTCTTCGCACGGTATGCCGCTCCGTTTTTTCCGAAATAAAAACGGTACTTCACTCCTTTCACGGAGACCTTCTTCCATTTATTTTTGATCTTCGAACCCTTTTTATAGTAATAGTACTTCTTGCCCGACTTCACGAGCCCCTTCCTGGAAGCGGCCCAGGTCTGTGCTGCAGGAAGTGCCGGAACGACTGCTGCCTGCAGCGTCAGCGCGAGCATCAGCGCCAGGCAGATCTTGCGAAACTTCTTCATGTGTACCCCCTTTATTCTGATCGGTCTGCGTCAACTGATCTTAACCGCATAGCGCTCATTCGTTGCCCAGGCAGGGCGGCCTTCCGAACCGCTCTGACCCCTGCTGGCTCCGTAACACTTGGCAGAGCCGATCACGCGCGCCCAGTTGGGATCATAATATCTGCCCTCGATCCGGCACCAGCCGTGCCCGCCCGAGGAGCACGCATAGACTTTTTTATAGCCCGCCGCATTGGCCAGGTAGGCGAAGACAGCACCATAGCTGTAGCAGTCCCCGCTTCCGGCATTGATCATACGCTCCGCATAGCGGACATCCCATCCGCTGCCTCCTGAGAACCCACCGACATTCCTCGGCGCATAATGCTTCTTCGTATATTCAAATGCTTTGCGAAGTTTGGTTTTTCTGGCAAGCCCCGGACGCGCTATGGAATCCAGAATCTTCTGGCACCGCACCATCAGCCTGATCTTTCTTTTATTGGAATGCGTCACTTTGGCACTGCCGTTCTTGTTCAGCCTGATCCCATTGACCTTCCTGCTGACGATCAGGTATCCATTCTGTCCGTTGGCTGGCTGGAAGAAATAATACTTCTTCCCGACCTTGCGCCAGCCGGTCCGCTGCACTCCTTTTGAATCCAGATAGTAGGTATATTTTCCGATCTTCTGGATTCCATGCAGGCGCTTGCCTTTGGCGTTGTAATAATAGTATTTATCCTTCTTATTGACCCACTTACCCTTATTGGCTTCCGCATGGGAACGCACCGGAAGCAGCATGCAGATAAACAGTGCCATCAAAAGGACCAGACAGATCCTCCTGTGCCTGATCGGATGTTCCGATCTCCATACATGTTCTCTCATATACCCCCCTTGCTGCCGGAATACTGTGACTTGTTTAATTATATCATTAAACGCTGGCACTGTCACCGAAAACCATGGTGCAGGTATCTTAAGGCTGCAGAAAAATCACTTGTAAACGGTGTTTACGGATCCTATAATGTTCATAGCAAAAACAAAGTTCTTTTCTCAGATGTCTTTCATTTCTAAAATATCTGATTTCTTATCTGAACTGGTTCCCGCTCTTCATTCGGTGATGCATTCTTCATAATGTTCTGCGGGAGTTTCTGACACAGCATCAGAAGGAGAAGACAGAGCTGCTTCTGGATGGATATGATGAGGAAAAGGAATGAAGAGTTCTGAAGTTATACAGAGAGAAGACAGAGCAGGGATAATCGGATGAACCAGATACCGATCTGTGATACACATGCACACTATGACGACGACGCATTTGATTTAGACAGGGATATTCTGCTTGACGAAGGCCTGAAAGAAGGCGGAGTAGAATTCGCAGTCAATGTCGGTGCGTCCATGAAAGGCGCGGACGAGTCTGCAGATATGGCCCAGAAGTATGAGATCATCTACGCCGGCTGCGGGATCCATCCGGATGATGTGGGCGTTTTCGAGCATGCGGGATATGTGCCGGAGAAAGAGCTTTGGAAAAGTTCTGGGATGAGAACAGGGAATTCCGGGGATACAGCGGCCGGGCAGATGCAGGAGGATCCAGACGAGATCGAAAGACTGCGAAGACGTCATCTGGAGTGGGCGAGATTCTCTGATTCGGATGAAGCCATGAGCCATCTGAAGAAGCTTTGCCAGAGTCCGAAGGTTGTCTGTGTCGGAGAGATCGGCCTTGACTATCACTGGATGGTGGAAGAAAAAGAGGTCCAGAAACGCTGGTTCCGCGAGCAGATGCACCTGGCTTACGAACTGGGGCTTCCCATCAATGTCCACAGCAGGAACGCCGCGAAGGACACTTTCGATATGATCCGGGAGAACTATGACGCCGGGCAGTGCACCGGAGGCATTATCCACTGTTATTCCGGAAGCCGCGAGCTGGCACGGGAATATGTGAAGATGGGATATCATATCGGGATCGGAGGAGTGATCACATTTAAGAATTCCAAGACCCTGAAGAGGGTTGTGGAAGATACCCCCATCGAATATCTGGTCACAGAAACAGACTGTCCCTATCTTTCGCCGGAGCCGAACCGGGGAAAGAGAAATGATTCCCGCAATATTTATTTTGTGATTGAAAAGATCGCGGAGCTGAAGCAGACAGATCTGCAGGAATGCGCAAAGATCCTTCTGGACAATGCACGCGCGGTATACAGGATATAAAAATGACTAAATTATCGAACGCGAAAAATACAATTGCTGTTGTATCGCAGCATGATTTTGACTTCCGCAAGCGTTTCGGACAGAATTTCCTTATAGACGAGGGAGTGATCCTGCGCGCGCTTGAAGCTGCGGGTGTAAATAAAAACGACGTTATCTTCGAAATCGGCCCCGGCATCGGGACACTGACACAGTACCTGTGTGAGGCGGCGTACCGGGTAGCTGCAATAGAGATCGACAGGAAACTGATCCCGATCCTGGAAGAGACGCTGAAAGAATATGATAACGTGCGGATCATCAACCAGGATGTCCTGAAGACGGATCTTCTGGAGCTTGCTGCGGAATACGAAGCGGGAAGAGAGGACAGACCGTCCGCAAAACACGCCCTTAAGATCGTGGCGAACCTGCCGTATTACATCACAACTCCGATCCTGATGGGACTGTTCCGGCAGAAGGTCCCCGCACAGTCGGTCACCGTCATGGTGCAGAAGGAAGTCGCGGACAGGATGACGGCGCAGCCGGGCGGCAAGGATTACGGATCGCTGTCGATCGCGGTTCAGTACTATTCCAGGCCGAGGATCGTCGAGATTGTTCCGCCGGAGAGTTTTGTCCCCAGGCCGAAGGTGACCAGCGCGGTCGTGACAATGGATCTGTACGAAGAGCCGCCAGTGAAGCCTGTGGATGATAACCTGTTTATCGCCATAACCAGGGCCGCCTTTGAGCAGCGCAGAAAAACTCTGGTCAATGCGCTCGGCAGCAATTCTTCCGTCCCGTATGGCAAAGACAGTATACGGGAGGCGCTGGAGAAGATGGGCCTTAGTCCATCCGTTCGCGGGGAGGCATTGTCGCCCGAAGAATTTATCCGGCTCTCCGACTTGCTGAAGAGCTCAGAATCAAAGACAGAGTAAAGAAGTTAATACTCACTATTCATTACAAACCTTCTGAAGGAGTATCTTCAACCGGAGTGCCGCTCGCTTCTGCAGCCGGCTCCTCCTCTGTCTCAGGTTTGGGCGGCGCCGGTGCATAGCCAATATTGGAGAGGTCTGCCTCCTCATCCACTGCAAACTCGTGGTCAGGAGTGGCTTCCTCAGCGGTCTCCTCCGGCATCAGTTTTTTGAAGACCGGATACATCAGCTCCACATTGATCATCGCGTTGATCGAGATGCCAAGCAGGAACCAGAACAGGATCAGGTTCCAGAAGATCATGACATTGGTCTGAGACACAGATAAACCGACCATCAGTGCGGCAACCGCCGCGATCGCGATGGAACGGGGGCCGTTTCCGAAGATCAGCAGGCCTGCGTTCATGAAGGTGTTTTTAGTCGAGTTGTAGAATCTGGACAGCAGGGCAAATGAATATACGGTGATCAGGAACCAGAAGATCAGTCCGACCAGTATGACCGCACGGATGACAGTCCCCGACGTTCCCGGGACAGTGCGGAATATCAGGAATTCAAAGCCCAGGACCACGAACAGGATCAGCAGAAGCAGCCACATGATCGTTGCCTGCTTGAAATTCTCTTTAAAAGACTTGAAGAACCTCTTAGCCAGGTATCCCTCTTCCTGGTCCTTCATTTTGAAGAAGCAGTAATAGAGCGCTGTAATGGACGCCCCGGTAGTGAAGATGGGAATGCTGCACAGAATGAACAGCAGGTTGAGTACCAGCAGGTCTGCAACCCTGCTCAGGAACCGCATTACAGGGTTGTCCAGATCAAATAAACCTCTTAACATAATAACCCCTCCAGGAAATGAAGGACGTCGGCGTAGACCGTTTCCTTATCCAGTTCGTTCAGCACTTCGTGCCTGTCCTCCTCGTAGATCTTCAGTTCTGTATCCTGAAGCCCCAGCGATTTGAACTGGGCAGCGACTTTTCTGGGGCCGTCGCCGTTATTGCCCACAGGATCCTTGGCCCCTGCAATAAAGAGGACCGGAAGGTTTTTGGGCATATGCTCCAGGTTTGCGTTGGAAGTCAGGTACCGGAGCGTTTCAAACAGCGTATAGAAACCATTGCAGGTAAACACGAATTGTGTGCGCCTGTCGCTGACATAGGCATCGACCACCGACTCATCTCTGGTCAGCCAGTCGACCTTCGTCCTGGCTGGCTCAAACTGTTTGTTCAGAGCCCCGAGCGCCAGGTTGTTCAGGAACGGACTGCGGTAGAACCAGCCTTTTCTGCCGGCGATAAACTTTGACAGAAACATACCGGCAGCAGTTTCCAGAGCCGGGTGGAACGCAGTCCCGCTGATCACAGCGCCGGACAGCGAAGCACCCCTCAGACACAGGAACTGTCTTGCAAGGAAGGAACCCATGGAATGTCCCAGAAGGAAATACGGAAGATCCGGGTACAGATCCTGCGTGAGCATCTGCAGGGCACGAATGGCACGAATCAGATTCTTATTTCCGCTTGTCTCGCCCGCAGGGTTGGTAGAATTGCCCTCCGAATAGTCATTATCCCCGAAATAACCGAAATAATTCTCATTTCCGTCCCGGATCGAGCCTCCATGTCCAGGCAGGTCGCATCCGGTTACGATAAATCCGTGTGCAGCCATGAAAGTGGCAAAATCATCATACCGGTCAATAAATTCCTGCATACCGTGTATGATCTGCAGGACTCCCACCGGAGAGACTCCTTCGTCCGGAACCCATCTCAGAGCCCGGATCTGTGTTTTACTGTCCCCTGAAGGGTATGTAAATTCTGTTTTTACTGCCATATAGTAGCCTCCTGAAACTCCCGCTTCGCGGGAGTACTTTGTGTAATCATATCACATAATCACGGATAGTTTCCCTTAATAAGGCGGTTTTTTCGTGATTTCTCAAATTGACACATGTATCGGCAAACACATATAATGTCCCATGATACTGTCTCAATCTATGCAATCATGCCGGGCTGCTGACGAGAAAGGCGCCCGCGGAGGTAAACGAAGATGCGATACACAAAGGTAAACACAGACCTGAACTTCGTCGAGCGTGAGAAAGATGTCAATAAGTTCTGGAAGGAAAATGACATCTTCCGCAAGAGTATGAAGATCCGTGAAGGAGCTCCGTACTACACATTTTACGACGGACCGCCGACCGCTAACGGAAAGCCGCATATCGGCCATGTCCTGACGAGAGTCATCAAGGATATGATTCCGCGCTACCATACGATGAAGGGTGAGTATGTCCCCCGCAAGGCTGGCTGGGACACCCACGGACTTCCGGTGGAGCTGGGCGTTGAGAAGGAACTGGGTCTGAACGGAAAAGAGCAGATCGAAGCTTACGGCATGGAGCCGTTTATCCAGAAATGCAAAGAATCCGTCTGGCAGTATAAGGGCATGTGGGAGGATTTCTCCGACACGGTCGGTTTCTGGGCAGACATGGATGATCCGTATGTCACCTATTATGATGATTTCATTGAATCTGAATGGTGGGCACTGAAGGAGATCTGGGACAAGAAGCTGCTCTACAAAGGATTCAAGGTCGTCCCCTACTGCCCGCGCTGCGGCACCCCGCTGAGCGCCCAGGAAGTTGCCCAGGGCTACAGACTGGTCAAGGAGCGCTCCGCGATCGTCCGCTTCAAGGCAACGGATGAAGAGGATCTTTACTATCTGGCATGGACCACGACTCCGTGGACTCTTCCGAGCAATGTCGCGCTGTGCGTAAATCCTTCCGAAACCTATGTCAAGGTTAAGGCTGCGGATGGATATACCTATATCCTTGCCCAGGCACTTGCAGACAAGGTCCTCGGCAAACTGGCCGATAAGGAAACTGCAGCGGAAGTCAGCAAGGCTTACCACGACAAGATTGCTGCCGCGGTAGCGGAGGGCGGAGATCCGAAGAGCGTCGAGTTTGACGCGGACTCTTACGACAGGAACGGTATTCCGGAAGGCAAGGCATATGAAGTGCTTGAGACCTATATCGGAACCGACCTGGAGAGACGTCCCTACGAACCGCTGTTTGAAGCAGCAGGAAAAGCAGCAGCGAAGCAGCATAAGACCGGTCATTTTGTGACCTGCGATGATTATGTCACGATGACTGACGGTACCGGTATCGTCCATATTGCTCCGGCATTCGGTGAAGACGACGGACGTATCGGCCGAGTCTATGACCTTCCGTTCGTACAGTTTGTTGACGGAACCGGAAACATGACTCCGGAGACGCCGTATGGAGGCATGTTCGTCAAGAAAGCGGACCCGGTCATCATCCGTGATCTGGACCGTGAGGGCAAACTGTTTGACGCGCCGAAGTTCGAGCATGAATATCCGCACTGCTGGCGCTGTGACACTCCGCTGATCTACTATGCACGTGAATCCTGGTTCATCAAGGTCACGGAAGTGCGCGATCAGCTGGTAGCGAACAACAATACTGTCAACTGGATCCCGCCAACAATCGGCTCAGGCCGTTTCGGCAACTGGCTGGAAAATGTACAGGACTGGGGTATCAGCCGCAACCGCTATTGGGGAACTCCGCTTCCGGTCTGGGAGTGTGAGGACTGCGGAAAGCAGATCTGCATCGGTTCCCGCGAAGAACTGAAGGAGATGTCCGGCAGAGAAGACGCTCTGACCGTAGAACTGCACAGGCCGTATATCGACGAGTATGTATGCACCTGTCCGGAATGCGGCAAACACAGCATGAAGAGAGTCCCCGAGGTTATCGACTGCTGGTTTGACTCCGGAGCGATGCCGTTTGCGCAGCATCACTATCCGTTTGAGAACAAAGAAACTTTCGAGCAGCAGTTCCCGGCCGCTTTCATTTCCGAGGCAGTGGACCAGACAAGAGGATGGTTCTACTCCCTGATGGCTGAATCGACGATCCTGTTCAATAAGTCTCCGTATGAGAATGTTATTGTCCTGGGACTGGTCCTTGACGGAAACGGACAGAAGATGTCCAAGAGCAAGGGCAATGCGGTGGACCCGTTCGAAGCGCTGAAGACGCACGGAGCGGACGCGATCCGCTGGTATTTCTACAGCAACTCCGCGCCCTGGCTTCCGAACCGTTTCCACGGCAAGGCAGTGCAGGAGGGACAGAGGAAATTCCTCGGAACCCTGTGGAACACCTATGCATTTTATGTTCTTTACGCGAACATTGACGACTTTGATCCGTCGCAGTATGCCGACAGTTACAAGGAGCTCCTCGAGAAGGTCAAGGCAGGGGATGAAAATGCGCTTCCGGTCATGGACCGCTGGCTGCTGTCCCGCATGAATACCATGATCCGCAACGCTGACACATCTCTGGCAGCTTATAAGATTCCGGAGACAGCCCGCGCGCTCGAATCATTTGTGGATGATATGTCCAACTGGTATGTGCGCAGATGCCGCGACAGGTTCTGGGCACACGGCATGGAGCAGGATAAGATCAATGCGTACATGACACTGTATGTGGCACTGAAGAATCTGTGCCTGTGTGCGGCGCCGATGATTCCGTTCATGACGGAGGAGATCTGGCAGAATATCGTGCGCGGTGCGGAGACTTCTGCAGCAGAGTCTATCCATCTGGCTGATTATCCCACAGCGGATGAGGCACTGATTAATGCGGAACTCGAGAATTCTATGGATGAGGTCCTTAATATCGTTGTCATGGGCCGTGCTGCCAGAAATGACGCGAATATCAAGAACCGTCAGCCGATCGGCCGCATGTTCGTCAAAGCGCCGCAGACTCTGAGCCAGTACTTTGCAGACATCGTCACTGATGAGCTGAATGTGAAACAGATCGAATTCACGGATGACGTGAGGTCCTTTACCAGCTACAGCTTCAAGCCGCAGCTTCGCACTGTCGGTCCGAAGTACGGCAAACTGCTCGGCGGCATCAAGAAGTACCTTGGCGAAGTCGACGGCAATGCTGCGATGGATGAACTGAATGAGAATGGATCGATTAAGTTCGATGTAAATGGCGAGAGCGTGGAGCTGACAGCGGAAGATCTTCTGATCGAGACTGCACAGATGGAAGGATTCGTAAGCCAGCAGAACGGCCCGTTTACGGTAGTGCTTGACACCAACCTGACAGAGGATCTGATTGAGGAAGGTTTCGTAAGAGAACTGGTATCCAAGATCCAGACCATGAGAAAAGAAGCGGGATTTGAAGTACAGGATCACATCAGCGTGTTCCAGTCCGCCAATGACAGGATCCGCCGGATCATGGAAAAGTTCGGCAGCGATCTGAAACACGAAGTCCTTGCAGAGTCTATTTCCTATGAGACAGCAGATGAGACCGCCTACACGAAGGAATGGACCGTTAACGGTGAGAAGGTTACTCTTGCAGTAAAGAAGATCTGAGTATTGCGAAGAGAATCTGAATAATGCAAAGCAGATCGAAACACTGCAAAGCAGTTCCGAACGCTGCAGCAGCTCTATGGAGGTAACAATGACAAAGAAAAAAGAAGTTTCCAAGTTTGATAAAAAAGTATTTCAGGAATCCGTAGAGGATAACCTGCGTTCCCTGTTTCGCAAGAAACTGAAGGATGCGAACAAGCAGGAGATCTTCCAGGCGGTATCCTATGCTGTCAAAGACGTCATCATCGATGACTGGATGGCAACCACACAGCAGCTGGAGAAAGACGATCCGAAGATCCTGTATTACATGTCCATGGAATTCCTGATGGGACGTGCCCTGGGCAACTCACTGATCAACCTGAAGGCATACAAGGAAGTCAAGGCCGCTCTGGAAGATATGGGCCTGGACATCGATGCTGTGGAAGATCAGGAGAGAGATCCGGCTCTTGGCAACGGCGGTCTTGGAAGACTTGCCGCATGTTTCCTGGATTCTCTGGCAACACTTGGCTATCCGGCATACGGCTGCGGTATCCGTTACCGTTTCGGTATGTTCAAGCAGAAGATCGAGAACGGTTATCAGATCGAAGCGCCGGATAACTGGCTGAAGAACGGATATCCGTTTGAACTGAAGAGACCGGAATACGCCCGTGAAGTCAAGTTCGGCGGATATGTCCGTGTTGAGTACAATGAGAATACCCACCGCAACAAGTTTATCCAGGAGAACTACCAGTCTGTACTTGCAGTTCCTTTCGATATCCCGGTCGTCGGTTATGGCAACCATATGGTTGACACTCTCCGTGTATGGGATGCGGAAGCCATCAACGACTTCCAGCTGGATTCATTTGACAAGGGTGATTACCAGAAGGCTGTCGAGCAGGAGAACCTGGCAAGAAATATCGTCGAGGTCCTGTATCCGAACGATAACCACTATGCCGGCAAGGAGCTGCGTCTGAAGCAGCAGTATTTCTTCATCTCCGCGTCTGTGCAGGATGCGATCGATCACTATAAGAGAACGCATACCGATATCAGGAAGTTCTATGAGAAGGCAACCTTCCAGATGAATGATACCCATCCGACCGTTGCAGTCGCTGAGCTGATGAGGATCCTTCTGGATGAGGAAGGCCTTGAGTGGGATGACGCGTGGGAAGTCACCACAAAGACGGTTGCCTACACGAACCATACCATCATGGCAGAAGCTCTTGAGAAATGGCCGATCGAACTGTTCTCCAGACTGCTTCCCCGTATCTATCAGATCGTGGAAGAGATCAACCGCCGCTTCCTTCTCGAGATCGAGAAGAAGTTCCCGGGCGATCATAACAAGATTGCCAACATGGCGATCATCTATGACGGTCAGGTCAAGATGGCGAACCTTGCGATCGTTGCCGGCTATTCCGTCAACGGCGTTGCGCAGCTGCACACAGAGATCCTCAAGGCTCAGACCCTCAGGGATTTCTATGAGATGTTCCCGCACAAGTTCAACAACAAGACCAACGGTATCACACAGCGCCGCTTCCTGCTCCACGGCAACCAGCTGCTTGCAGACTGGGTAACCGATCATATCGGCGACGAATGGGCTGTCGATCTTCCGCAGATTGCGAAGATGAAGGTCTTTGCGGACGATCCGAAGGCACAGCAGGAATTCATGAACATCAAGTATCAGAACAAGCTGCGCCTGGCGAAGTACATCAAAGAGCACAACGGAATCGACGTAGATCCGCGCTCCATCTTCGATGTACAGGTCAAGAGACTGCATGAGTACAAGAGACAGCTGATGAACATCCTTCATGTCATGTATCTGTACGACCAGCTGAAGGATCATCCGGAGATGCCGTTCTATCCGAGAACATTCATCTTCGGCGCCAAGGCTGCTGCAGGCTACCGCAGGGCAAAGATGACCATCAAGCTGATCAATTCCGTCGCGGATGTCATCAACAATGACGCTTCCATCAACGGCAAGATCAAGGTTGTCTTTATCGAGGATTACCGTGTATCCAATGCTGAGTGGATCTTCGCGGCTGCAGACGTCTCCGAGCAGATCTCCACTGCGTCCAAGGAAGCATCCGGAACATCCAACATGAAGTTCATGCTGAACGGCGCTCCGACTCTTGGAACCATGGACGGTGCCAATGTTGAGATCGTTGAAGAAGTCGGCGCAGAGAATGCGTTTATCTTCGGCCTGTCCTCTGAAGAGGTCATCAACTTTGAGAACAACGGCGGCTATGATCCGAACTATTACTTCAATACCGATCAGGATATCCGCCGTGTACTGATGGAACTCATCAACGGCACATACTCCAACGGTGATATGGAGATGTTCCGTGAGATCTATGATTCTCTGCTGACCAACAAGTACGGCAATGCAGACCAGTACTTCATTCTTGCCGACTTTAAGTCCTATGACAAGGCAAGAGCAGACATCGTAGAGGCATATCAGGATGAGGCCCGCTGGGCGAAGATGGCGATCCTGAACATGGCGTCCTCCGGCAAGTTCACCTCTGACCGTACCATCCAGCAGTATGAAGATGATATCTGGCATCAGGTGCCGATGAAGGTCACGGTATAATTTAAAATAAGATAAAAGTGAAAAGCCGCCGCATTCTCACATCACTTAACTGTGAGAATGCGGCGGCCTCTTGTTTTTGCGTTTCAGGGAGTGCCTTTTTATGATAATTCGGTTTCCTTCTCGGTCTCAGAGGGTGCGGCGGAAGCCACATCTTCGATCAGCTGCGCTTCCAGCGCAGCCGCTTCGTCAGGTGTCTTATTCATAGCATCCGTTATCGTCTGCCATATGGAATCCTGCTCAAACGTCAGAGCCCATATAGCGGTGCCGCCCAGATCATACTTGGATGTCAGCAGCGTCTTGCGCTGCAGGGACTGAGCGTCCTCGATCCAGATCTCGCACAGAACGCCGTCGTCAGTATACCATGATACATAGTTCTGGGCGGTCTCTGCATCCCATACAGGCGTGAGGTGCCAGGAATCGAGCGTTGCGGCTACGGAATTCATGGACAGTTCTTCACTGTTCACATAGGTGACTCCGTCAGCGTCCGTTGAGGTATACCAGATTCTGGTATAGAACGGGACTGCGCTGATAAGCTTTTTGGCGGGGATACCCATACTGAGCAGCTTGCTGATGGCATTCTCTTCGTAAGGAAGGGAGGCTACAGAACCTGCTGATTCAGATCCCGCATAATGCTCGTCATACCCCATGGTGATCAGGTAATCCGCGACATGAGCGATCTCAACACGGTTCAGGTAAGCATTGAAATCATACGGCGGCACCAGGTCCACACTGAGAATCAACTTCTCTTTGCGGCATGCGATAGACATCTCTCTTACGAACTGCGTGTAGCAGAGCGCATCTGCTTCTTCCATATATTCAAAGTCGATGTTGATACCGTCCAGACCCAGATCCTTAGCGAATCCTATCAGCTGTCCGATGCATCTTCTGCGTGAAGCGGTTGAGGCGAGCATGGCAGAAGTATCCATGTCTGCGGAGAAGTCGCTGACAAGTCCCCAGACCTGAAGCCCCTTTGCGTGAGCTTCCTTCACATACGCAGCGGATGCGATCGAATCTACGTTTCCGTCGTTGTCCGCCAGGGAGAACCAGGTCGGACTGATGGCAGTGACACCGGACATTGCGGCGGTATCATTTTCAAAGTTTTTATTTGAACTCTTGTTCCCAAGCATGTGCCATACGACCGTAACCTTCTCATCAGGAGCCTGGGACGTATAATCCTGCGGGGTAAAGCCTTCATTGAGAATATTGACTTCGGATGGCTCCGACATCCGGTTTGACTTTACATAGCCGATAAAACCGTCGATAGTCAGAACACGCATCCAGTGCGGCAGCTCTTCCAGAACCATGACCCGGTCGCCTTTGTTGAGATCGGTCAGAATCGGACTCTTGATCCCGCCCTGGTAACGGACAGCGCAGTCCTTGGCAGCCGTCGCGACCAGAGTGTCTCCCCATTTATTTCTGAGGTATACATGCTGCGTCTCTTTCTCGAAAGAGTACGTCACGTTCGTATACTCGGAAATGAAATCCATGCTCAGGTAGAGCGCAGAGGAAGACTCATCACGCAGAAGAATGATCTCCTTGTAAGTGGCTTCCGAAGTTGGATCGCTGGTGAGCGCACCGTCGATCACAGTATAGGAAGTCGAGTTGATCGGAATCTCATACGTCTGCAGCGGAGTCGTGAAGATGACATTATTCAGCGTCTCATCCCAGTAGAAGCGCTCATTCAGAGAACTGCGCACCAGATCATAAGGGATATACAGAGAACCGCTCTCTGCGACAAGCGCACGCTCAGGAATGTTTTCGTCCTGAAGTACGATCGCCGCTTCATTATCTGCCATCTCTCCGAAGTATTCCGTGTATGACATTCTTTTTGTGGTAGGCGTATATCTGCGGATCAGATATACTTTTTATCCGGTTTTCCGGAAGAATTCTCCGGGCCTGCGGCGGAGGAAGAACTGTCCTCTTTACTGTCCTGTGCTTTGTCTGGTGCTTTATCTGGTTTATCCTTACTCTTACTTTCCGAATCTGCGGTCTTTGGATCTGACGTTTTTGAATCTGTAACTTCCGGATCCGCATCTTCCGAACCTGCAGCATCCGGATCCGGTGTTTCTGTATCCTCGTCCTCAGATTCGGGAGCGGGGGGAATGTACGCCCTGCCATCTTTTTTGCGCTGTGCGGCAAGCTCAGCTACAGCCCTGTCCGTCTCGGCGATAGCTTCTTCCAGCTCTTTCCTGCGGAGTGCTTCGGAGATAACATCGTCTGCCTGGAGCAGAGCGTCCTTCAGGTCGTCCGACATGAAATCATCGGAAATCCCGGTATTATTCTTACGGTTATTATCATCCTGCATATCAGGCATATCCTTTCCTGATCTTTTTCGATATATTTCAGTCTGCTAACCGTAAGTATAGCAATTCATATATGGCAGTTCGACGCAGAAAATCTTAAGAAAGCCCGAATACTCCTGTAAGATTCCGCAGCACGGCAGGGCAGCCTGATGTGGTCTGATGTGAGGATATCCGGGCTGTTCTCTTACCCGCACCACCCTGGACTGCCGGGGGGATCTCCTGATGGATCCGGCATATTCCGGCAGCCAGGCAGCGGGGACGGCCGGATCTGTGCCCGGCCCGGTCCTTCGATCCGGTTAAAGTCAATCTCTGTGATCTTCTGTGAACTGCTGTTCTCAGGAATGAAGTCCATCATATAGGACACACCTTCTCTAAGGCATGTGGCTGCAACCTGTCCGGGTTCCGCCTCCTTTCCGTCCAGGCAAAGACGTATGCCGGCCCGGACATATTCCTGCAGGAGGTCGTACATTCCCCTGCACTGTTTTCGGTGACTTCCGATCTGTTCTATCTTTCCATGCTTCATAGCATCAATCCTTTCCTGTCTGGCGGAGGTGCAGTGTGATGTATCGTTTCCGCCTTCAGAGACCGGAATGTTGCTGACACTGCTATTATATATGTCAGACAATTCGCGCATAAAGCACTAGTTGTGTGACATAATACAATTCGTGAAAGTGCAGAAAGAAAGACGCCGCAGAGAGGAAAACAGAAGAGGGCAGCAGGCGGAGAGCCTCTTTACAGCCAGGAGTCCGGGAGATGAGGTTGTATATCTGTTATTTAATCTCCCATTTTCGATTTCAAAAGCAGGCAGTAAAATGCTAATGTTTTACCATTTGACGGGGATGAACTGTTACTCTTTTCCCATTTCGAAATTAGAAAAGAATGTATGCAGAAGACCTGTACCAGGTAGTCTGCATACATTTTTTATGCTTCCGAATATAGAAAGAAATCAGGTATGGATGTCGTTTCCGCATATTGAAAATAAAAGCAATATGCGGAGGCGTATATGGAAAAGAAAAAATCGCTGGCGGAAACGCACCCTGAACTCGCAGGGCAGTGGCATCCGACGAAGAATGGAGATTTGAAGCCGGAAGATGTGACGGCTGGGAGTAATAAAAAAGTATGGTGGTTCCTGTCATACGATGTCCCGGAAGATTACCCTGTTGAACATCTGAGAGGCAAGCACTTTGATTTTGAATGGGAGTGCATTATTCAAAGCCGAACAAGAAAAGGAACGGGATGTCCCTTTTTATCCAATTATGCTGTGTTAAAAGGGTTTAATGACCTGTTGACAGTAAGACCAGATCTTGCAAAGGAATGGCATCCTACGAAGAATGGAAGTTTGACACCGAGTGATGTTCCTGCGGGATCACATAATAAAGCATGGTGGCTCGTACCCTATGACGACCCAAAGACAGGCAAACACTTTGATTTTGAATGGCAGGCTGAAATATGTTCGCGAATAAGCGGGATAGGATGCCCGTATTTATCCGTGCCGGCAAAAGAAGTGTGGAAGGGGTTTAACGACCTCGCAACAACTCATCCTGAAATTACAAAACACTGGCACACAAAAAAGAATGGGGATTTGACGCCGGAAAATGTGACTGCAGGTAGTATGAAGAAGGTATGGTGGCTTCTTTCATATGACGATCCAGTTACAGGCAGGCATTTTGATTTTGAATGGCAAGATACGGTTAAGAACATAACAAAAAAAGAATGCATCTGCCCCTATTTTTCCAGTCATGCTAAGTGTTGGCCGGGATTTAATGATCTTGCAACAACTCATCCTGAACTTGCAAAACAGTGGCATCCGATAAAGAACGGAAAACTGACACCGAACGATGTAACAGCAAACTACTGGAAAAAGGTCTGGTGGTTGCTTCCGTATGATGATCCTCATACGGGAAAGCACTTTGATTTCGAGTGGGAAGCCACGGTTTGTAACAGGACCGCAGATCACGGTTGTCCTTATCTTTCTGGACAATCCGTATGGAAGGGGTTTAATGACCTTTTAACTACACATCCTGAGGTTGCAAAAGAATGGCATCCGACAAAGAACGGGGATTTGAAACCGGAAGATGTATCAGCAGGAAGCACGAAGAGCGTATGGTGGTATCTTCCATATAATGATCCTCATACGGGAAAACATTTTGATTTTGAGTGGAAAACATCATCTAATAAAAGAACAAGTGGACGTGGTTGTCCGTTTCTTACAGGCAATGCAGTGTGGAAAGGTTTTAACGATCTCAATACTTTGTATCCTGGGGTTGCGAAAGAATGGCACCCTACAAAAAACGGAAAACTGACACCAGACAATGTAACAGTTGGAAGCCCCAGAAAAACCTGGTGGTATCTCCCATATGATGATCCTAAAACAGGTAAACATTATGATTTTGAATGGAAAGCAAGTATTGTCAGCCGTGTCCATGGTGCAGGATGTCCTTATCTGTCGGAATCGCGAGGAGAGCAACATGTTATAAAATATATGTCCTCATATGATTATAAATACGTATATGAAAAAACATTCCCAGACCTGAAAGGAACTGGAGGCGGGTTCTTGTCGTATGATTTCTATATAGAAGGAACAAATATCCTGATTGAATACCACGGAAAACAGCATTATAAACCCATCGAATACTTTGGTGGTGAAAAACAGCTCAAAATACAGAAGGAGCACGACCGTCGCAAACGTGAATACGCAAAGAAGCATGGTTACAAACTCGTCGAGATATCCTATAAGCGCGACACGTACGAGAAAGTTGCGGCGTATCTGGATGAGCACCTGCTTCCTCTTCTGACGCAGAACCCGCCTGTTCCCACATGAATTGCATTTCCATTGAGAGCACTGAATTAACCGGCACAATGCGTGCCGGTTTTAATTATGTCTCTTCCGACGGGTTTTGTCCGGAAGTGCTTGTTTCCAGTCTGGCTTTAACTTCGGAATATGATATGCGAGGGTGGATTCTCTTCTTACAATGAGGGCAACATAATGCCTTGTTTTTTCCCAGAAACCCCGGCACAGCTCTGAATTCCAAACCACACGTATTACACTTAATGGTAATAGAATGGGAACTCCGTGATGCGCAGAAAAACCCTTCGCCGTACATTAAGTCTATTGCTTTACGCATTTTTTCATCGTTGCAGCTCGAGCACGACAGGTGGTACAAAATCGGAAGACCATGCACGGAGAACTCGGATCCGCAGATATTACAGCGGACGAAGAATGTTGCTGTTCCATCATTTTCTTCCATCTTCAGGAAAGAATACTGCCCGGAATACCTTTTTTCCAAAATGGCATCATAGTCGTGAGGCGACAGTCTCTTGAAGGGGTTCTCGCACACTCTCAGCATTTTACCAAACGGTTCCGAACGGGTCAGGTGTGAAACGGGATCCGAATATTCCAGACAGTATTTCCCGTTTTGCTTAAATACTTTCACGCCGTAACGTCCTCCGGCGGCGCTTACTGCAATGTGCTCCGCATAAGCGTCTGCGGTCATCCCGCGGACGGCACAGGAACAGGGAAGATTGAACCGCCTGCTGTAAGGAGTATTTACAAGGATCCGCCCGCACCCGGGGCAGATATCGGCGGAAGCGATTCCGTTTTCTTCTTTTTCGTGCTTTGAGCAGGAGGATACGGCATCGCGGACACCCGATGCGGTATCAAAGATCATGTGTGCGAAACGCAGCAGATCGGACAGAGGAGCAGAACCCCGCGAGGTTGCTCCCTGGTTGCGGATAATATCCGGAACATCCGAAAGCAGAATGCCGGTCTTCCCGGCATAGTCTTTAATCATATCCTTCAAAACCTTATCCGCATTGCGGAGTTTCGCTCCGAGCGGTTCAAGCGCCGCGGAGACGGCGGCTGCCAGACCGGCAACATCGGCATTCAGGTTCAGAGAAAGAAGGTCATGGCAGAAACGCGCATAGGATATTTCCGTGTCGAAATCCGAAATGGAAGGAACGACCTGCGGCAGCATTGAAACGCTGTAATCACATATGACCTCGCTTTGGCCGCACGCGCCATCCCTTTTAGGCGGAAGAACCTTCAGAATGCATCCGTGTTTATGGCAGACCCGCACACCGGGCATCTGGTGGGAACGATACAGGGTGTGCATGCCGAACAGGAACCCGTTTTTCTTTTCTTCCTCATAACACTGAGGGCAGACGTGAAATCCGAGGAGCCTGTCATGTGAATAAAACGGATCCGCGCCGCGCGGGAGCGGAGTCCTGTAGAAGCACTGCGCGATCACCCTCGTCTGGTTAAACCTGCTCATGAACGGAAAGAGTCCGGGAAAAACGGTGTGCGAGTAAAAGAAATTCAGTTCCGTGCCGGAGGCGGCTTCCGACAGAAAATCGAGAAGATAATCGGAAGAGTCGCGCCTCAGGGAAAACCCGGTGAACCCGAACATGTCGTTCAGGGCGTCAACATCCAGAAGGTTCAGTTCTGCGAGCCTGTGGATATAGGAATAGAGCAGTTCGTCCTCAACGGGCGATACAACAATCGGAAGCATATAATTCTCCTTTGAAATGACTGCCCTGTCGGAACAGGGATTGTTATGGTCATTTCAAAGATGCTTCCGTGGCAATGTTTAAAAGGTCGACGCGAAGGGCAAAACAAAAAGCCGGCACACGAAGTGCCGGCCTGCCGTCGAACCGTATGCTGTTATCCGACCTGGTCGAGACCGAGCGCGGCGTCGATATCGGAGTCCGGCATCTTTTCGGCTTTCGATGCGGAAGCCTTCCTCTGCTTCTTCTGCGCGGACTTCTCTTTGAGCACCTCAAACACTTCCCTCGTGACGTCCATCTCGTCGCCGAGGTCGTCGGGGCCTTTTCCTTTTGTGATCCTGTTGAAGGCGCGGGTGATGACGACGGCGTTGTAGTCTTTTGTAAATATACGGATATTGCGGATCACCTTGTTTTTCAGGGCTTCGATCCTGTCAACGTCATCCGTGACGTCCCCGCCGACGATCTCCTTCGACGCCTTCATGGACGACAGCGCCGCATCCCCGACGTCCGCGGCAAGTCCGGGATCGTCCGTCAGGAGCTTTCCGGAGAAGAGGAGGGGATCGCGGAGGTGCGGGTACTTGTCGAGGAGTTCGGAGGAATATCTTTCCGCCGTCCTGCGTACGTACAGGGCATCGATTTCGGGCTTCTGAGCCGAGAAAACGTAGTCCCTGGTCATTTTCTTATACAGTTCCTTGAAGACGCCAACAACGCCGAATGAGCACTCGTACAGGGCGTCTATGAGTTCTTCCGTACGGGCGTCGTCCGACAGGACGACCTCGGGCTCGAACCACTGGTAGTTGAAGAACCTTCTCACCATCCAGGCGAAGAACTGCCTGTCCCTGCAGCACAGGGAGAAGTCGACGGGGCGGTACCTGCGGGTCATCTGCGGGCTGTCCGTGATGTGGCTGACCGCCTTTTCGGTGCCGACCAGGATAAGACGGCATTTCGTCTGGTTCGTGATGTTCAGGAGGGCTTCGAAGGAGGACTGCCTGTTCTTCCTGAAGTTGCAGTTCTGCACTTCGTCGAGGATGATCACGCCGATGGAGAAGGTCTCTATCAGGCTGATAATATAATGCGAAAGGGAGGGAATGCTCTTCTGTTTTTCCGCGAAGGCATAGTAAAACGGCCTGTGATTGTGAAGCGCCCTGTCTATGCCCTTCGCGATGTTGAGCAGCAGTCCCCTGAGATTGTCGTTGGTTTCGGCCTGAGCGAGGACGAATGCGATCTGGGTCACGGCGGGAGTATTGGGGAACGAATGGTGGATGACCTGCGGACAGTCCTTGATGAGATCTTCGATGGTACTTGTCTTTCCCGTTCCCGAGAACCCTATCAGGGCAAGACTCCGGAACTCCCCGCTCGCCTGCCGCCCGTTCATGACGACGGCGCTTTCCCGCGTTTCCCCCGCCTCGACGACCGGGCAGTACTGCCCGGGGTTCTCCGCGACGGATACCATACGGAGCCTGTACCCTTCGCGGATGGAAGAGTGGAAGCTCTCCTCGATATCCTTCGAGACGGGGAGGGGCACCCTGACCATGTCGAGGTTGTCGATCAGGTCCGCCTGCGCCTCTGCGGGAAGCGATACGGTCTCGGAATGGCTGAAGCCCGGGATCCCCGTGTTGTAGGCGAGGCTGAAGGCCGTGCCTCTCCGGGGAACGGGAAGCGCTTCAATAAACGGGTTGCCCGCGTCCGAGGCAAGCGGGGCATGCGAATAGACCGCATCCACGACGGAACCCTCGCCGAGTTTCTCCGCGGAAGCGTATTTCGCGCCCGGGTCGACGGAATCGTCGATATACTGATATTTCAGGTCTCTGATACCGTTCATATTAAGAATTCTCCATATATTCATGTCCGTACCTGTTCTCGTTTTGTTGTTTCCATACGCCGCGGACTGCTCTGCACTTCAGGGAATGCGGAACGACCGCAGACAGGGGCATCAGTACATTCCGGGCGGAAGATCCGTGTCGGGCGGCATAACGAAGCCCGCCTTCCCTTTTCCGCCGGCGGTATTGTCCGTTGTGTCGGGGACGCCGTATACGGCGGAAGTGTCGAATGTTCCGGCGTCGTCCGCAACGGTGATTTTATCAGCGATGGCGTTGTCCTTCTGGTGTCGGAACTGTTCCGCCCTGCGGTGCGCCCCGATGTTCCTGTCGGAGGAGGGTCCGCGGTCCGCCGTGCTCTTTACGACTTCCTTATCCGCCATGTGCTTCCTCGCCGAAAGGTTCTCGTTGATCTCCCTGGAGCGGACGTCCATCGCGTTCTGTTTTTTCATGTAGTATTCGAATTCCGCCCACGTGAGGTTCCGGAAGGAAAAGGACCCCGTCTTGTGCTCGTTCAGATCCGCGCGGATCACCTCGCCGTCTTCCATGAAGAAGATACTGTTGACGGAGCGCGGGTCGTAACGGATGGTGTACGGCACGGCTTTGCGGTCGTACATGTCCTGTATCAGACGGACGGACCGGGAAGAGATATAACGGAGTTTTTTAAACACGATGCCTTCCCTTGTTACCGAAGCGCTGCCCTCGATGAGGAGGTCGAAGTAGAACTGGTTCTCGTTGGAGATCGTCCTCGGGGAGCCGTACTGTTTGCCGTGCTCCCACAGGTCAAGCGGGATGGCGCGGATGCCGAGGTCTATGAGCTCACGGTTATGCCCTTCGTTGTAATCCATCATGACGCTCTTGTTGTGGCGCTCGACTTCCCTTGCGATGAGGGTTGCGTACTCCTCGAGCGTCATGCGTGCTTTCCTGTGGTGGTTGCTGTCATGGTCGGTCGTGATCAGCCCGGCGTCCTTTATGACCGCTTCCTGGTGTGCGTGCAGGGAATGGTGGAATGCTTCGATGGAACCCTTGCCGCTTCCGTAACCGCCGCGGTTGATGTGATGATAAAGCCCGGTGCGCTGACAGAATTTTTCGAAGCCATTCGACATGAAGTCGCTTCCCCTGTCGGTCATGATGCGGTCGGGCAGGATGCCCGTGACCCAGCCCCGGCTCAGGAGCTGGACTTCGTCAAGCCCGGTCTGAAAAACGGGGGCGGGACGCACGAGGTTCGCGAACAGGTTCGTCAGCCCGATGTACGAGTTATTGTCGAACCCGACGCTCACGGACAGGACGAGCTTGCTGTAGGCGTCGATCATCGTGTAGAGGATCGGACGCCCGATGGACTGCGGTGTACCGTCCGAGGAGATAATGACAATGTCGACTTCGAGGGCGTCCACAAGGGCGAGGTCTTCGCTGCCGTAGACGCGATAGAGTTCGTCTCCGGGCAGGGGACGGCGGTTGTTCATGATCTCAAGTTCGCCGTACCGCGAAATGTCCTCGTCCATCCTGTTGCGCATCCTGCGGATCTGGTAATAGAACTGTTCAAAAGTCGGACGCTGCGTCATCGGCAGAAGGACGGTGGCGTCGTCGCCGGGAGAATAGCTGTAATCGGGATCGCGGAAGAACCTTGTGTTCATCTCGTTATAGGCATCCATCAGGCTGACCTTCTTTCCCGTTTTGTAATATTCGTATCCGGCTTCAATGCACTTGAGGATATGCTCTGTCATGACCGTCCCGACAGGCACGCCGCTCGCGGTCCCGTGCCCGGCTTTTCTGGAATATCTGTAGAGCTTCCTGCCGCCTTCCCTGCCGAACGCCCTGCTGTTCCTGCGCAGCAGGACATGATCCTGCATGCCTGACTGGAGCCAGCCGCGCACCATCTCGCGGATGCTGTAGGCGCTCATGCCGGCGTCCACGGAAAGAAGAGCGCAGAACTGCTTCGCCCTCGCATCGCGGAAGCTGAAGTATTTCGGACCGAACTCCTCTGCAACGCGGGCAAGGACTTCCTTCTTCCTGTCAAAGTCCGCCTTTTCGGATTCCGACATGAGGCCGCGGTCGAACACGGGGGCGGGATCCCTGACCACCTGGACACTGCCTTCCTCGACGCAGTCCAGAAGGTGGTGGTAATTGTTGGAGTAAAGGCGAAGGGACCTGGTATCCATTTCGACCAGCGTGACGACGTCGTCACGGTCGATGTCGATGATGCGCAGGTGCTTTCCGTCTATGACGACGTGCGCGCCCGGCACGACGGACATCACGGCGTCGGTCACGACATCCGCAGGGACCGCCTGCTTTTTTGCGGGTACGAGTTTACGGGGATCTTTCATGGGGCAGTACCTCCTTTGTGATGTTTCAGCGGATATCCCCGCATCCGAGGATGCGGTCCGCCGCTTCGTTTGTTCCGATGAACAGGCTCGGCGCTCCGGCGCCGGGTCTGTGGTATAACGCCCTCTCTTTGAACATCCGCGCGAGCGTCTTCCTGTCGAAGATGACGTTCCCGAGGTCGGGGCGGAAACGTTTCGTGGCTACCAGGTGGTAGAGGTGGTCCGTGGGGATCCTGACGTCCTCTTTATGGAAGAACTTGATTGCGAGCCTGATGTTGTCGGCCGTAACGGTGTTGAGTTCATCCTTGAAGACGAGAAGCCAGGGGACGCCCCGTCTCAGCCAGTACGTCTTCTCAATAAGAAGTTTCTCCTTGTCCCTCCTGCTCAGGTCCCTGCTTCCCTTGACTGAAACGGCGATGTACCTGTAATCACCGCTGTTCATCGTCAGAAGGAGGTCCGTCGTCATCCTGCAGAGGCCGAACCTGTCCCTGGGGTGGCGGAAGCCGTATTCCTCCGCGATTTCCATCGTGCAGTCAAATTCAAGGGCGGAGTCTTCGCCGATGTCGTCGAGCCCGGGCTCAAGGTACAGGTCTTCGGGGTCGTCGCTCCGTTCAAGCCTGAGAGCGTACTGCTCGCGGATGTCCTCGACGCGGTCGTTGAACCGCAGGATCAGGTACGCGTCATGCTCCCCGCGGGAGAAGAGATGGACGCCGCGCTTCGTCTTCCAGTCCTGGACGACCGAGCACAGGCCGCGTGAGTTGAACTCTGTCGCCTTCGTCCACGGCACGTAGTCCGCGCCTGTCCCGCCGCAGCGTTTCTCCTTGAGTTTCCTTTTGTCCGATATATGCCTGCTCATCTTACAGACCTCCTGAATGGTCTCTTCCTTTCAGAAAGACCGAACCGTCCGCCGTACGGATCTCGAGGACTCCGCACCCGCAGTCCGTGCGGGAGGTGATGTTCTCCGGAAGACGTTCCCGTCCGGGAGCGTCACATTCTCCGGGAAAAGCTCGGCCAAATGCCTTCGCCAGTTCTCTGGCGCCGCCGAAGACCGAAAATACGGTTTTCAGGAACTTCGGTCCCGTAAGCCGGGACAGTCCGCCGGAGATGTTCTCCGCCTCGTGCAGGCAGAACCAGTCCTCAAAGCCCGATCCCGAAAGATACTCCTGCACGCCGTTGATGTCGCCGCAGTCTATGCCTTCGTCTTTCAGGCGCAGGGTGACGAGGCTCTCCAGCTTCTCCCTCGAAAGGGGCAGCGCAAGGCGCATGAGGTCCCTGATGAAACCTGCATGCCTGCAGTCAAGATCAAAAGCGCCTCTGGAAAACCGCCAGTCCCGCGCCTGTAGGTCGGCGCCGTTCAGTATCCAGTACGACTCGTGCCTCCACCGCCTGACGGAACACGGTCTCAGCGGGACCCTGTGCAGGGGACAGACCCTGACCGCCTGATGGAAGCGGTATATGACGGGATACCCGCAGGCATCCTCCGCCTCTTTCACGCAATCCGGGCAATATGAAAGGGACTTTGTGTAGGTAAGGCGTTCCCCTTTCCCCGTCATGATGCCGAGGATGTGTTCCTGTTCCGCGGATGACGTTCTCGCGCAGAACTCGGGATACATCGTGTGCCGTACCAGCATCCGTCCCACAGTCATTTCGGGAACGTCGATAGCGTCCGCGAAGAGGGTGACGTCGAAGAACCCGTCTCCCCGTATGCGGCATCCGGCAACGAGCTTCTCGAAGTCCTCAATTTTCGGTATGCAGTTGACCTGCATCAGCCTGAAGATCCATGAAACCAGCAGTTCGTCCTTATAAGGCGATACGACGGTCGGAATGTTCATTTTTTCTGTTCTCCTTAAAGTTGTGGGGCGCATGATGTTTAAAAGGTCGACGCTTACTGCAAAAAGAAAACCGCCCTTTTTTCAGTGTGAAGTTCATGAAAACTGTGAAAAGGCGGATAAGCGTCGATGTTTAAAAGATGGCGGAAGTGATACGATAGGGCATCGGAGTAACAGTTCTCCGGAAGAAAACACGGGGAGGCCGCGGGAGTTGCCCAGCCTGCATATGGACCGCACGGAAAGCGAAAATGAGAGTATACTGCATCAATCTGAACCCGTTCGGGGAGAACAGCGGAGAATACAGAAAAATCAAGCAGGAGTGCATCAGCGTATGTCTGGACTCCTTCTTTTTACGCCATACTGAAAAGAATAGAGATGACATCGAAACAGTCTCCTTTGCGTACAGGTTCAGACCCGGGCATGAGAAGATTCAGAGCAGTTACATCGAAACCCTGATGAAACAGGCGGACAGCGAAGGCGCCGTCCTTATCTTCATGACACTTGACTCGATCCGCGTACGGTCGGTACGCAGTACATGTGCCATGCTTCAGCGTTGTGTCCAGCGCTATACGAACATTGCCGCGGTGTATTTGCCTTCCGTAAGCATGGAAAAGCCGTTTGATGAATACTGGAAGGAATTCCTCGCGTTCGCCCACGATGACGCCGGCTACACGCCGGGGCGTGTGGTTGCGGGAGAGTCCTCTCCGAAGGAACTTCGCAAGTTTATCGAAGACCACAGAGGGTACCGCAACTTCGTCAACGCCACAGACCTTGAAAAGTATACGGGTGTCAGGCTCTCATCTGTGCGGGACAGATCCAGGCAGTTCGATCCCGGGCGAAAGGGCAGACCGATAACGCAGGAGGAGATTGATGAAATTTCCGAAATCATGAAACGCCTTGATGAGGAAATTCGGAACAGGATTGAGATCTTCCCCGACTGAACACAATGAATGCTTATTTCCGGAAGAGCCGGCTGTCATAATGACAGCCGGTGTTTTCATGTCTCCGAAGTCCGGGTATGACACCGCATTTGTGGCAGGTCTCAGTCCAGAGGCGGTTCCAGGTACAGCTTCTGTCCGCAGATGCAGGTCACTTCCTTCGGCACCCCATGGTCGCAGGGGAAGAAGGAAAATTCATAGCGGCCGCCGAATACATCCTCCGCACAGCCCGCGTGCTGCTGAAGGAACTCCTCCAGTCTGTCAAGCTCGTCCCCTGCGATGGTGAACATTATGAATCTGCTTTTCCCGCTCATATGAAATAAAAACCCCCATCGTCTGAACTGTCGTCCGCACAGGACATGTCCATGTCGCGGCATCCTTCGCAGTCGCCCTGACTGTTCCGATCATCCGCATTGTTGTCTGTAGCGTACACGCGGCAGAGACGGTGCTTTGCCTCCGGCGTAAGTCCCGCGTAGACACGGAAGATTTTGTTCGCAAGTTCGTCGTAGGACTCGTCTGTGACCGCCTGCCAGGGGTCCAGACCCATGTTGATGAGAGGGAATTTTCTGACTGCGGCGCGGCTTTCCATGGGTGTCAGGCCGTAGGTCGTTTCCAGTCTTTTCCTGACCATGCCCCTGTGTTCGAAACCTTCCACAGTCCAGCCCCGGTCCGCCATACGCTCAAAGACGGTGCTCCACTGATGATACCAGCGGGTCATTTCCGAAATGTTCATGATGTAGCACATGTATGCCACATCCGCCAGAGTCTCACGGGAGATCCCCGTGGAGATGTGATTTGATATTCTGCCGTTTGCCATTAAAAACCTCCTTCGTATCAGTTTGTTAACAGTAACCGCTGCAGCGTGGGTCCAGATTAGCAGAAAATTACCTGTGAAACCGTTCAACTTTTAGACGGTTTACCGTCCGAAGACGGAAAAAGGATTTCCGAATGAAATTCGGCAGACAATAGCGTTCCGAATGAGTATTGTGTATATCCGACATACAAATGAAGGTATTTTCTGACGGTTTAAGGGAAATTTCTTTTTCTGAATCAGAAAAACGAATTTTGGTTTCAGAATAAGGAAAAAGTCGGATTTGCAGGTCGGAACGGCATATTGTAAAAGAGTGGACGCTGTAAAGAATTTTTGTACATCGACGGCAAAAACGTCGGGTTTTTCCCATAAACACTGACTCTTTTTCCCGCTTACGCGGGGGTGAACCCCTCAAAGACTGTCAGATGGCGGAGAGCTCCGACTTTTCCCCGCTTACGCGGGGGTGAACCTATCCAGGCTCTCCTTTGATGTAGAGATATTCCCTTTTCCCCGCTTACGCGGGGGTGTACCCATGCTCCAAGTGGTCTCCTTCTCAAATAACATCTTTTCCCCGCTTACGCGGGGTTCTGCCCACAGTTACCATTCCAACCGCAGCAGAAGAGTGCACAAAAGCAGGTGTGTGACACAGGGCTTCTTTCATTCGGAAATGAGCCGAAAACAGCGTATCAGAAAACATATTAAAAATATAAGCTTCTGCACGTAATCTGCATCATGTTTACGGTTTCTCATTTAAACATGTTGTATTATAATAAATACTGATTTTTTTCTAACAAAGGATTTAAAAGGAGAAAACATCTATGACTGACACAAAGCGCGAACAGGAACGTGCGGAACTCTATAAATCAATCTGGGCTATCGCCAATGACCTTAGGGGCTCTGTTGACGGTTGGGACTTCAAGAACTATGTTCTGACAACCCTTTTCTACCGTTATATCAGTGAGAACCTGACCGAGTATATCAACAAGGGCGAGCGGGAAGCCGGCGATGCCGCCTTCGACTATACGCAGATGTCGGACGAGGATGCTGCAGGAGCGAGAGACGGACTGATTGAAGAGAAAGGTTTCTTTATCCTTCCGTCTGAACTGTTCTGCAACGTGGTCGCCCGCACGAAGGATGACGACGATCTTAACGAAACCCTTGAAAAGGTGTTCCGCCATATTGAGGACTCCGCCATGGGTTCCGAGTCCGAGAAGGACTTCAAAGGACTGTTCTCAGATTTTGATGTGAACAGCAATAAGCTGGGCAGTACGGTCGCACAGAGGAACGACAAACTGGTCAAACTGCTTAACGGGATCAACAGCATTGATTTCGGGATAAGCCATGATACCGCCATCGACGCCTTCGGCGACACATACGAATACCTCATGGGTATGTACGCCGCCAACGCCGGCAGATCTGGAGGTGAGTACTTCACGCCACAGGAGGTGTCTAAACTCCTTACGATGATTGGTTTGTCCGGACGCACGAGGATCAACAAGGTCTATGACCCCGCATGCGGATCTGGATCCCTGCTTCTCCAGAGTGCGAAGATTCTGGGAATGGACGGCGTGAAACAGGGATACTTCGGTCAGGAGATCAACATCACGACATTCAATCTCTGCCGTATTAACATGTTCCTGCATGAGATCAGCTACGACAAGTTCGATATCGCCCATGGGGATACCCTTGTCAATCCGCTGCACTGGGACGATGAGCCGTTCGATCTGATCGTCTCGAATCCCCCGTATTCCGTCCACTGGCCCGGTGATTCAGACCCCGTGCTTATCAACGATGAAAGGTTCTCACCTGCTGGTGTACTGGCTCCGAAGAGCAAGGCCGACCTGGCGTTTGTCATGCATGCGCTTTCATGGCTCTCTCCTGAGGGAACGGCGGCAATCGTCTGTTTCCCCGGTGTTCTTTACCGCGGTGGTGCCGAGCAGAAGATCCGCAGGTATCTGATCGACAACAATTACGTTGATGCTGTGATACAGATGCCGGACAACCTTTTTTACGGAACCAGCATCTCAACCTGCCTGCTCATTCTGAGGCGTAACCGCCCGGATAACAGGGTGGCTTTCATTGATGCTTCCCGTGAGTGCGTGAAGATAACAAACGGAAACAAACTGACGGAAGAGAACATCCAGAAAATCTACGGATATTATATGAACCGTGAAGATGTGGAATACACGGTCAACATGGTCAGTACGGATAAGGTCGGCGAAGAAAATTACAACCTTTCAGTGTCAACCTATGTTGAGAAGCAGGATACCCGTGAGAAGGTTGATATCGTAAAGCTGAACGCCGAGATCAAGGAAATCGTTGCCAGGGAACAGGTCCTGCGTGATGAAATTGACAAGATCATTGCTGAGATCGAGGGAGGGCAGACTGTATGACCAGGCTCGAAGAACTGATACAGGAACTGTGTCCTGACGGGGTGGAATTCAAGAAGTTTGGCGAAATTGCTACAATCTCAAGGGGTGGCAGTTTTCAGAAAAAGGATTTTACGGATACAGGTGTTCCGTGTATTCATTACGGACAGATATATACAAAGTATGGCTTATTTGTTGATGAAACAATCAGTTTTATTGATCCAGCCATATCCATGAAGCAGAAATATGCTGTGAAGAATGATATTGTCATGGCTGTCACCAGTGAAAACATAGAAGACGTGTGCAAATGCGTTGCTTACTTTGGAGATGAGCCCGCCGCTGTCAGCGGCCACACTGCCATTATTCATCATAATCAGGACGCAAAGTATCTTGTGTATTATCTTCATTCTTCTATGTTCTTCGCACAGAAAGAAAAACTGGCGCATGGAACGAAAGTTATAGAAGTAACGCCGGACAAACTGAACGCAGTTGAAGTCCCCGTACCTCCTCTGGAGGTACAGCACGAAATTGTTCGCATACTGGATAGGTTCACATTGCTTCGGCAGGAACTTTTAAATCAGTTGTCAGCAGAACTTTCAGCTCGCAGAAAGCAGTATGAATACTACAGAAATAAACTGCTCCCTTTTAGTCAGGAAGATGTTGAATGGAAAACTCTCGGAGAGATTTGTACGATTGTAAGAGGCGCATCACCCAGACCAATAAAGAACTATGTTACAGATGATGCAGAAGGCGTAAATTGGATTAAAATTGGCGACGTTAAGCCTGGAGATAAATATATCACTTCTTGTGCAGAAAAAATCACTAAAGAGGGTGCGAAGAAATCCAGAGTTGTCAAACCAGGAGATTTTATTCTTTCCAATTCAATGAGTTTTGGAAGACCATATATCCTGAATATTGAAGGCTGTATTCATGACGGATGGCTTTCTATAAGCGATTTTGATGAATATGTCACGCCCGATTATTTGTATCATATTCTTGTATCAAGTTACATTCAGGCTGTTATGGCACAAAGAGCGTCCTTTGGTGGAGCAGTCCAGAATCTTAATGCTGACATAGTGCGAGGAATTGAAATCCCGATTGTGAGCAAGGAAGAACAGAGTAAGATTGTAAAAATTCTTGATAACTTCTCTGTATTATGCACAAACATCTCCTCTGGTCTTCCTTCTGAAATCGAAGCCCGCACGAAACAGTACGAATACTACAGAGACAAACTGCTGTCTTTCAAGAGAAAGGAGCTTCTCTGATGAAATTAGGACAGATGACAGAAGTCGACATTCGGACGATTTGGACTCATGAACAGTATGATTTCTCAAGATGGCTTGCTTCTGAAGAGAATATTGCAGTTCTTGGAGATATGCTCAATCTGTCGTTGACTGATATTGAGACCGAGAAGTTTGTTGGGAGTTATCGTTGTGATATCATCTGTAAGGACGAGCTGACCGGAAAGAATGTCCTCATTGAAAACCAACTTGAAGATACAAACCATGAGCACCTTGGGAAAATAATCACATATGCATCGGGTCTTGATGCAAGTGTTATAGTCTGGATTGTGGCAAGTGCCAGAGAAGAACATGCCAGCGCTGTAGAGTGGTTAAATAAGCATACTGACGATGATGTAAGTTTCTTCCTGTTAGAAATCCATGCTTACACCATAGGAGATTCAAACCCTGCTCCCATGTTCAAAATAATAGAGCAGCCAAATGATTTTGAAAAGAATGTCAAAGCTATTGTAAAAAAAGGGAATATGAATGAGTCCCAGACAAAGCGCCTTGAATTCTGGACAATGTTCAATGACGTTGTTACAAAAAAAGGAAAGCCGTTTAACACACATAAGCCCAGCACAGACCACTGGTATACCGTTGCTGTCGGGTCTTCACGTTGCTATATTTCCATTGACCTTGTAAATAAAGAACATAGGATTCGAGTTGGTTTATGGATTCCGAAGGAAAAAGATTTATTCGATCATTTAGACAGTCATAGACAGGAAATCGAACGAGCATCCGGGTTAGCGCTGGAGTGGAATAGGCTTGATGGAAAGAAAGCCTCAGCTATATATACTCATATCGAAGGATTGAATTTCAAAAAACAGGATAATTATCCGGAACTAATGGATGAAACCATAAAAACAGTAGTTGCATTAAGAGACGCAATTAAACCGCATATTCTTTAATGCGAGGAATACTTCATGTCACAGAGCACTTACAACATTCTCGCTTCCACGGATGAAGCGACCGTAGTTTCAGAATACATTCCGTCAAAGTCCACTTCCGAGTCCTATCAGTCGGAAGCGGACCTTGAGAGGGAATTTGTCGCCCTGCTTACACGGCAGGGCTATGAGTATCTGCCCATACACTCGGAAGGCGACCTGATCGACAACCTGCGGCATCAGCTGGAACTGCTGAACGGCTACACGTTCAGCGACAGCGAATGGGAAAGGTTCTTCAGCACCGTCCTTGCGAACCCGAACGACGGCATCGTCGAGAAGACACGCATGATCCAGCAGGACAACGTGCAGGTTCTTAAAAAGGATGACGGGACTACAAAGAACATCACCCTGATCGACAGGAAGCGTATCCACAACAACCGGCTTCAGGTCATCAACCAGTACGTCAATGACGGCGGGAAGCATGACAATCGCTACGACGTCACCATTCTGGTGAACGGGTTTCCGATGGTGCATACCGAACTGAAACGCAGGGGTGTTGCCATAAGGGAGGCGTTCAACCAGATCAACCGTTATCAGAGGGACAGCTTCTGGGCACAGGCGGGGCTGTACGAGTACATACAGATCTTCGTCATCAGCAACGGGACGCACACGAAGTATTATTCGAACACGACCCGCATCAGCCGCATCAAAGAGTCCGGCGGCGGAAAGGGTTCCGCTAAAAAGACCAGCAATTCGTTTGAGTTTACCTCGTACTGGGCGGATGCGAACAACCGTATCATCCCCGACCTCATTGACTTCACGAAGACGTTCCTTGCGAAGCATACGGTACTGAACATCCTGACCAGGTTCTGCGTCTTCACGTCCGAAGAACTGCTCCTGGTGATGCGTCCGTATCAGATCACGGCCGTTGAACGCATGCTGAACAAGATCGCCATTGCGACGAACTATCACCATGAAGGCACGACGGAAGCGGGCGGGTACATCTGGCACACGACAGGTTCCGGCAAGACGCTGACCTCGTTCAAGGGCGCACAGCTCGCGTCGGATCTTCCGTATATCGACAAGGTCCTGTTTGTCGTGGACCGCAAAGACCTGGACTACCAGACCATGAAGGAATACGACCGCTTTGAGAAAGGCGCGGCCGACGGCAATACCTCCACGAAGGTACTGGAATATCAGCTGTCTGACAGGGATAAGAACGGGAACCCGCATGAGTACAGGATCATCATAACGACGATACAGAAACTGGCGAACTTCGTGTCGAAGAACAAGGGGCACAGGGTCGCGAACCAGCGTATCGTCATCATCTTCGACGAGTGCCACCGCAGCCAGTTCGGCGAGATGCACCATAAGATCACGAGGTTCTTCAAGAAGTATTATCTGTTCGGTTTTACCGGCACTCCAATCTTCGCCCAGAACGTGGGAAGGCATGACAACCCGAGGGTTGCCACCACGCCGCAGCTCTTCGGCGGTCCCGTCAATCCGAAGACGGGAAAGCCCGGCGCCCCTCTCCATACATATACCATTGTGAACGCGATCAATGACGAGAACGTCCTTCCGTTCCGCATCGATTACGTGGATACCATGCACATGAAGGACAGTGCGGACAAAAAGGTTGAGGCAATCAACCGCGAGTCCGCCCTTGCCGCGCCCGAAAGGATCCGCGAGGTCGTATCCTATGTGTTGGAGCATTATGATCAGAAGACGAAGCGTACATCCTCCTATGTGCTTAAGGGAAAGCACGTAAGCGGGTTTAACAGCATATTCGCCGCGCAGTCAATTCCAGTGTCGATTCAGTATTACCGTGAATTCAGAAAACAGATCGCGGAAAGAGGCATGGATCTGACCGTCGCAACGATCTACAGCTTTGCGGCGAACGAGGATACCGAGGCGATGGATGACATCCTCCCCGATGAAGAGTTCGAGACGGACGGGATGGACGAGTCCAGCCGTGACGCTCTGGAAACCGCGATTATGGATTACAACCTGAAGTTTCACACGAACTTCGATACTTCCGCCGCGAAGTTCCAGAACTACTACAAAGACCTGTCCCAGAGGGTGAAGAACCGTGAGGTGGACATCCTGATCGTTGTCAATATGTTCCTTACGGGTTTTGACGCGACGACGCTCAATACGCTCTGGGTGGACAAGAACCTGAAGATGCACGGACTTATCCAGGCTTTCTCCCGGACAAACCGTATCCTGAATTCGGTGAAGAACTATGGGAATATCGTATGCTTCCGCAACCTGGAAGACCAGGTCAACGAGGCAATCGCGCTGTTCGGGGATGAGAACGCCAGCAGTATCGTTCTCCTGAAAGATTACGACTCTTATTACGAGGGGTACGAGGAGGACAGCGGAAAACACCACCTGGGCTACAGGGAGATAGTTGCGCTGCTGCAGGCGAAATTCCCCGTTGGGGTACCGATCGTCGGAGAGAAAGCCCAGAAGGATTTCATCGGGCTGTACAGTTCTCTTCTCCGGGTAATGAACATCCTGTCCGCATTTGACAGGTTCGAGGAGGAAAGGCTCCTGTCCGACAGGGACATGCAGGATTACCAGTCCGAGTACATCGATCTGTATGATAAGTTCCGCAGGTATGTGGAAAAAGAGGATATCAGCGATGACATCGTCTTTGAGATTGAACTCGTTAAACAGGTGGAAGTCAATATTGACTATATCCTCGCCCTTGTTCAGAAGTACCATGATGAGAACTGCCTTGACAAGGAAGCCGAGGCGGCGATCATGAAAGCGGTTGACTCTTCCATCCAGCTCCGTTCAAAGAAGGAACTGATCAGAGCGTTCCTGGACTCCATCAACATCAAGACGGATGTAAACAAAGACTGGAAGGAGTTCGTACAGAGACAGAAGAAGGAAGACCTGGACAATATCATCAAAGACGAACGTCTGAAGCCGGAAGAAACGGAGCGGTATATCCGTGAGAGTTTCGAGGCGGGATCCCTGAAAACGAACGGCACGGCCGTCGATGACATCATGCCCGCAGTAAGCCGTTTCGGTGGCGGGAACCGCGCGAAGAAGAAGCAGGGCATCATTGATAAGCTGAGAGCCTTCTTTGAGAAGTACATAGGTCTCGGAATATAAATACTTTCATCCTTCATAATGTCAGGAGCAGGCGGCAATGTCTGCTCCTTTATTGCGTCCTGCATAAAATCCGTATATATATATTCGGAAAATGAATGTCGATGGGAAAAGATTAACAGCAAATCTGTTATTGTTTTCCCATTTTGTAACGGGAATCGGGAAGATGGGAAAAGATTAACATTTTCTGACAATTCATCGAGTATTCAGACAAGATGTTATTGTTTTCCCATTTTCCCCGAAAAACCGTCAAAATCGGGCTTTTTTCCTGTTACTTAATTTCCCATTTTGCCTCTGAAAACGGGGTGTCCAATCTGCTAATGTTTTCCCATTTTCAGGCGGTTTCCGTCTGTTCGGAAAACAGGAACCCGCATGGCTGGCGGGTTTGCGGATCTCGATGGGAAAAGATTAACAGGTCCGTTCCTTCCTATATAAGGGTGGGATGGGAAAAGATTAGCATTTCCGAAATCCGTTTTTTTTATCAAAATGGGAAATCATTAGCAGAATGGGAAGAAGATTAACAGATTGACAGAGGTATAGAATGTTCCGAAAACCGGAGACGAAAGTTGGCGCATGTATTTTATGTGAAACACCTCATAAAGAATAAGAGATATAGTAAGTTGCATAGAGCAGTATACAATTTGTCCTGAATTCTGACAATTCCAGTCAACGTCCGGCCTGAAAATGCGTTTATCCGGCCGGAAAATGCGTGTACCCCGCTGGGTCGGAAGGACATAATATTGACCGGCAGAGGGACGCCATAACGACCGCACAGGATTTATTGAGAAATCTTGTCAAAAAAAACGGCGCATTTTTACGCCAGCCATAAAAAAATGACCCGTCACAAGGACGGGTCATCGTTGTTATTGAGAAATAAACTCAATTATCACGGAGCTTCGATTGCTCCTGTCGGACATGCATCTGCGCAGGATCCGCACTCAAGGCAAGCATCTGCGTCGATAACATACTTTCCATCGCCTTCGCTGATAGCGCCAACCGGGCACTCTTCTGCACAGGTTCCGCAAGCAACGCATTCATCGCTAATCGTATATGCCATTATCAGTTCCTCCTCTTAATTATTGATGATTCTTTATGCTGCATACATAACACTTTTACTCCCCTTAGGGGCTCGTCCACATAATAATACAGCAGATACAGACAGTACAAGATAATTTTAGACAGATGCCGCGAACCCAAGTTTGACGGAAAAAACGCACGTTGAGCAGAGATAAATTAAATTGTGCAAAATGTACTTGCGCTGTGCGTGAGGGCGGTATATAATGCCTTCAGACTCATTTTAAACAATACGGAGGAGACTATTATGGTTGAAATCACAAAAGATATGACGATCGGTGAGATCCTTGGAATCGACTACAGCCTTGCAGGCGTACTTATGAGCGGCGGAATGCATTGTGTAGGCTGCCCGTCTTCACAGGCTGAGACCCTTGAAGAGGCTGCGATGGTCCACGGTATCGATGCGGATCTTCTGCTTATGAAGCTGAATACCTACCTTCAGGAAAAAGCCTGAGATCAGAAGACTGTGAATGGACGATAAGAACCAAAGACCGGCAGTGCAGTGATGCGCCGCCGGTCTTAGCTTTCTTTCATTGCCAGAAGCAGAAGCTCCATGGTCAGTTCAAAATTCACATTTGCCCGGAGCCTTGCCCCGGCTGTCTCTATTGCGTCCAGAATCTTCCGGATTCCTTCATAGGAAATGAGAGAGGCTGCAGTCTGTATCTCGCGTGTGAAATCCTTATGAAGGACCGCTTTGGTATCGTCTGTGGCTTTCACGTACAGGATATCCCGGTACCAGGAAGTGAACAGGTCGGTGAAGTCTCCGACAGCCAGTTTGTACTCGGACAGTTCACGTACAGCCTCCAGGATCTCAGGAAGTGTCCAGTCCTTCACATTGAGAAGAATGTTCATCGCAAGGGACAGAGCGTCTTCGGTGAGCGCATGCCCGGCGGAGTCCAGTTCGAGGATGACACACCGGGAACGGATGGTCTCCAGCATCATGTCCGCAGAGTCCGCCAGAAGAATGAGCACTGCGTATTCCGGCGGCTCCTCCAAGGTCTTGAGAAGCGTGTTCTGTGCTTCCGTGTTCATCAGGTGGGCGTCCGGAATGATATAGACCTTACGGGTGCTGTTAAATGGGCGGATCTGGATGTCGTCAACCAGACGGCGGGCGTCTTCGACGGAAAAGGTTTTTGGTTTGTCGTGGGTCCAGGTTAGCAGATCCGGCTGATTGTGATCCTTCGCCTGAACGCAGCTGCGGCAGGTTCCGCAGGCGTCAATCGCGTCAGGAGAGATCGAAGACCTGAAGTCCGGCGTTTCCGGAAGGGATCTTCGTGCTCCGGCGCCGGCGTCATCGCTCTCGTAGGAAGGGGTATGAAGAAGGCTGTCCAGAGTCGTGCACTGAAGGGTCTGCGCAAATGCCTCAGCCAGATCCTGTTTTTCGGAGGAACTGTCCCCGCAGATCAGATATGCATGGCTGACCCGGTCTGCCAGGATCGCGCGCTTCAGATGGATGACGGCCTTTCTGCTGCCGGTTATATCCCTGAAAGAAGCCATTACTCTGCCTCCTGTATGCTGCGGATGTATGCGGCGATCTCACTGATGCACTCACTGCGGTCGCTGTTATTGGAAAAACGTCTGGTGATGCCTGCCTTCCGGAGGTTTTCTTCAGAGAAATCCTTCTGGTCAGCAAGAAAACGGCGGCACATCTCTTCATACTTGTGGTTGCCCGGTTTGCCTTCCCGCTTAAGGGCGCGGCCCAGGCGGATACCGTCATCGACTTCCACATAGACCGGGATCACCCGCTCTTTTCCGTAGTAACTGCGAAGCCGCAGATAGGATTCCAGAGTGCCGATCCCGAGAAGATCGCCTCCCATATCGCCCTCATCTACAGTGAAATAAGTCCACGGACCGTGTTTTGTCTGATAGGTACGCTGCTCGATCACGCGGCCTGCCTCTTCAAGTGCCTTAAGACCTGCGGCATCTGTAAAATGATATTCCACACCTTCTTTTTCCTTTGCCCGGATCGGACGTGTCGTCCAGGGGATCTGAGGAGACAGGTGCAGTGAGGCGTCGGAAAGGAGAGCTTCATAGATGGTGTCCTTGCCGGACGCGCTTTTTCCCATGAGATAAAATATGTGATTCACGCTTTTATGTATCCTCCTTTATGATCCATATGGAAGAAAGTGTATAGTCTTCGGTTCCCTGCAGTTCATATCCATCTTCCGTTAGTCTCTCAGCCAGTCTGATGAGACCGGGCGTGATTTCTTCTCCGGGAGCAACCAGAGGCACCCCGGGCGGATAGAGATACAGGTATTCCGCACTGATATGTCCCGCTGCTTCATGTATATCCACTTTGCACTGAGGTGAGTTCAGCGCATGGTAAACAGAGAGGCGAACGACGGGTCGATCCGCGGGTGCAGCGGCAGCATCACCGGGAACTTCACAGGCATCCGCTAAGACTTTACGGTTATCTCCGGAGTCCTCGAGATGATCCCGACAAAGATCAGGGCATTCCTGCGGGGGCAGCTCATTTATCTCCTTAAGTGCCTGCAGCAGGCGGTCGAAGCCTTCCTCGCTGTCGCAGACAGAGGTCAGCATCAGAACATAGGAAGGAGCGAGCATCTCAGGCTGCAGATGATACCGGTCACGCAGAAGCTCATACAGCTTCCGGGCGCTTATGTTCCGCGGGCGGAGCAGGATCCGGGAGGGATCATCCGTCCGAAGGACCTCAATCAGCTCAAACTGTGCCTGCTCACGGAAATGACACAGAATGTGGATATAATGATCAAAGAGTTCGTCTCCATGCTCAGCCAGCTGCCGGATGCAGGAATCTATGGAAGCCATCAGCACGTAGCTGGGACTGCTGGTCTGGAAGACGGACAGCATGGCGCGAAGTTTTCTGCGGTCTGTAAGGTCTCCGTTCACATGCAGCAGTGCTGTCTGTGTAAGGGACGGCAGGGTCTTGTGAAGGCTGTGGATGACGATATCCGCTCCCAGCGCCACGGATGACTCCGGGAAGGCGGGATGCATTCCGAAATGAGCGCCGTGCGCTTCATCCACGATCAGCGGGATCCTGTACCGGTGGACAATATCTGCGATCGCTTTCACGTCGCTTACAATTCCGTCATAGGTTGGCGAGGTCAGAAAGACGGCGGAAGGAAGTTCCCGGCCGGGGACTGACAGAGCCTTCTCTACATCGGCAGGGTCGATCGGACCGTTGATGTCCATATATGATTCTGTATATGAATGGCATGATGCCGTATCAGGCGGAATGTGTCCCTCAGCCGGATACAGATATTCTGTCCGGATATCCCTGAGTGAGACGGCGTTGTAGGCTGACCTGTGGCTGTTTCTGGCCATCAGAAGAAGGCCTCCCACAGGGACGCAGGCCAGGATCGCACTGAGAATACCCGCGGTGCTCCCATTTACCAGAAAATGAGTCTCGCTGCTGTGGTACAGATCAGCGGCGCGCTCACGGGCTTCTTTCAGAACGCCTTCTGCATGGTGCAGGTTGTCGAAGCCGTCGATCTCCGTAATATCGAAGGAAAACGGGTCCTGCATGGAGCAGGCTCTGCGCTTGTGCCCGGGCATATGGAACGGATAAACATCCGACGCACAGTATTCAGTTAACTTCTCATACAGGCTCATGAAAATCATTTTACCACAGGTTTGCCGAAACTTCTTTACAAAACGGTGGTTATCGCTATAATGATTGCAACAAGGTGGGGTGTCCATGAAAATAGAAAAGATTAATGACAGACAAATACGCTGCATCCTGACGAAGGAAGATCTCGAGGACCGGAAGATCCGGCTCTCGGAGCTGGTGTACGGCGGGGAGAAGGCACGCGGACTGTTCCGCGATATGCTGATGAAGGCTGCTGAGGAACTGGGGTTTGATTACAACAACAATCCCCTGATGGTCGAAGCGGTTCCCACGGGACAAGAACAGCTCGTACTGATCATAACCCGCGTGGATGATCCGGAGGAGCTCGATACGAGGTTCTCTCGTTTTTCTGCCGATCCGTCGGGAGGAAAAGAGAACACATTCGCATCTCTGGCAGAATCCCTGACGGGGGCGGATGATGTGCTGAATCTCCTGAAGAGATTTACGCAGGCGCGCGGCGGCATGCAGGGCTCTTCTTCCGGCGATAAGAAGAGTGCGAAGGATCCGAAGGGCGAAAGTGCCGGTGGACAGAACAGGAAGGGTTCGCGCAGGACCGGCAGAGGCCAGGGCGACCTGAAGACAGATTCTGTGCCGGAGGCCGTGAGAGAGCTGACGCCGGATGAGATCTACGAATATACAAGATTCTATCTCTTCCGCTCGCTGGATAACGTGATCCGTGCTGCGAAAGGGATCGGGGACGGATATGAGGGATGGAATTCTCTCTACAAGAATCCGGATGACGGTGCCTACTATCTCCTGATCAGGAAGATGGATACAGACCCGGAGAAGTTCAACCGGATATGCAACGTGCTCTCCGAATACTCGATGCCTATGGACTACTCAACCGGAATGGATGAGTTTTTCCGTGAGCACATGAAGGTCATCCTGTCGGATAATGCGCTGCAGGATCTGCAGAAGATCTGACAGCGTACGTCTGATACAGATCAGGATGAAACAGCATGGAAAGAACAGTCATTGTCGGGGTCAGGTGTCTGACCCCTTTTTACGGATAAGGATATTTTCAGTATGATTAAGATTGTTGGCGTGAGATTCCGCAATGCAGGAAAGGTTTACTATTTCGGTCCGAAGGACTTTACCCTGCGTGTCGGGGATCACGTAATCGTTGAGACATCAAAAGGACCGGAATACGGCGTGATCACGACAGGCTGCAAGATGGTAGCGGACGACCAGGTCGCGCAGCCGCTGCGCGATGTGCTGCGCATTGCTTCGGAAGAAGATGAGGCGCAGATGTCGGAGATCCGGGTGAAGGAGAAGGAAGCGCTGAAGGTCTGCCGTGAGAAGGTGCACGAACACGAGCTTGACATGAAGGTGGTCGGCGCGGAGTATGCGTTTGACGGAAGCAAGATGCTGTTTTATTTCACTGCGGACGGCAGAGTGGATTTCCGTGAACTGGTCAAGGACCTTGCAGCTGTATTTCATATGCGCATAGAACTGCGCCAGATCGGTGTCAGGGACGAGACCCGCATGCTGGGCGGGATCGGCACCTGCGGAAGAGAGCTTTGCTGCGCTACTTATCTCAGAGAGTTCCAACCGGTCTCCATCAAGATGGCAAAGGAGCAGAACCTTTCCCTGAATCCCGCGAAGATATCGGGTGCCTGCGGAAGGCTGATGTGCTGTCTGAAAAATGAAGAGGAAACGTATGAGTTCCTGAATGCGAAGATGCCGAAAATGGGTGCCGAGGCAGTCACTGCGGACAACCGCAGCGGAAAAGTCGTGGAACTGGATGTCCTGCGCCAGAGAGTGAGGGTACTCTTCGAAGAGGAAGATTCGAAGGAACTGGAGTATTTCTCTGTGGAAGACCTGACGTTCCAGCCCCGCAAGAAGAAAGATCCGTCTGCCCAGGGCCAGGAGAAAAATAAGAACAAAAAGGAAGATAAGAAGCCTGAGCAGGCTGCAAAGCCGGCAAAGAGCGCAGGAGCGGAGAAACCGAAGAAGGATGCCGCCCAGGAAGAGAGCGCTTCTGCCGGAGAGAATAATAAAGAGAATAAAAAGAAATCCCGCAAAAGAAAACACAAGGCTGACGCTGCAGCCGCAGCACCTGAGCAGGCTGCTGACAGACCTGCCGGCCAGGACGCGGAGAACAGCGACAGGACTGACGAGAAAAACGGCAGTAAGAATGGTGACAAGGCTGCGGGGAAGAAGCACCGCCGCCGCAGATCCCGCCGTTCCGGCGAAACCAAGCATACCAGTGAGATGAAGATCTATGCAGACAGTGGGACACAGGGAGACTGAACGGCCGGGAGAACCGATTATGCGGCCGGGTGAGCGTATCGATGATCTGCAGCGCTGCGGCTGCCGTATTATCCAGAATGAAGAACTGTTCTGTTTCGGAATGGACGCAGTTCTGCTTGCGGCATTTGCGCAGCCTAAGATCAGCGCCGGGGCGAAGGTACTTGACCTTTGTTCCGGAAACGGCGTGATCCCGATCCTTCTGGATGCAAGAATGCAGGGATCGGGAGTTCATTTTACAGGTGTTGAGATCAATAATACATGCGTGGATATGGCCCGAAGAAGCGCCCTCATGAACGGGCAGCAGGACCGTATCCGCTTTATAGAACATGATATCAGGCAGGAATGCGGTCAGATCGCGCCTGCTTCTTTTGATATCGTGACGGTTAATCCGCCCTATATGACCGGCGGCGCCGGGCTGACCGGTGAGAATTACGCAAAGACGATCGCCCGGCACGAAGTGCTGTGCGGAATAGAAGATGTGGCAGCTGCCGCCTCTTCGGCTCTTCGCTTCGGGGGACGGGTATTCATGGTCCACAGACCTCACAGGCTGGGAGATATCTTCCGCGCGTTTTCCGCCCGTGATCTTGAGATCAAGCGGATGCGGATGGTGCATCCTTATGCGGACCGGGAGGCCAACATGGTATTGATCGAAGCATCAAAGGGCGGAAAGCCTTATATCCATGTGGAAAGCCCGCTGATCATCTATGAGGGAAAAGGAATCTATACACAGGAGGTCCGGGAACTGTATGGCTGACTGCGGAATGTTATATCTGGTGGCAACGCCGATCGGGAATCTGGAGGATATGACCTTCCGGGCGATCCGGGTGCTGAAGGAAGCGGACCTGATCGCGGCGGAGGATACCAGGGGCAGCATCAGGCTTCTCAATCATTTTGATATCCACACGCCGATGACCAGTTACCATGAGTACAATAAAGTGGCGAAAGCGAAAACACTGGTGGACAGGATGCTCGCCGGACAGACGGTTGCCTGCGTCACTGACGCAGGAACGCCCGGCATCTCCGATCCGGGCGAAGTCCTGGTTCAGATGGCAATGGAGGCCGGCATACAGGTGGTACCTGTCCCGGGGGCGTGCGCAGCTGTAAACGCGCTCATTTCCTCAGGGCAGGCTACGCGGAGATTCTGTTTCGAGGCGTTTCTGCCCTCAGAGAAGAAGGAGAGGGACGCTGTCCTTGAGGAGCTGAAGGAAGAGACCAGGACCATCGTTCTGTATGAGGCTCCGCACCGTCTTGAGAAGACGCTGCAGATCCTGCTGGACACTCTGGGAGACCGCTCCCTGAGTATCTGCAGGGAACTGACCAAGAAGCATGAAGAGATCTTCCGGACAACCATTGCAGGTGCGCTCGATCTGTATCATGAGCAGGAGCCCAGAGGAGAGTATGTCCTGGTGATCGCGGGAAGGGACCGCAGAGAGCTGATCGCGAGCCGGCAGGAGGCTGTCCGCTCGGAGCTTACGCTGGAAGAGCATATGCGCAGGTACCAGGAGAGCGGAATGGACCGGAAGGAAGCCATGAAAGCCGTGGCGAAGGACCGCGGGATCACGAAGAGAGAAGTGTACGCACAGCTTCTGGAGGGCGATTCTTCAGAAGACGGACAGTGAAGGCGCAGGCAGCAGTTACAGGGACAGCAGTGTTCAGACAGAATGCACAGGAGAGTTTTATGGACCGGATCGTACAGGAGATAGAACAGGCAGCCAGAGAAGCCGGTGAGATCATCCGTTCTGCCCACGGCACAGAGCTCGGGGTCGAGAATAAAGAAGGGCGTGCCAATTTTGTCACCAGATATGACACGATGGTGCAGGAATTTCTGACCAGGAGACTCCGGGAGATCATTCCGGACGCCCGGTTCTTAGGAGAAGAGAGCGGGATGGACCGCTTTGTGCCCGGCGATGAGGAAGGATATCTGTTCGTGATCGATCCCATCGACGGGACGACGAACTTTATACATAATATGCACCCGCATGTCACGTCCATAGGACTGTTTAAAGACGGACAGCCCTGGGCAGGCGTTGTCTACGCGCCGGTCACAGATCAGCTGTTCAGTGCGCAGCGAGGCTGCGGTGCTTATGAAAACGGCAGACGGATCCATTCCTCCAGGCAGGGGCTGTCTGAGAATATCATGCTGACCGGAACCTCCGGATTCTCCATGAGCGCATTTGCAGTCAGCCAGAAACTGACCGCTGCGTTCCAGGAGAGGTGTCAGGGTTACCGCAGCACAGGCAGCGCGGAATACAATCTGTGCATGGTCGCGAGCGGCCGCGCCGGCGGGTATTGTGAAATGAAACTGGGGCTGTGGGATTTTGCCGCAGGAAGTGTTATTCTTGAAGAGGCAGGCGGGAGGATCACCGACTATCACGGCAATCCGCTCTCCTACCGCGAAGAGTCCGGTATCATTGCACTCTGCGAAGGCCTGGCAAAGGATGAGAATATGCCCGATACCGGGGCCTACTGGGATATGTGGGACGGAAAATGAACCGGCTGCAGGAGGTTTGATTATGGCGGCAAAGCTTTTGATATACCATATGGATGAAGTCAGGACACAGGCGCTCGAAGGCCTGTGCGCAGCACTGGACATAGAACCGGTCCGGGTGGATGCTTCTTCTTATGGCGCGCCTGTAGGCCTGCTGTCCGGGACGGCTGACCTGAAGGAACTGTCAGCAGGCGCCGGGGCGATGGCCGGGCAGATGAGTACACAGCCGGTCAGTGAAGAGATGATCGTGATGTCCGGATTCACAGAAAAACAGTTCAACCGCCTTCTGGAAGGACTGAAAGAGACTAACCTTCGTATAGCGCTGAAAGCGGTGGAGACTCCGACCAGCCGTTACTGGACGGGGGAAATGCTCCAGACAGAGCTTAAAAAGGAAAGAGAAGCGTTCCAGAAGCAGGAGAAGTGATGTTGAAGGACAGGTGAAATCATAGATAAAAGCAGCAGTCTTGAAAAAGGAGAAAATCATGCGATATCTGATCCGTAACGGAGTGATCGCGGACGGAACCGGCAAAAAGTGTTTTGCGGGTTCTGTTTTGATTAAGGACAGTAAGATAGAAGCTGTTTTTCCCGGAAAGGATAACGCTCATGCGGCGGCGGCAGCACAGAATGCGGCTGTCGTGGATGCGCAGGGCGGATATATCACACCCGGGTTTGTCGATATCCACAGGCACGGCGACTGGAAGGCACTGACACGCGGAGATGATGAACTTCTCTGCCGGCAGGGGATCACTTCTGTCGTAAAAGCCGCGGACTGCTTTTCAGGGAGAAGAGCAGGCGGTAGATCCCGCCTCTTCCATGGAGGCATACCTGTCCAGCCTCCGGAAAGTGAAGCGCAGCGTCCACACAGGAATGCTAGTGGGCGGAGGGACCGTACGGGCAAGTGTAGCAGGCTATGGCTCGCAGCCTCTCACTGAGGACGAGGAGGAGCAGATCCGCCAGAAGATCGTGCAGTCTCTGGACGCAGGTGCTGTGGGCGTCAGCCTGGGAATCGGATATGAGCCGGAATATGCCTATGACGAAGCAGGTCTTGTGAGAGTTCTGGAACCGCTTCGGGGCAGGGACACAGCGGTCGCGGTCCACATCCGGACCGAAGGCGACGGCTCTGATAAGGCGGTGGCAGAGATGATAAGAGTCTGCCGGGCTCTTGACGTGCCCCTTCATCTCAGCCATATGAAATGCATCGGGAAACGCAACTGGAGGGTCACCTGCAAGACGGAACTTAAGCAGGTCCAGAAGGCCAGGGAAGGGGGCCTGGATGTCACGATGGACGCCTACCCCTATATCACAGGCTCCACACAGCTTGTACACCTGATCCCGCCACGTTTCCAGAGCAAAGGGACACAGGCGCTCCTGGAGTATCTGGCCGATCCGTCCGTGAGAAGACAGATCACACAGGAGCTGAAGAAGCCTTCCGGCGAGTATGAAAATATCGTGGAACTTGCCGGGTTTGAGAACATTATGGCTATAGGCACAAGATCTGCTGAGTTTGCCCCGTTTGAGGGGCGGACCATCCTGGAGATCGCCGGAGAGCGTAACCAGGATCCCTATGACACACTGTATGACATCCTCCTGGCTGAGCGCTGCGAGTGCGCGATGCTGGATACGTACGGCTGTGAGGAGGACCTGATCGATTTTCTGAAAAATGAAACGTGCAGCCTGATCTCGGACGCGATCTACCCGGAGGGCGGACACTGTCATCCGAGAGTATACGATTCATTTCCAAGATTCCTGATCAAATATGTGCGGGATAATCCATTTGGACAGGGGCGTCCTGGAGGCAGGGAAAGAAGCGGATATCTGTGTATTTCATCTGGAGAACCTGAAGTCACATGCCACCTTCAGCCATCCGGATCAGCTGTGTACAGGTTTTGATCATGTGTTTACGGCAGGAGTGCCGGTGGTGATACAGGACCGGTGGACAGGAACAGGAGCGGGAGAAATGCTGAAGAGTGACCGATAAAGATGCGTTGATAAAGATATATGATCAAAAAAGGAGGATGCCAGGTATGACAGAGCAGTTGAGTGAAGAGAGGAGACAGCAGGTACTGGATCTGTGCAGAGACCTGATCCGGATCCGCTCCTATTCAGGAGAAGAAGACAGGGTCGCGCAGAGGCTTGGAGAGTTCTGCAAGTTAGCCGGGTTTGACGAGGTCCGCACGGATGAGTACGGGAACCTGATCTGCATAATTAACGGAAATCGCCCCGGGCCGACAATCCTGTCTGACGGACACATGGATACGGTTCCGGTCCAGGATCCGGGCTCATGGAAGCATGATCCCTTCGGAGCAGAGATCGTGGATGGCATCATGTACGGCCGCGGCACGTCGGATATGAAATGTGCTCTTGCCTGTATGGCTGCGGCGGCAGGCTTTTTTGCGAAAGATACAGGAAGAGATTTTGCCGGGCGGGTTGCCGTGGCAGGGATCGTCCACGAAGAATGCTTTGAAGGCGTCGCGTCAAGGGCAGTCAGCCGTGACCTTAAGCCGGACCTGGTGGTCATCGGGGAAGCGTCGGAACTGAAGCTGAAGATCGGACAGAGGGGCAGGGCAGAGATCCTGCTGGAGACATACGGAGTTCCTGCGCATTCCTCCAATCCGGAAAAAGGCGTCAACGCAGCTTATTCCATGTGCAGGGCTGTGGAGCGCATCCACGCTCTGGCACCATCCGTGCATGAGTTCCTGGGGAAAGGTATCCTTGAACTGACAGATATCAAGTCCCTGCCATACCCGGGTAAATCAGTGGTCCCGGAATACTGCTCTGCGACTTATGACCGCAGGCTCCTTGTCGGGGAGACAAAAGAGAGTGTCCTGGCCCCGATCAGGAAAATCCTGGAAGAGCTTCATGAAGAAGATCCGTCTTTCAGAGGAAATGTCTCCTACGCGTCCGGAGAAGAGACCTGTTACACCGGAGAAAAGATCAGCGCCGAGCGTTTCTTCCCGGCATGGCTGCTGGAGAGAGACCATCCTGCAGTGCAGAGTGTGATGGAAGGTTTCCGCTCCCATGGCTATGAACCGGAGATCACGAAGTACAGTTTCTGCACCAACGGAAGCCATTACTGCGGCGAAGCCGGGATCCCTGCGCTGGGAATGGGTCCGTCCAAAGAGAATATCGCCCACACCATCGACGAATATGTATCAGTTGACGAATTGTTCTCAGCAGCCCAGATCTATGAGTGGATGATGGAGGCTGTTTTGTGCGAAACTAACAAAGTTTCTTGACATCACACCGGTTGGTTGTATAATTTTTATTGTAATGTGCAGCAAAACGAATTACGTAAACATTGGTTTTGTTGCCTTGGTATCTCAGGAGCCCCTTGGGCGGGAGAATGTGAAAAGGAGGCAGAAACATGAAGAAAGTATTGGCAGTTGTCATGACAGCAGTTCTCGCAGCAGGAATGACCATCAGCGCATTTGCATCAGAAGATCTTGCGGATAAGAAGATTGCTCTTCTTCTTCCGGGATCGATTGATGACCAGGGATGGAATGCGACGAACAATGCAGGCGCGAAGGCAGCTGAAGAAGAACTCGGCGTTACGATCGATGTTGTTGAGAGCGTGCCGGCAGAAGAGTATGAGTCCACCTTTACTGAATATGCTGAGAAAGGCTACGACCTGATCATGGCAGCAGGATCTCAGTGGGATGAATCCGCAACGGTTGTTGCCGAGAACTATCCGGACACCATTTTCTGCGCGATCAACGGCCAGATCTCTGATTTCCCGAACCAGATCCCGGTATTCCCGAAAGAGTATGAAGGATCCTATCTGGCAGGCATCATCGCCGGCTACACCACCGAGAACGGCCAGTTCGCTGTTACCGGCGGCCAGTCCAATGACCCGATGGTCAAACTGATGGACACCTACGAAGCAATGGCAACCAAGATCGCAGGTGAGCGCGGCATCGAAGGCGCTGCAGCGACCCGTGCGTTCGTAGACAGCTGGACGGATGTTTCCGCGACCAAGGATCTGCTTTCTTCCATGATCGACAATGGCGCAGACACCGTATTCTGCTATTCCAACGAGGGAACTTCCGGTGCTATCCAGGCAGCAGAAGAGAAGGGTGTGAAGTTCGTTGGATTCTCTGCTGACAAGAACGGCGAATCTGATTGCGTAGTAGCTTCCGTTTCCATGAACTGGGCAGCTGTATATCCGACTATTGTCGAGAATATCCTGAACGGCAGCTGGACCGGCAAGACCGATATCGGTGTAGCGGAAGGTGTCTTCGAAGTCATCGAAACCGATCAGATCAGTGAAGAGTGCCATGCAGCTCTTGTGGACGCAACCAGTGCGATCTCGAATGGCGAAGTTGATTTTGAGCAGTTCTTCGGCGGAGCAGCAGAGACTGAGGCTGAGTAATTGACTAAGTCAGCCTGCTGTCTGCAGTAAATCAGATATAACAGACCGGGTGCGGGACGGCTTTCGTCCGCACCCGGACAGGCAGGCGGGGCTGAATTGCTCTGCCTGTTTTTAGATTACGGGGGACCTTTATGGAACAGAAACAGAAAGCACAGCCGCCTGTGGTAGAGATCGACCGCGTCAGCAAACGGTTCGCGAAAGTGCTGGCCAACCACGATGTCTCCATCGAGCTGCGCAAGGGCGAAGTCGTTGCTCTGCTCGGCGAAAACGGCGCCGGCAAGAGTACGATCATGAATATCCTGTACGGGATCTATCACATGACGTCCGGAGAGATCCGGGTTGACGGAGTTAAACAGAATATAACGACGCCGAGAGATGCCATGGCGCTGGGAATCTCCATGATCCAGCAGCATTTCTCCCTCGTCGGGGCACATACAGTCACAGAAAACATTATCCTGGGAAATGTGAAGGGCAAGATCGATTATGCTGCCGAGGAGAAGAAAGTCCAGGAACTGTCCGACCGCTATCATTTCGGCGTCAGCGCGAAGGCGAAGGTCGGGGATCTTCCGGTCGGTATGCAGCAGAAGGTTGAGATCATGAAGGCACTCTACCGGGATACCCGGATCCTGATCATGGATGAGCCTACCGCGGTCCTGATGCCTCAGGAGATCGACACTCTGATGGAGTTCATCCGAAGCTTTGTCGAGGAGGGCAATTCCGTCTTCTTTATCACTCACAAGATGAGAGAGGTCATGCAGGTTGCGGACCGGATCGTGATCATGAGAAACGGAGAAGTCAGCGGAACCGTCAGCAAGGAAGAAGTGCAGATGGCAGACCTTGC
>CADCII010000010.1 GCA_902801515.1 uncultured Lachnospiraceae bacterium
CCATCCGCAGCGATCGTACTTCGGGCTGTAGACGAATACGTAGCTTCCTGCTGCTCCGGTGCCTTCGATCTCAACACGGTCGCCATTGTTCAGCTGACCGATCTCGTTAGACTGATCATAGGTGGCATCATTTCTCAGTGCCAGGTATCCGCTGGCGACGCTGACGGTCTTCCATGTGTTTACACTCGCGTTCGCGTTCATGTTAGCTGCTGTATTGGTCCAGTTGTTGTCGAAGTAGTTCTGCGTGGAGCTGTAGCTGTTCTGCTGCTGAGGCTGTATCTGCTGCGGCTTCACAGTGTAGGAAGATCCCAGGTTTCCACCGTGGATGTAACCCGTCTTTCCATTGTATTTCACCAGATCCCAGCCGTTGGTGGATCCAAGAACCTCAACCTCAGCTCCTGCCGGAACAGATCCAATGCTCGCACAGGTCTTGCTTGCGCCGCTGCGGAAGTTCATATCTGTCTGAACATACTGTCCGGCGAATGCTGTTGCCGATGCTGTGATAACGGTTGCTGCCATGACTGCTCCGACTATGAGATTTCTAAGTGACTTTTTCATTTTCATTTCCTCCTTGAATGTGTTCGATATATTTAGAATTTGTTTTTTTCTTTTGATGAACACATCATAACAGGAGGATTGTCACATTTATGTCACATAGGGTTTTTCACCCCTTTTTTACCCCTTTTTCCGGATTACGCCACCAGCCATTTATATTTTACCCGTACATGCAGATCTAACAGATTTTAAACATAAAAGCATAAAGCCCGCGTACAATCAATCATAAATGACCGTGCACACGGGCTTCATTTTTTAAATCATTAGATTATGGAGATAAGGTCCAACGAGATCCATCCAATTCCGCTCTTCAGTCTTCCCCATCCAGCTTCAGAACCCTGACCTGCTTTCACTTCCGTGATCGTATAGACCCCTGCCGGACAGATCTTAACCCAGTCATATTCATCCCCAGGACCCGTCCGGATATTCAGGTTAGGGATATCGACATTCACCATAAATGGCACCTTCACCTCAAGTTCCGACGAATCCGGCTCATACACCACCTTGCCGTCCTTATCGAACACCTTATATCCCGGATTCTGATCCACGTACTTCTTCGCTTTGTCCAGGTTCTTATATGCTCCCTTCTGACTCTTGGCATCCTCCCAGGACTTCCTGATAAAATACCAGCTGATTGCATCACCATCAGATTCCTGAACGTCTGTCTGAGCTTCGCTCGGCTCAGCGCTTTCGCCTGTCTTATCTTTCTTGTCGGTTTTGCTCGGCTCAGTACTTTCGCCTGTCTCGTCGGTCTTGTCAGTCTTGCTCTGCTCAGTGCTTACGCCTGTCTTGTCGGTCTTGTCAGTTTTGCTCTGCTCAGTGCTTTCGCCTGTCTTGTCGGTCTTGTCAGTTTTGCTCTGCTCAGTGCTTATACCTGTCTTGTCGGTCTTGCTCTGCTCAGTGCTTATGCCTGTCTTGTCGTTCTTGTCGGTCTTGCCCTGCTCAGTGCTTATACCGGTCTTGTCGTTCTTGTCGGTCTTGCTCTGCTCAGTGCTTATGCCTGTCTTGTCGGTCTTGCTCGGCTGAGTACTTACGCCTGTCTTGTCGTTCATGTCGGTATTGCTCTGCTCAGTGCTTATACCTGTCTTGTCGTTCTTGTCGGTCTTGCTCTGCTCAGTGCTTATGCCTGTCTTGTCGGTTTTGCTCTGCTCAGTACTTATACCTGTCTTGTCGGTCTTGCTCTGCTCAGTGCTTATACCTGTCTTGTCGGTCTTGCTCTGCTCAGTGCTTATGCCTGTTTTGTCGGTTTTGCTCGGCTGAGTGCTTTCACCCGTCTTGTCGTCTTTGCTCGGCTGAGTGCTTACGCCTGTCTTGTCGGTCTTGCTCGGCTGAGTGCTTACGCCTGTCTTGTCGTCTTTGCTCGGCTGAGTGCTTACACCTGTCTTGTCGTCTTTGCTCGGCTGAGTGCTTTCGCCTGTCTTGTCGTCTTTGCTCGGCTGAGTGCTCACGCCTGTCTTGTCATTCTTGTCGGTTTTGCTCGGCTGAGTGCTTTCGCCTGTCTGATTGTCAGGAAGCTTTGAAATCACAGTTTGTGCATAGGATATCTCTTTTTCTCCCTTAGAATCCTCAAACAACTTACCACAGGAATCACACTTCCAATATTCAATGTTTCCTTTCGAAGTCGTCGTGGCGGCTTTTGAGGCAACCTCGGTCAAAGTGTGTGCGTGTACAAACCTCCATTTTTGCGCATCGCTTCCATTATATGTATGTTGTCGTATATTTGTTCCGCTGGATGCATTTCCATTTTCAACATCCAATGCAAGCCCTGAATCGTGATTAATGATAGAATACCAGCCGTTCCCGGTATCTATTATGTACCACATCTGAGCACCTGTACTTATCGATTCCCACATATGGGTATTAAAATCGATGTCTAAACTGGCTCCATTATCTATGTAAAGGTCATTGCATACCGCCTGCAAACGGTATGTCTTTCCATCTGATTGTTTGGTCACTCGAAACTGCTGGGTTTTACTACGATGATTATGAAACAGCCATAGATTTGTACCATTACCAGTTTTGGCACCAGCCACATCGAGACACATATTTGTATTCAGTTTTGATTCAATATTATATACACCGTCAGAAATATCGGCATTTCCTACAGGGATTAATCGAAACTTTTGCGAATCCGTTCCATTGCTTGTGTGTTGCTGAATATTAGTCCCATTGGCTGTGTTTCCATTTTGCACATCTAAAACAAGCCCTGAGTCATGATTGACGAAAGTATACCATCCATTCCCAGCATCTGTTATATACCACAACTGGGCTCCTGTATTCTCCCATTCCCACATATGGGTGTTAAAATCGTTGGCTGAACTGCCCCCATTATCTATGTAAAGGTCATTGCATACGGCCTGCAGGCGGTATGTCTTTCCGTCTGATTGCCTGGTTATTCTAAATTGCTGCGCAATACTTTCATTACTACTATACAGCCAAAGATTCGTACCATTACTGGTGCCTCCATAAGCCACATCAAACCTCATGTTTATATTAAGTTTTGATGCGATATAATACACGCCGTCAGCAAAACTCGCTTCTCCCGATGCAGATCCATCTGGATGAAGTCTGCCGTCAGCAGAATAATACGGACTATCTGCGGCAGGTTCACTTAAGCTTGGACTAGACGTTTCTGCCTGAGTAATAACAGCATTGCAGGCAAACATCAACATGACAAAAACAGTAGTTACAAAAATTCTTTTCACTTTACAATGTATCCTGTAATCAGCCTTCATTTTTTTTACCTTCATAGATTCTTCAAATCAAAGCTTCAACGTAAAAACTCGCACTTAGACGGATTTTGTTATCTATTCAAATATATCATGGTCCTGCAGGTACAACAACAACAAATATCTCCAGTTCATTATTATGCACGAAAAAAAGGACTCTGAATCTCTCTGACTTTTTCTTATACGGCTAGTTTTCAATTAATAGTCATGCCTCTCTGGGCGTGTGGGACATTGGATGGACTCCATATAGTAAACTGTCAGAGAATACTATTAGTTTTGTCAACAGGGCAAGGAGGATGTGTAAGGATGATAAAAAAACTCAAGAACTGTCTTGTACTGGGATTGTCCCTGTCATTGCTGCTTACAACCGGAGTTTTTGGCAGTGCAGCGGCAGAAAGTGAAGCGGATAATAATACAGAAGCGGCTGAAGCTGTGGAAACAGCCCAGATGGGATCTCCCTGGATCGACAGTATCATCACCGGTAATCTTCCCGGGGAAGCGCCTGATGTGAAGGACGACCTGTATCTTCACTATAACTATGATGAGCTCATGGCGAATCAGGGCCAGATGTATAATATGCTGCTGACGAATCAGAGCATCATTGCAGATTATGCCGCATCCGCGATTGAAGAAGGATCACTGAAAGCTTCGGATGGGAACTGCACCGATGCGGAACTGGAACAGTTACAGATCTTCTACCAGCAGGCGTCAGATCTGGAAGCACTGGAGGCAGCAGGCATCTCACAGCTGCAGCCTTACCTTGACAAGATCAATGGAGCAGCTACTCTGGAAGATCTGAACAGCATTCTGGTGTCTGAGGATTTCCCGTTCAGTCCTTACCTCTATCTGATGGTAGGTGCATATGATATGGACGAGCAGAATAACGTTTTTGTCTATCCGGAATTCCTGTTTGTCGACAATGTCGAAGGTGCTGTCTATTATCAGGAAACTGATGACCCTGTTGAGCAGACTGCGCATCAGCAGGCCATCAGCCAGACAGGTCTTATGGTAATGCAGGATCTGGCTCTGCTCGGCCTGCAGCAGGAAGAGATACAGCCATGCATGATGAGCCTCATTCAATTTGAACAAAGCTACGGAAAAGATGCCGCAGCGACCAGTGTTTTTCTTGATATGGAATATGGAGCATACGGCACATCAACAGAAAACATGTCTCTGGACGAGTTGGCAGCACTCTGCCCGAATTACCCGGTGAAGGAATCCGTTGAGAAGTTCGGAAAAGAAAAGTCACCTTTCTATTCCGTAATCTCGAAGAAATGGATGGAATCCTTTAATTCCCTCTGGACAGAGGAGAACCTTGAACTCCTGAAGACCTTGACGATGGTTAAGATCATCCGCGAATGCAGTCCGTATCTGAATCCGGCTATATATGATCCGGCCAGAGCAATGACAGGACAGCCTCCGATGGATGCGAAAAGTTTCGCAGCCGCGGCCTGCAACCAGAACAATACATTCGCACATCTGCTTGGTAAGATCTATGTGGCAGATCAGTATACCGACGAGGATATCGCCTGCCTGACAACACTTGCTGATGATCTGTCTGACGTTTTCACAAAACTTGTAGAAAAGACTACGTGGCTTAGCGATGGTTCCAAGGAAAAGATGTGTCTGAAGCTGGATAAAATGCGTAAAAATATCCTGGTGCCGGATGGAGGATATGTTGACTTCAGTGATCTGTCCCTGACACCGACAGAGGATGGCGGTACACTTCTGGGCAACTATCTGACGATAAAAGCCTACATGAATGATAAGATCAATGCGCGGATCGGCCAGGACAGCCTTGCCCGCATGTCCTGGGAACATTTTACGCCGGCAACCGTAAATTGCTTCTATGATCCTGACTCTAATTCCATCAATATCCTGCCGGGATTTACCGCAGCCGGAATGTACAGAGACGACATGACAAAGGAAGAACTCCTGGGCGGTATCGGATGGGTTATAAGTCATGAGATATCACACGGATTCGATTTCTGTGGTTCTCAGTATGATGCAAACGGAACAGGAAACAGTATCTTCGCAGAAGAAGATATGGATAAGTATCTTGAAAAAGTGGAACAGCTGGTCGCATATTATGACACGATAGAACCGCTCCCCGGCGTTCCGGTTAAAGGAAATGCAGTGAAAGTGGAAGCAGCCGCAGATCTGATCGGCCTTCAGTTGGTGATGGGAGCTGCGGAAGAAAATGAAGGTACGGATTATGAAGCGCTCTTCCAGCAGACCGCCGAGATCTACTGTACTGTTTTCCCGTCACCGGATTTCATAACGTTCCTGATCGGAGGCGACTCCCATCCGCTGAATTATCTGCGTACGAATGTAAATGTGCAGATGTTTGACGAGTTATATGATACCTACGGCATCGAAGATGGCGATGGAATGTACCTGCCCGAAGAAAGCAGAGTCCGGTTCTGGGGGAAGTAAAAACCGGAGAACTAATACAGGTAAGTGACTGCAGATAATAACTGCAGAGAAAGACTGGACAATGCAGTATTTAATCCCGGAGCGATCTGGAATGCCTTATTGAGGCAGGATACCAGAATGCTCCGGGATTATTATATGCCAGATGTTCGAATTCATTTGCCTATCTGGTCCCAGCGTTTTTGTACCAGCGAGGAATTCATCAGAAAGTACAGAACCAGATCGAGCACCAGCAGAAATGCTGCTGTCACTACAAGCGCTGTAGCGAAAGTAACCCCCTGTTTCCTGAATACGTTGAAATATAGGACAGCAGGTCCAATGGCGAGCACAGCTGTCGAAAGCATGGAGATCAGGGCGGTCGATGTGCTCTTCACTGCTCTTGCCTCACTGGGATAATCCAGCCGCCCGACAAACAGGTTGGCAAGCAAACCGATCAGTGCGCAGAATAAGTTGGTCAGCTGCCTGAATGGAATCAGGTCTGGCAGATTCGGTGCATCCAGATTCTGGCGCAGATACCTGCTGAATTTCTCGATCAATCTTGCAGCCGTTTCCGGCGACCGTTGACACAAACTCCGGATCGTCGCAAGCGTATTGTATAAAAAATGAGGCTGGATCTGCGTCATCATAATCTGTATGCGCTGCTGCGTGGCAATGGCCTGTTCATACTCTTCCACAAAGCGGCTGTGCAGCCAGTTATAGAACAGAACGCAGCTGATCACGATTGCAATGGTCAGAAAGCTGACCGGCTGTGATACATTGAGCACACTGGAATCCAATAGTAGGGCAAGCAGAATCAGAAAAGTTACAAAAAGCGGAATCAGTGTTTCCTGCAGATGCAACGGACGGAAGTGGCGTAATACCAGGTATAAAAGCAGCCCGAGCAGAAACAGGCTCAGAATGAGGCAGCTGTTTCTGAGAACCGGCATCCCGCCCTGAAAACGGTTTTCAGCATCGATCGTAAAACTGATATCTGAAAAAAGACCTGTCAGGTAGATCAGAGCGTTTGCCCCTGCCAGTATCCATACAGGTCTGTAGCGGCCACCCGGATATACAATATAGAGAAAGAGCAGCAGGATAACTGGTCTGACAAAGTATCCATAGATATCAACCATTCTGCGCATCATGATCATGGGTCTGCCTCTGGTCAGCAGATAATCCAGATAATTCTGCACGATCAGGCTGAATACCAATATGCAGATAAGCATCATCCTGCGTTTGTTCCACTCTCGCAGATAACGGTCGAAGCAGATGCAAAAAACAAGTCCTGCCAGAAGAAAAGTTACAGGAAGGACAGACAGAAGTTCAATATAGTGCAGCTGAACAAATTGATAGACCGCTTCCGTAATCAAATTATCGACATCCCTTCCTCTGTTTCCGCAACCTGCAGACCTTTATCAGATATCCATTGCTACATTTTATTATACCGTGTCCATCCAATGTCCCACAACCTGAGGGAAGAATTCGATCTTCATCATATCAACTTTTCTCCATGCCTGATTATCAGAAGAAGAAAAACGGATACTCATCAAGGTGCTGTAGATCCTTTGAGACAAATAAAAAAGCACAGATAGCCTTGCATAAAAAAAGACGGTACATCGCTTTGATATACCGTCTTCTTGACTCTGAATCTTGTTATTTGCTCAAACTTCGCTTAAGTAATTACAGGCCCATCTGAGCTGCAACTTCTGCTGCGAAGTCTTCCTGCTTCTTCTCAAGACCTTCGCCGGTCTCGAAGCGGATGAAGCCCTTGATGCTGGCGTTTGCGCCTGCAGCCTTGGAAGCCTGCTGCACATACTGTGCAACACTCTGCTTGCCGTCTTCTGCCTTGACATAGATCTGGTCAAGCAGGCAGATCTCTTTCAGTTCTTTCTTCAGCCTTCCCTGAACTGCGCCAAGGACAACCTTCTCCGGCTTTCCGGCCATCTTCGGGTCTTCCTGAACCTGCTTGGTCAGGATCTCGATCTCATGATCCTTGAATTCCTGGGATACTTCTGCTTCGCTGGTATACTGCGGTCTCATGGAAGTGACCTGCATGGCGATGTTCTTGCCCATCTCACGGATCTCATCGTTAACAACATCGGTAACGATGTCTACGATCGTAACGATCTTGCCGTTCTGGTGAGTGTATGCGACAAGCATACCATTGTCTTCGCTGATCTGCTGGAATCTGCGGATCTTCAGGTTCTCGCCGATGACTGCGATCTGTGCCGCAAGTGCTTCCTCGACGGTCTTGGACGGATCTGCGTTCCACGGCTGTGCCATGAACTCTTCAAGATTTGCCGCGGTAGTATCAATTGCCTGCTCGGCAACCTGCTTTACATAAGCGCGGAACTTCTCATTCTGTGCAACGAAGTCAGTCTCGGAGTTAACTTCGACAACAACTGCCTTCTTCTCGTCAGCAGAGATCTCTGCCATGGAGATTCCTTCTGCCGCGATACGGCTGGCCTTCTTCTGTGCAGTAGCGAGACCTTTCTCTCTCAGCCACTCTACGGCCTTCTCGATATTTCCTTCGGTAGCAGTCAGGGCCTTCTTGCAGTCCATCATGCCTGATCCGGTCATCTCTCTCAGCTCTTTAACCTGTGCTGCTGTGATAGCCATAATAATTCTCTCCTTACATTCGTCTGACCGGCAGATTACTCAGCCGGAGTCTCGGTCTCCTCACCTGCATAGTCGATGCCTTCGCCGGTAAATACCTGGTTCTCGATCGGAGCTGCGCCTTCAGCACCCTGCTTAGCCTCGATGACAGCGTCTGCCATCTTGGAGACGATCAGTCTGACTGCGCGGATAGCATCGTCGTTGCCCGGGATCACATAGTCAAGATCTTCCGGATCGCAGTTGGTATCAGCAATACCGATCAGCGGGATTCCGAGTGCATGTGCTTCCTGCACGCAGATGCGCTCTTTCTTCAGGTCTACGATAAAGATCGCATCCGGAAGTTTCTTCATCTCTTCGATACCGCCAAGGTTCTTCTCAAGCTTCTCGAGTTCCTTCTCAAGCTTGATGACTTCCTTCTTCGGAAGTACCTGGAAGGTTCCGTCAGCCTGCATCTTCTTGATGTCCTTCAGTCTCTTGATACGGCTCTGAATCGTCTTGAAGTTGGTCAGCATTCCGCCGAGCCATCTCTCATTGACATAGTACATACCGCAGCGCTCTGCTTCCTGTCTGATGGAATCCTGCGCCTGCTTCTTGGTACCTACGAACAGGATTGTTCCGCCGTTTGCAGCGATATCGCTGATCGCGTTGTAAGCATCGTCAACCATTCCGACTGTCTTCTGCAGGTCGATGATATAGATGCCGTTGCGCTCCGTGTAAATGTACGGAGCCATTTTCGGGTTCCATCTCCTGGTCTGGTGTCCGAAATGGACGCCTGCTTCCAGCAGCTGTTTCATGGAAAGTACACTCATTGTTTTTCTCCTTTGGTTTTGTACTTCCGCATGTTTCGGGTCCTCGGGAGCCTCTCGGCACCGCCCTTGGAATCCGCATGCGTGTTTTTTCAGCAACTTTCACAGTATATCACGCAAAAGAGGGGCATGCAAGCCCCTCTTCCGTGTTTCGTACATACTTTTTCAGCCTTTATTACGGCCTTTCTCCGTTTCCCGGAAGAATCATTTTCCACACGGATCATTCTCTTCTCAGTGCGTCGATCGGATCCAGGTTGGATGCCTGTATCGAAGGGATGAGTCCGAATATGATTCCGATCCCCATGGAGAAGAAAACTGCTATGATGGCCGCAAGCCAGTTGATGCCGACCGGAATACCGGTCGCAATATTGATGATCCTGGCCATGACCACGCCGGCGGCGACGCCGAGCAGTCCTCCCAGACTTGTGAGCACCGACGCTTCTGTCAGGAACTGCCACAGAATCGAGCTCTTCCTTGCACCGATTGCCTTCTTCAGGCCAATCTCTGAAGTTCGCTCCGTGACGGACACGAGCATGATATTCATAACGCCTATGCCACCGACCAGAAGGGATATTCCCGCAATCCACATCAGCTGTATGTTGGTGGCGTTCTGCATCTTCTGTTTGTTCTTCAGATCTCCGAGAAGATCCTCCGCCTCATAGGTGACAGTGGGATTCTCGACAGTAATCGTTGAATTGAGTATCTTGGCGGTTCTCTGTCCGGCCTTTGTCATCGCGTCTGTATCAGAAGCCTTGACGATCACATTTTCAGGTTCATCATACTTGAACAGGATCGGCCAGGATGCCTTCGGTATGAATATCATCCCGGTTGCCTCTTCGTCATTCATCAGCTGATAATCTTCGATATCTTCGATATTCGATTCAAAGGTTGACGGTTCGTAGACAACTCCGACGACTGTAAACGGATTCTTGTAGATCTCGATCGTCTTTCCCAGCGGATCTTCACCTTTGAACAATGAATCTGAAGCTGTCTGGTCCAGAACGACAACCTTGGCAAAATGATCATAATCGCTCTGCAGGAATTCCCTTCCGGTACGAACTCTGTACCCGAGCGTGTCAAAATACTGATCGTCAACACCGCTGATATTGGATGTAGTCAGTGATCTGTCTTTGTAATAGACTGCCGTCTCCCACAGGACACGGTTTGTATAGCAGGTCACCCTGTCTACGGTATCGAGCGCGAGTATCCTCTCTACCGTCGCGTCTGACACGGGGTATATCCCGGCCAGCGATGACGACATCTCCATATCATAACTCTCGCCTCCGGAACCCAGTGTGACCTTGACCGTGTTATTTCCCGATCCGATCAGCTGCTCTCTCAGCTGGTCATTGGTTCCCTGGATCGTGGAGACTATGGCAATGATCGATCCGATTCCGATGATTATGCCAAGCATTGTCAGAAGCGACCTCATCTTATGGGCCAGTATCCCCTGAAACGCAAGTCTGATGTTTTCAAACATATCTCTTCCTCAGCCAGTTCTTCTCCCCGTCAAACTGCCGCCTTATCAATAGTACATATCCGAGTCATAACTCATGGCTGTCAATGAATCGACTCTTGTTGTCTTTGCACCTTCCACAACGCCCTTCCCGTAAGGAAACGCGATATAGTCTTCTCTGGACAGACCGGACTTGATTTCGACCGTGCCCCATTCATTGGCGCCTACTTCGAGGTACCGTTTTTCCAGTTTTCCGCCGCCTCCTTCTACGAGGCAGTAACTTCTGCCGTTCTCCTCGGTCCGCACAAGCGCACTGTTCAGTGAAAGTCCGTCCTCATTGGAATAGCCGTATTCAGACACTTCACCTTCCAGTGACAGTTCGACACCGTCATCCACCTCCAGGCCTTCTGTATTCTCGATGAACGCCAGGAACGGATAATTGGATTCATTGGAATTATCTTCACCGTAATAATAGTAATCAGTTGCCGCAGACGGATACTGGGATACTTCTACGATCTCGGCGGTAAATGAAGTGCTTCCATATGTTGAACCGTATACAATATCTCCCACTTTGACAGTATCCAGTGAGTTCTCTTTAATCGTCCCTCTGACATACAGGCCCTTCTTGCCGGTGATGACCATAATGGGACCGTTGTCCGAACCATGTCCGGTCGAGCTTGCTGACAGGACAACTCCGTCAAGGATCGCATATACGATCTTACCGTCCAGTTTCTCTTTGTATTCTTTTACTTCAAGCTCTGCTTCTCGGATAAGGAGTTTCTGCTCAAAAATGGACGCTTCCATCTCTTTGATCAGTTCCTTGAAGTCAACAGCTTCGCCTTCATCTCCTTCATCAAACTCTGAGGGTTCACCCACATCAGAAGGACCTATTCCTTCTGTAGAGACCGTATCCGTTTCAAGCTCCGGCTGCTCGATCACCGTAGAACCATTGTACAGTTCGCTGAGTCCTTTCAGATAGTCTACTCTGCTCTCTGAACCATCACCGGTCCATTTGTTATTCAGGGCGTCATATCCGGTGGTAAACAGTTCCTCATTGGGGTTAAACACACTGGTCGGGAGAGATGCAAGCAGATCAGCTGCCTCCCTGAGCAGTGTATTCTTCTCTCTGGCAGAAGCACTGTTCTCTGATGAAGAAGATTTCTTATCCGGATTCAGCTGTTCCATCACAGAGACAAACTGATACGCGCAGAGTCTGTCGTAGGCTGTCTGGAGCACGTGTGCCGTCGTCTCTCCTACTATGGATGCAACTGCATTCGAGACAGAATAATCTGTCACAGTAATGACTTCCCCGAGGACCGTTCTCTGGTCAGACTGGATCCCTTCACCGAATTCAGTCCGGAATGTATCCAGTGCGGAATAGATCCGCTCTGACTGCTCGGGATCACCAAGCGCTTCCAGAGATTCGTTCGCCACATTTGTAATCTCGTTGACTGTTCTGAGGAATGAATTCACGCTGCTTATCACATCCAGGTCCGGATCATCTTCCGGTGTGATCGTCTCAATACCGGTTTCGTCGTCCGACCAGTCGTCCGGATCGTTATCCGTGATGATTCCTTCATCTTCTGTCACGTCTTCAACGATATTGTAGTTTTCTTCATCACTTATGATTCCGTCTTCCTGTGCCAGGAAAGGCTGGCTGTCTTCTACAATGTCTGCAGACGCAGTAGCATCCACATAATCCTCATCGTCGTAATCGGCGTCATAATCTTCGTCACCTTCAGCATCCACATAGTCTTCATAATCACCGCCGGAACTGTCGGAATCATCTGAATCGTCGGAACTGTCCGAACTGCTGTCCGATGAAGAAGTACCGCCGGTATAACGGTAAACGGAATCCTCGACCGGGACGATCCCTTTCTTCAGAAGTTCCAGTTCCTTCTCCATGCTCTGCAGTTCAAGCTCGAGTCCCCACTTGTCAAGGCCTGCCTTCTCTGCTTCAAGCTCCACTTTCTCCATGTCGTATTCCAGGAGTTTATCGCCCTTGCTGACTTTATCCCCTTCTCCGACATAGATCTTCTTCAGGCTGTACTCTGTATTGCGCTGAACCGTCTGGGTGTCTTTTGAAATGATCACGCCTTCCATATTGTCATAGGAACCGTAACCTGTATATTCATTTACATTTTCTACAGATGTGACTTCAACGACCCTGTTCGAGGAGGCGGAAGCTCCTTTTCTGGCAGCAAAACTTAACCCGGTCAGAGCAAGTGCCAGGATCAGAATAGTGATCAGAATCAGTCTTACCTTTCTCATTTACCTGCCGCCTCCCGCGGCTTCGATACGCGTTCTGTCAGAGTCCGTACGCTCCGTCAGGATTCCGTCAAATATGTTGCAGACACGTTTCGCATAGGACGCAATCTCAGGAGAGTGGGTGATCATAAGTATGGTAACCCCCTCATTGTTCAATTCTTCAAACAGTTCCATCAGTGCAGTGCTGGAACGTGAGTCCAGTGCACCCGTAGGCTCGTCTGCAAGAAGAAGTCTCGGATGATTCACCATCGCTCTGGCGATAGCAACTCTTTGCTTCTGTCCGCCGGATAGCTGAGCCGGCGTAAAGTTCATACGGTCTGCAAGCCCGACTCTTGTGAGCGCCTGCTTTGCGCGCTGTATCCGCTCCCGTTTTCTTACTCCCGCGTATACCAGCGGAAGTTCCACATTCGCCAGCGCGGTCTGCCTGGAGAGCAGTTCGAAATTCTGAAATACGAAACCGAGATTGTTCAGGCGGATCGACGCCATCGTCTTGTCATCCTTGTTCAGGACATTCACGCCGTTCAGTTCATAGGTGCCCTTCGTCGGCCGGTCCAGGCAGCCTATGATGTTCATCAGGGTCGACTTGCCGGAACCGGAAGGTCCCATGATTGCAACGTACTCTCCCTCTTCAACATGCAGACATACATCGTGCAGTACCGGAACGATCAGTTTCGGCGTGATGTAGTCTTTATATATATGATCCAGTTTCAGAACCAATGACATACTCACCTCAGATCAGTCAAGGATGATATATCCCTCTTCATCCGTCATCTCTTCTTCATCTTCATAATCATCTTCGTATTCTTCGGCGTCCCCGTTGAATAAAGATGCCACCGCCGCTTCTCCCTCTGAGTAGAACATATCTTCGTCATCCCAGTCCTCGGTCTCATCCTCACCCCAGAACCAGTCCTCAGTTTCATCAAACCACTCACCGTCAGCCGCAGCGTCTTCCCAGCTGTACATGCTCTCGGTTTCTTCAAAGTCCTCCGCGTTGTTATAGGAAACAGGGAGTCCTTCCTCCAGATTCTCCTGGGGGACGCAGATATAGTCATCCACTGTCAGGCCGGACAGGATCTGATGCTGCTGCAGCTCTTCATCCGCGTCGCCTAATTTGACCGTACGTTTCTCCACCTTGTTATCATCAGAAGCAGCCCATACAAAGGTATTGCCGTCCTCTGTGACGATGTAATAATCATCAAGCCACAGACCTTCTTTGGCGTTCTCCTGTCCCACGTCCTGTTCCAGATATACATGCTGCCCGAGCATCAGGTCATCCGAATTCTCCAGCTCTACATAAAATGGATAATCTGTCGATCCTGAACTGTTTTCTCCCGAATACATGTCAGAAGATTCATTTCCGCTGGATCCCTGGTCAGACTTGATCTCTGTGACCGTCCCGTGCCACAGTCTTCCAGACTCAACTCTGGAGAAGACCAGCATGCTGATACCCTTGTTGATCAGAAGCCTGTTCTGTTCATTTACGGAAGCCTTGACCCTGTAGGTTCCGGTCTTCAGCAGTGTGATATAAGCATTGCTCTCTCCTGTCATGGAATCCATATCCGTAGAATCATTGATCGACTTGACGATGCCTTCCATGTCGCTGTATACGGTAGCGTTCTTGATCTGTTCCTCAAGTGCCGTGATCTTGATCTTCTGCTGCTTGAGTGCCAGTTCCTCCTGCTTGATCGTATTTTCCTCTACCAGGACCTCGAGTTGTTTTTCAGGAGTGTTCGCCTGGGCTTTCTTCTTCTCCAGTTCACCTTTCTTCGCTTCGGTGGTCTTCGCCTGGTTCTCCATTCTCTCCAGGTTGATCTTCTCCTGTTCCAGTTCATTTTCAGTCTTGACGACGTCATACGTAAAAAGCTTGTCGCCTTTTTCCACCATGTCGCCTTCCTTGACATAGCACTTTTTGACTGTCCTGTCGCTGTCCAGTTTATACTCTCTCGTCTCCTGAGGTTCCACAACGCCGCCGAAACGCTCGATCTGCCCTGTCCCGCTTCCCAGTTCAGCTATCGTGCTGACAAGGTCCATATACACGGCGTTCTCCGCGTTGGATGACACCCTTCCGCCTGATGCGGAATCGGCAGATGAATATCCGGGGATCACTTTCTCCAGAACACCGGGGAACCATTTATCGATCAATCCGGCCTGCATGCAGTAGAAAAATCCGCCTGCCAGAATTGCAAGGACCAGTATAAATGAAATCGCTTTCTTCATGAGTACACAGAAACTCCCTTATATTTATAATCCCTTAATACTACCATATTGTGTCAATTCCGTGTTCACAATATCATATCTGCGCATAACTTTCCCCGGTCAGAGTCTGCTGAGGCGCTCATATTTCAGATCGATACATGTCGATATTGACATACAATACAGTGTTGTTTACAATGAATCACAAGTCAGAAAGGACCGGTAGAAAACACCATGTCACATAAGCGTGATTCCGAAAAATCCAAAACCGGACGGCTGCCGGGAATACGGATCCTGTTTGCCGCAGTACCTGTCCTGCTCCTCATCGCAGCTGTCTGTGCCGTCACCTGGTATATCAGGCACGATACCCCCGCAAAGGCAGCCAGAAGTGTGATGAAGCAGATCTCATCTCTTGATGAATCTGCTCTCCGGCAGGTTATACCGGATGCAGATGCAGCAGGAGAAGACAGTGAAGCCATATCTTCCCTGAATCTTTTCTTTGAGAAATTCTCAGGCAAAGTAGTTTCCGTCTCTCAGGACGCTGATACTGCGGATGTACTTGTCCGTGTCAAAACACCTGATGCACGCGCTCTTGCAACAGATATCCGTCTCCTGCTTCTGAAAGACTCAGATCTGCAGGACAATTCAGATATACAGGCTGTCTCTGACACAGACCATATCTATTCTCTTATGCAGCAGTGCCTTTCCGGCAAGGATTATCCGCTCACTGAAACCGAAGGTTCCATCCTGCTGAAAAAGACACAGGATGGCTGGATTGTCTCCGGGACTCCGGAACTGTCCTCCCTTCTTCTGGGAGGGTTGCCGGAAGTTCTGGCCGATCCCTGGCTCCTGACTCCTGAGGAGGTTCTTGCCGTATTTCTGGAAAAACTCGGTTCTGCTTCCGTTGAAGAATGGACCGGTATCTTTCATGTCAATGACCTGTTCTCTACCTACGCAGCCAATGCTGCACAGATTGACATAGAATTCCTTACCCGGGCAAAAGAGGCTTTCTCCTGGACTGATATTAAAGCAGATACATCCGGAGCACATTCTGATGTCTCCCTGACCGTTACCGGAATTGACACCGGAGCGATTCTTCGCATCTACAAAGAAAAACTTGAATCATACGGCCGGACCGTAGATGCTGTATCAGACGATTCTTACGCGGTCAGCAGGAAGAGTGCTTCCCTGCTTCTGGAGTCCATCAGTGAAAATGAATCCACCTCCGACTTTCCTGTCACGGTCACTATGGACAATGACGGAACCGGGTGGGTCATCACGGATTCTTCCGCCCTCACCGACGCCCTGCTGGGCGGTATGTCCTCTGCAGTTGAAGAATTCAGCAGAGAAGACTCTGAAGGCCAGTGATTTCCCGCGGCATGGCCCGACTGCGGACTCTGCAGTCTCTATACAGTATACATAGATAATCCTCCGTCATCGCTCATGAATGACGGAGGTTTTTATTAAGAATCTATTGAATTTAATCCGTTTTACTCTTCTTTCACACGGATGTCAATGCCCAGTTCATCCAGCTGTTTCTGCGCAACCACGCCGGGCGCCTGGGTCATAAGATCGGAAGAATCCTTGACCTTCGGGAACGCGATCACATCTCTGATCGAATCCAGTCCCAGCATCAGCATAACAACTCTGTCGAGGCCGTAAGCCAGTCCTGCGTGTGGCGGCACTCCGTACCGGAATGCGTTCAGCAGGAAACTGAACTGTTCGGCAGCCTGTTCCTTCGTGAATCCGAGGCACTCAAACATCTTTTCCTGGATATCAGACTGGTGGATACGGACAGAACCTCCGCCGATCTCGCAGCCGTTGAGTACGATATCATATGCCTTCGCCCTGACTTTGGACAGGTCTTTATCCGGAGACAGATACTCCAGATCCTCTTCCATCGGCATTGTGAACGGATGATGCATCGCCTGGAAGCGCTGCTCTTCCTCGCTCCATTCAAATTGCGGGAATTCCACGACCCAGAGGAACTCGAACTTCGAAGGATCAATCAGATCCAGTTTCCTTGCAAGGTCACATCTCAGAGCACCCATGGTCTCGCAGACTAGTTTGAACTTATCTGCGCCAAACAGAAGAAGATCTCCCTTCTCTCCACCCATGGCAGCTACAAGGGCGTCGATCTCTTCAGGAGTCATAAACTTCTGGAAGGAGCACTTCGTTCCCTCTTCTTTGACCTGGATGTAAGCAAGTCCTTTCAGTCCGTAGCCCTTGACAAAATCCGTCAGTGCGTCGATCTTCTTGCGGGGCATGTCAGCCTGTCCCTTCACATTGATGCCGCGGACAGAGCCTCCGTCTTTCACACAGTTTGCGAAAACGCCGAAGCTGCAGTCTTTCACAAGTTCAGATACATCGACCAGTTCCATGCCGAAGCGAAGATCCGGCTTGTCGGAGCCGAAGCGGTTCATTGCCTCGGTCCACTTCATGCGGCGGAACGGAACCTGTACCTCTACGCCGAGCACTTCCTTCCAGAGATACTGGAGCAGTCTCTCATTTACATCCAGGACATCATCGATATCCACAAATGAAAGCTCCATGTCCATCTGGGTGAACTCCGGCTGGCGGTCCGCGCGAAGGTCCTCGTCACGGAAGCATCTTGCCAGCTGGAAGTAACGGTCATATCCCGCCACCATCAGAAGCTGCTTGTACAGCTGGGGTGACTGCGGAAGGGCAAAAAACTTTCCGGGATAGATACGGCTGGGTACCAGGTAATCGCGGGCTCCCTCAGGGGTGCTCTTTCCGAGCATGGGAGTTTCGATCTCCAGGAATCCCTCTCGTGCCATGAACTCGCGGGCAAGCTGGGCTACCTGGCTCTTTACCATCAGGTTCCTCTGGATATCCGGTCTGCGGAGATCCAGCGTACGGTTTTTCAGACGCAGTTCTTCCTTCGTCTGGACATTTTCCTCAACCGGGAACGGAGGCGTCTCTGATTCAGACAGAATGCGCAGCTGCGTAGCCATCAGCTCCATGGTCCCTGTTTTCAGTTTCTCATTAACTGCGCCGCCTCTTCTCTGGACAACGCCTGTCACAGCCAGAACATATTCATTTCTGATCGTTGCTGCTTTTGCAAATCCGTCACTTCCCACTGACGTCTCGTCAAACAGGATCTGCATCAGGCCGGAACGGTCTCTGAGATCAACAAAGATCAGGGAACCCAGATTCCTTCTCTTCTGCGTCCACCCCATCAGCGTGACTGTGCTTCCAATCATTTCCTCCGTAACCTCGGCACATCTGCAGGTGCGCTTCAGTCCCATCATCGATTCTGCCATCAGTCCAACTCCTTATCCTGAAAAGTTTTCTTCTGGTCCGTACAGCCCCACTCAACGGATGGGATTCTTCCGATCGATCATCTCATCGATCCGGTCCAGATAACTGCGTATGTCTTTCACATTTTCAATACGCTCGATGCGTCCGTCGTCATATACAATCTTGGTCGATCCGGAAGCACCACACGCTAGTATACACTGCACTTCTTCCATTATCAAGATGTTATACAGCCCTGCCTTATGGCTCTTCGCGTACCCGACATTCTCAAAATTGCCGGCGATATTCTTCTGCCGGTAGAGGTAATAGGGCGTCATCTGAAGCCTCTCGCACCCCTCTTCACATCTGCGCATGATATCGTCTGATACCTTAAATGAGATCTTTTCGTACTCATCCATATGAAGCGCAAGTCTTGCCGCCCTCTTGAGCGCAAGGGCATGAACCGTGACATCATCCGGATCCAGGGCCTCGATCTCCTCCATGGTATGTTCGATCTCCCGGATTCCTTCTCCCGGCAGTCCCACGATCAGGTCCATGTTGATATTGTCAAATCCCATGGACCTTGCCAGGAGAAACGCTTCTTTCGTCTGCTCCACCGTATGCCGGCGCCCGATCAGGTCCAGCGTCTTCTGATTCATAGTCTGCGGATTGATGGAGATCCTGCTTACATGATGCCTGCGAAGAACCTCCAGTTTTTCTCTTGTAATGCTGTCCGGGCGTCCCGCTTCCACGGTATATTCCAGGACGCCCGACATATCGAAGGTCTCTTCGATCACCGTAAGAAGCCTCTCCAGCTGATACGGCTCCAGCGTGGTCGGTGTTCCGCCGCCTACATAGACGGTCTGCAGCCTCTTGCCGGGGAAACAGTTTCCGGAGGATCGTATCTCTTTCTCAAGGGCGTCCAGATATTCATCCACCTTCTTCTCCCAGAGTTTCAGAGGACTGGATGAAAATGAGCAGTACAGGCATATGCTCGGGCAAAAGGGAATTCCTACGTACAGGCTGAAGCCCTCCTGCGGACGAATCTTCTCCAGGATTGCCGACTCTCTCTGTGCGATCCTCACTGCCAGATCCGCTTTCCTGTCACTGACATAATATCTCTCTGTCATCTTCCGGCGTGCGTATGAATCCACATCCTGCGCCGGATCACTGCTGCCTTCTTCAGACGGATGCAGGAGATCCATCGCAAGCTTCACCGGCCGGATGCCGGTAAGGTTCCCCCAGGGAAGGTCTCTGCCGCAGTATTCCCTGAGCATCTCATAGAGAGTTCTTTTCAGTATATTTTTCGTGAGCGGCCTGTTGTCTGCATCCGGGACAGATTCAATGCGCTCCGGGACATCTCCTTCCACTCCGGAACCTCCGGGACCTCTCAGAGATATACTAAGGACCGGCACACTGGTCTGTTGCTGCACACCAGCCTGTTCCCCGGTACAGTCAAGCTTTACGTCTACAAGAAGATCTGTATCTGACGGAATCTCCTGTCCAGGGTCATACACCCGCGTCTCCACGCCCTGAATAAAAGCGATCACAAGGGTATAGACATCATATTCATAGCTCCTGTTATTCAGTATGATCGATATCTTTCTGATCTCACGCATATCATGTCCCTGCCCTTATTCTGTATTCACCTGAACTCTGTATTCATCATAAACGGCCGGCACCGCAGCTTGCTGCCGATGCCGGCCGGTAAAACGTTTCAATCTGTTATAATCTGCCTTACAGATCTTTCTGTCAGAAGTCACTGCACGAAGTAATTGTACTTTCTCTCATGCCCGATCGATGTGAGAGGACCGTGTCCCGGATAGACAACAACATCGTCGGGAAGCGTCAGCAGTTTCTCCCTCACAGAATTGATCAGTACCCTTGCGTTTCCCCCGGGGAAATCACTTCTACCGACAGATTCGCAGAACAGCGTATCGCCGGTAAAGACCATCTTCTCCTCCGGGAAATAATAACATCCGCCGCCGACCGTATGGCCTGGTGTCAGAAGTGCTCTCATCTTCGTCCCGAGCACAGATACTTCCTGACCGTCAATAAAAAACATATCAGGCTCGATCACTCTGGGATGTCCGAAGGACATGGAGAGGTTATACTGCACTGATTCAGCGAATTCTTCCTCTTCCTTCATGATGTAGACCAGGATACCGTACTTACGCTTAAGCTCATTGACAGATCCGATATGATCATCATGGCCATGTGTGATATACACAGCTGTCAGATGAAGATTCTTCTCCTTCAGCCTGGCTTCCAGTCTTCCGAACCCGTCTGAAGGGTCGATCACGATGCAGTCCAGCGTATCCGCGTTCCATAAGATATATGTGTTGGTGGGGAGCATTCCGAGCTCCATACAGTCTACCCTGAGATTTGCCATAGGTCACCCTGTTGTTCTCTGAATATCGATCACGCTCTCAACCTGGCGGATCTTTCCGATCAGCTCAGCCAGCGCATCTTTGCCGGGAACATCGAATTCATAGGAAATCGTGGCGGTTCCCTGTCTTGTGGTTCTTGAAGTAACAGAGCGGACATCGATATGCCGTTCCGTAAATATCTTTGTTATATCCACCAGCAGGCCGGTCCGGTTGTGAGCGAAGATCCTGATCTCGGCAAGGTACAGTTTCCTGCTTCCTTCACCATCCTGAAGCGCATTGCCCGCCCATTCCACATCGATCAGACGGTAGCGCTCCTCTTCCGGCATGTTGACCACATTGATACAGTCCGTCCTGTGTACAGTGACTCCTCTTCCCCTGGTGATGAATCCCACGATCTCATCTCCCGGAACAGGGCTGCAGCACTTGGAAAGTCTGACAGATACGTCATCGATCCCCTTGACGATAATACCGGTTCGCGAGTGTGTAACCTTGTCTTTGTTCTTCCCCTGGGAGCCCTTCAGAATATCCTCATCCGTCAGGCGTCTCGCATGATCACGGTCATAGGCTTCCTGAAGTTTATTTACGATCTGACCTTCCTTCAGTCCGCCGTGTCCGATCGCGGCAAGAACGCTGTCCCAGTCACGGAATCCGTATTTTTTCGTTACATATTCTGTATATTCAGGTTTTATAAGGTCCGCCTGATTCAGGCCTTTTGTCTTACAGAATGCAGCAACCAGTTCCTTGCCGCGTATGATGTTGTCCTCTTTACGCTCATGCTTGAACCACTGGTTGATCTTATTTTTTGCCTGTGTACTGCGGACGATCTTCAGCCAGTCCGCGCTCGGACCCTTGGAATTGGCGCTGGTAATGATCTCGATACGGTCACCGTTCTGGATCTGGTAATCGATCGTTACCAGTTTTCCATTTACACGGGCGCCGACCATAGTATTGCCGACAGCAGAATGGATACTGTACGCGAAATCGATCGGCGTAGAACCGTTCGGAAGAGTCTTTACATCTCCTGTCGGAGTAAAACAGTAGACACTGTCATTAAACAGATTCAGATCGCTCTTGAGAAGAGACAGAAATTCCTGGTTGTCCGACTCCTGCTGCCATTCCAGAATCTGACGCAGCCATACCAGTTTCTCTTCCTCCTGCTGCTCGGAACTGACTTTCTTTCCGTCGGAAACTTCCTTGTATTTCCAATGTGCCGCGATACCGTATTCAGCAACCCGGTGCATCTCAAATGTCCGTATCTGAATCTCAAAGGGTGTACCGCCCGGACCGATCAGGGTCGTGTGAAGAGACTGGTACATATTCTCTTTCGGCATCGCGATGTAATCTTTGAACCTGCCCGGAACCGGCTTGTACATCTCATGGATGACGCCCAGTGCCGCGTAGCAGTCCTTGACCGTATCCACGATAATTCGGACTGCGAACAAGTCATAGATCTGGTCGATGGTCTTGCCCTGGTTAACCATCTTCTTGTAGATAGAAAACAGATGCTTCGCGCGTCCGTAGATCTCGGCATTGATGCCCGCAGCCCGGATATGTACCTGTACATTGCGCACGATATCATCAATAAAGGACTGGCGCTCCCCCTTCTTCAAAGAAACCTTGTCCACAAGGTCATAGTAGACCTCAGGTTCCAGGTACTTCAGGGACAGGTCATCCAGTTCCACCTTGATCTTGCTGATACCAAGACGCTGTGCAATCGGCGCATAGATCTCTCTGGTCTCTCTTGCCTTCTCTTTCTGCTTCTCAGGCTTCATATACTGGAGCGTGCGCATATTATGAAGGCGGTCGGCAAGTTTGATCAGAATGACCCGGATGTCTTTCGCCATCGCCAGGAACATCTTGCGGAGATTCTCCGCCTGTGTATCCAGTTTATCCGAAGAATAGTTCAGTTGACCGAGTTTTGTAACTCCGTCCACCAGGAGCGCAACCTCCTCGCCGAATTCCTTCCGGATCCCATCGTCAGTCATGACTGTATCTTCTACGACGTCATGAAGCAGACCGGCGATGATCGTTTCCTTATCCAGTTCGAGATCTGCCAGAATGATAGCAACGCAAAGGGGATGAATGATGTATGGTTCTCCGGACCTGCGCTTCTGATTCTTATGAGCATCATAAGCGATCCGATAAGCCTTCTCCACCATGGAGATGTCATCGGACGGATGATACTTCCGGATGCTTGAGAGCAATTCCTCATACAGTTCTTCAGGGCTGGTGAAGTCCTGCATAGTCTTTGCAGACGCATCCGCCCTGCGGATCAGAGTACGTTCCTCCGCAGGGAGAATATTCAGTTCCGGATCGGCATTCTCTGCCCTGCTAATCGCTTCTTCTGCCATACTCTCTCCGGAGATGTTTATTTGCCCTCGTATGAGACTACTGTCTCAACATCATATCCCTTAAGCTTCTCTCTTCCGTTCAATCCGGCAAGTTCAAGCAGGAATACACATTTAACAACTTCGCCGCCCAGTTTCTCGATCAGCTTGATCGCAGCAGCAACGGTACCACCGGTAGCGATCAGGTCATCAACAACGACTACCTTCTGTCCGGGCTTGATCGAATCCGTATGCATCTCGATCGTTGCCGTGCCATATTCCAGATCATAGGTCTGTTCGATGGTCTCGCAGGGAAGTTTTCCCTTCTTGCGCACCAGGACAAACGGCTTATGAAGATTGTAAGCCAGCGGCATGCCGAAAATAAATCCTCTGGACTCAAGACCTACGATCGCGTCGATCTCATCCGGGTTCCCGCACAGCTTCGCCATTTCATCAATTGCAAGCTTCAGTCCGTCCGCATCCTGAATGACACTTGTGACATCACGGAACATGATACCCGGCTCCGGGAAATCCGGAATCGTTCTGATATAATCAGCCACTGTTTTCATATTTTCACCCTCCTGCACCTAGGTTGGCCGCCTCTGCGAGCGGTATGGTCATCATCTGCCAGACTGCTTTTAGTCTGGAAAAAAGACAAGAATTAGTATAGCATTCCGAAGATATTCAGGCAAGATGAGCAGTCCCGAAACTGGTCAGAAAGCATATTGAAAACCGGTCAGAATGCTATGTTCTGAAAAGATCAGTACGGATGCTCCATATGATGGATGGTATTGGGATCCACATCCTGGATGATCAGTGCCTGCGCGCGGTAGAATCCAACTCTTCCGCTCAGGATATAGTTCACACCGCAGGCCAGAGCAAAGTACAGAATCTCATATCCTCCCCCGAACATTTCCACGCACAGGATGAGTGTTGCCATGAGGCAGTTAGTGCATCCGCAAAACACACTTGCAAGGCCGACTGCAGCTGCAAAACCGGCAGGCAGTCCCAGGAGAGGTCCGATCCAGCAGCCGAATGCTGCACCGATACAAAAACTCGGAACCACTTCACCGCCCCTGAACCCGAAACTCGCAGTGATCACAGTCAGCACAAGTTTCAGTATCCAGTCCCAGGGAAGGATCTCGCCGCTCTCCACTGCCGGGACAATAATGGACATACCGGTTCCGGAATATCTCTGGCTCCCGCAGATCAGAGTGAACACAATGATCAGCGCGCTGCCTGCGAGTATCCTGATCCAAGCATTCTCAATCATTTTCTCTGCCAGCTCCTCTGCCTCATGAAGAAGCCTGCAGAAAAGAATCGTCGGAATCGCGCACAAAGCTCCCAGAGCCAGTACCCTCAGAAACATAAGAGCCCCTGGCCGGGGGCCGGTCAGACTGAACCTTGTCGGCTCCACATGAAATGAAAGTGAGATCAGATATCCAGTAATGGCTGCAATCAGTGTCTGAAGGAAATTATCATATACGATCATCCCTACATGTACGACGCCGAGCGCAAATACCGTAGCTCCCAGCGGAGTCCCGAACAGCGCACTGAAAAAAGCTGCCATTCCGCAGATCACACAGTCCCTGCGGTAGGAACTGTCATATTTCAGCAGCCTGCCCACATAATAACCGACCTGGCCTCCCATCTGCAGCGCAGCACCTTCTTTGCCTGCGGATCCGCCGGTCAGATGAGTCAGGACAGTTCCTATGAAGATCGCCGGGATCAGCTGCATATGAGCCATATCCCCTTCCTGCGCCGCCTTGACAACACTGTCAGTCCCGTGACCCTCCGCCTGTGTCATTTTATAAACAGCAACAATAATCAGGCCTGCAACCGGCATAAGCCAGATCATCCACGGATGCCCCAGCCGGAAATGTTCCGCCTGATGAACCGCAATATGGAACAGCGTCCCCAGCAGTCCGCACACCACACCGATCAGCAGCGCCGCTGCAGTCTGCATCCCCAGACGTTTCAACCGCCCGGGATATTCCCTCATATCTTCAGCCATCCGACCCATGTTCATCTCTCCAGTCTGCGTAATATTATGTCAAAGGCCTGCACAAGTGACAGGCACCTGTTCAAATTTAAACAAGTGACAGGCACCTGTTCAAATTTAAACAAGTGACAGGCACCTGTTCAACATGTCAGTACATCAGATATGCCCTGCACGGGGCCTGTTCTGCGTTTTCTTTTTTCAGCGGAGCTGCGCTGAGCATATATTCTCCATCTTCAATCTCTGCAAGGTCCAGTCCCTTCAGAATTGCTGTGTTCCTGCTTGACAGTTCGTAGTAAACCTCTGATTCTCCAATCGTTCTGCCCGAAGTCCCTACCAGGAGAATCCCCATCTCAAGCATATGATGAGCAGTCTCTTTCGAGATCGTGCAGCTGCCCCGAAGAAGAATTCTCTTCGCTGCCTGGGCGGAGGATGAAGCCATGACCGTACCGATTGCTTCCGGTGACACAACCCCTTTCTGGGTCGTTACGACACATCTTCCGACAAACCTCTCCAGCGACAGCTGCTCCATGGTATCTCCATCCTGATAATATCTTGCAGGAGCTTCCGCAACGGTCTTTGGTCCGGTAATGTCAAGAACCCTGCGATTCAATGGTCTGTCTGTGAAACTGCCTTCTGAATGCGGAGTCTCACTTGCCGCAGCTTCCATGAAACCGGCGGTGATGATACCGGTCGGGATCGCGACTATGCTCATTCCCAGAAGGCTTATGATGATTGCAAGTGTTTTTCCCAGTATAGTGACTGGATAGATATCACCGTATCCGATCGTTGACAGGGTGGAAACCGACCACCACAGGCCGGAGAATGCACTGGTAAAGACATCCGGCTGTGCGTCATGTTCCGCATAATACAGAAGCAGCGAAGACGCCAGCATCAGCATGAGAACAAGGAATACGGATGCGAGGATCTGGGAGGCTTTTCTGGCAAGCACAGATGTGATCACTGTGAGCGGGTCAGAATAACGATTGATCCTGAAAAGCCTCAGGATCCTTGCTACTCTTATCAGCCTGAATACGATCATTCCGGGAGGAACGATACCGCTCAGATAAAATGGAAGGAAAGACAGAAGATCGATAATGGCTGCCGGAGAGAGGATATATCGGATAAATGGGTGCTCCTCTTCCGGATACAGCAGGTCTGCCGTCCACAGACGGAGCAGATACTCAACAGTAAATGTGATCATGCAGATGGCATCCAGAAGATTCACCGCATCCGACGCTCTGCGTGACAGCTGGAACGTATCCACGGTCGTCAGAATGATGGACAGGATGATCAGACAGATGATCGCACGGTCAAAAATGAGACTCGGAGCATCCTTTCCCCCGGCAATCTGTATGATCTCAAATATACGTTTTCTTCTGCTCTGAAGTCGGGATCCTGAAGCCATATTATTCATCCGCTCCTTTAACTATAATGCATTTTTCTTTCTGCGGCGGACCATGTACAGTCATCAGCCGGCTACTACTGATTATAGTCATATAAAGCGATTTATTCCAGTAAAAAAGCCCCTCTCTCCCAAGAGAAAGGGGCTTCAACGCGTGCGCGACAAGATTCGAACTCGCGACCTTCTGGTCCGTAGCCAGACGCTCTATCCAGCTGAGCTACGCACACACATTTTCAGAACGTTGCTATATTACAGCAACTGCCCATCTTTGTCAAGCACGGATTTTCTCTGAGTATGAAGAGCGTTTCTCCTAAGGGAGGTTGTCTCTCACAGCAAAACCGGAGATATTTCCCAGTTGATGAAAAGCGGCGCCTCCCATACTGGGTGACGCCGCTTTACTTCTATTAACAGTCTTTCAGAACAGTTCGATCCGCACACAACTTGATCTCTATTCTTTAGTTCCGCCCCCATGCAGGAAACCCTGCATGGGGAAACCGTTTTGGTTCTATATCAGTCTGCCAACCGATTACATATAATCGTCAACATTGTCTGCAGTGATAAGAACGAACGGAATAACCGGAGCCGGATCAAAGCTCTCGCCATTTACAAGCGCTTCAACGATCTCGATCGCGCCGTTGATCTGGCCTACGCCGTCCTGAAGGATCGTAGCCTTAAGGGAGCCGTCCTTGACCATCTGCATCGGAACTTCTACACCGTCAACGCCGATGCAGATAATGTCTTCTCTTCCGCTGTCGTTGCACATCTTCTGAGCTGCGGAGGACATTCCGTCGTTATCGCAGATGATAGCTACCAGCTCATCGCCATATTTGGATATAGCGTCGGAAGCAGCGTCAGCTGCAAGGTTGCCGTCCCACTTGGTATCGAAGTCGCCGACCATCTCGAATTCCGGATGCTCGTCCATGATCTCATGCATACCTTCGGTACGCTGGATCTGAGCGGAGTTTCCGAGAACGCCGTTGCAGTGGATGAACTTGCCGCCGTCCGGGCAGTTGTCAACGACCCACTGTGCAAGCATGTTTCCTGCCTGAACATCATCGGATCCGACATAAGCGATCGACTTCTCGTCGCAGCTTGCGGACTTGGAGTTAACCTCGATTACAAGGATTCCTGCGTCTGCCATCTGGACAAGAGCGGGATCGGATGCTTCTGCTTCTGCCGGAAGGAAGATGACGATATCACACTCTTTCGCGATACAGTCTGCCGCACGGTCGATCTGCTTGTTCGGATCGGTCTCGCCGTCCAGCAGTCCGGTCCATTCATCAATGATTCCGTCTTCAACTGCCTGGTCAAAATACTCCTCAGCTCTGGCATTGATCGGTGCATGGAATGGATCGGTGAAGTTCTTCGAGATGTAGCCGACTACGATCTTGCCATCGCCGTTTACGTCTGCTTCATAGGAGACTTCAGCACCGGCTTCGGTTTCATCAGCAATAACAACTGCGCTGAAAACAAGGCTCATTGCCATTACTGCTCCAAGAACTTTCATAACGATAGATTTTCTCATGGAATAATCCTCCTCACTATTCTTCTATCTTCGTTGTGTGCTTTAACAGTTTGTGTGCAGGTACGAACTGTCACATATTCAATTAGTGTTTGTTGCGGTTCATTACCATATCCAGCATAACAGCTCCGATGATGATCAGACCTTTAACGATCGACTGATAGTAGGATGAAACGCCGATCATGTTCATGCCGTTGTAGATCAGGCCGATGATAAAGATACCCAGGACGCATCCGGGGATCGTTGCGATACCGCCTGCAAATGAAGTTCCTCCGAGAACTGCCGCCGCGATGGCGTCTGTCTCATAGCCGATACCGATGTTGGACTGGGCGGAACCGGTCTTGGACGTATAGATCATGGAAGCAAGTCCGGCGAGGACACCTGAGATGGTGTATACACCGACAATGACCCAGAAGCGGGAGACGCCGGCTGCGATCGCCGCGTTTACATTTCCGCCGACTGCGAAGATATAACGTCCGAACTTCGTCCAGTGGAGCATCAGATACATGATGATCGTCACTACTATGAAGATGATAATCGGCATCGGGATGCCCAGGAACTTGTTGGAATAGATTCCCGTGAACCAGTCATTTGTCAGCATGACAGCTCGTCCGCCCGTGATAACCTGAGACAGGCCGCGGATGACCAGCTGCATGGAGAGAGTTACGACAAACGGGAACATATTAAACTTGGCGATGAGAACACCGTCGATAAATCCGAATACTGTTGCCACTCCGACTCCTGCGAGGATGGAGAGGAATGCCGGCCAGCCCATATTGGTCATGGTCTGTCCGATAATGCAGCTGGTAAGCGCCAGCTGAGCGCCGACTGTCAGATCAATACCGCCTGTGGTAATGCACAGACACAGTCCGTAGCACAACAGACCGTTAATGGAGATCTGAGTCGCGACATTGATGATGTTGCCCGGAGTCATGAAGCGCGGCTCCATGATGGCAATCACGATCATCATGATCACCAGCACGATTCCTATACCGTACTGTCCCAGAAGGGAACGGATCCTGTCCTGTGTGGTAACCTTTCCTGTCCGAGGTGAAGATGCCATATTTATCCTCCTTATGCTACACCGAATGCACTGCTCAGAATAACCTCCTGAGTCACTTCGCCGCTGACTATATCTTTTCTGGAATACTCTCCGCTGATCCGACCTTCATGGTAAACGAGAACACGGTCGCTCATGCCCATGATCTCCGGCAGTTCCGACGATACCATGATGATCGCCATTCCCTCTGCGGCGAACCGGCTCATCAGGGAATAGATCTCTGCCTTGGCGCCGACGTCGACTCCTCGTGTCGGTTCATCCATGATCAGCAGTTTCGGAGCTGCCATAACCCATTTCGCGATGACGACCTTCTGCTGGTTGCCGCCGGAAAGTGAGTAAGCAGTGTGTTCAATACTGGCTGCCTTCAGGAGAAGTGTCTTTGACACCTCCTCAACTTCCTTCTTCTCTCTCGCCTGATTGATCAGCAAGCCTTTCTGGCGCTCCGGCAGGCTGGGAAGCGACGTATTTTCACGGATGGAACGGTGCAGGCACAGTCCGAAGCCCTTGCGGTCTTCATTTACCATACAGACACCCTGCCGGATAGAATCTCCCGGATTCTTCCGATTAAACACCTGGCCGTTCAGGTACATGGTTCCTGACTTGATCGGATCCATCCCGAAGATGGCACGCATGGTCTCGCTGCGGCCCGAGCCTACCAGTCCGGAGAAGCCCAGGATCTCACCCGCGTGCACCTCAAAACTGATATCCTCAAAACCGTCTCCACTCAGGTGCTCTGCCTTGAAGACGACATCACCGATCGGGCATTCCACCTTCGGGAACTGATTTTTGACCCTGCGGCCGACCATCATGGCAATCAGGTCGTCATTGGTAACATCTTTCAGTGCGGACGTTCCGATAAACTCACCATCTCTGAAAACAGAAACCGAATCACAGATCTCGTAGATCTCAGCCATGCGGTGTGAGATATAGATTATGGCAACACCCTTGGCCTTCAGATCACGGATAACACGGAACAGGTGCTGTGTCTCCTGTTCATCCAGAGAGGAGGTCGGCTCGTCCATGATGATCATCTTAGCGTTGGTAGATACTGCGCGGATGATCTCAACCATCTGAACATCGGCCAGCTTCAGATTCCGGATCAGCGTATCAGCCGGATACGGAAATCCAAAATCATCAAGGATCTTCTGGGTCCTTTCATTCTGTTTCCGCTTGTTCAGAAAGATTCCTGTGTGGTCTTCTCTTTTCAGGAATATGCTCTCCGCTATGGTCAGATGCGGTTCCGGGTTCAGTTCCTGGTGGATCATGGATATACCGCTGTTGATCGCATCCACAGGTCCCCTGGCCTGATAGGGTTTCCCGTCAAAGACCATAGTTCCGCTGTCCTGATGATAGAGTCCGATGACGATCTTCATCAAGGTCGACTTTCCGGCTCCGTTCTCTCCGAGAAGAGCATGGACTTCACCCGGCCTGACATGAAGCTGCACATCTTTCAGTGCCTGCGTGCCGCCGAATGCTTTGGATATACCCTTACATTCAAGGATATAATCCCTGGTCTGTTCGCTCAAGCTGTCTCCTCCCTCCTTCTGAGTACCTTCCCTGACTGCACCTGCCAGGCAGGATTTTTCTGTCTGCCGGCAGGTGCTAATCGACTTGTATATACAATGATACTTTATTAGATTGACACGTCTGTGTCAACCTAAATAACCGTCGCATGAAAGCTTTTGCAAAACCGGTTATTACACTGCCGTATACAGTCCGTCAATCAGAAGATCGGTTCCGTTTGCATATGCTGCGGAGTCAGAGCAGAGCCAGATAACAGCGCCCGTAAGCTCTTCCGGTTTCGCCATGCGGTGCATCGGGAACAGCGGCTCCCAGGCGGCCAGAAGTTCAGGCTCGACAAAGTTCGGATCGATGGACATCGGAGTCGCCACATAACCCGGACTGATTGAATTCACTCTGATACCGAACTCTACCAGTTCCACTGCCAGGCTCTTTGTCATATGGATGACGCCGGCCTTGGAAGCATTGTACGCAACCTGTCTCTGAGGAACATTTGCGATATAAGCAGACATAGAAGCAATGTTGATGATGCTTCCCTTAATACCGTTGTCGATCATGACGCGCGCCGCTTCCCTGGCAACGATATATTCACCAGTCAGATTGATATCAAGGACCTGCCTGAACTCTTCCACAGATGCCTCAAAGATGTCCTTGTGGTAGCAGACCCCGGCATTATTGACCACGATATCAAGCTTGCCATAAACCTCCATGATCTTTGCGATCCCTGCCTTTACCTGTTCTTCACTGGTACAGTCAGCGATGATATCAATTGCTTTTCCGCCCTCAGATTCGATGAGTTTGACACTCTCTGCCGCTCCGGATCTGGAGAAGATGGCGATGTCAGCACCGGCTCTGGCAAGATCTCTTGCGATCACCTGTCCGATTCCTCTTCCCGCTCCTGTTACAAGGGCAACTTTTCCTTCCAGTGAAAACAGATTTGTGAGGTATTCTTTCTGCATAATGATCTCCTTTTCTATTAAAGTAATGGTGACAACCGTCCTGTGCGGCAAACAGCCGCCTTGTTACCTGTTACTCTTCGCTCTCGTCCACATCAATGAGAACCTTCATCGTGGTCTCCCTGTTGTCATCGATATACTGATATGCCTGCAGATAATCCTTAAATGCGAAATGTTTACTCATAAGAGGCTTCAGCTGGATCTTACCTTCGCCAACCAGACGGATCGCGTCCACATAATCCTCATGGCGGTACATCATTGTTGTGTTGAGGTCCAGTTCATGATCATTCAGCACTGCCAGATCAACGGTAGCCATCTTCCCGAAAACTGCCACCAGGATGATCGTGCTTCCCTTGCGTGCGTACTTGATCGCCTGACCCATAGTGATGTCATTTCCGGCACAGTCGTAGATCACATCAGCCTTGTCCGGACCGAAGGACTCGATCATCGCCTCTCCGAAATCTTTGTTCAGTGTATTGTATACAAAGTCAGCGCCGCACTCTTTCGCAAGCTCCAGGCGGTAATCGGACACGTCTGTGACCATCACCTGCGCCGCTCCGAGAGCCTTGCAGGACTGCGCTAGCAGAATACCTATGGGACCGGCGCCGAGGACCACGACCTTTGAACCCTCAAGTTCCGGGAATCTCTTTGCCGCATGGACTGTAACTGCCAGAGGCTCTATCATCGCGCCTTCATTGAAAGTCATGCCCTCCGGAAGCGGCGTGACCTTGGATGCATCTACTGCAAAATACTCGCTCGCAGTACCAGTTGTCTGGAACCCCATGACTTTCAGTTCCTCGCACAGATTGTATTTTCCGTGTGTGCAGGGATAGCATTTTCCGCAGTATACCTGTGGCTCTATCGTCACCCGCTGGCCTTCAGAAAATCCGCTTACATTTGCACCCCAGGAGACAACTTTCGCCGATACCTCATGTCCCTGAGTCACCGGGTAAGATGTGAAGGGATGGGTTCCGTGATATACATGAATATCACTCCCGCACACGCCAATCTTCATGATCTTCACGAGGACCTGATCATCTCCCGGTTCCGGTACCGGGATCTCCCGGAATGTAATCTGTTTCGGAGCCGTCATTACTTCCTGAAGCATCATCTTTTCCATGTTTTCCCCCTGTATAAAAAAGAACTTTATTAAATGGTTTAATTATGTAATTAATTATATGCCCGCCACATGGGCGGGACAATATACAAACTGTTTAAAATTTACAAATTCTATTTAGGCATACTACACAAACCGGCTCCGTCTCACAGAGACTCGATAAATGTCTTTGTGAAATAAGACGCCGCTCCTACTGCAGATGCTTCAACGTTGTATTCACAGCTGAAAATAAACTCTTCATCCTCCTCAAAAATATTCATCTCACTGACCAGCTCCCTGATCTTAGGCAGATACGGTTTCAGGTAACTTCCCACATAGCCTCCGAGAACTACAGGAAGATCTGTCGTGATATGAAGATTGTGGATCATCATGGCAAGATAGTGCAGATACTCATCAAACACCCCTGTTTTTTCTTCATCTCCATCCCTGAGCCCGTCGAAAAACGCCTGCATGGAACCGTCCGCTTTCCCGGTCAGCAGCAGGGCGCTGCCGTATGGATCATAATGGCCGCATTTTCCGCAGTAACATTTTCTGCCATCCGGAACGATCAGCATATGTCCCAGCTCTCCTCCTCTTCCGCTCTTGCCGGGAAGGATCCGGTTATTGATGACTGTCGCTCCTCCGACCGAATTGCTCAGGGATACGAACACAAAACTGTCCGGTGCGTGGTGGCTGTAACATTCTGCCATACAGCCGGCTGTCGCGTCATTGAAGAACTTAACGGCACAGACGCCGAGATCTGAAGCAGTGAGACTGTTCAGTATGGTCTCCTCTCCTACATTCAGTACATGAGAGTACAGTACTCTGTCCTGCTGAAGGCTGACGATACCTGCGACTGATATTCCTGCTCCCAGTATCTGGTCGCTTTTCTTATGGTTCTGGAAGAGAAAACTCCGGACCTTCTCGGACAGTTCGCGGATGTATTTAGGTGTATCCTCAAATAAAAACCGCTGCCGTTCTCCCGCGATCAGTTTTCCCTTCAGGTCAGTCAGGGCCAGATAGATATGATTGCGTGTGATGTCTATCCCAAGTGCGTTAAAACGGTCAAGGCATGGCTCGTACGCCATTGCCGGACGTCCCCCTCCCGAAGGCTGCATCCCTGCTTCCCGGACCAGCCCCTCCCGGACCAGTTCATCACAGATCACCCCCACTGTCGGGATACTCAGTCTCAGCTGCGCGGCAAGTTCCGGTTTCGTAGCATGAGACGTGTCAAGCAGCCCGGAGAACACATTAATACGATTACGTCTTTTCACCTCTACACTGTTCAGTCTGGAACTCATGGTCGGTCATCTCCTGTGGCATTGCAAATGTGTTTACATGAATTCATTTCTATGAGGGTTCTTAGTGAATACTATGTTTTCGTATGCATCTATTAAGCCAGATGCACAGTTTAATAATGTCTTTTATAAAGTCATTATACTACAGTTTACGGCAATTTCATATAGGAACAAAAAGTATAAATGGCATAAAAAGGCACGGCCTGACGGCCGTGCCCTGTATTACTGTTTCAATTGTGATTACTGCAGAAGACCTGCGATTGCTTTGACGGCTTCTTCTTCGTCTACACCGTCTGCATGAATACTGATCTTCGGAGCATTCTGGCTGGCGAGTGCCATAACACCCATTATGCTCTTTGCATTGACGCTCTTGTCATTCACTTCAAACGTTACCACGCTCTTGAATGCGCATGCTGTCTGTACAATGTGTGGAATCAGATCGCCGATATCATGCCTGCGCGCACCACTGATATTCTGACTAACCATAACATATCCTCCCGTTAACCCACTGTAACTCCATACAGAGTGCTGTACATTAAACCCAGATTATACTAGCATAGAGTCATATGGGCGTCAATCGTGACTCTAACGAAGATTGTCACTGTGACACACGGGAAATATAAACAATATCAACAAACATCTGGCTGCAGATCAGTCACTCACTCCTGCTCCTTCTTGATGGATGCCTGAGCCGCTGCAAGTCTTGCGATCGGTACGCGGAACGGTGAGCAGGATACATAATCCAGTCCGATGGAGTCGCAGAACTCAACCGAGGACGGATCTCCGCCGTGCTCGCCGCAGATACCGATGTGCAGCTTCGGATTAACATCCTTACCAAGCTTGATAGCCATCTCCATGAGTTTTCCTACGCCGCTCTGGTCGAGCTTGGCGAACGGGTCATTTTCGAAGATCTTGGCATCATAGTATGCCTGGAGGAACTTGCCTGCGTCATCGCGGGAGAAGCCGTAGGTCATCTGAGTGAGGTCGTTGGTTCCGAAGCAGAAGAAGTCTGCGTCTTTCGCGATCTCATCAGCGGTCAGGGCTGCTCTCGGGATCTCGATCATGGTTCCGACTTCATAAGTCATATCGGAGCCCATCTTCTTGATCTCTTCATCCGCTGCCTCGATAACGGTCTTGCGGACATACTCGAATTCCTTGTTATCGCCTACCAGCGGGATCATGATCTCCGGTTTTACCTTCCATTCCGGATGTCTCTTCTGGACGTTGATCGCCGCACGGATGACTGCCAGCGTCTGCATCTTGGAGATCTCCGGATAGGTGATATCCAGACGGACTCCGCGGTGTCCCATCATCGGGTTAAACTCATGCAGAGAATTGATGATGGTCTTGATGGCATTGACACTCTTATGCTTTGCCTCAGCCAGCTTCGCGATATCTTCTTCCTCGGTCGGAACAAACTCATGCAGAGGCGGATCCAGGAAGCGGATCGTGACCGGAGCTCCCTCAAGAGCCTCGTACAGTTTCTCGAAGTCGTTCTGCTGAACCGGAAGGATCTTCTTCAGAGCTTCTTCTCTCTCTTCAACTGTGTCAGAGATGATCATCTCGCGGAATGCTTCGATACGGTCTTTCTCGAAGAACATATGCTCAGTTCTGCACAGGCCGATGCCCTCTGCGCCAAGCTCATGAGCTCTCTTTGCGTCAGCCGGAGTGTCAGCGTTGGTGCGGACTTTCAGTCTGCGATACTTGTCTGCCCAGCCCATGATGCGTCCGAACTCGCCGGCGATCTTGGCTTCGACAGTCGGGATGACTCCGTCATACAGGTTGCCGGTGGAACCGTCTGCAGAGATCCAGTCACCTTCGTGGAAGGTCTTGCCTGCGATCGTGAAGCACTTATTCTCTTCATCCATGGCGATCGCTGAGACACCGGATACGCAGCAGGCACCCATGCCTCTTGCAACAACTGCAGCATGGCTGGTCATACCGCCGCGGACTGTGATGATACCCTGTGCGCTCTTCATACCCTCGATATCTTCGGGGCTGGTCTCAAGACGGACAAGGACAACTTTCTTACCCTTTGCTTTCCATCTGGTCGCATCTTCAGCAGTGAATACAACCTGGCCGCATGCAGCACCCGGAGATGCCGGAAGGCCGTGTGCGATCGGAGTTGCCTGTACAAGGTATGCCGGGTCAAACTGCGGATGAAGCAGAGTGTCGAGGTTTCTGGGATCGATCATGAGAACTGCCTGCTTCTCATCGATCATGCCCTCATCCACGAGGTCGCATGCGATCTTCAGAGCAGCCTTGGCGGTACGCTTGCCGTTTCTGGTCTGCAGCATGTACAGATGCTTGTCCTCGATCGTAAACTCCATATCCTGCATGTCTCTGTAATGATCTTCCAGAGTCTTGGTGATGGAAATAAACTGATCGTAGACTTCAGGCATCATATCCTTCAGCTGGTCGATCTTGTTCGGAGTACGGATACCGGCGACAACGTCCTCGCCCTGTGCGTTCAGGAGGAACTCACCCATCAGGTGCTTCTCGCCTGTAGCCGGATCTCTGGTAAATGCAACGCCCGTGCCGGAGGTCTCGCCCATGTTTCCGAATGCCATCATCTGTACGTTGACTGCGGTACCCCAGGAGTACGGGATATCATTGTCACGGCGATAGACATTGGCACGCGGGTTGTCCCAGGAACGGAACACAGCCTTGATCGCTTCGACCAGCTGCTCCTTCGGATCGTCCGGGAAATCTCTGCCGAGTTTAGCTTTGTATTCGTCCTTGAACTGGTTGGCAAGTGTCTTCAGGTCATCTGCATCCAGCTCAATGTCCTGTGTGACGCCCTTCCTGGCCTTCATCGCATCGATGAGTTCCTCGAAATACTTCTTGCCGACTTCCATGACGACATCGGAGAACATCTGGATGAATCTGCGGTAGCAGTCCCATGCCCAGCGCGGATTGCCGCTCTTAGCAGAGAGGACATTGACAACATCTTCATTCAGACCAAGGTTCAGGATGGTATCCATCATGCCGGGCATGGATGCACGTGCACCGGAACGGACAGAAACCAGAAGAGGATTCTCACGGTCACCGAACTTCTTGCCGGTGATCTCTTCCATCTTGTCAATACCGCCGCGGATCTGCTCCATGATCTCGTCATTGATGCGGCGTCCGTCTTCATAATACTTGGTGCATGCTTCGGTTGTAATCGTGAAACCCTGAGGGACCGGAAGTCCGAGTCCTGTCATCTCAGCAAGGCCTGCGCCTTTTCCGCCAAGCAGGTTTCTCATGCTCGCATTACCTTCTGTGAACATGTAAACATACTTTGTTGCCATACCTATTCCTCCTGTAAGTGTGCTGTAGTTGCAAGAATCACTGCAATTGACTCTTTTAACCAATACATTATATCGGTTCATTCTCAGTTTGTCTATACGAGTAGGGATAAATAAGGGCTCCTCAGAGGTCATGAGAAGTCATAAATACAAAGCCTCCGGGCAGGATAATTAAAAAAACCCCGGGACGGATTATGATATGAAGATATCAATATCCGCCCTGAGGCTCATTTCTCAATACAGTTTATATTCAAAAACTGAACTTGCCGTCAAACCATGCATCCAGTTCTTCAATCTTCACACGAACCTGCTCCATGGAGTCGCGCTCACGGATCGTGACGCATCCGTCCGTCTCGGAATCAAAATCATATGTGATGCAGTACGGGGTTCCGATCTCATCTTCTCTTCTGTAGCGCTTACCGATCGCTCCTCTGTCATCGTATTCGCAGTTGTACTTCTTAGAGAGCTGCGTATAGATCTTCTCTGCCGGTTCGGCGAGTTTCTTCGAGAGCGGAAGCACTCCGATCTTGACCGGAGCAAGTGCCGGATGGAAGCGCATTACGGTACGGACGTCGTTCTTCTCTGCATCCAGTACTTCCTCGTCGTACGCTGCGCAGAGGAATGCAAGTACAACACGGTCTGCGCCTAGCGACGGCTCGATGACATATGGCACATACTTCTCGTTTGTGCTGTCGTCAAAGTAGCTCATATCCTGTCCGGACGTATTCTGATGCTGTGTCAGGTCGTAATCGGTACGGTCTGCGATACCCCACAGTTCGCCCCAACCGAACGGGAACAGGAACTCGAGGTCGGTTGTTCCTTTGGAATAGAATGCCAGTTCTTCCGGATCATGGTCTCTGGCGCGCAGTTCCTCTTCCTTAATGCCAAGGGACAGCAGCCAGTTTTTGCAGAAGGTTCTCCAGTAATCGAACCACTCCAGATCTGTGCCCGGTCTGCAGAAGAATTCCAGTTCCATCTGCTCAAACTCACGGGTCCTGAAAGTGAAGTTGCCCGGGGTGATCTCATTTCTGAAAGACTTACCGATCTGACCGATTCCGAACGGGACTTTCTTGCGGGAAGTCCTCTGGACATTCTTGAAGTTGACAAAGATTCCCTGCGCTGTCTCCGGACGCAGATATACGGTGTTCTTTGCGTCTTCCGTGACGCCCTGGAAGGTCTTGAACATCAGATTGAACTGACGGATATCGGTAAAGTTGTGCTTGCCGCAGGAGGGGCAGGGAATGTTATTGTCTTCCACAAATGCCTTCATCTCCTCATGGCTCATCGCATCGACATTCTTCTCCAGAGTAATTCCTTTTTCCTTGCAGAAGTTCTCGATGAGCTGGTCAGCGCGGAATCTCTCGTGGCATTCCTTGCAGTCCATCAGGGGATCGGAGAAACCGCCGACATGGCCGGACGCCACCCATGTCTGGGTATTCATGAGGATCGCGCAGTCGACACCCACGTTCCATGGGCTCTCCTGAACGAACTTCTGCCACCATGCTCTCTTGACATTGTTCTTCAGTTCAACGCCGAGATTGCCGTAATCCCATGTGTTCGCAAGTCCGCCGTAGATCTCTGAACCCGGGTAGACAAACCCTCTGTTCTTCGCAAGCGCGACGATCTTATCCATCGTTTTTTCCATAATCTTTCACTCCTCCTGTCCCGAAGTCTTACTCTGACTGCATCTCTGAGGGCAGCAGATCAGCCTCCTGATCTTTTTCATATATGATATAGAGATAGGTCTGGTCGGTCTCCTTATCGGATAACCCTTCTCCTGTCTCCGGATCACCTGTTGCATCAGCAGCGGCACTCTCAGTCTCAGCTGCGGCAGAAGATACCGCCGGCTTAATCACATGGCTGTTGACGACCTCTGCGTTCGTACTGATATAACGCACCTCTCCCGGCACCTGGACCACATGCTCTGTGTCCGAGATAACCACCCGGTATTCCTTATGGCTTAGCGGTTCAGAGGCATCCAGTCCACTCTCCTTTATCCCGGAATCGTCCACGCTGCTGAACGGGCCTGAGAAAAGATAGCCTTCCATCTCCGCGTCCAGCATGGAGCCGCTGAAGAATACGACATTATTATAGCGGGCGTAATCCTCCGCTGTCCTGTAGACAAGTCTCACCATGACGTCTCCGCCTTCATCACTGTATTCCGTGACGTTGAGTGAGTTCTCTCCGTTAGCGGCATTGTATTCATTCATGGAGCGGGCGATCATATCCTGCAGTTCATCACCTGTGTACCATGCCTGGTCAAGATGATCAAATATCGTCTCGGCGACAACTCCGTCTCCGTAGACCTGCAGTGAAGTCTGTTCCGGCGCCCAGTCTTTCCAGTTTTCCGTTCCGACGATCTGGTCAAGCGTAGTGCAGCCTGTAAGCAGTAACGCAGTCATTACGACCGCCGCCGCTATACCTAAACTGCTTCTTCTCATACTGCTGACCTCTCCCCTGCATTCTTATTTCTGTCATTCATCACTGCGGACGCTGTCATCCGCAGCCAGAATAACCGCCGCGAATATGCGTCAAACAATTATACCGTGTGGAGCACCCTGCATCAAGTAAAATTGGATATTGTCTTAAACATTGTATCCAGGATCTCCAGACTGTGGAAACGGCGGTCCACATACTTTCCCCTGATATGATCCTGCCTGCGGGCGATCTCCTCCAGAACTTCCTCAGGTACCTGAAATGAAAACAGCCTTCCGACAGGTGCGGTGATCATATGGTAAAATGCCTGCCTCGACGCCAGCAGCAGACTTTCGTCCTGCGTTACATCCATTGGGAATTCCCCGCCCAGAACCATCAGGCGCACTTCGAACGCATACCGGACCAACCTGTTTTGCACATCTTTCCTCTCCAGCATCCGCAGGGATACATAGAGAAGATTCAGCATATCTGCGGCGTCAAGGTTTTCCTGCGCGTAATAGTCCGCAAACTCCATGAAATACGCGCCGTAGCACGCGCCTTCAAAATCTGTTTTCAGCCCTTCAAAATAATTGCTGATCTCAGCCGACACACAGGTATAAGCATTCTTGCCTTCATAAACCCGGAATGTCCCGAAAGAGAATGGAACAGTCGCAGCGACAAGGGCGTTCCCCGGCTTACGGGCGCCGCGGGCAAACGCAGTGATCTTGCCCCGCTCCCTGGTAAGCAGAACGATCCGCCTGTCGTATTCGCCTGCAGGCGCTGTCCTCATCACCATACCGTTCAGTTCGATCTGACCTGTGCTCACTTTGTTACTCCGTACCTCTGATTCTGCCTGCCGCCTGAATTCCTTCAGTGGTCTGCATTTTCTCTGACCGGCAGATTATTCCGTTCAGCGGATCTGTTTCGGATCGTATCCGAGATTTCTCAGAATCCCTGCATTGTCTCTCCAGTCCTTGCGGACTTTGACAAAGACTTTCAGGTTCACCTTCGCGTCCATCATCTCTTCGATGGCTATGCGCGACTGGGTGGCGATCCTCTTGAGCATCGATCCGCCCTTTCCGATGATGATCCCCTTATGAGAGTCCTTCTCTGTGATGATCACGGCATCGATATCCCAGATGATGTTCTCATCAGCACTGCTGCCGCTGCGGACCCTCTCCTTCATGGACAGTATCTCCACAGCAATTCCGTGAGGGACTTCCTCCTTCAGGCACCGCAGTGCCTTCTCCCGGATGATCTCTGCCGCAATGGTCCTCTGGGTCTGATCCGTGACAGTCTCCTCGTCATAGTACATCGGCCCCTCAGGCAGATGCTCAAAGATCGCCTCAAGGACACTGTCCAGGTTCACACTGCGAAGCGCGCTCACCGGGATGATCTCATCAAAGGGATACAGCTTCCTGTACAGCTGCATGTATTCCGGCACCTTGCTCTTATCGACCGTATCCACCTTGTTCATGACAAGAATGACCGGTTTGCCTGTCAGCTTCAGTTTTGAAGCGATAAACTTCTCGCCCGCTCCGCTGAAGGAAGTCGGCTCGACCAGCCACAGGATCACATCAACCTGGGAGAGCGTCTCATAAGCCACATCATCCATGTATTCTCCCAGTTTATTTTCCGCCTTGTGGATCCCTGGCGTATCCAGAAAAATGATCTGGCCTTCTTTGCAGGTGTAGACGGTCCGTATCTGATTGCGGGTCGTCTGGGGCTTGCCGCTGGTGATCGCGATCTTCTGACCGATCAGGTGATTCATCAGAGTGGACTTGCCTACGTTCGGTCTTCCCACGATCCCGACAAATCCTGACTTGAATTTTTTACTCATTTTCTTACCCGTTCACTCCTGTTCTCACAGTGCCGCGATGTTTCCGAAGATCTCTTTCTCCGTCTGGATCTTCTCTTCATTTCCGACAACACAAAGAGCACCTTTTCCAAGAATCGCTTCTATATAAGGCGCCAGTGCTCTGACATCCTCCTGTGTCGCATCCAGGATCTGATTGCGAGTCTCCTGCGCCATCGCCACTGTTGTCCCATTCATGTATGCCGTCATGGAGCGTACGCCTGACATTCTGGGAGTAAGCGGCGTATCCAGTCCGGAAACCGTACCGATGACATATTTCGTCATATCTCTCTCATCTGCGGTAAATTCCTTCAGATAATCAGCGATCTTCCGGTAGACAGACAGCGTATTCTTCAGGTGCGGATCACGATAGCTGTAGAAGGCTGACGGGCCGCTCCTTGAAAATGCAGCGCCGCATCCGTACGCCCCGCCCACGACTCTGAGATTGGTCCAGAGATAATCGTAATTCAGTATCACGCGAAGCACATTCAGAACGCCGGTATATTCAAGTCCCGCATCCTTATAGTCACCAGCCAGCGCCACATACTGCACCTTTGCCGGAGTAAGGATGCCTTCATTTTTCTGCTCGAACTCTGTACCGCGCACAGTTCTGATCTGACCGCCTTCGCTGCACACCTCACCTTTCATTCCGGCAGCAATGGGAATAGCACACTCAAGGATGTGCTCCGCCTGCGCCTTGTCACCGGTAAAGCTTACCAGGAAACCTTCCCGGTTCAGAAGGGTGTCAAGCACACTTCTCAGTTTTCCGATGATAAAGCTCTTCTTCTCTTCAAAGTTCTTCTCCAGATCAGCCACGACCCTGTAGAATCCAATTCCGTTAACTGAATCATTGTACAGAGACTCTGCGCTGAAATAAGACATCGCGCGTGTCAGTGCAGTCTGGTGGCCGGCTCCGGAGAGGTGGGCGTACATACGGCTCTTTGCCTTCTGGATGATCTCTCGCAGGCGCTTCTCATCATCCAGTTTCGACGTGTACAGAATCTCCCGGACAATATCCATGGAAAAATCAATCTCTGACGCAAGTGTGGATACGTTGAATCCGAACGCAGCCTGCAGATTGCCGCTGTCATCGTTGTTCGGGAACACAGCCACGGATGTGGTGATCCCGCCGGTCCTGCGTCCGATCTCATTGGCCAGTTCGTCATAAGAATAGTGCTCTGTGTCCACTTCTCCCAGCACGCCGCGAAGGAGGCCCAGATACGCGTAATCCTCCGGAGCAACTCTGGATGTATCCAGAAGCAGTCCTATATAAGCAATACCATTGGTCTGTTCTTCATGGCAGACCAGTTTAACGCCATCTTTTATATATTCAACATTGCTGAACGGGCGGACTTCTCTCTTCAGATCCTCCCTCTTCAGCATCGGGATCTTCTCCAGTTCTTCCGGTGTCGAAGGAGTCTCCTGGAACGCACGCAGCTTCTCTGTATTCCGGATCAGTTCCTGAATCTGCTCATACGTCAGCGTCTCCTTGAAAGCCGCCAGTTTTTCCGCAGCTGCTGTCTCTGACTCACGGACTATTCCCTTCTTCGGAACTGCCGTAAGCAAAGATGCGTGCGGGTTCTCAAGGATATAGGTCCTGATCAGCTTCTCATAATAGCCTGTACCGATCTGTTCTCTGAGGAACCTGTAATCATCCAGCTGGACCAGGTAGTCAAATGGCTGGTCATCTCTGTAGAGCCAGCTGTCAAAGACATCGATTGAATAGATCAGTCCCTTGGGATATCCGCCGTAATCTGCTTCGCGGTAACGGAATTCCATCGTATTGACTGCTGCCTCAACTGCTTTCGGATTCAGGCCTTCTTCGCAGAGCTTCTCAAGTGTGGTGCGGACCACTTCTCTGAACTTCTCCTCATCCTCCCGGTTTGCGTTCTTTACAACCACCGAAAAGACCGGCTGCCGGATTCCGGAATCATAGGAACCGTATACATCCTTGCCGATCCCGGCGTCAAGAAGCGCCATCTTGAGCGGTGCTCCGGGAGACTCCAGCAGGACATAGTCCAGTACCGCAAATGCGTTGGACAGTCTGGTATCACTGCTCTGACCGGCAACCACGTTCCAGGCAAGATAGGTATTGTCCTCGAGCGGGTCATTTTCTCCCACCGGATATTCAGTCTCGACACTGGCCGGACTTGCAAAAGGTTTCTGGATACCGACCTCAGAATACACAGGGCCGTTCTCGCCCATTTCGCCTGCAGCCGGTTCAAATGTACTCAGATATTCACGGTCGAGGTAATCCAGCCGCTCTTCAAAATCCATCTTCCCGTACAGATAAATGTAGGAATTGGACGGATTGTAATATCTTCTGTGAAAGTCAAGGAACTGCTCATAGGTCAGATCCGGGATGCATTCAGGGTCTCCGCCCGAATCCACGCCGTAGGTGGTGTCCGGGAACAGAGAGTTCATGATTTTCCTCTCCAGCACATCATCCGGAGATGAGTATGCCCCCTTCATCTCATTGTAGACAACACCGTTGACCACGACCGGATCATCCGCATTCTCAATCTGCCAGCTCCAGCCCTCCTGGCGGAAGATCATCTCATTTCGATAGATATTCGGATGGAACACGGAATCCAGATAGACATCCATCAGATTCCTGAAGTCCTGGTCATTGCAGCTGGCGACCGGGTACATCGTCTTGTCCGGATAGGTCATGGCATTGAGAAATGTATTCATGGAACCCTTGACCAGTTCCACAAACGGATCCTTGGACGGATATTTCTCAGAACCGCACAGAACCGAATGCTCGATGATGTGGGGCACCCCGGTCGAATCCACAGGAGTCGTACGGAACGCGATATTGAATACCTTGTTGTCATCTTCATTTTCAATGAGCATAACACGCGCGCCGGTCTTATTGTGCTTCAGCACATAACCCGTTGAACCGATATCGGCCAGTTCTTTTTTCACGATCAGTGTATATGCTTTCAGATTATTTAGCTCCATATGTGATTTATATCTCCCTTACTGTGAATTCCGGTTCAATATGTTCCGGTCGTACATTCTTGAATTCCTCAACGCCTGCCGGACCGCCAGGCCGCCACTCTTCTTCTGCGCGAATAAGCCCGAACAATGCAGATCAGTCCGCCCAGCAGTATGATCGCAAAGATCACAATAGCGCACTGGAAGAAAAAAGCATCCGGCAGGACCAGGATGATCGGATCCTGCGCCGCGTCAAACAGCCAGTAGTCATTGTGAAATAAAACCCTGTGAAAAGTCTCGAACAGCACATCCCATTTCCAGACTGCCAGGATTCCGAGTACAGTCGGTATTGCAATGGTAAGAAATCCCGCCATGCGCAGATATCTGGAATTGCCGCCGTGCTTATGCAGGATGAAACTGACCAGGGTAAATAAACCCGTCACGATGCACAGGATCTGCACGATGTCAAAGATCTTCTTGCAGTCCGCGAAATGAATCCTGCCATGTTCACTCATGGCAAATGTGCTCAGTGTCAGCGGTCCTCTGTTCCAGAAACTCAGATAATGGATGAGGCTGTCATAATCCTTCTGTATCGCGGAAGCAGGCACGCCTGATACCGTATCCAGTTTCAGCAGCCGGATATCGAGATAATAAAGCGGCCTGAAATGGAGCACAAAAACAACCGCGAAACTGATGATGAACAATGCGATCATCAGTGCCCAGAACAGGTTGACGACAAATGGAGTTTTCTTAGTCCTGCGTGCCATTGGGTGTTCCCCATCCCCTTTCCATCCTTACAGGCGGACACCTGTGCAGGCCTGCCGCCGGATAAATCTGTCGGGTATTATATCATAACCGGCATATCTGTGAAACCATCATCCTGTAAAGCATTTCTTAATCCTGCACTGCAAAAAACTGCCGGCCACATCCGTGACCGGCAGCGTATCATTCATCCTGCTCAGGATCGCTTATCAGCGAACTTTCTTTTTCTTTGAATAGACCGGTGAATATCCGCCCCAGCTGCTGTTCTGCCCGGAGTAGACCTGGACCTGCAGTTTGTATTTGCCGCTGTGGGGATTCTTCACCCAGTAATTGTATGTCGGAGTGAATGTTACCGTATACTTTTTCTTGTTGCCTTTCTTCCATTTTGTCTGCCCAAGCAGGCTGATAAAGACACCGGCAGTTCCGGGCTTCTTCTTAAGTTTGACCGTCACCTTAACCTTTGCAGTATAGAATTTCTCAACATAAGAATTATGCCAGAACACGGAACCGCCCACCACATTGTAGTATCCGGGCCATCTCAGTTTGTGATACTTGACCTTGGTAGCTTTCAGGGTCACGGATTTGATCTTGGGTTTAGAAGCAGAGCCAGTCTTGATGGTTGTGGTATTATGACTGATATCATCCTCATACTTCACATCAACACCATACCGGATTCTGGTCTTATAGGTTGTCTTCTGCCTCAGTCCGCCGATCTTATATCCCTGTGAAGAAGCCGTTGTGATCAAGTTGTACTTCATGTATCCGGAACGCTGCCATGTCTTTCCTCCATTTGCGCTGTATTCCATGTACAGAGTGCCTGCGCTGTTCCCGAAAGATCCATAAGGATAATAATTAAAATAGCTTGAATAGACATCAAAAACTCCATTGGAATTAGGTCTGGCCGTGATGTTGTTACTGACCAGATATTGTTTACCGTACGCAGCTATGATATCAGTACTGTTTTTCCCATACACCAGACCTACAGCCAAAGTATGGTATCCGGTATCAAACTGATTCATGTTGATTGTTTCAGTAAATGTGGTTTTTGTATTTTGAGTAGTTCCAAATTTATTTTTTAATCGAGTACTATCTATCTGTATTCCATATGGATAATAAGGTGTCTTTACCCACCCTGTGACAGTAACAATGGAACCCTTCTGAGCAGCCGATATACTGTAATCTTTTCCTTCTACCGGTTCATTATTGCTCGCTGCAAACAACAATTCATCTTCCGAAAATAACCCATCTTCCGACAAATCCGAATCAAGATATGAACTATTTCCACCAGATAGCATGGCAAGATACCCAGCATGCTCTTCATTCATTCCATGCTTGTTCTTTTCTACATCCACTTTATCTGAAGGATTTTGTAATTCTGCATTTACGTTAACTTCAGAGTCTGTCCCTGCATCTACTATCTCAAGTTCTTCGATCCCGTCTTCTTCCAGACCGGCATCCTCTTCAACAGAAATATCCAAAATGTCTTCTGATGACAGTATGTCTTCATCTGAAGCAGCAAAGTCCTCTGTTTCAATATCAATGGATTCTATGTTTGTATCATCCGACAGTTCTGCCGTTAAGGTCTCCTCCAGATCCAGAGATGCCTCTGCAGCAGATACATCTTCAGCAACGATACCATCCTGCACAGCAGCCAGATATTCGGTGGTGCCATCTTCAGCATATGCACTGCCAACTGATACAGGCATCAATGACATAGTAACTGCCATCGCCAGTCCAATGGATGCAAGCTTTCTGGTAATCCTGTGTCTGTCTATCCTGCTCATACAATACCTCTCTTCTTATCCGATCAACTTCTTTAAACAATAGTCTTCTGACCATATTGTATAGAGCAACCCTGGCCGGTACAATATACCTATCCTTTTTCTAACCCCCTGTTTTCAGCCGAAAAATGGCGTTTTTCAGAGCGTGCGCATTATGCGCATCACCTTTTTCTCGTAACATCTCCTCCTGGGAACATCCCCCCTGGCGTCATTCAGTCCACTCATATCCCTCATTCGTTCCCCTGTCACGACAAAAAGGCTGCCGTCCTTCTCAGGACGGCAGCCCGGTGATTCTTATGAAGTTCTGGTTGCTTACTCTTCTGTAGCGTAGAGTTTGACCAGCTTGTTGAGGTATGCATAGCGCTCCTCAGACTCAGCCTTGTTCTTCGCCCACAGCTTAGCCGCACGTTCCGGATTCGCTCTCTTGAGGGAGTTGTAACGTACTTCTCCATCAAGGAATGCTTCGTACTCTCCAGTCGGAGCCTTGGAATCCAGAGTGAACGGATTCTTGCCCTCGGCCTTGAGTGCCGGATTGTAACGGAACAGATGCCAGTAGCCAGCCTCAACTGCAAGCTGCTCTTCGGTCTGTGCCTTTGCCATGCCCTTCTTGATACCATGGTTGATGCACGGTGCGTAGCAGAGCACGATAGACGGTCCGTGATAAGCTTCAGCTTCTGCGAACGCCTTGATGCACTGGTTGTAATCAGCACCCATAGCGACCTGAGCGACATAGACATCGCCGTAGCTCATCATGATGGAAGCCATATCCTTCTTGCGGGTTTCCTTACCAGCTGCAGCGAACTGTGCGACTGCGCCGGTCGGGGTAGCCTTGGAGGACTGTCCGCCTGTGTTGGAGTAAACCTCGGTATCGAATACGCAGACGTTAATGTCCTTGCCGGATGCCAGGATGTGGTCTACGCCGCCGAATCCGATGTCATAGGACCATCCGTCACCGCCGAATACCCACTGGCTCTTCTTGGACAGGTAATCCTTGTCCTTCAGAACTGCCTTGGCAGCATCGCTTCCGTCTGCTTCCAGAGCAGCGATCAGAGCAGCAGTTGCCGGGCCATTAGCCTTGCCATCGATAAAGGTATCGATCCATGCCTGGCCTTCTGCAACGACCTTGCCGTCAGCCATCAGAGCTTCAACCTTAGCCTTCAGGCCATCACGCAGAGCGTTCTGCGCAAGCAGCATACCCATACCGAACTCAGCAGCATCCTCGAACAGGGAGTTGGACCATGCCGGACCCTGACCCTTGCTGTTCATGGTGTACGGAGTGGACGGTGAGCTGTTGCCCCAGATAGAGGAGCATCCTGTTGCATTGGCGATGTACATTCTGTCGCCGAACAGCTGGGTGACCAGCTTAGCATACGGAGTCTCTCCGCATCCACCGCAGGCACCTGAGAACTCAAGCAGCGGCTGTTTGAACTGAGATCCCTTGACGGTCTCTTCTTTGAACTTGTCGATGACATCCTGCTTCGGCTCGAGCTTCACAGCATAGTCGAATCCAGCCTGCTCTGCCTCGTTCTCTGCAAAGAGCTTCATCTCGAGAGCCTTCGCACCCTTCTTGCCCGGGCAGACATTTGCGCAGGAACCACAGCCCGTGCAGTCGTATGCGGATACGACGATCGCGAACTTGTATTCCTTCATACCGGTCATCGGCAGGCAAGCCTGTCCTTCCGGAAGTGCTGCTGCTTCTTCCTCGGTCAGAGCGACCGGACGGATAACAGCGTGCGGGCAGACATATGCGCAGCGGTTGCACTGGATGCAGTTCTCGGAATTCCATACCGGAACCATAACTGCGATACCGCGCTTCTCGTAAGCAGCTGCTCCGGACGGAGTCGTGCCGTCTACATAATCCTTGAACGCGGAGACCGGAAGGCTGTTGCCCTCCTGAGCGCTGACTGCTTTCTGAATATTATTGACGAAGTCAACAACATCCTTGCGTCCTTCTGTAGCGGTCTTGAAGTCAAGTCCTTCATCCGCGCAATCCTTCCAGGAATCCGGAACCTTTACTTCATGAACCTGCTTGGCGCCTGCATCGATCGCATCCCAGTTCTTCTTGACGACGTCGTCGCCCTTACGGCCGTAGGTTGCCTTTGCAGCAGCCTTCATGAGGTCGATTGCCTGCTCTTCCGGAATGATGCCGGTGAGCTTGAAGAATGCGGACTGAAGGATCGTGTTGATACGGGTCGGGCCCATGCCGACTTCGATACCGATCTTGACACCGTCGATGGTGTAGAACTTGATACCGTGGTTAGCGATGAATGCCTTGACCTGTCCCGGAAGCTCTTTCTCAAGCTGCTCATCATCCCATGCGCAGTTCAGAAGGAAGGTTCCGCCGTCAACCAGTTCCTGTACCATGTTGTACTTGCGCATGTATGCCGGGTTGTGGCATGCAACGAAGTTCGCCTGATGGATCAGGTAGGTGGACTTGATCGGCTTCTTACCGAAGCGGAGGTGGCTCATCGTAACGCCGCCGGACTTCTTGGAGTCATAATCGAAGTAAGCCTGAGCGTACATGTCGGTGTTGTCACCGATAATCTTGATGGAGTTCTTGTTCGCACCGACGGTACCGTCTGCGCCAAGACCCCAGAACTTGCAGTTTGTGGTTCCTTCCGGAGTGGTGACCAGAGCCGGTCCGGTCGGAAGGGAGAGATTCGTCACGTCATCAACGATACCGAGCGTGAACTTCTCCTTCTCAGTGTTCTCGTATACAGCAACGATCTGTGCCGGAGTCGTATCCTTGGAACCGAGGCCATAGCGTCCGGAGAATACCGGAGTCGTCTCGAACTTCGTTCCCTTGAATGCTGCGACAACGTCAAGATACAGCGGCTCGCCGATGGAGCCCGGCTCTTTCGTTCTGTCGAGTACGGAGATGTACTTCGCAGTTTCCGGAATCGCGTCGACAAATGCCTTCGCGCTGAACGGACGATACAGGCGGACCTTGACAACGCCGACCTTCTCACCCTTTGCAAGCAGGTAATCGATGGTCTCTTCAATAGTATCATTGACGGAACCCATAGCGACGATCACGCGCTCAGCATCCGGTGCACCATAGTAGTTGAACAGCTTATAGTCTGTTCCGATCTTGGCATTGATCTTGTCCATGTTAGCCTGGACGATTGCCGGCATATCATCATAGTACGGGTTGATTGCTTCACGTGCCTGGAAGAAGATATCCGGGTTCTGTGCGGAACCTCTCTCAACCGGATGGTTCGGATTCAGAGCCTGGTCTCTCCATGCCTGCAGAGCATCAAAGTCATACATCTCCTTGAGATCTTCGAAATCCCACTGCTCGATCTTCTGAATCTCATGAGAGGTACGGAAACCGTCGAAGAAGTTAATGAACGGAAGACGTCCCTGGATCGCAGAAAGGTGCGCAACCGGAGTCAGGTCCATGACTTCCTGTACGCTGGATTCGCACAGCATACATGCGCCTGTCTGACGACATGCGTACACGTCAGAGTGGTCACCGAAGATTGACAGAGCGTGGGATGCAAGAGCACGTGCGGAAACGTCGAATACGCCCGGAAGTCTCTCACCTGCACACTTGTAAAGGTTCGGGATCATAAGGAGAAGTCCCTGAGAAGCTGTGTAGGTTGTTGTAAGAGCACCTGCTGCCAGAGAACCGTGAACAGCACCTGCGGCACCTGCCTCAGACTGCATCTCAGTAATCTGAACGGTCTGGCCAAAGATGTTCTTCATTCCCTGTGTTGCCCATTCGTCTGTATGCTCCGGCATAACGGACGACGGGGTAATCGGGTACATTGCAGCGACATCGGTAAATGCGTATGACGCAAATGCCGCAGCCTGATTACCATCCATGGTCTTCATTTGTCTTGCCATTTTGTAATCCTCCTTCTTGGATCATGATGATATCTCAAACACACAAAAAAGGCAGCTGATACCCGCTGCCTTTTTATTGCGCGCTCAACCATGATTATATTAACATACTTAAACATGAAAGTCTATTTTGCTGTCTGGTTTTTAAGCACGAATTTTAAAATTTATTCTTCTTCTGAAAAATCTTCCTCATCTGTCACCAGTGAAGTGTAGATCGTTCTCTTTCTCGCCATCTCATCGCTGGCCAGATATTCGTCGTAGGTAGTGATCTTGTCGATCATCTTGCCGTTCGGAAGGATCTCCATGATCCGGTTCGCGGTAGTCTGCACGATCTGGTGGTCGCGGGATGAGAACAGGAGCACTGACGGGAACTTGATCATACCGTTATTCAGCGCTGTGATGGATTCCATATCCAGGTGGTTGGTCGGCTCATCAAAGATCAGCACATTTGCTCCTGAGATCATCATCTTGGAGAACAGGCACCTGACCTTCTCTCCTCCCGACAGGACCTTGACATATTTGTCGCCGTCCTCACCGGCAAAGAGCATACGTCCGAGGAAGCCCCTGACATAAGTCTGGTCCTTGATCTCGGAATACTGGGTCAGCCACTGCGCAATGGTCAAGTCATTGTCAAACTCATCCGTATAGTCCTTGGGGAAATAAGCGCGGCTGGTGGTGACGCCCCATTTGAAGGTCCCCTCGTCCGGCTCTTCCAGTCCCATCAGGATGCGGAAGAACATCGTCTTGGCGATCTCATTTCCACCGACAAACGCAACCTTGTCATCACGTCCCAGTGTAAATGAGATATCGTCCAGAAGCTTCACTCCGTTCACAGTCTTGGAGATGTTGTGCACTTCCAGAACTTCGTTGCCGATCTCGCGGTCCGGGCGGAAGTCGATGTATGGATACTTGCGGCTTGAAGGACGGATATCGTCCAGCTGGATCTTCTCCAGCGCTCTCTTACGGCTGGTTGCCTGTTTGGACTTGGAAGCGTTCGCAGAGAATCTCTGGATGAATTCCTGCAGTTCCTTGATCTTCTCCTCTTTCTTCTTGTTGGCTTCCTTCATCTGGCGGATCATCAGCTGGGATGACTCGTACCAGAAGTCATAGTTTCCTGCGTAGAGCTGGATCTTTCCGTAATCGATATCCGCGATATAGGTGCAGACCTTATTCAGGAAATAACGGTCATGAGATACGACGATGACGGTATTGTCAAAGTTGATCAGGAACTCCTCGAGCCAGCCGATGGCATCCAGGTCCAGATGGTTGGTCGGCTCATCGAGCAGAAGAATATCCGGGTTGCCGAACAAAGCACGCGCAAGCAGGACCTTGACCTTCATGTTGCCGGTCAGATCCTTCATGACTGCCTGATGGAATTCCGTGGGAATGCCAAGACCGTTCAGCAGTGACTCTGCGTCAGACTCCGCTTCCCAGCCGTTCATTTCCGCAAACTCCGTCTCCAGTTCAGAAGCACGGATGCCGTCCTCGTCAGAGAAATCCGGTTTCGCGTAAAGCGCATCCTTCTCCCTGGCAACCTCAAACAGACGGGCGTTGCCCTGGATGACCGTATCAAGGACGATCTGCTCGTCATATTTGAAATGATCCTGCTCCAGGACGCTCATGCGCTGGCCGGGCGTCATCGTCACGGTTCCGCTGGAAGTTTCCAGTTCACCGGACAGGATCTTGAGAAATGTAGACTTGCCGGCACCGTTCGCGCCGATCACGCCATAGCAGTTTCCCTCTGTGAACTTGATATTGACATCCTCAAAGAGAGCTTTTTTGCCAAGCCTCAGGGTCACGTCATTTACACTGATCATGTTTTTCTCCTTTCAAAGTTTTGCGATATCCACCAGTGTCAGGTTCTCGACGGAGTTGTCCTCCAGCGAGGTAATCAGTGCCCTGGCAGTATCCAGTGCGGTGATCACGTTTACTCCGGTCTCGATAGCGGCACGGCGGATCACAAACCCGTCATGCTGATGCTCGATTCCCTGAGGCGGTGTGTCAATGACCAGATCGATCCTGTGGCCGAGGATCAGGTCCATCAGGTTCGGTGATTCCATTTCGATCTTGTTGACCTGTCTGGCTTCGATTCCTGCTGCCCTGAGTGCTTTCCAGGTTCCGTGGGTCGAGTAGATCCTGTAACCGATCCGGTCGAACCCTCTGGCGATATCGATGATGTCTTCCTTGTCCTCATCCCGGACTGTAATGATCATATTCCTGTGTTTCGGCAGGCGGACTCCGGCTCCGAGGAATGCTTTATACAGCGCTTCGTCGAAGGTCTGAGCAATGCCGAGGCACTCTCCTGTTGACTTCATTTCCGGGCCGAGGGATATGTCTGCGTCGCGGATCTTCTCAAACGAGAATACCGGCATCTTGATTGCGTAGTAACTGGCTTCCTTCTGAAGGCCCGGCTCGTATCCGAGATCTCTGATCTTTTTACCCAGGATCACGCTGGTTGCCAGCGGAACGATGGGGATTCCCGTTACTTTACTGATGTAAGGCACCGTACGGCTGGAGCGCGGGTTGACTTCAATAATATATACTTCTTCGCCCTGGACGATGAACTGGATGTTCATCATGCCGATCACGTGAAGATTCTGGGCAAGTTTCTCTGTGTAGGAGACGATGGTCTCTTTCACTTTATCGGACAGATCCGAAGCGGGATATACCGAGATCGAATCACCGCTGTGGATTCCGGCGCGCTCGATATGTTCCATGATGCCGGGGATCAGGATGTCCGTGCCGTCACAGACTGCATCGACCTCGATCTCCTTGCCGATCATGTATTTATCGACCAGGATCGGGTGTTCCTGGGTGTAGCGGTTGATCTCACCGATGTACTGGTCGATGTCATCGTCAGAGATCGCTATCCTCATGCCTGCCCCGCCAAGAACATAGGACGGCCTGACCAGCACCGGGTAACCCAGACGGCCGGCGACCTCTTTTGCTTCCTGAGCGGTGAATACCGTTTCACCCTTCGGTCTCCGGATACCGCACCTTCCAAGCACCTGGTCAAAGCGCTCTCTGTCCTCTGCCGCGTCCACATCGTCCGCGTCGGTTCCCAGTATACGCACGCCCATTTCCATCAGAGCCTGCGTCAGTTTGATCGCAGTCTGACCTCCGAACTGCACGACTGCGCCGTCCGGCTTCTCGGTGCGCACCACATTCTCCACATCCTCGGGAGTCAGTGGTTCGAAATAAAGTTTATCTGCGATATCGAAGTCCGTGGATACGGTCTCCGGATTGTTGTTGATGATGATGGTCTCATAGCCTTCACGCTGGAATGCCCAGGTGCAGTGCACGGAACAGAAATCGAACTCGATCCCCTGCCCGATACGGATCGGCCCCGACCCGAGGACAAGCACCTTCGGCTTACGCGCAGTATTTTCCTGCTTTACAGTCTCCTGCTGCCTGCTGTCGGCATACAGAACTTCTCCGGCTTCATCCGTGCCGTCATAGATCGAATAGTAATATGGTGTCTGCGCTGCAAACTCTGCCGCGCAGGTGTCGACCATCTTAAAGGCGGCGCTGATCCCGTAGCCTGTCCTGAGCAGGCGGATATCCTTCTCTTCCTTGCCGGTCAGCTGCGCGATCACGGTATCCGGGAACTCAAGCCTCTTGGCTTCCCTGAGAAGTTCTTCCGTGAGCGGCTCCTCCCTCAGGCGCTTCTCCATATTTACCAGGATCGCGATCTTGTCAATGAACCATGTGTCGATCTGGGTAGCCTTATGAATACCATCGATGGTAAAGCCTCTGCGCAGTGCTTCGGCGATTGCCCAGATCCTCTGGTCATCGACGCGGCGAAGCTGTCTGTGCAGCATGGTGTCATCCAGATCTGAGAAGTCATAGCTCATCAGGCTGTCCACATGCTGTTCCAGCGAGCGGATGGCTTTCATCAGGGCACCTTCAAAACTGGTGCAGATGCTCATGACCTCACCTGTCGCCTTCATCTGTGTGGTCAGGTCTCTCCTGGCGGTAATAAACTTGTCAAAGGGAAGCCTCGGCATCTTGACAACACAGTAGTCCAGCATCGGTTCAAAAGATGCGTAAGTCTTGCCTGTGATCGCATTCCGGATCTCATCCAGTGTATAGCCCAGAGCGATCTTTGCTGCGACTCTGGCGATCGGATATCCGGTTGCTTTGGACGCCAGGGCGGAGGACCTGGATACGCGCGGGTTGACTTCGATAACGCAGTATTCAAATGTGTCCGGCTTCAGCGCGTACTGTACGTTGCAGCCTCCGGTGATGCCCAGTTCTGTGATGATGTTCAGCGCGGAAGTCCGCAGCATCTGATATTCCTTATCACCCAGTGTCTGGGACGGAGCAACAACGATTGAGTCTCCCGTATGGACTCCGACCGGATCGATGTTCTCCATATTGCAGACCGTGATCACATTACCTGCGCCGTCGCGCATCACTTCGTATTCGATCTCTTTCCAGCCTGCGATGCAGCGCTCTACCAGAACTTCGCCGACTCTGGACAGACGCAGTCCGTTGGCCAGGATCTCATCCAGTTCATCCTGGTTCGAGGCAATACCGCCGCCCGAACCGCCGAGTGTATACGCCGGGCGCAGAACGACAGGGTAGCCTATACTTCTTGCGAAGGCTTCTCCATCTTCGATATTCTTGACAACTTTCGACGGTGCGACCGGCTCATGGATCTTCTCCATGGCTTCCTTGAACTCAAGACGGTCTTCCGCTCTGCGGATCGTGCGGGAAGTCGTTCCGATCAGTCTGACACTGTGGTCTTTGAGGAAACCTCTCTCCTCAAGTTCCATTGCCAGGTTCAGTCCTGCCTGTCCTCCCAGGGTGGGAAGGATACTGTCAGGTTTCTCTTTCTCTATGACCTGCTCCACGACTTCCACAGTCAGCGGTTCTATGTAGACGTGGTCGGCAATATCCCGGTCTGTCATAATCGTAGCCGGATTCGAATTCAGGAGCACAACTTCGACTCCCTCTTCTTTCAGGCTTCTGCAGGCCTGTGTGCCCGCGTAGTCAAATTCAGCTGCCTGTCCGATGACGATCGGACCGGAACCGATCACAAGTACTTTTTTAATGTCAGGATTTTTCGGCATTGGTTTCCGATTCCTTTCTTCTGCGCTTCCTGCCGTATGTGGTCAGGATGCTGACTGGCTGTTCATCATCATCAGAAAACGGTCAAACAGATAACCTGAATCCTGAGGTCCGGGACAGGCCTCCGGATGGAACTGCACCGTGAAGATATTTTTATTCAGATAGACAAGGCCCTCATTGGTTCCGTCATTTACATTGGAAAATGCCGGGGACGCCAGGTTCGGATCGATATGTTCCACATCCACCACATATCCGTGGTTCTGGGATGAGATATAGACCCTTCCCGTCTTCAGGTCCTTGACCGGATGGTTGCCGCCCCGGTGACCGTATTTCATTTTATAGGTATCGCCGCCGGTGGCCAGTGCCATGAGCTGGTGGCCAAGGCAGATCGCGAAGATCGGGACGTCTGAATCGTAGAGTTTGCGTACTTCTTCTATGATCTGCGTACACTCTTTCGGGTCGCCGGGACCGTTGGAAAGCATGATCCCGTCAGGTCTGTCATTCAGGATCTCTTCCGCGGATGTGTGCGCCGGGTACACCGTAACCCTGCACCCGCGTCTCACCAGGCTTCGGGCGATATTTCTCTTGGCGCCGAAGTCCAGCAGCGCGACTCTGAAATGCCGGCTGTACAGTTCTCTCTGCATCACTTCAGAGAGTTCATTTCTCACACCGACCGTAGAGGGCTGCGGTACCGTATCCCCCGAATCCGTAAACTCGTACTTTTTCGCGCAGGTGACCTTCTCAACAACCTTTCCGGTCGTATACGCGCGGATCTTCGGAAGCAGATCTTCGATCTGAGCTTTCGAGTATTCATTTGTCGTAATCAGACCGTTCATGGTCCCTTTTTCACGAAGAAGGATAGTTAAAGCGCGGGTGTCGATGCCGGAGATCCCGGGAATATCGTAGCGCTGTAGAAAATTCTGAATTGTGTCTTCCGAGCGGAAGTTTGAGGGGATCCGGGACAGTTCCCGGACTATGAAAGCGTCGGGCCATGCCCTTGAAGATTCCATATCCTCGATGCTGATGCCGTAATTGCCGATCAGCGGATAAGTCATTACCAGTGCCTGCCCCGCATAGGACGGGTCTGTCAGCACTTCAAGATAGCCTGTCATGGACGTATTGAATACGACCTCGGATATCACTTCTCTCTGCGAACCGATACTTTTCCCGCAGAATACAGTTCCGTCCTCCAGGATCAGATACGCGTTCCCCATTCAGTATACCTGCCTTTCATGCGCTCATATCTTATGCCCAAATTGTGGAAAGTATACACGAATATGGTATGGAATGCAATATCGGATTGCTGACGGAAGGCTTCAGGATGAACGAGTGACAGGCACTTGTTCATCTCTTGTTCAGGCTTCTGAACCAGTATGTATAGAAATCCTCAAAGCCCAGAGATTCGTAGAGGCTCTTTGCCTTTGTGTTCCCGCTGACAACCTGGAGATAAGCCTTCACCGCTCCAAGCTGTCTTGCTTCTTTGAGGATTGTCGAGCAGACTGCTCTGGCGTATCCTCTCTTCCAGCAGCTGGGGCTGACATAGATTGCGTAGAGGCCGACCCATTCACGATCACAGATCCCCAGACCTGTGGCAACGATCCGGCCGTCCAGTTCCACCGACGCCACGATCGTCTGCTTCGGGATGGCCGCATACATCTTGGGGACGATCCGGCGAAGCGTCGGATCGGAAGTCCCGTTCAGGGAGAACAGGCCTTTAAGCCATTCGTCAGTGACATAAGCCTTCAGTTCCACCGTGATGTCATTGTCGTAATTCACCAGGGTCGGCAGATTCAGTCTGTTTTCGAACATGTAATTCCTGCCGGTCGAAGGCATGAGATTCACATCATGGATATCTGTGGTCATCACTTCCGTGACATGTTTCTTCTGATATCCTTTTTCTTCCAGCAGTGCATCAAAAGAAGGATCCAGCAGCGGATGGATCTTGAAATTGGTCGGACAGTGAAGAGCGCTGTAAATATCTTCGCAGTAGGCGATCTTCTCCTGCACCGGTATCGTACTCTCCCCGATCTGTTCCACGGAATTCGTACGGTAGGTGTAGTTATGGGAGTACCTCAGAAGCCAGCCGTCGTACAGTTCGATCCGGTAGGACGGCCAGGCGTTGAGAGAGATCTCTTCCATATATTTTATTTCCTGGTTCCTTGCTGCAGTATCCATAATCCTCTCACTTTATATCCGGTAATCTGTCAGGTTCTGCGGCCTGTTCAGTCGCTCCACCATCTTCCGGCAGCCCCGCAGGGAAGCACCAGATGCGTATCCGTCACGGGAAGACCGACCTCCCCTGACTCCACATGTCCACCGAATCTGGAGACGACCTCCACTGAGATCAGATAGGTCAGGACTGCAGGCGCAAGTCCTGTCGTATAGGAATTGATCAGGTAAAACAGCGGCTTGTCATTCAGAAGTTTCGCTGTCAGGGCGACCAGTTCATGGATATTATCCTCCATCTTCCACAGTTCCCCTTTCGGGCCTCTTCCATAGGAAGGCGGATCCATAATGATCGCGTCATAGTGATTGCCTCTGCGGATCTCACGCTCGACAAACTTCTTGCAGTCGTCCACAAGCCAGCGGACCGGAGCGTCTCCGAGTCCGGAGGAGACTGCATTTTCCTTAGCCCAGCTTACCATACCCTTTGAGGCATCCACGTGGGTCACACTCGCGCCTGCGGATGCCGCGGCCAGCGTTGCGCCGCCGGTATAAGCGAACAGGTTCAGCACTTTGATCTGCCTTCCGGCGTTCACTGCGGTCCTGATCTTCTCACTGAACCATTCCCAGTTGACTGCCTGTTCCGGGAACAGCCCGGTATGCTTGAATGAGAACGGTTTCAGATGAAAGGTCAGTTCCTTTCCGCCCAGAGAATATCCGATCGTCCACTGTTTCGGCAGATCAATAAACTCCCAGTCGCCGCCTCCGGACGAAGACCTGTGATAACGCGCGTTGATCTTTCTCCACTTCGGATCCTTCCGGGGCGTATTCCAGATGACCTGCGGGTCAGGTCTGACAAGGATATATTTCCCCCAGCGCTCCAGCTTCTCACCGCCTGAGGTGTCGATTACTTCATAATCTTTCCAGTTCTTTGCAAGAAACATATCAATCCTTCCCGGTCAGCAGTGCCGCCGTCTCCGGCAGCTGGGCAAATGAGCTGATCTGTGCTGTCACGCCTTCCACTCCGGTCACATCGCCGAACCCGTACGCAGCATATATAAAGTCGATTCCTGCCTCCCTGCTCGCCTGCAGGTCTCCGGCAGTGTCCCCGACATAGACCGCATAGTCCAGTATATTTCTGTCGACACACAGCTTAATATTGTATCCCTTCTCCTCATGCGTATCCTCATAGCACAGATGATCTTCGATCAGATCCTCCGCCCCGGCCGCATGCAGAAAGTCTTCAATATATCCCTTCTGGCAGTTGCTGACAATATACAGGTGCCAGCCATCCTCCTTCAGTTTTTGAAGTGTCCTGACGACATCCGGATAGAGTACTCCGGGATGGTCCCACATATACTCGATCTCATAACTCATCGCGCCGTCCAGGACCTCAAGCCGCCTCTCTGGAGACAGGTAGCTGAAGAGAATATCGGCGATGGCAGGCATCGTCTTTCCCAGGCACCCCTGCATGGCCGGATATGTGATCTCACGGGTCACATCCGGAATATCGCATCCGTAGGCATTCCAGGAGTCCGTGATCACCCGGACCGCGTCCCAGAGCGTTCCGTCCACATCGAGAATGATCCCTCTGCGGAACTTCTCTTTTTCCTGTTTCATCTTTTCTGTCATCTCATACCTCAGTCCGCCAGCAGGCCGATCTGCCTGTCTTCACCCGGACCATCCTTCGTAATCCTCACACAATTCAACTTCACCCCATTCTGTCCGAAATGAAGCCTGAAGATATTACTCTTTGTAGTAACTTTGAACCGCACCCGCTTTACAGCGCTCTTTCCCTGTGTCCCGCTCCATACCATCGTTGCCAGCGGTATGGAAGTAAAGAAGAAGGATACCGGAACCTGGGCAAGTGCTCCGGCGCTGCACGTCCCTTCAAATGAAAACGTGTAGTAGGCACCGCGTTCCATGGAGAAGCCAATCAGCACGTCTTCGCCTCTCTCACAGGACAGACCTGACAGATCATATGCCAGTCCGTCAGACGGAACCTCAGTAAATTCGACCTGGGCTACGGCGTCCAGTCTCTCTCCTTCCGGAGCATTCTCCACTTCGACAGTAGTACCCTGTCCCATTAGGCGGGCCATCGCCTCACTCTTCATGGCAAAACGGCAGATATTGGCCGCACATCTCTGAAGCTCAGCCCTTGTCAGACGGTTTTCTTCCAGGGCATCCAGCGTCGTCCCTCTGAAACGGGGATCTCTTGCGACGCCGCGCTTTTTCGCTGTCTTTTCATCGAGGATCTGATCCCTGATATCCTCACATTCATCCAGCCAGACTCCGTCTCTGCTTCCATCCGGAACCACCATATATATGTCATTCTGGGCGCGGACCATAGAGCTGAAGTTATATACATGCCCGCTCATCAGGTCATCCAGCAGTCCGTCCTCATCTACAGCTGAAGGCTGCTCCTGATCCTCAGGTTCCGTCCCGTCCAGTCTGGCGTCGATCACATCCTTCGGACTGAAGCTGGCCCACCAGTCAGTCATGACGATTCCGTCAAATCCCCACTCTTCCCTGAGGATCGTAGTTGTCAGGTCATACAGAGAGGACGTATGGATTCCGTTCAGAAGTCCGTATGATGTCATGATGGCATCCGCCTGTCCTTCCCTGACGGCAATTTCAAATCCGCGAAGATAGATCTCCCGAAGCGCCCGCTCCGATACAATACTGTCCAGACTGTGCCGGCCGCTCTCCCTGTTGTTGGCAGCGAAATGTTTCAGCACGCCGGTGACCCCGTGTTCCTGAAGCCCCTCCAGCTGTGCGCATGCAATGCGGCCTGTCAGGTAAGGATCTTCCGAGAAATATTCAAAATTGCGTCCGTTCAGAGGATGCCTGTGGATATTGATCCCGGGTCCAAGCAGACAGTCAACACGGTTCTTGACCATCTCCAGGCCAAGAAATGAGAACAGCTGCCGGTTCAGTTCGGTGTCAAATGTGCATGCCAGGAGTGTCCCGCAGGGAAGGGAAAACGCATGATCCCCACAGTCAAGCCGCATGCCGCTGGGCCCGTCATCGCAGCACAGCACCGGGATTCCCCTGTCGCGAAGGTCTTTACTGACGCCTCCGAAAGCCGCGGCTGTTCCCGGCGTGACGAGAGGACTTCCCATCCCTTCACCGCGAACGATCCGGGACAGTTCCGTATCCGTCAGCTGCGCAATGAACTCCTCCATGGAGCAGCGTTTCTCCACCACATCCTGCAGTTTCAGATCAGAGACTGCATATGGTGTTTCAAACGGAAGATTCTCATACCGTCTCTTCCCGTTATCGATCGACCGGATTGGAGCTTCCTCAAATCCGACACGAAGTACAGGATCCGTCAGCGGTTCCCTGCCATGTCCGGCTGCTTCGGTATCTCTGTTCTCCCCTCTCTCGGAAGCAAGGTCCTGGGCCACAGCCGCAGCGATGTCTTCCGCGTCAGGCCTTTCAATATAGGAAGCGACATCCGGACCGTCATCCGGTCCGCAGTTCATCACCATTCTCCTGAAAGCCGTAACCGGTGCGCAGGCTTCCTCCTCCTGCTCGATCGGCCAGTTGCCTGAGATGGTAAATGCGCCGTTCTCAGGAGTGACACAGACCGCGTCTCTCACATTTTCCCCGACATACAGATCATAGCGGCCCGGTTCCAGAACCCAGCAGGACGGATCTCCTGTTGCGCCGGTATCATCATAGGATGCAAACCGCCTCACAGGAATACGGAAGGAAACGGTCTGCGCCTCGGAAGGCTGGAGAAGATCTGTCTTGCAGAAGTCCACCAGGACACGTGCCGGTTTCCCCAGTTCTCCCTGCGGGCATCTCGCATAGACCTGCACCACAGCTCTGCCGGCGAAGCTGCCGGTGTTGGTGACTTCTGTCTCCAGATCGATCGTCAGGCGGCTTCCCACTTCAGGCTCTTCGGTCTCAACCTTCCTGGTACTGATATCGAATGTAGTATAGGTCAGTCCGTATCCGAATGGATACAGAACCCTGTCCCTGGCGACGGATTCAAAATAGCGGTAACCGACATATATGTCCTCTTCATAGACATCAGCCGTACCGCTTCCGAAATTCTTCGAAGACGGATAATCACTCAGGCTTTTCGCGATCGTGTCTGTCAGATGACCGGAAGGCGATACGCGCCCTGTAAGAACATCCACCACTCCCAGGCCGCCGACCATGCCACCCTGCCAGACGTACAGGACTGCGTCCGGATCTGTCCGGGTGACAAATGACATGTCGATGATGTTGCCCACATTGAGCAGAACGATCATCCTGTCAAAGGAATCTCTCACCCTGCGGAGCATATCCATCTCCACATCAGTAAGACGCCAGGAACCGGGCTCATCCAGATTATCTCTGTCCTCACCGGCGGTCCGCGCTATGATGCAGATGGCAGTGTCGCCGAACTCTGCAGCCATCCGGACATCCTCATCTGTGAGAGGCATCTCGTCCTGTGACCAGGGTTCCTCCCCCCAGCCGGCGCCTTCCCTGGGCGGATTCTCATCGTTCCAGCGGTCATATAGATGCTCGAGAGTCTCATTCAGGACGATTCCCGGCTCATCTTCCAGAGCTTCCCTGATCCCGGTTACTTTCGAGACATTCACCATACCGCCCGAACCGGTCCCGCTCTTGTAATAAGTCAGCTGTCCCCTTCCGAACAAAGAGACTCTTGCACCCTCGGCAAGAGGCAGCACCGACTTCTCATTTCTCAGAAGAACGATTCCCTCCGCAGCCGCCTGGCGCGCGCATCTGGTATAAGCATCCCAGTCAAGTGTGCACAATCGTATGTGATCATCCATTTTCTGATTTAATTCTCCTTTATCAAAAGTTGATTACGCGCGCCAACACCATTCCTTCCACCGCAGGCAAGCATATCGCGCTGTAATCACATAAAAAGGTCGTCTGTGGCATATACTACCACAGACAACCTCTCTATGACTATACTTTTTATGAGACAGGACAGTTACGGTCAGTCTGCGTCGCTGAACTCGTCCTTGCCTGCTCCGCACAGCGGGCATACAAAATCATCCGGAAGATCTTCCCACTTGGTTCCCGGAGCGATACCGCCATCCGGATATCCTTCCTCTTCGTTGTATTCCCATCCGCAAAGATCACAAACCTTCGTCATTTCCTTAATCCTCCTTGCAACATAGATCAACAATTGTCTTCTCAGTTGAGCTGCGCTCTACTGAGTGATATCTGCACGGCGCGGCGATATCCGCGCCGCAGCATTCATGATTATCGGTTACTGTAACTTCTCAAAATCACTTGCCGGGTGCTTGCACAGCGGGCAGATAAAGTCTGCCGGAAGTTCTTCCCCTTCATACACATATCCGCAGATCTTGCAGACCCAGCCGGCCTTCTTCTCTTCTACCGGCTGCGGCTTCGGCTTGATATGAGCGAAATAGTATGCATAGGTGACACTCTCTTCGTCACTGAGCACTCTGCATTCAGTAACCTCAGCAATGAACAGTGTGTGGGTCTCGAACTCTTTTTCTTCGACAACCTTGCCGCTGATCAGTGCGTTGGTGCCCTTTGTCAGGAAATACAGTCCGTTGGCTGAACGCTCTGCGTCTTCGTACCCGGCGAACTTATCCGTATCCCTTCCGCTCTGGAAACCAAAGTGCTTAAAGGAATCAAATGTAACGTCCTGAGACAGGATCGAAACATTGAAGACACCCGTCTTCTTGATCATATCATGTGTGAAATTAGCCTTGTTGACGGCAATCGTAATACGGTTAGGCTCAGATGTGACCTGGGACGCTGTATTGATGATGCAGCCATTGTCCTTATCACCGTCTTTCGCGGTCAGTACAAACAGGCCATAGCTGAGTTTGAACATAGCCTTGGTGTCCATGACCGGAGCCGCCGTTTCCGCAGCAGTGTCTGCCTTCGGTGCAGGGGCAACCGGAGTAACCTCTGTCTTCTTCGGGATCGTGGCATCCAGTGCATCAGCGATCGCATCGATGTCGGCAAGCTGATCTTCCTTCAGCGCAGACTTGATGGTAAGGCTCTCATTCAGGACTGTGAGATTCTTGCACTTCTCCAGCATCTCTCTCATGAGTTTTCCGCTGGTCGGAGCCCATGAGCCATTCTCGATCACAGCGACCGTGCGGTTCTGGATATTGTGGGCAACCAGATCATACAGGAAGTTCTCCATCTGAACAAAGATGCCCGCATTGTATGTTGTGGACGCCAGGACCAGATGGCTGTACTCAAACACAGCAGCGATGATCTCGCTTGCCGGCGTCACGGAAACATCAAACATGACGGTATGGATGCCCTTCTCACGCAGGCGGACCGCCAGACACTCGGCAGCATTTTCTGTGTGATGATAGACCGACGCATACGCGATGACAACGCCAGTCTTCTCAGGCTTGTAGGTAGCCCAGTGCGAATAGATATCAATGATATCGGCAAAATTCTTTCTCCAGACAAAACCATGGAGCGGACACAGATACTTGATATCAAGGCCGGCAGCCTTCTTCAGGACTGCAGTGACCTGCGGCCCGTACTTGCCGACGATATTGGTATAATATCTTCTCGCCTCATCCAGGTAATCCCTGTCAAAATCGACCTCATCCGCAAACAGGGCTCCGTTCAGCGCACCGAAGGTACCGAACGCGTCAGCGGTGAACAGAACGCCATTGGTCGTATCATAGGTCATCATGACCTCCGGCCAGTGAACCATCGGAGCATTCACAAACGTCAGTGTGTGAACGCCGCTGCAGAAGGTATCTCCCTCTTTCACGATCTGCGTCATGCCATCTACATCAAATGTGAAATACTGTTTCATCATGACAGCCAGCTTCTGGTTGCAGATGATCTTCACATCCGGATAGCGGCGGACAAGTTCCTCCAGAGTAGCACTGTGGTCCGGCTCCATATGATGGACAACGATATAGTCCAGATGACGGCCGTCCAGGGCTTTTTCAACATTTTCAAAGAACACAGTTCCGACAGCTGCATCGACTGTATCAAACAGAACAGTCTTCTCATCAAGGAGCAGATACGAGTTGTAGGAAACTCCTCCAGGTACCGAATACACGCCCTCAAACATTGCCAGGCGTCTGTCGTTCGCGCCGACCCAGATCAGGTCATCTGTCACTTTTCTGAAGCAATACATAAATCACGCTTCCTTTCCCAGAACAAATTTGTTTAAAGCTGTGAGCATTATAGCACGCACTGCAAAGCCATGTCCATGGGATTATATTTCCTGGAGATATTAAGATGGAAAATACAAAAAACCGGTTCGAAATTGCCTCTGGCAGTTTCAAACCGGTTTTGTCTTTAACGGTGCTTATTCAATCTCCGTCAAATGCTTCCTTCATCTTCTCGCGGAAGGTCTTTTTCTTCTTTTTGGGTTCGCCTTCAGCCGCCTGATTCAGGCTGTTTCCGGACAGTTCATCAAAACGACGCAATGCTTCTTTTGCGTCGTCAGACAGGCGGGTAGGTGTCACGACTGTCAGTGTGACATAATGGTCGCCGCGAACGTCTTTGTTCCGCACGCTGGGTACACCTTTGCCCTTAAGCCGGACTCTTGTACCGGACTGGGTGCCCGGCCTTACGGTATAAATGACTTCCCCGTCGACGGTCTTAACCCGCAGATCGCCGCCCAGAGCAGCCTGGGCAAATGAGATCTCCACATTGGAGAAGATATCCATATCCTGGCGGATGAAGTTCGGGTTGGACGCAACTCTGACTTCGACCAGCAGGTCTCCTCTCGGTCCGCCGTTCACACCCGGCTCTCCCTTTCCGCGGATGCGGATGCTCTGTCCGTCGTCGATTCCTGCAGGGATCGTCACTTCGATCGTCTTCTTGCTGGATGTATATCCGGTTCCGGCGCAGTTCGGGCATTTCTGTTCGATGATCTTGCCGGTTCCCCGGCAGTCCGGGCAGGCCTGCGTGCTCTGCATCATTCCGAACAGGCTCTGCTGACGGAATGTGACCTGACCTGTCCCGCGGCATTTCGGACAGATCTTGGGCGATGTTCCGGGCTTCGCGCCGGTTCCCTTACAGTTGGTGCACTCGTCCTTAAGTACGATCTCAAGGTTCTTAACGCAGCCTGAGATAGATTCATCAAATGAAATGCTGACTCTGGCACGTACATTTGCCCCCTGCATCGGTGCGTTCGGATTCGAAGAACGTCTTCCGCCGCCGAACAGGTCGTCGAAGATGTCTCCCATTCCGCCCATTCCGCCGAATATATCGGAGAAATCAAATCCGCCCGCGTCGAATCCGCCGCCCTCAAACGCTGCATGGCCGAACTGGTCATACTGCTGCCGTTTCTGCGGATCGCTGAGGATTGCGTATGCTTCTGATGCCTCTTTAAACTTTTCCGCCGCTGCCTCATCTCCCGGATTCGCGTCCGGATGATATTTCTTTGCCAGTTTACGGTAAGCTTTCTTCAGAGTCTCCTCATCCGCATTCCGCTCAACGCCCAGCACCTCATAGTAATCTCTCTTGTCTGCCATATAGTCTCCCCCTCAGGATCACTCCTGAGATTAACACACCATACGGGCCTGCACAGTATTCCTGTGCAGACCCGGTCTGTAATTTGTAAACTGTAGATCTTTATACTGTCAGAGCCGGAACCGGTCATGCAGCTGCCTGGACAGCCGGTTCCCGAAGGACAGCCTTAAACTTCTCTGTAATCTCCGTCAACTACGTCGTCATCAGCCGATGCGCCGCCCTGGGAAGCACCCTGCGGTCCCGGGCCAGCCTGGCCCTGCTGCTGAGCCGCCTGCTGCTGATACATCTTCTCAAAGAGCTTCTGAGCGCTGCTCATCAGTTTCTCCTTGCCGGCCTTCAGCTCGTTGATCTGGTCATCGGTCAGTTCATCACCGCACTTCGCGATGGACTCCTTGAGTGCCTTCAGATCCTCTTCCACTGCTGCCTTATCTGCCGCATCCAGGTTCGCGCCCGCTTCTTCCATAGCCTTCTCGGTCTGGAAGACCATAGCGTCTGCGTCATTCTTCGTGTCGATACCTTCCTTGCGCTTCTTGTCCTGTGCCTCGTACTCAGCTGCTTCCTTTACAGCCTTGTCGATCTCTTCATCGGACATGTTGGATCCGGAAGTAATCGTGATGTGCTGCTCCTTGCCTGTTCCGAGATCCTTTGCAGATACATTGACGATACCGTTCGCGTCGATGTCAAATGTAACCTCGATCTGCGGAACGCCTCTTCTTGCCGGCGGGATGCCGTCCAGACGGAATTGGCCGAGGGTCTTATTGTCGCGGGCAAACTGGCGCTCGCCCTGTACAACATGGATGTCAACAGCTGTCTGGTTGTCAGCTGCGGTCGAGAAGATCTGGCTCTTCTTGGTCGGGATCGTGGTGTTGCGCTCGATCAGCTTGGTCGCTACGCCGCCCAGAGTCTCGATGGACAGAGACAGCGGGGTGACGTCCAGAAGAAGGATGTCGCCTGCGCCTGCGTCGCCTGCCAGCTTGCCGCCCTGGATAGCAGCACCGATCGCGACACACTCATCCGGATTCAGAGTCTTGCTGGGCTCTTTGCCGGTAAGTGCACGAACCTTATCCTGCACTGCTGGGATACGGGTGGATCCGCCGACCAGCAGAACCTTGCCCAGTTCAGAAGCTGTGATGCCTGCGTCTGCAAGTGCCTTGCGGACCGGATCTGCAGTTGCGTCTACCAGATCAGCAGTCAGCTCATCAAACTTCGCCTTGGTGAGATCCATCTCGAAATGCTTCGGGCCTGTCTCGTTGGCAGTGATGAACGGAAGGTTGATGTTGGTGGTCGTAGCGGAACTCAGTTCCTTCTTGGCCTTCTCTGCAGCCTCTCTCAGTCTCTGGAGAGCCATCTTGTCATTGCTCAGATCGATGCCTTCTTTATTCTTGAAGTCCTGGATCATGTAATCGGTAATCTTCTGGTCAAAGTCATCGCCGCCCAGACGGTTGTTGCCGTTGGTTGCAAGAACTTCGATAACGCCGTCGCCGATCTCGATGATGGAGACATCGAAGGTGCCGCCGCCAAGGTCATAGACCATGATCTTCTGCTCTTTTTCATTGTCAAGTCCATATGCAAGCGCCGCAGCTGTAGGCTCGTTGATGATACGCTTGACATCAAGTCCTGCGATCTTGCCCGCATCCTTGGTAGCCTGTCTCTGGGCATCATTGAAATATGCCGGGCAGGTGATAACTGCTTCGGTAACCTTCTCGCCCAGATATCCTTCCGCGTCGCTCTTCAGTTTCTGAAGGATCATAGCGGAGATCTCCTGCGGAGAATATTTCTTGCTGTCGATGTCGACTCTGTAATCAGAGCCCATGTGTCTCTTGATGGAAGAGACGGTGCGGTCGGAGTTGGTGACAGCCTGTCTCTTTGCAGGCTCACCGATCAGTCTCTCACCATTCTTTGTAAAAGCCACTACGGACGGAGTCGTCCTGGAGCCTTCTGCGTTCGCGATAACAGTCGGCTTGCCGCCTTCCATAACCGCTACGCAGCTATTTGTCGTACCAAGGTCAATACCTATAATCTTTCCCATAATAATTCCTCCTTGAACTGGATCTGTATGTACCGTTATTTATTCCTGCACCTGTCCGGTGCCGATATGTCAGTTTGCAACTTTTACCATGCTGTGCCGTACCACTGTATCATGGTAGGTGTAACCCTTCTGCAGTTCCTGCACAACAATGTTATCTCCAACCGTATCATCTTCACAGTGCATAACCGCATTGTGCAGATTCGGGTCAAATTCTTTTCCTTCAGCCTCAATGGGGCTCACGCCGATCGATTCGAGCTCAGTCAGCATCTGTTTGTAGATCTTCTCCATCCCCTGGACGAAGGGATCTTCACTGTTCACATCTGCCTGTGCCAGGCCTCTCTCAAAGTTATCGATCACCGGAAGGATCTTCTCGATGACGCTTCTGGCGCCCATGTCGAACATCTGGCTCTTCTCTTTTTCCGACCTCTTCCGGAAATTGTCGAATTCAGCCATCTGCCGCTGCACTCTGTCAACGAGTTCCTCTATCTTTTCGTCTTTCTTGTCTTTCTTTTTCCTGAAAAATGAACTCTTCTTCGATCCCTCTTCTGCCTTGACGAATTCGCCGTCTACAACGTCGTCTTCAGCCTGTCCGTTTTCCTCTTCGGAAGACTCATTTTCCTGCTGCTCATCCTGCTGTTGAGCATCCTCAGTCTGTTCCTGAACATCCGGCTCTTCTGTTTTCTCCGTCTGTTCTGTCTCCTGTGTCTGTTCTTCACAGGAGGTTTCAGCTTCGGGACCGGTCTGTTCGCAGCCGCGCTGCTCTTCTTCAGTCTCTTTTCTGATCTCTTCTGCCATGCTTTCCTCCGGTTATCTATTCATTATATTTATCAGGATCGCCGCTTCTGTAGACCTCGTCCAGCTGACCGGTAAGGTCCTTCAGTATTCCGACGACTTTGTCATAGTCCATTCGCTTGGGTCCGACGATGCCGATCCTTCCGTACATGCCGTCACCCAGATCATAGCTTGCAGTGACTACGCTGCAGTCCCTCATGTTCTCATTCTGAAGTTCCGAACCTATGGAAACCTTGATCGCATGCTCTCCGCTCTCATTGTCCATCAGACTCAGCAGCGGATGTTTTTCTTCAAACGCATGGATCAGTCCGCTGGCCTTGTCTGTATCGGAGGACAGCTCCGGATATTTGAATATATTCGTAGCGCCGCTGGTATAGACCTCAACGTCCTCCTCCTGGGAGATCGCGTCCGCGACCGCGTCCAGCACCTGGGAGATCAGTTCGGACTGTATACCTGCCTCCTGCTTCAGTCTTGAAATCGTGCTCAGATTGATCTGCTCGATCGTGAGCCCGTTCAGTCTTGAATTCAGCAGGATATTCAGCTGCAGTACCTGATCTCTGTTCAGACCATGCTCCAGATGGATGATGCGGTTTTTGACCACATTGCCTTCCGCGACAACCGTCGCAAGGATCTGTTCCTCGTCCACGATGGACAGCTGCATGAACTTCAGCTTGGTCCGGTGATACTGCGGACTCGTGATCATAGTCGCATAGTTGGTATTCACCGCCAGGTAGCGGACGATCTGCTTGAGAAGCAGTTCCATCTTGTCCTGCCTGGAGATCATGACCTGTTTCATCTGGGAGACTTCAGCATCCTTCTCTTCCATCAGGCGGTCCACATAGAGCCTGTACCCCTTATCGGAAGGAATCCTTCCGGATGAAGTATGCGGCTGAATGATAAGTCCCATCTCCTCCAGATCTGACATCTCGTTGCGAATGGTAGCGGAACTCAAGTTTAACTCCGGCATCTTTGAAATGGTTCTTGAACCGACCGGTTCACCTGTTTCCAGATAGGTCTGGATGATGGCTTTCAGTATTGTCCACTTGCGGTCATCTAATTCCATCCTTCGTCCTCCTTCCGCTTACTGTTAGCACTCGAATTATTGGAGTGCTAACACCCATGGCACTATAATAGGTCTGACCCTGTTTTTTGTCAATAGCGATTTGTGAAAAATAGAAGAACTTTTCTGTGGATTGTGATAGAATAAAAGACGCTGATGAGATCGAATCATATCGATCTATTTTCTATTCCCTGTTTTCAGAGGAGAAGCTTATTCATGCATAAGAGAACGATTGCCGCGGTCATCGCCTGTATCCTGGCTATTGTACTGCTCGCGGCGCTTGCTTTCATCATACCCGGCCTTCTGAACGGAGGAAATGATCCGCTCTATAATCTGCTTCATCCCGGCACCCCCAAAGAGGAAAACGATATTGAAGAATTCGGCGGTTTCATTTATTCAACAGAGAAGGACACCGCAATCACCACGGCACAGACAGAATCTGAAAGCTACAGCCAGACAGAATCTGAATATAACTCCGCAAAAAGAGAAACGATGTCTGCTCTTCCTGCAGGCACCGTCAAAGAGCACCGTATTATCTTTGTGGGCGATTCCAGGACTCTGGGAATGAGAGATGCTCTGCGCCGGTCCTCGAGAAGGGACGATGATGTATTTGTCGGGAGAGTCGGCGAAGGTGTCCACTGGTTTATCGAGGAAGGAATGGATGAGATGTCCGACGCGATCGAGGAGAATCCTGATCTTCCGGTCGTTCTGAACCTCGGAGTCAATGACCCGCTGGAGATCGACGATTATATCGTCACCTACTGGGACTGCATTCGTGAGCATCCGGACACGGATTTCTATATCATGTCCGTCAACCCCATAGACGAAGAATTCCTTCTTGAGAGTGAGACTGCTGTGGAAGAGGTTCTCGATACCATCAATAATCTGAATATCGCGAAACTGAACATTGCTCTGAAGGAGGAGTTCACAAGCCGCTATCTGGACTGCGCCACCTGGCTGAAGGAGAACGGCTTCGATACAGTGGACGGACTTCATTTCTCCACTTCCACCTACCTGAAGGTCCATGATTTTGCGGTAAATGAACTGTTCTGAATTATAGCAGGAATTCTGCCATCACCAGATTGCTCACTTCGATCCCCCGGTCTGTGAGTCTCAGATGCCCCTCTTCTGTCTCGAGAAGTCCCTGTGATCTAAGTGTTGCTGTCACCTCTTCATAGAGATCCTCAGCCCGCACACCAAACCGTTCTTCGAACTTGTCCAGGTTCACGCCTTCCGTCATACGAAGACCAAGGAACATCGTCTCCTCGATCTCATTTTCCCGGGAAAGCTGCGTGACTTCCCTTGCGGGTTGTTCCTGGCCGATATACTCTGCAAGATCTGCAGTGTTCCGGAATCGCCTGCTGCCGATCAGGCCCGACGCTCCCAGCCCGAACCCGGCGTATTCTCTCCGGATCCAGTATCCTGTATTATGCCGGCTCTCTCTGCCTGGCAGGGCATAGTTGGAGATCTCATACCGGTGCATTCCGGCCTGCCCCAGCATCTGTTCCAGATCCTTCTGCATCTGGTCTTCCGACAACTCATCCGGAAGAAAGAGCGGCCTGTCACCTCTCGCCTTTGTCATGGCGTCTTCATGATATCTGTCCCAGAATGGCGTGCCCTCTTCTATAATCAGGCTGTAAGCAGAGATGTGCTCCGGTCCCTGAGGACGGTCTGAAGAACAGCCGTCATTGGGCAGGCTGAGCACCTGCTTCAGGGTCTGTCTCCATACCTCACAGGTCTGTCCCGGAAGTCCGTACATCAGATCCACGCTGATATTGGAAAAGCCGGCTGCGCGGGCTGCGGCATATTCCTCCCTGAACTTCTCCCAGGTATGGATCCTGCCAAGGCTGGAAAGAAGAGAATTGTCCGCACTCTGCAGGCCTATGCTGAGACGGTTGAACCCGGTCCTTAAGAACAGATCCAGTTTTTCGTCTGTCAGAGTTCCCGGGTTGCACTCGATCGTAATCTCCGCATCCTCCCTTACACAGAATCTCTTCCGTATCAGGTCAAGCACAGAGACCGTCAGCTCAGGATCCGGAAGCGACGGCGTTCCTCCTCCGAAATAAACACTCACTACTTCATACCGGCCCGGCTCTTCAAACCGGCTGATCTCACGCAGCAGCGCATCCGTATACGCTCTGTGAGTCTGACCGGATGCGGGAAAGGACAGAAAATCGCAATAAGCACATTTCCTGACACAGAATGGAATATGAACATAGATCTCCAGTTCCCGCTTTTCCATATCTCTTACGACTCGTCCAGTTTCAGGACACTCATAAATGCCTTCTGCGGAATCTCTACCGATCCCACCTGGCGCATGCGTTTCTTTCCTTCTTTCTGTTTCTCAAGCAGTTTCTTCTTTCTGCTGATATCACCGCCATAGCATTTGGCAAGTACATCCTTGCGAAGGGCACGGACAGTCTCCCTGGCGATGATCCTTCCGTTGACAGCTGCCTGGATCGGAATCTCGAACAGCTGTCTCGGGATCTCTTCCTTGAGTTTCTCGCACATCTTCCTGCCGCGTTCGTAAGCACTTCCCTCGAACACGATAAATGAGAGTGCGTCCACCTGTTCGCGGTTTACCAGGATATCCAGTTTGCACAGGTCGCTCTTCACATACTCCTTCAGTTCATAATCGAAGGATGCATAGCCACGGGAGCGGCTCTTCAGAGCGTCAAAGAAGTCATAGATGACTTCGTTAAGCGGCAGGTCATACTTCAGCATTGCGCGGCCTGCTTCCATGTATTGCGTTTCCTTATAAATACCGCGCCTTTCCTGGCACAGCTGCATGATCGGTCCGATGAATTCCGTGGTCACCATGATCTCAGCTGCCACCACGGGCTCCTCCATGTATTCAATCTCAGAAGGATCCGGAAGGTTCGACGGATTCGTCAGTTCCATGACTGTGCCGTCGGTCTTGTGAACCTTATAGATAACACCCGGGGCGGTCGTGACCAGGTCCAGATTGTATTCTCTCTCCAGTCTCTCCTGGATGATCTCAAGGTGAAGAAGTCCAAGGAAGCCGCAGCGGAAACCGAAGCCAAGCGCTGCGCTGGTCTCCGGCTCAAACTGCAGGGAGGCATCATTTAACTGAAGTTTCTCCAGTGCGTCCCGAAGGTCCTGATACCTGGCACTGTCCGCCGGATAGACACCGCAGTAAACCATCGGCAGAGGATTCTTGTATCCGGGAAGCGGTTCTGCGCATGGATCATCCGCATCCGTCACAGTATCACCGACTCTTGTGTCCTTGACATTCTTCAGGAATGCGGTGAAATAACCGACCATGCCGGCTTCCAGCTGGTCGCAGGGGATAAACTGTCCCGGAGCAAAATAGCCTACTTCCACAACTTCAGCTTCAGCCCCTGTCGCCATCATACGGACCTTCATGCCCTTCTTCAGGACGCCGTCAAAGACACGTAAGAACACAATTACGCCCCTGTAGGAGTCATAGAGCGAATCAAAGATCAGTGCGCTAAGAGGCGCGTTGCTGTCACCGGTCGGCGGCGGAAGCGTCTTCACGATCTGCTCCAGTACCTCTTCCACATTAAGACCTGTCTTGGCAGAGACCTTCGGGCAGTTCTCACAGTCAAGCCCGATCACATCCTCGATCTCCGATGCGACTCTTTCAGGGTCGGCGCTCGGAAGGTCGATCTTATTGATGACCGGGAGGATCTCCAGATCATGATCAAGCGCCAGGTATACATTTCCCAGAGTCTGAGCCTCCACCCCCTGGGCAGCGTCCACCACCAGGACAGCGCCGTCGCAGGCAGCAAGCGCCCTTGATACTTCATAGTTAAAGTCAACATGGCCAGGGGTGTCGATCAGGTTGAACACATACTCCTCCCCGTCCCTGCTGCGATAGATGCTGCGGACAGTCTGCGACTTGATCGTAATGCCTCTCTCACGCTCGATGTCCATGTTGTCAAGGACCTGATTCTGCATCTCGCGGGTCGTAAGGACGCCCGTCTGTTCAATAATGCGGTCGGCCAGGGTAGATTTACCGTGATCGATATGCGCGATGATACAGAAATTTCGTATTTTATTGATATCGAATCCTGCCAAGGGAATTCCTCCTGCTATTCATGCTGCTAAATAAGAATATATAATCCATTCGTCTGAATGACGAACAGCAACCGTAGTTTACCGTATGCAAATGAAAACATCAAGAAGATGTTGACTTTTACATTCCCGCGGATTAGAATACCTTCGTATGTGTGCCTGAAACGTCCGTGTCCGTCTTTCAAGCACGAATGAACGAATATAAAAAATATATATGGAGGTGTACGTTTTGGCAAACATTAAGTCCGCTAAGAAACGTGTTCTGACCAGCAGAGTCAGACAGGAAAGAAACAAAGCCATCAAGTCTTCTGTCAAGACCGCGATCAAGAAGGTCGAAGCAGCTGTGAACGCAGCTGACAAGGACGCAGCAGCGAAGGAGCTTCTGAATGCTACTTCCATCATCGATAAGGCTGCAAAGAAGGGTGTTCTTCATAAGAACAACGCTTCCCGCAAGGTTGCCCGTCTCGCAAAGATGGTCAATTCTGCACAGTAATATTTTTACAGAAGAATACGATACAGCAAAGCGCACCGGACCGTCATCCCGGCGCGCTTTTTTTTATCCTGTCATTCCACCTGTCAAAATGAAATCTTATGCGGATCTTCCCGAAGAGCACTTAATAATGATCAGTTCCGCTGCAAGCTGCTCTTCCATTCTTCCGGACTGGACCAGCTGCCGGATCCGGACACACTCCTCTGTCAGACCCCTGACCTGCTCCATCGTATAATATCTTGACTGCCCCATCAGCTGTCTCGCCTGCCAGTCGGCAAGTTTCAGTTCACTCATGATCTGCGGGACTCCGCCGCCCCGGTCCATGATATCTTTTGCCAGCATCATCCTGTCATACTGCTTCATGATAAGAGCCGAGATCATACCCGGAGACTCCCTGAGCTGAAGCAGATCATTGTACAGACTCAGAGCACCGGCGCATTCCTGACGCGCGATCATATCGATCATGCGGAATACTTTCCCCTCCAGAATCTCACTGGTAATTTCCTCCACATCTTTCAGATGGATGACGCCCCCAGTCCCCGCATAGGAGATCAGTTTCTCCGTCTCGGTATTGATGTGCGACATGTCATTACCGGTCATCTGGAGAAAACGCTCCATCGCCCCGGAGGTGATGCGGATCTTCTCACCGGCAAGACGGCCTGCAACCCATCTGCTCAGGCTCTGCGCATCCTGTGATTCGAACTCCGCTGCAAGACCTGCTTTGGAAACTGCCTTGTACAGCTTCCCGCGTTTGTCCACACTGATCTTGCCCTTCTTCCCTCCTGCTTTTTTCTCATCAGGCTGTTCTACGAACAATACGACCGTAGAATCGGGAATCTTCGGGATAAATGAAGCAACCTGCGCGCTCAGATCTTCCGAGTCCTCCTGTGCGCCGCTGTCAGAACTGTCCACGTCCTTCGCTGCCTTTCTGCTCATGAAGAGCCTGGTATCTTCCAGGACAACCATCCTGTGATCGGCAAAAAAAGGCATGGACATGATCTCATCCTGGACCACGCCCCAGTCAAGGCTCTCCGACCTGTGAATATTCAGATTCATTGAATCCTCTGAACCGACCACAGCATTGATCAGTTCATGTTTGTACTGCCGGACCAGGTAATCCTCATCTCCACACAGCAGATATACCTTTCGGAATGATTTATCCGCTATATCCTTCCTAAGAAGTATCATTCCCTGATTCTCAGCCCTCTGTTTTGTCCCTGCCATCTCTTTACAACCAGCCAGCGATACGTTTATAATCAGTGTTCAGAATTGTTACAGTTATATAATCATAACAAGAAAAGAGGAATCCGGCAATGAGTCACATCTATATCCCGGACGGCTACAGACCTCTGCTGTCCATGTACGACACCCAGAAGGCAATCGGAACGATCAAGCGTCAGTTTGCCGATACCCTGGCAGCCACGCTCCAGCTTCACCGAGTCAGCGCTCCGCTGTTTCTGGAAGCGTCCACCGGTCTGAACGATGACCTGAACGGCTATGAGCGCAAGGTCACTTTTGATCTGAAAGATACAGGAACTGAAGCCCAGGTCGTACAGTCACTCGCAAAATGGAAGCGCATGGCCCTTCGCGATTATAATTTCCATGTAGGCAAGGGGCTATACACGGATATGAACGCGATCCGCCGTGACGAAGAACTGGACAATCTCCATTCTGTCTATGTTGACCAGTGGGACTGGGAAAAAGTCATCCGCAAGGAAGACCGCACCATCGAATATCTGCAGAGAACAGTACGCGCTATCGTCTCGGCGGTCTGCGCAGCGGAAATGAACCTTCACGCGCAGTTCCCTGAGCTCTATGAGCTTCCTCTTCATACTCCCGACGTGACCTTCATCACGGCACAGGAACTTGAAGATCTCTATCCGGATCTTGATCCCAAACAGAGAGAGAACGCATTTGTACGCGAGAACGGAACCACTTTCCTGATGCAGATCGGCAGAAAGCTGCGCTCGGGCAAGCCTCATGACGGAAGAGCTCCTGACTATGACGACTGGGATCTGAACGGAGACATCCTGTTCTGGAATAATACGCTGAACATCAGCTATGAGCTGTCCAGCATGGGAATCCGTGTAAGTCCCGAAAGCCTTGACCGTCAGCTGAAAGAGGCAGGCTGCGACGACCGCCGCTCTCTTCCATTCCACAAAGCACTGCTTGCGGGAGAACTTCCCTACACGATCGGCGGAGGCATCGGCCAGAGCCGCCTGTGCATGCTGATCCTCGGATCCGCGCACATCGGAGAAGTCCAGTCCAGTGTCTGGGACGCAGATACCATCGACGCCTGCAGAAAGGCCGGAATTCCATTATTGTAATACACATACCCCCGGGGAGCATGTCAATCAGTCCCCGGGGGTATGTTATGAATTTATATTTTGATTATTGAGCCTTCATTTTTGATCATAAAACTCGCTATATTGGCAGTCTGGTGCTCCATAAGCAAATAATTCCAGCAGGAACGCAGCTAAGATCCACTGCCTATGAAGACTTAATGTCCGGGGGAAGAGCGAATGCTCATGCGAATCCCCCGGACATTTATGTCGTAGTTGGCAGTTAGCTTAGCGGAGTGGGCTGGATTTGCGTTGGAGCCCAGACTGCCAATTATTTATAATTCATTGAAATAGGTAATGTTCAGCCAACCCTCTCGGTCGCTTTCTCTCCGATGTACCCTTCCGGGAACAGCGTTCCGGTTCCGCCGGTAAGTTCCATATACTCGTCTGTCAGCTGGTCATCCGGCTCCGTCTCATCATTGTTATCCGCATTGGCACTGACACTTCCGTCACCGTAGATCGTCTGATGCATCTGGGCGATCGTAGAACTCCAGCTCGGAACCAGCATGCCCTGACCCTCGATGTCGATGGTATCGTACATTCCATCGTAAGGAACACGGTCCTGAATGAACTCGTATGTCAGAAGGGCCGGCGCGTCACCTACCAGGCTCCAGATCTCATTTTCCGGAATATTGTGCGTGACAAGCGGAAGGACCTTCGTTACAAACTTGATCAGCTGTGAAGAACTGAGTGTCTTCACCTTCTCGATCATCTGCTGGATGACATATCTCTGGCGCTGTGTTCTGGAATAGTCAGAATTTCCGACAAAACGGTTTCTGGCATATGCAACCGCCTGTACGCCGTCGCTCAGAAGCATTCCGGGCTCATCCATGATCGCGTGCTCTTCATAAGGAATATTGAGCACTCTCTCACACATATCCTTGATATAACCATTTGCCACCTCAATCTCGGTAGCTGTCCAGTTCAGTTCGATTCCGCCAAGAGCATCGATAATATCAACCAGATTCTCAAAGTCGACTGCCGCATATCGGTCTACGGAAATTCTGTAATTCTCCTCAACTGTATCGCACAGAAGCGGTCCGCCGCCATAGGCGTAGGAAGCATTCAGTTTATTGTAGTCATGTCCAGGGATCTCAACATAAGTATCGCGCATAAGGGAGATCACACTGACTCTCTTCTTGTCATTGTTCAGAGAGATCAGCATAACACTGTCAGAATTACCGTTCCATGACTTGTCCGTACGGTCAACACCCGCAAGTATGACATTGTAGACCGACTGGTTCATGATAACGTCATCTCCGGCATCTGTCTGAATCTGATTCATCTGGAAATGCAGATTCTCCAGTTCCGATTCATTGAGAATTGTTCCGGCATCCGCCTCTGTTTCCCTGTCCAGTGCCTCCTCCGGCAGCGTCTCAAACTGCATGACGTCCTCGTCAGCCTGGAAGTGCGTACTCCGAATCAGACTATGTCCAAAATAATAGATACCGGCACACCCGGCCACTACGATTCCCAGAATTATACACAGTGTAGCTCCGCAGATCTTGCCCCAGCTGGGTCCCTTTCCTCTGCTGAGCATCAACGGATTGTCATCTTCTCTGCGCGGCATCCGATAACCTCCGAAATGAATTATATGCAAACTGTTATTTACAGAATTATTAATCGCAGACAGACAATTACATTAAGAAAGCCTTCTGAGCGATCAGAAGGCTTTCTTCTGCGGAAGAAGGGACTTGAACCCTCACGACCTTGCGATCACAGGCACCTGAAGCCTGCGCGTCTGCCAATTCCGCCACTTCCGCGTTTCATTGAGTTTCTCAACTCACAAGCGATATATTACCAAGTTTACTCTTCCGTGTCAACAATAAATTCAAACAAAAATCAGCGGCGTGACGCACGCCGCTGATCCGGATTCTCATTCTTCAGATTCATTCAGACTCAGGAAATCTTGTCGTAGGTAGCAAGCGCAAGGGCTTTCTCCTGATTATAACGATAACTGAAAACAGATCTTCCTGCCCAGCCCTTTGAATCTCTCCATCTGTAAGTATACAGCTTCTTCAGGAAATCCCTGTCACTGACACTGTCTTTGAGTCCCGCATTGACAACGGCATTGACCGCTGTTGTCTGCCCGTGCTGGATCGAATAGCTGAAGACAGCTCCCCGGCACACGTAAGGACGCAGTTCCATATGGATTCCTTTGGCACTCAATGCCTTCTCACAAGGTTTGTAATACTGGTCAAGTGCAAATTCATCCTGCATGGTAGAGAAATACTTGGAGTCTGCCTTATAGCAGGCAGCCCATGCCTTGTACAGTTTTGTATTTCCCTTCAGAGAAGACTTGCTGCAGCTCACAAAAGGCTTAAAATCTTTGAAAAACTTACTGTTCTTGTTATAGCAGTATTTGATGAACGGCTGTAATGAATACCTGTAGTCAAACTGATATTTTCCACAGGCATTGCCGCTGTCTCCGCCAGTCTGCGCATATCCCGAATCGCCCGACTCAAACTTCGTAAAGAACAGAATATCCGAATAATTACCAAGTTTGGACGATGTACCTCTCAGCTTCTTGGTCATCGCCGCATTATACACGCCCTTAGAAGAGAAATAATAGATCTTTCCGTTGATCGTCTGCTGGCCGGTGACAATACCGGTCTCTATCGTCTGGTAATACTTTTTCTTATTAACCTTGATGAATCCCTGCTTGATATAGCCCTTCTTATTGAAAAAATACCGCTTCCCGTCAATCGTCTTCCAGCGGCTCTTGATCATCACCCCGTTTTTCTTGAAGTAGCGATACTTTCCCTTAATATTGAACAGGCCGCTCTGTCTTGCGCCTTCGCTGTCAAAGTAATATCTCTTATTGTTGATCTTCCTGTATCCTGTCAGACGCTTCTGATCCTTGAAGAAATAATACTTCCCTCCGGTCTTGATCCATCCGCCCTGGAACTTTACTCTGCGGTATCCATTGGAATTGTAATAGATGCCTTTGACAAAACAGTTCAGATAACGGGTACCGTTCGCATCGACAAAGCACTTGCCGACCTTCGCGTTCCGGATCAGCGCACCGGTCTCGGCATCATACGCATAAAAGAGGCCATCTATCTGCTTCCAGACATATGTCCCCTGGGTAGTGTAGTTTTTCGCAAACGCTGAAAAGCAGAAAACAAATGTCATAACTGCCATGATCAGCGTTATCTTGCATATCTTTTTCATACTATCTGTTGCTCCCCTGATTGCAGGACTTTTTCGTTTCCGCTATAGTATAGCACAGATATTACATATTTGTTAAGCGTTTTAAATATTTTTTTAAAATTATTTATCGCGCCAGATGATTCTGCCCTTGTCAAGATCATAAGGAGACAGTTCGATCGTCACTTTATCTCCCGGAAGAATACGGATAAAGTTCATACGCAGCTTGCCGCTGATATGTGCAAGTACGACATGCTTGTTCTGAAGCTCAACCTTAAACATAGCGTTCGGAAGCTTCTCAAGTACTTTACCTTCTACTTCGATGACATCAGACTTTGACATACATTCACCTCTCTTTTATTGTTCCGCCCCGGGGACGGCCGAATGATAGACTCTTAAAACATGGACCAGGTCGCTGTCACTGTCGACAGAATCGAGCAGCTGCGCGTATTCTTCCGGTAAATGAGTGATCATCTGGACGTGCCTGCGGTTTTTCCGTTTTGGCCTGTCCAGTGTCCTGCTCTTTCCGTCAGCAAGATACACATCTCTCTCATCTTCATTTACAACAGCGTACACATGATCCTTATCATGTCCCGCCAGAGACTTTGCCAGTTTATCCATTTTCAATCTCAATCATGTGTTTTGGACAGAATCTCCGGTTCTCCGTCCGTAATAAGGATTGTATTCTCGTAATGGGCAGCCGGTTTCCTGTCCTTTGTGACAACTGTCCAGCCGTCATCCAGCCAGTCGACTTCCCACGTTCCTTCAGCGATCATCGGTTCGATCGCAAGAGTCATCCCGGCAACCAGTCGAAGTCCTCTTGACTTCTGACGGAAATTCGGAACCTGGGGATCCTCATGCATCTCTCTTCCGATCCCATGTCCGACAAGATCCCGTACGACTCCGTAGCCTCTGCTCTCACAGTAATCACCGATCGCATTGGAGATCTCATGAAGGTGATGACCCGCGCGGGCATATTTCAATCCCTCGAAAAAGCTCGCCTTTGTCACTTCGATCAGTTTCTTTTCCGTATCACTGATCTCACCAACAGCATATGTTCTGGCAGCATCGGAGTGATATCCGTTCAATATGAGACCGCAGTCAAGGGAGATGATATCTCCTTCCTTCAGGATCCTGGTCTTCTTCGGGATCCCATGGACGACTTCCTCATTTACCGAGGTGCAGACCGCCGCAGGATAACCTTCATAATTCAGGAAATTTGGAATTCCGCCCTGCTGGGCAATGAGTTCTCTGGCGGCCTGGTCGATCTCCCATGTAGAGATTCCCGGCCGGATCATTTTCTCCATCGCATCGAAGACCTTCTCAAGGCGATGATTGGATTCCCGCATCAGCTCTATCTCGCGTTTTGTCTTAATCGATACTGCCATAGTATGCCTTCCCTGTAATCTGATCTCTTATTACTTCAGGATCTTGTGGATGTCGTTGAAAACGTCTTCCATCGTGCGTGTGCCGTCCACAGAGTACATGCAGCCCTGTTCCTTGTAGTAGGCGATCAGCGGCTGAGTCTGTGCGTGATATACATCCAGTCTCTTCTGGACCGTCTCCGCTTTGTCATCTTCTCTCTGGATCAGCTGCGCTCCACACTCATCACAGATCCCCTCCTGCACGGGAGGATTAAAGTGGATATGATAAGTCGCACCGCATACGGGACATGCGCGTCTTCCGCTCATTCTCTGAACGATATTTTCATCCGGAACTTCAACGTCGATCGCGTAGTCAATCTTGCTGTTCTGCTCGCAAAGTGCCCTTGTAAGTGCCTCAGCCTGCGGGATCGTCCGCGGAAAACCGTCAAGAATATAACCCTTCGCACAGTCATCCTTAGCAAGTCTGTCAACAACAAGGTCAAGTGTCAGTTCATCAGGAACAAGCAGGCCCTGATCCATATAGGACTTTGCCTTTTTGCCCAGTTCTGTCTGATTTCGGATGTTCGCGCGGAAAATGTCGCCTGTAGAGATCTGTGGTATACCAAATTCTTCTGAGATCATTCTGGCCTGAGTACCTTTCCCGGCACCAGGAGCTCCCAACATAACTATTTTCATAGATAATCTCCTTTAAAACGAACAACGAAGTGTGTCTTCGTCATGATGGCGAAGGCACACTCCATAACTTATGCCTGTTTATACCTGATGCGAGTTTTCATCATTTGATCACTCACTGAGGAATCCCTTGTAGTTGCGGACAAGCATCTGTGATTCAATCTGCTCGATGGTCTCAAGGACAACACCGACAATAATGATCAGAGAAGTTCCGCCAAAGGATACATCTGCATTGAACACGCCATTGAAGAAGATCGGAATGATAACTACGATCATCAGGCCAACAGCACCGATAAAGATGATGTAGTTAAGAATCTTCTGCAGATAGTCGCTGGTGGGCTTGCCGGGACGGATACCCGGAACAAATCCACCCTGCTTCTTCAGGTTATCCGCTACCTCGATCGGATTGAAAGTAATCGAAGTATAGAAATAAGCGAAGAAAATGCACAGTGCGATATACAGCACCAGACCAATTGAGTAAATCGGACGATTTACATTGAACCAGTTATTCTGATTCAGTATACCGAAGATATGCGCCATGACTCCTGTCGCGTTTCTTCCGGTAAAACTCATGATGATCGACGGAATCGACATCAGAGAGGAAGCAAAGATGACAGGAATAACGCCGGCGGTGTTGACCTTCAGCGGGATGTTGGATGACTGGCCCGCGACCATTCTCCTTCCCTGCATCTTCTTCGCATACTGAACCGGAATACGTCTTACAGCAGCTGTAAGAAGGATGGTAAGTACTACAGTGATCAGGATGATAGCCAGAATGATCACTACAGCCATAGCAGCCTTCGCAACGCTCTTTCCGGCAACAAACTGTGTAAACAGAGTCGCCAGATCCTGCGGCAGACGTGAAAGGATATTGAACAGAAGGACGATGGAAATACCATTTCCAATACCATTCTCGTTGATTCTCTCACCGATCCACATGACCATAGCGGATCCTGCCGTCAGAGCAAAGATAACTGTAATTGCACTAAAGAAATTAAAGTTCCTGATCAGGCCACTGCGGCCGAATCCGATTGCCATGGCAGTACTCTCGAACAGAGACAGGCCGACAGTCAGATATCTGGTAATGGTCGAGATCTTCTTTCTTCCGTCCTCACCGTCACGATGCATCTCTTCCAGCGCAGGGATTGCGATGGAAAGGAGCTCCATGATAATCGAGGATGTGATGTACGGTGTTATGTTCAGTGCGAACACTGACATTCGTTCAAAGGACCCACCCGTAAAAGCACTGAAGAAACTGAACGCTCCGTTGTTCTGCTGATTGAACCAGTTCTGGAAGTAAGATCTGTTTACTCCCGGAACCGGCAGCTGTGATCCAAAACGGATTACAATCAGCATAAGGAATGTGAAAAACAGCTTCTTTCTGATGTCCTTTATCCGAAACATATCTCGTATCGTTTTAAACATCAGATCACCTCAGCTTTTCCACCTAATTCTTCAATCTTTGCCTTTGCGCTTGCACTGAATGCATTTACTGTTACATTGAGTTTCTTGGTAAGTTCTCCGTTTCCAAGGACCTTAACGCCGTCCTTGGCATCGCGGATGATTCCCTTCTCAAGAAGTGCTTCTACGGTAACATCTGCACCGTCATCGAATGCTTCCAGGGAAGAAAGATTGATGGTCTCGATCTCTGCTCTTCCGACATTCTTGAAGCCCCTCTTAGGAAGTCTTCTGTACAGAGGCATCTGGCCGCCTTCAAAGCCGATACGCGGCTGTCCGGATCTTGCCTTCTGACCTTTATGGCCCTTGCCTGCGGTCTTGCCGTTGCCTGAACCATGTCCACGGCCTCTTCTGAAGTTATTGCTGCTGACAGAGCCCGCAGCCGGACTCAGATTCGCTAAATCCATAGTGACACCTCCCTTAGATCTCTTCGACTTTTACGAGATGGGAAATACGTGCAATCATACCTCTGACTGCGCCGTTATCCGGCATCTCTACGGTTTTGTTGAGCTTGCGAAGACCTAAAGCTTCTACAGTAGCCCTCTGCTTCGGAATCGCAGCGATCGGGGACTTCACAAGAGTGATTTTTAATTTACCAGCCATGTTTCTATCCCTCCTTATGCCAGGACCTCTTCTACGCTCTTGCCGCGCAGACGAGCAACCTCCTCCGGGCTCTTGAGGCTCTTAAGAGCCTGCAGGGTAGCCAGGACAACATTCTGCTTGTTATTGGAGCCAAGAGACTTCGTACGGATGTTACGGATACCTGCCATCTCGAGAACGACACGGGCAGGACCGCCGGCGATGATACCAGTACCTTCGGAAGCTCTCTTAAGAAGAACAGAAGCTCCTCCGAACTTTCCGATGTAATCGTGCGGTACAGACTGCACTTCATCCATAGCGATCGTGGTCAGATGCTTGGTCGCATCCTCACGTCCCTTACGGATAGCATCCGGAATCTCGGTTGCCTTTCCAAGGCCGACACCAACATGGCCATTCTTGTCGCCTACAACGACCAGTGCGGTAAAGCGCATTGTACGGCCGCCCTTGACGGTCTTGGATACACGCTTAATCGTAACGACCTGATCGCTCAGTTCGAGGCCATTTGTGTTAATGATCTCACGTCTCATAACTGTCTTCTCCTCCTTTAGAACTTCAGTCCGGCTTCTCTTGCGCTGTCTGCGAGTGCCTTGACCTTACCGTGATAGATGTAGCCTGCACGGTCGAACACAACCTCCTCGATGCCCTTCTCAAGAGCTCTCTTGGCGATCATGGTGCCGACTGCCTTCGCTGCTTCGACGTCGTCCGTCTTCTGAAGATCAGCCTTCACGTCCTTCTGAAGAGTATTGGCGCTGCAAAGCGTCACTCCCAGATCATCGTCAATGATCTGCGCATACATGTTCTTGTTGCTTCTGAACACTGCAAGGCGCGGTCTCTGAGCGGTGCCGGACAGCTTGTGACGGATTCTTCTGTGTTTTTCCACACGAATCACGGATCTTGATTCTTTACTGACCATTTAAAACACCTCCCTAATTATTTACCGGTCTTACCGACCTTGCGCCTGATGATCTCATAGTCATATTTGATGCCCTTGCCCTTATACGGCTCCGGCGCTCTCTTCTCTCTGATCTGAGCTGCGTACTGACCGACCTTTTCTTTGTCGATTCCGCTGACTGTGATCTTGTTTCCCTCAACCGCAGTCTCGATTCCTTCCGGATCTTCCATCTCGATCGGATGAGAATATCCGAGGTTCAGCGTAAGCTTCTTGCCCTGCTTTGCAGCTCTGTAACCGACACCATTGATCTCAAGAGTCTTCTTATATCCGTCGCTTACGCCTGTGACCATGTTCTGCAGAAGAGAACGGGTCAGTCCGTGAAGGGACTTCTCTCTCTTAAGGTCGTTCGGTCTCTCAACAACGAGCTCATTTACCTTAACGGTCTTCTCGTCGATTTCCTTCTCAACTTCCTGGGTATAGATCTTCATTTCCGGGACAAACGTTCTTGTAAGCGTTCCCTTGGAACCCTTAATGGTAACTTCATTACCATCCTTGATCTCTACGGTTACTCCCGCGGGGATCACGACAGGCATTCTGCCAATTCTTGACATGCCTTTTTCCTCCTTACTTAGATTCTCGGAAGGCGGTTCACAAACTTCTCTGTATGTGCCTGCCTCCTGTTTTCAGTAATACTCTTACCACACAAATGCGAGCACTTCGCCGCCGACATGAAGCTTTCTTGCCTGCTTGTCAGTGATAACGCCCTGGTTGGTGGATACGATAGCGATACCAAGTCCGCCAAGGACCTTCGGCATATCGTCGCTGCCTGCATAAACGCGGAGACCCGGCTTGGAGATTCTCTTGATACCGGAGATGATCTTCTCGTTCTTGTCCTTACCGTACTTCAGAGTGATGTGGATCATCTGCTGCACGCCTTCGCCTGTCAGCTCATACTTTGCGATATAGCCTTCATCGACAAGGATGTTTGCGATCGCGATCTTCATCTTCGAGACCGGAACATCAACTGTGTCGTGCTTTGCAGAATTCGCATTGCGGATTCTTGTGAGCATATCCGCAATCGGATCATTCATTGCCATGTTAGTTTCCTCCTGATTAAAGACTTGACATGAAATAATTACCAGCTGGCTTTCTTTACACCCGGGATCTCGCCCTTGTAAGCGAGTTCACGGAAGCAGATTCTGCAGATCCCGTACTTTCTGAGTACAGAGTGCGGACGGCCGCAGATATTGCAGCGGGTATAAGCCCTTGTAGAGTACTTGGGCTCACGAGCCTGCTTGATCTTCATAGATGTTTTTGCCATGAGTATTTCCTCCTGAAATTACTTCGCGAACGGCATATTGAACAGCCTGAGCAGTTCACGTGCCTCTTCGTCTGTCTTGGCAGTCGTTACAAAGATGATGTCCATTCCTCTCACCTTGTCGACCTTGTCATACTCGATCTCCGGGAAGATCAGCTGCTCCTTGATACCAAGAGCGTAGTTGCCGCGTCCGTCAAACGCATTCGGGTTGACTCCACGGAAGTCACGGACACGCGGAAGTGCCAGGTTGATCAGACGATCAACGAACTCATACATCTGGTTGCCTCTGAGGGTAACCTTTGCACCGATCGGCATTCCTTCACGAATCTTGAAGTTAGCGACCGAATTCTTAGCCTTGGTCTGAACCGGCTTCTGTCCTGTGATGATAGCCATATCGGCGATCGCGCTGTCGAGAAGCTTAACGTTCTCTTTTGCTTCGCCGACACCCATATTAACTACGACCTTGTTCAGCTTCGGAACTTCCATAACGTTCTTATAACCGAACTTCTTGATCATCTCAGGAACGATCTCGTTAAGATAGATATCTTTTAATCTGCTGCTCATACTATGTCACCTTTGCCCTTTCTCAGTCGACCGCTTCACCGGTCTTCTTCGCTACACGGACCTTCTTGTCGCCGTCCAGCTTGAAGCCGATTCTGGTGGGCTGTCCCTTGAACAGGAACATGACGTTAGAAACATCGAGGAAGGCTTCCTTATTCACGATGCCGCCCTGCGGACTTCCGGCTGAAGGCTTCTGGTGCTTGGTGATCATATTGACGCCCTCAACCAGGACCTTTCCGTCTTTAACCGCGAGAACTTTTCCCTCTTTACCTTTGTCCTTACCGGCGATAACTCTTACGGTATCACCTGTCTTGATCTTATTCATATACGCGCTCCTCCTTATAAGACTTCCGGAGCCAGCGAGACGATCTTCATGAACTTCTTCTCACGGAGCTCTCTTGCAACCGGCCCGAAGATACGGGTTCCGGTCGGAGTCATATCATCCTTGATGATGACGCCTGCATTCTCATCAAAACGAATGTAGGAACCGTCTTTGCGGCGTGCGCCTTTAACTGTACGAACTACAACAGCCTTTACAACATCACCCTTCTTAACAACGCCCCCGGGTGTTGCATCTTTAACTGTGCAGACACAGATATCGCCGATACCGGCATATCTTCTGGTAGAGCCGCCCATAACACGGATGACAAGGAGTTCCTTGGCACCGGTATTATCAGCAACCTTAAGTCTTGTTTCCTGCTGTACCATTCCAGTCTCCTCCTGTTATTTCGCCTTCTCGACGACGTCGACCAGTCTCCATCTCTTGTCCTTTGACAGCGGACGGGTCTCCATTACACGAACGGTATCGCCGACATGTGCTTCATTGTTTTCGTCATGGGCCTTCAGTTTATAGGTCTTCTGAACGATCTTCTTGTAAAGCGGATGCTTGACATGGTCTTCAACCGCTACGACGATCGTCTTGTCCATCTTATCGCTGACCACGTGGCCAACACGGGTCTTTCTCAGATTTCTCTCTTCCACGATAACTCTCCTTTCCTCTCAGTATCCCAGATCACTCTGCGCTCTGGAGCACCGTCTGAATTCTCGCGATGTTCCTGCGTACTTCTTTGATCCTGCTCGTATTATCCAGCTGGTTCGTAGCGTTCTGGAATCTCAGATTGAAGAGTTCCTTTTTCGCAGCTGTAAGTTCTTCTTTCAGTTCGCTTGCTGACTTACCGTTCAGACTTTCAACGTAATTCTTACTCTTCACTGTTATCACCGCCTTCTGCAGACTCACGTGCAATAACCTTGCACTTGCAGGGTAACTTGTGGCTTGCCAGACGAAGGGCTTCCTTCGCGACTTCCTCCGGAACTCCGGCCATCTCAAACATGACCCTGCCCGGACGGACTACTGCTACCCAGTATTCCGTGGTACCTTTACCGGAACCCATACGGGTTTCAGCCGGCTTTGCAGTAACGGGCTTGTCCGGGAAGATCTTGATCCAGACTTTACCGCCACGCTTCACATAACGCGTCATAGCAACACGGGCTGCCTCGATCTGTGTTGACTTGATCCAGCAGGGTTCAGCTGCTACGAGGCCCCATTCACCGTAGGTGACCTTTGTTCCGCGATTAGCCTTTCCGGCCATGGATCCACGGAACTGTTTGCGGTGCTTAACTCTCTTCGGCATTAACATTATCTATCACTCCCTTCTCTCTTAGACGGAAGTACTTCGCCCTTGTAGATCCAGACCTTGACGCCAAGTTTGCCATAGGTTGTATTAGCCTCTGCAAATCCGTAGTCAATGTCAGCTCTCAGTGTCTGAAGCGGGATCGTTCCATCAGAGTAGAACTCTTTACGAGCGATATCAGCACCGTTTAAACGGCCTGCGATCGCAGTCTTGATACCCTTTGCTCCGAACTTCATGGTTCTTCCCATAGCGCCCTTCATAGCACGACGGTAAGAAACACGGTTCTCCAGCTGCTCTGCGATATTCTCTGCAACGAGCTGAGCATCCAGGTCAGGTCTCTTGATCTCTTTGATGTCAAGAATGACCTTCTTATCGGTAACAGCACTGAGGGAGCTCTTGGTCTTCTCGATCTCTGCACCGCCCTTGCCGATGATGATACCCGGCTTTGCAGTGAAGACAGTGATCTTAACGCGGTCAGCTGCGCGCTCGATATCGATCTTGGAAACGCTAGCCTTAGCGAGCTTCTTCATCAGGAACTGCCTGATCTTATAATCTTCCTTGAGGTTTGCGGCGAAATCGCCTTCTGCATACCATCTGGAATCCCAGTCGGCGATGATTCCGACTCTAAGTCCATGCGGATTAACTTTCTGTCCCATGATTTCCCTCCTTTACCTTTCGTTCAGCACTACGGTGATGTGGCTCATTCTCTTCTCGATCCTGTAAGCCCTGCCCTGTGCACGAGGTCTGATCACCTCGGAAGCATATCTCGGATTGTAAGTGACGATTGCGAGTGCAGTGTTAGCATCTTTGCCTCTGATCTGATCCAGTACGAAGCATGCTTTCTGCACCGGAACTCTCGCATATGACAGTTTAGCCGAAGGTCTTGTATCCTTCTGGGCATTTCTCTCTCTCTTTACCTGAGATCTGTGTCCTTTTGCCATTGAATGGCCTCCTTTTCTGAACTCACACCGGATTGTCTTTTTTGTGGCTCCACTGTCCGGTGCGCAACGCCCTCCTCGGGCGGACTTGTTCTGAGCCTTACATCATATAATCTGTTTTATCAGCCGGTCTTCTTCTCGTCGCCTCTGTGGCCTCTGTAGGTTCTGGTTGCGACGAACTCACCGAGTTTGTGTCCGACCATATCTTCGGTAATGTATACCGGAACATGTCTGCGTCCGTCATGGACTGCGATGGTCAGGCCGACCATGTTCGGGAAAATCGTGCTGCGGCGGGACCAGGTCTTGATCACGCTCTTTTCGCCCGATGCTACGACTGCAGCAACCTTCTTAGCCAGGTGCTCATCGATAAACGGACCTTTCTTCAATGAACGAGCCATTGTTATTCCTCCTTATACAATCACTTCGCGTTTCTTCTTCTGACGATCAGCTTGTTCGAAGCCTTCTTATGCTTTCTGGTGCGAAGGCCAAGTGCAGGCTTGCCCCAGGGAGTGCTCGGACCCGGACGTCCTACCGGAGCCTTACCTTCACCACCACCGTGCGGATGGTCGTTCGGGTTCATGACGCTGCCTCGGACTGTCGGGCGGATACCCATATGACGGATCCTGCCGGCTTTTCCGTAATTGATAAGGTTGTGCTCGCCGTTTCCGACGACACCGATCGTTGCTCTGCATTCGATCGGGACCATTCTCATCTCACCGCTCGGAAGACGGAGTGTCGCATACTTTCCTTCCTTAGCCATCAGCTGAGCAGAATTACCAGCGGAGCGGACCATCTGGCCGCCGTGATGCGGATAGAGCTCAACGTTGTGGACCATGGAACCAACCGGGATCAGAGACAGCGGCAGGCAGTTGCCTGTGCGGACCTCTGCAGTCGGACCGTTCATAACGGTGTCACCGACCTTCAGTCCCTGCGGAGCCAGGATGTAGCTCTTGACGCCGTCTGCGTAGCAGATCAGTGCGATGTTGGCTGTACGGTTCGGATCATATTCGATACCGATGACCTTTGCCGGGATGTCGTCCTTATATCTCTTGAAATCGACGATTCTGTACTTTCTTCTGTTTCCGCCGCCCTTATGTCTGACGGTGATCTTACCCTGGTTATTTCTTCCTGAATTCTTCTTCAGGGTCTTCAGGAGGCTCTTCTCCGGCGTCTGCTTTGTGATCTCTGCATTGTCAAGGCCGGTCATGTTCCTTCTGGATGGTGTATATGGCTTATAAGTCTTGATACCCATGACTTCTTGTTTCTCCTTCTCTTCTTAATTTGTCGCGTTAAGCCGCATATACGGGATCGTATCATTCGGATCAAAGTCCGGAGAAGATCTCGATCTCCTTGCTGTCCTCTGTCAGCGTTACGATGGCTTTCTTCGTCTTGGAAGTCTTGCCGAATCTCTGGCCCATGGAACGTCTCTTGTTCTTGCCGTCGATGTTCATAACATTGACTTTGCGGACCTTGGTTCCCTCAAACATCTTCTCGACAGCTTCCTTGACCTGAGTCTTGTTCGCTTCGGTGTTTACCAGGAACGTGTACTTCTTCTCTGCCATAGCCGCCATGCTCTTCTCAGTCACGACCGGCTTAAGGATTACATCATAATATTTGATATCAGCCATTATGCGTACACCTCCTCGATGGTCTTCGCTGCATCCTTTGTCAGGACCAGTGTCTTGTGGTTCAGGACATCGAAGACATTGATGGTATTTGTAAGTGCCATCTTGACACCGTCGATGTTTCTGCCGGACAGAACAACATTCTTATCGTTCTCGTTCAGAACCACCAGTGCGTTGTCAGCCTTCAGATTGTCAAGGACCTTGACCATATCTTTGGTCTTGATCGCATCGAACTTCAGATCATCAACGACGATCAGCTTGTTCTCCTGAACACGGCTGGTAAGAACGCTCTTGAGAGCTGCTCTCTTTTCCTTCTTGTTCATCTTGAAGGAGTAATCACGCGGTACCGGTGCAAATACAACGCCGCCGCCTGTGAACTGCGGAGATCTCGTCGAACCCTGGCGCGCATGGCCGGTGCCCTTCTGACGATACGGTTTCTTTCCGCCGCCGCTCACTTCTGAGCGGGTCTTTGCTTTCTGTGTTCCCTGTCTGTTGTTCGCATTCTGCTGAACGACTGCAAGGTGAACAAGATGCTCATTAATCTCTACGCCGAATACGGCGTCGGACAGTTCCATCTTATCGACTTCCTGTCCTTCCATATTGTAAACTGATACGTTAGCCACAGTTATACCCTCCTATCACTTTAAGTCTGTCCTGGTCGTCTCTTTCAAAGTGACGAGGGACTTCTTCGGACCCGGTACAGCGCCCTTGACGAGAATAAGATTCTTTTCAGCGTCAACTTTGACGATTACCAGATTCTGGACGGTGACCTGCTCTCTTCCCATGCGGCCGGCCATATGCTTGCCCGGTGCTACACGGCTCGGATCGGAAGATGATCCGTTGGAACCTGCATGGCGATGATACTTGGAACCATGCTTCATAGGTCCTCTGTGCTGACCCCATTTCTTGATGGCGCCCTGGAATCCATGGCCCTTGGAAATGGCGGTTGCATCTACATGATCTCCGGCTGCGAAGATGTCAGCCTTGATCTCCTGCTTGACCTCATACTCATCAGCGTTCTCAAACGGGAACTCTCTGAGGTATCTCTTGTACTCAACGCCGGCTTTGTCAAATGCGCCTTTCTGGGGCTTGTTGACCAGCTTCTCGCGGATCGGCTCAAATCCGACCTGCACAGCCTTATAGCCGTCATTCTCTTCGGTCTTGACCTGCGTTACTACGCACGGACCTGCCTGAAGGACGGTAACCGGTGTGAGGCTTCCGTCATCGGCGAAGATCTGGGTCATGCCGACTTTTGTCGCTAAGATTGCTTTCTTCATTGCTGTCTTCCTCCTGTTCTACAGCGGATCGCCGAAGCGATCATACTAGGCCGGAGCCTTACTTCATCTTGATATCAATGTGAACACCTGCCGGCATCTCCAGACGGGAAAGGGAATCCACCGTCTTCTGCGTCGGTGCAGTGATATCGATCAGTCTCTTGTGTGTTCTCTGCTCAAACTGTTCTCTGGAATCCTTATATTTATGAACAGCTCTGAGGATCGTAACTACTTCCTTCTTGGTGGGAAGCGGAACCGGTCCGGACACCTGTGCGCCGCTCTTGCGGACAGTCTCAATGATCTTCTTTGCGCTCTGATCTACCAGCTGGTGATCATAAGCCTTCAGTGTGATACGCATTACCTGATTAGCCATAAAAAAAGTCGCCTCCTAATTCGTAGTTTCCTACGACAAGCGGTGACTGTACACGCTTCCGGGTGTTTCCACATTTGAACGAATTTTTAAGGCCTCCAAGACTGGCCTTTCATCTTCCGGAGTGGTTATTGCCCGTTGTTTCCGGCCTGTGCCGGACAATCTACTGTACAGTGACTTGTCGCCAGTTTTTTAAACTTGACATTCGCTCCACGGAAAACCTGCGGATCCCCGCAGCAACCTCACGCTTCAACGCTATCAAGGTCACAACGTAGGTTAGTATACACGAATGATTTCCTTATTGCAAGGATTATTTTTAAAAATCCGGGTAAATTTGACAAATAATTGACCATCTTCGGCAAAATGAAACGGTATCCGCTGCCGGATACCGTTCCTTCTTATCTGGAGCATATGAGATTCGAACTCACGACCTCTACAATGCGAATGTAGCGCGCTCCCAACTGCGCTAATGCCCCGCGACTTTGCTATATTAGCGCAATCGCAGGCATATGTCAATCATCAATTACATCAGTACAGAGCGGAATAGCCAAAGCTGTTTACGATCGCGCTGATCGGCTGTTTTGCCTTGCAGTACGGGCAGTTATCCGGTCTGAAGGATTCATATCCCGGAACATCCGAAGGCTGGAAGATCGAATGGATGCTGATGCCCTGCACCTCTTCCACCGCCGAGAATACAGCGCACGCGCCTGTTACATTTCCTTCATAATACTTAATGGAATCAAGCATATTCTCCAGGGTCTTACCGGTTGTTACTGAGCCCATCAGCACAAGGATATTCTTCTTGCGTATTGCCATCTGCATATTGTCCCTGAATATGATCTGTCCGCTGGAGAGGTATTCGGGACTCATTACATACAGGGACTTATGTGCATTATAGGAAAGCACACCTACTCTTGTAAGCGCTTCGGCCAGATAAGTGCCTACCACTTCCATCCCGTCCAGACACACGACCGTATCTACCGGGATCGTTGCCTCATAGCGGCGGGAAAGCAGCTCCGCTGCACCTCTGGCTTCATTGCACCTGGACTTCATGGCCATGATATCCAGATACCTGGTGATATGTGACTGGGATGTGGCAAAATGACCGCTCACCACACGCAGAAGAACGTGACTGTCTAATTTTGCAGGTATCTTTGCATACTGCTCAGTACTCATAAAACCCCCACCTTTCCATATAATGTTACTATCCCCGTGATATTATCAGAAACAGGAATAACACGAATGAATTACTATCTATAAATTATCATATTTAAACAAGTATGTTAAGTGGTTTCTGATGTAAAAAAAAGACCAGTATCCTAAGACACTGGTCTTTTAATGATTCAATTATGATCTGCGATCAGTCAACTACGGAAACAACTCTTCCGGAACCAACTGTTCTGCCGCCCTCACGGATAGCGAAGGTAAGACCCTGCTCCATAGCGATCGGGTGGATCAGCTCGATGGTCATCTCAACGTTGTCGCCAGGCATGCACATCTCGGTTCCTTCCGGAAGAGAGATAACGCCGGTAACGTCAGTTGTTCTGAAATAGAACTGCGGACGATAGTTGTTGAAGAACGGAGTATGACGGCCGCCCTCATCCTTGGTCAGGACGTAAACCTGAGCAGTGAACTTGGTATGGCAGGTAACAGTACCCGGCTTGCAGATAACCTGTCCACGCTCGATGTCGGTTCTGTTGATACCACGAAGCAGAGCACCGATGTTGTCACCAGCCTCAGCATAGTCAAGCAGCTTGTGGAACATCTCGATACCGGTAACGACGGACTTCTGAACGTCGCGCTTGATTCCAAGGATCTCTACCGGATCGTTCATGTGAAGCTGTCCTCTCTCAACACGGCCGGTAGCAACAGTACCACGACCGGAGATCGTGAAGACATCCTCTACAGGCATCAGGAACGGCTTCTCATTGTCACGAGCCGGAGTCGGGATGTACTCATCAACCGTATCCATGAGCTCCATGATGTTGTCAGCCCACTCACATTCCGGATCTTCAAGAGCCTTCAGAGCAGAACCCTTAACGATCGGGCTGTCCTCGAATCCTTCCTTCTCAAGCTCTTCAGAGACTTCCATCTCGACCAGCTCGATCAGCTCCGGATCGTCAACCATATCGCACTTATTCAGGAAAACAACAATCTTCGGAACGCCGACCTGGCGAGCCAGAAGGATGTGCTCCTTAGTCTGAGCCATAACACCGTCAGTAGCAGCAACAACAAGGATTGCGCCGTCCATCTGAGCAGCACCGGTGATCATGTTCTTGACATAGTCAGCATGGCCGGGGCAGTCAACGTGAGCATAGTGTCTCTTCTCAGTCTGATACTCAACGTGTGCGGTAGAGATGGTGATTCCACGCTCTCTCTCTTCCGGAGCCTTGTCGATCTGATCGAAAGCCTCGAAGGAGTTGCCTTCTACTCTCTTGGAAAGTACGTTGGTGATAGCAGCTGTCAGAGTTGTCTTACCATGGTCAACGTGTCCGATGGTTCCGATGTTTACATGCGGTTTGCTTCTGTCAAACTTCTGTTTTGCCATTTCAAAAATCCTCCTATGATTGTGCCGGTCCCCCGGCACTCCTTCAGAACACAAGTCTGAAACTGATTATATTTCAAAAAGTATCTAATTGCAAGCACTGTTTTGTGCCTGTTAAACCATTATGAAATTCAGCCATTCAGGTCTTTCAAAAGCTTTTCCTGAACGTTCTTCGGCACCGGTTCATATTTCTCAAAGAACATAGAATAGTTGCCGCGGCCCTGTGTCTTGGATCTGAGGTCTGTCGCATAGCCAAACATCTCGCTCAGCGGGACGAAACCTCTTACCATCTTGCCGTTTCCGATGTCATCCATTCCTTCGATACGCCCTCTTCTGGAGTTCATATCTCCGATTACATCGCCCATGTACTCTTCCGGTGTTGAAACCTCTACCTTCATGATCGGCTCCAGCAGTACCGGTTCGCCCTTCTGCATTGCCTGCTTGAAGGCCATGGATCCTGCAATGTGGAACGCCATCTCAGAAGAGTCGACTTCATGGTATGATCCGTCGTACACTTCTGCCCTGATGCCGACAACCGGGAAGCCTGCAAGGGTTCCGGTCTTCATTGCATCCTGGATACCTTCATCAACTGCCGGCACATATTCCTTCGGGATAGATCCGCCGACCGTACTGTTGATGAATTCGTATACCTGTTCGCCGTTTGCATCCATCGGTGAGAAGCGGACTTTACAGTGACCGTACTGTCCCTTACCGCCGGACTGACGTGCGTACTTGGAATCGATATCGGAATTCTTAGTAATGGTCTCCTTATAGGCAACCTGCGGAGCACCGACATTTGCTTCGACGTTATATTCACGAAGAAGTCTGTCAACGATGATCTCCAGGTGAAGTTCACCCATGCCGGCGATAATCGTCTGTCCCGTCTCCTGATTGGTATGAGCGCGGAATGTGGGATCCTCTTCGGCAAGTTTTGCAAGTGCTTCACCAAGTTTGCCCTGGCCTGCCTTGGTCTTCGGCTCGATCGCCAGTTCAATAACCGGCTCCGGGAATTCCATGCTTTCCAGAATAACAGGATGATCCTCGTCACAGATGGTATCACCTGTAGCGGAGAACTTGAATCCGATCGCCGCAGCTATGTCGCCGCTGTAGACCTTGGCAAGTTCCGTTCTCTTATTTGCATGCATCTGCAGGATACGTCCGATACGCTCCTTCTTGTCCTTCGTAGCATTCATGATGTACGAGCCGGATTCGCAGGTGCCGGAATAGACTCTGAAATAAGCAAGTCTTCCGACGAACGGATCGGATACGATCTTGAATACAAGTGCTGCGAAAGGCGCATCGTCTGAAGACGGGCACTCAATCTCATTTCCATTCAGATCAGTTCCCTTTACATGGGGAATGTCGATCGGGGCCGGCATATATTCGATGACCGCATCGAGCAGTTTCTGAATTCCTTTGTTCTGGTGAGCGGAACCGCAGAGGACCGGTACACCAAGGTTTTCGATGGTCGCCTTGCGCAGAGCCTTCTTCATGTCAGCGACACTTGGCTCATTGCCTTCAAGGTATTCCATCATCAGATCTTCGTCGAAGTCGCAGATCTTCTCGACAAGTTCAGCATGCGCCGCTTCAGCCTCATCCTTCATGTCATCCGGGATATCGACAACACTGATGTCCTCGCCCTTTTTGTCATTGTAGATATAGGCCTTCATCTCAAACAGATCGATGATTCCGTCGAAATGATCTTCCTTACCGATCGGGAGCTGGATGACTACTGCGTTCTTTCCAAGCTTAGTGCCGATCTCCTTCACCGTATTCTCAAAGTTCGCGCCCAGGATATCCATCTTGTTGACGAATGCCATACGCGGAACATTGTACTTGTCTGCCTGACGCCACACGTTCTCTGACTGGGGCTCAACACCGCCCTTTGCGTCGAACACGCCGATCGCGCCGTCAAGTACTCTGAGTGAACGTTCAACTTCAACAGTGAAATCTACATGGCCGGGAGTATCAATTATGTTGATACGATGCTCAAGCTCGCCGGGCTTGACCTGCGCCTGCTCCTGAAGAGTCCAGTGGCAGGTGGTTGCAGCTGATGTGATCGTGATGCCGCGCTCCTGCTCCTGTTCCATCCAGTCCATAGTCGCAGTACCTTCGTACGTCTCACCGATCTTGTAGTTAACACCGGTGTAGTACAGAATACGCTCCGACAATGTTGTTTTTCCCGCATCGATATGAGCCATGATACCAATGTTTCTTGTCCTATCCAGCGGGTATTCTCTTCCTGCCATTTATTTCCTCCGTTAGACGGCAGCCATCAGAAACGATAGTGCGCGAAAGCCTTGTTGGCCTCTGCCATCTTGTGCATATCTTCTTTTCTCTTTACTGAAGCGCCGGTATTGTTGGAAGCATCCAGGAGCTCTCCTGCAAGGCGCTCTTCCATTGTCTTCTCGCCGCGTGCTCTGGCATACATGGTGATCCAGCGCAGTGCGAGTGCCTGACGTCTGTCCGGCTTAACTTCCAGCGGAACCTGATAAGTTGCGCCGCCGACACGTCTTGCCTTGACCTCGAGGACCGGCATGATGTTGTTCATAGCCGATTCAAAAACCTCGATCGCCGGCTTGTCAGCTTTCTTTTCCATTCTGTCGAAGGCACCGTAGACGATCTTCTGCGCTACGCCCTTCTTGCCATCCAGCATAATGCTGTTGATCAGCTTCGTGACAATCTTGCTGTTATATTTCGGATCAGCAAGTACATCTCTCTTCTGGATATGTCCTTTACGTGCCACGTTACTTCCCTCCTTAATTATTGGAATTAGATCACAGGTACTCACGATTGTTATCATGTTCGCGTCCCGCCCGGACTACCCTATCATCTGCAGCCACATGAGGTGATAAGCATCCTTTGGAACATAGAAAGGAATCATCCCTTCCCTACATAACCGTTATCTTCGTGAAACTATGAAACTGTTTACTTGTTATTACTTGGAAGCCTTCGGCCTCTTCGCACCATACTTGGAACGAGCCTGACGTCTGTCAGCAACACCTGCTGTATCAAGCGTTCCTCTGATGATATGATATCTGGTACCCGGAAGATCCTTGACACGGCCGCCGCGGATCATAACGACGGAGTGCTCCTGAAGGTTGTGGCCTTCGCCCGGAATGTAGCTGGTGACCTCGATACCGTTGGAAAGGCGGACACGGGCGATCTTTCTGAGCGCTGAGTTCGGCTTCTTCGGGGTAGCGGTCTTGACTGCTGTGCAGACGCCTCTCTTCTGCGGAGAGCTGTCATTGGTAGCTCTTTTCTTCAGGGAATTGAATCCATGCTGAAGTGCCGGAGCGGTGCTCTTCTTGACAGAAGTCTGTCTGCCCTTTCTGACTAACTGGTTAAAAGTTGGCATGAAATATTCACCTCCTGTGGTAGTAGACCATATGGTCTCTGGATGTGGCTGCTTTGCATCAAAAATCAGCGTGGAAATAAAACCGCGCACCTGTTCATTATATTGATGAAGGTACGCGGTGTCAAGAACAAAACTCCGATTACGGTTTTCTTTCATTTTTATTAAGTACGTAGACTTCACGCCCTGCGGATGCTAAGATACGCATCAGCAGCAGGACGCTTCTCTTCTATACGTCCGGCAGCTATTCTATATGAAAGAATTTCTCTCTGTAAAGGAGTTTCAGTAAAATGAAAATAAGTACACTGTTGAAGCCGCTCTCGTTTCTGCCTGCGCTGGCTATGATGTATATGATCTATACCTTCTCCGCGCAGCCGGGCGAAACCTCTGCCGAACTCAGCTACAAGGTTTCTGAGGAAATCGTCAGAACAGTGAACACTGTTACCATGCAGGGCTGGGATGACTATACGATACAGTCCTACGCAGGACAGACCAACGGTATCGTCCGCAAATGCGCTCATGTCACCGAGTATTTTCTCCTCGCCATCGCGGTATCCTTTCCTTTATATGTATATGGCTTGCGCGGTATCCTCCTGATGCTTCTGGCAGGCATGATCTGTGTGGGGTATGCATTCGTGGATGAGTACCACCAGTCCCTTGTGATAGGGCGGGCCTCCTCCACGCGGGATGTCGCCATAGACTCGATCGGAATCTTCTTCGGTATCATCCTGACAAGGCTCATCGGATGGTCAGGCAGGATGGCGATCACAGGACCCGTATATGAGAGAAGGCAGAACCGCAGACAGAAGGAACTGGATGCGCGGGAGGAAGAACTTGAGCGAAGGGAAGAAGAACTGCGCAGAAGAGAATCCCGCCAGAGAGGCAGAGTCAGTTCTGAGACACGGCCTTCCGGGGTACGCCCATATCAGAAGCGACCTTATCAGGAACGTCCTTCTCAGAATCGGTCATATCAGGAACACTCGTCTCAGAATCGCCCGTATCAGGAGCGCAATGTCCGGGCACAGGACAGTTCCGTAAATCAGGGCCATCCTTCCGGGGTTGACGACAGGACCCGTGTATATGGGCCTGCTTCCGATGTGGACGACCGCACAAGGGTGTTCCGAACCGAGCGTCAGCAGCAGCAATATGAGGAAGAATACCGCAAGGCTGCTTTTGAGAGGCGCAAGGTTCAGAGTGCGGACCTGCAGGATGACAACACTTCAGACCAGTTGTCCGAGGACATCCCACTCTCCGGCCTGTTCCGCCGGCACTGATTATTCTACAGCAAAACACCGGGCTGTATCGGATGATACAGTCCGGTGTTTTCTTGTTTCTCTTATCAATATTCCTGATACCGATCTGCTGTGTCAGAAACGCCGCGGCGTTTCTGGCGGTATGCGGTGATTACTCTTCTGCGTCCGGAATCTCAGTAATGTCTTCTTCCTGACCCATCTGGTCAAGCATCTCCTCATACTCGAAGCTGTCGGTCTCTTCCTGGAACACTTCATCCTCTGCCTTCTCGATCTTCACGCTGCGATAGCGCTTCATACCGGTTCCGGCCGGGAGAAGTTTACCGATGATGACATTCTCCATCGGTCCGATCAGGTGGTCGACTTTACCCTTGATCGCTGCATCTGTGAGGACCTTGGTGGTCTCCTGGAAGGATGCTGCGCTGAGGAAGGATTCCGTCGCGAGGGAAGCCTTGGTGATACCCAGAAGGATCCGTGTGCAGGATGCCTGCTCGAGGCCTTCTTCAGCAAGTCTTCTGTTGATCTCGTCGAACTCAAGGGCATCTACCTTGGTACCCGGAAGAAGTTCGGAATCACCCGGATCGTCCACTTCGACCTTCTTCAGCATCTGGCGGACAAGAACTTCGATATGCTTATCGGAGATCTCAACACCCTGCAGGCGGTATACACGCTGGACTTCCTGAAGCAGGTAATCCTGTACTGCGTCTACGCCTTTGATCTTAAGCAGGTCATGCGGATTGATCGATCCTTCTGTCAGCTGGTCGCCGGCCTTGACAACAGTGCCGTCTCCCAGATGAGTTCCGTCGGAGAGTTTCTTCAGCTCTGTTCCGTAGGTATGGAGATACGCCTTTGAGTTGCCCGTTTCCGGATCGACAACGACGATCTCTTCCTTCTTCTTGTTCTGTCTGATCTCAACTACACCGTCGATCTCAGAGATGATGCACATACCCTTCGGTCTTCTTGCCTCAAACAGCTCCTCGACACGGGGAAGACCCTGTGTGATATCGCCGCCTGCAACACCGCCGGTATGGAAGGTTCTCATGGTCAGCTGTGTACCCGGTTCACCGATGGACTGTGCGGCGATGATACCGACAGGTTCACCGACCTGTACCGGTTCGCCGGTTGCCATGTTGGAACCATAGCACTTCGCGCAGATTCCGACTCTGCTGCGGCAGGTCAGGATCGTACGGATCTTGACTTTCTGTACCGGGCAGTTGCCGTCCACATCTACACCCTCTGCCATGATGCGCTCAGCTCTTGAGCGGGTGATCATATGGTTTGCTTTCACCAGCACTTCGCCGTCCTGATTGCAGATCGTCTCAGCGGCATAGCGTCCGGTGATTCTTTCCTGAAGGCTCTCGATCTCTTCCTTGCCGTACGCGAACTTGCGGATATAACGGCCCGGGATCTCCTCTGCACCTTCAGAGCAGTCCATCTCACGGATGATCAGGTCCTGAGACACGACAACCATTCGTCTTGTCAGGTAGCCGGAGTCTGCTGTACGCAGAGCTGTGTCGGAAAGTCCCTTACGGGCACCGTGCGCACTCATGAAATACTCCAGAACGTCAAGTCCCTCACGGAAGTTTGACTTGATCGGAAGTTCGATCGTATGTCCGGTCGTATCCGCCATCAGTCCGCGCATACCGGCAAGCTGCTTGATCTGCTTATCGGAACCACGGGCTCCGGAGTCAGCCATCATGTAGATGTTGTTGTACTTATCAAGGCCGTCAAGCAGATACTTGGTCAGTGTCTGGTCAGTTTCCTTCCAGGTCTCGACGACCGCTCTGTAACGGTCATCCTCACTGGAGAAGCCTCTTCTGTGCATCAGGTTGATATGGTCAACATCTTCCTGTGCTTTCTTCAGAAGTTCTTCCTTCTGTTCCGGAACCGTCATATCCGAGATAGAAACGGTCATGCCGGCTCTTGTGGAATAACCATATCCCATAGCCTTGATATGGTCGAGCACTTCTGCTGTTCTGGTGGCGCCATGAATGTTGATGACCTTCTCCAGAATGCGCTTCAGATCCTTCTTCTTGACCAGCTGGTCAATCTCAAGCTTGAGTTCATTTTCAGGATTCCTGCGGTCTACAAAACCAAGGTCCTGCGGGATGATCTCATTGAAGAGGAATCTTCCCAGTGTCGATTCGACAAGCCCGCTCTTCACGGTGCCGTCTTCCATCTTCTTCTCGACCCGGACTGTGATCCTGGACTGAAGAGTGATGATCTTGTTCTCGTAAGCGAGGATCGCTTCGTTGATATTCTTGAATATGCTGCCCTCGCCCTTTTCTCCCGGTCTCTCCTGTGTCAGATAGTATATACCGAGAACCATATCCTGGGACGGAACCGCAACCGGACCGCCATCGGACGGCTTCAGAAGGTTGTTCGGTGAGAGCATCAGGAAGCGGCACTCTGCCTGCGCTTCCACGCTAAGCGGAAGGTGGACAGCCATCTGGTCTCCGTCGAAGTCCGCATTGAATGCGGTACATACAAGCGGATGAAGCTTGATCGCCTTACCTTCGACCAGGATCGGTTCAAACGCCTGGATACCAAGTCTGTGCAGTGTAGGAGCACGGTTCAGCATGACCGGATGCTCTCTGATGACGTCCTCAAGGACATCCCACACATCGCTCTCAAGACGCTCGACCATCTTCTTGGCGTTCTTGATATTGTGGCTGATACCTCTCTGTACCAGTTCCTTCATAACGAAGGGCTTGAACAGTTCGATCGCCATCTCCTTCGGAAGACCGCACTGATAGATCTTCAGTTCCGGTCCGACGACGATAACAGAACGTCCTGAATAGTCGACTCGCTTACCAAGCAGGTTCTGGCGGAAACGTCCGCTCTTACCCTTGAGCATATCAGAGAGAGACTTCAGGGAACGGTTGCCGGGTCCTGTGACCGGACGGCCTCTGCGTCCGTTATCGATCAGGGCGTCGACCGCTTCCTGGAGCATACGCTTCTCATTGCGGACGATAATGTCCGGAGCTCCCAGCTCCAACAGGCGGGAAAGTCTGTTGTTTCTGTTAATGATTCTTCTGTAGAGATCGTTCAGGTCGCTGGTCGCGAAACGGCCGCCGTCCAGCTGGACCATCGGGCGCAGATCCGGCGGAATGACCGGAACCACATTCAGCACCATCCACTCCGGCTTATTTCCGGATTCGCGGAATGCTTCCACGACTTCAAGGCGCTTGATGATCTTGGCAGCCTTCTGGCTGGTTGCTGTCTCCAGTTCCTTGCGGAGCTGGACACTGAGTTCTTCCAGGTCAAGATCCCTCAACAGCTGCTGCACGGACTCAGCACCCATACCTGCCTTGAAGGCATTCGGTCCGAGTTCCTGGCACAGTTCCTGATAACGGACCTCTCCCATGATCTCTTTATAATGAAGTCCTGTGATTGCGGTGTCACCCGGATCAAGAACAACATAGCTTGCAAAATACAGGACCTTCTCAAGATCCTTCGGCGACATATCCAGAATGAGTCCCATCCTGGACGGAATGCCTTTGAAGTACCAGATATGGGAGACTGGAGCTGCGAGGACGATACATCCCATACGCTCTCTTCTCACCGAGCTCTTGGTGACCTCAACTCCGCACCGGTCACAGATCACGCCCTTGTATCTGATCTTCTTATACTTTCCGCAGTGGCATTCCCAGTCCTTGCTCGGCCCGAAAATGCGCTCGCAGAAGAGTCCGTCTGTCTCCGGCTTAAGTGTTCTGTAGTTGATGGTCTCCGGCTTCTTGACTTCGCCGAGCATCTTATTTCTGGTAGCCCACTCACGAATCTTATCCGGGGAAGCCAGTCCGATCCTGATCGCGTCAAATGTCATAGACTGATAAACTTCATTCGTCGTATTATCCGGCATGAATGGTCTCCTTTCACTGATTGTCGTCGTCAGAGTATTCGAAGCTGTCCATCACTTCGTCATCTGTATCGCCGTAGTCATCCTCGGCTTCCTCATCGTAAGCCTCACCCATGTCAGGCAGTTCGGAATCCACTTCCTCTCCATCCACTACTTCCTTCGTGGAGAAGCCGGCCTGCTCCAGTGACGCACGGGACGTATCATTGGGCTGTCCGAACCTGCGGTCATCATCCAGGATGTGGCGCATGTCGGTATCGCCGTAGTCTACGCTCTCGATCAGCTTGACCTCTGATCCGTCATCCTTGAGGACGCGGACATCAAGTGCCAGTGACTGCAGCTCTTTGAGCAGAACCTTGAAGGATTCCGGAATACCCGGTTCAGGGATATTCTCGCCCTTGATGATAGCTTCGTAAGTCTTCACACGTCCGATCACGTCATCCGACTTCACTGTCAGGATCTCCTGCAGTGTATAGGATGCGCCGTAAGCCTCGAGTGCCCAGACTTCCATCTCACCGAATCTCTGTCCGCCGAACTGAGCCTTGCCGCCCAGAGGCTGCTGTGTGACCAGTGAGTAAGGACCGGTCGAACGGGCATGGATCTTATCATCGACCAGATGATGAAGCTTCAGGTAATTCATATGTCCGATGGTAGTCGGACCGTCAAATGGTTCTCCGGTACGTCCGTCACGAAGCTGGACTTTACCGTCTCTGTGGATCGGAACGCCCTTCCAGAGTTCTCTGTGATCACGGTTGTCATACAGATACTCCAGCACGGAAGGAAGAAGTTCGCCTTCATGCTTCTCCTTGAACTCATCCCATTTCATGTTGACGTAGTCATTGGCCAGTTCCAGTGTATCCTGGATGTCCTTCTCATTTGCACCGTCAAATACCGGAGTCGCAATATTGAAGCCAAGCGCCATGGCTGCAAGGCTCAGGTGGATCTCCAGGACCTGTCCGATGTTCATACGGCTCGGGACGCCGAGCGGATTCAGCACGATATCAAGCGGACGTCCATTCGGAAGGAACGGCATATCCTCGATCGGCAGCACGCGGGAAACAACACCCTTGTTACCGTGACGTCCTGCCATCTTATCGCCGACGGAGATCTTTCTCTTCTGCGCGATATAGATACGTACTGACTGGTTGACTCCCGGTGACAGCTCGTCGCCGTTCTCTCTCGTGAACACTTTGGCAGCGACCACGATACCATATTCTCCGTGAGGAACCTTCAGCGAAGTATCTCTTACTTCTCTTGCCTTCTCACCGAAGATTGCTCTCAGCAGTCTCTCCTCAGCGGTCAGTTCTGTCTCGCCCTTAGGCGTGACCTTACCGACAAGGATATCGCCTGCACGGACCTCAGCGCCAATGCGGATGATTCCGCGCTCGTCAAGATCCTTCAGCGCGTCTTCACCGACACCCGGTACATCTCTGGTGATCTCTTCCGGTCCGAGCTTCGTGTCTCTGGACTCTGCCTCATACTCCTCAATGTGGATGGAGGTGTAGACATCATCCATGACCAGACGCTCGCTCAGAAGGACAGCATCCTCGTAGTTATAACCTTCCCAGGTCATGAATCCGATCAGCGGATTCTTGCCCAGCGCCAGCTCACCGTTCGAAGTGGAAGCGCCGTCGGCGATGATGTCGCCAGCTTCAACAACGTCGCCCTTGAAGACGATCGGTCTCTGGTTGTAGCAGTTGGACTGGTTGCTGCGCACATATTTGCGCAGATGATACTCTTCCCTGCTTCCGTCTTCCTGGCGGATAACGATGCGGTTCGCCTCAGAGCGCTCGACCACACCTGCCTGCTTCGCGAGCACGCATACGCCGGAGTCAACGGCAGCCTTGACTTCCATGCCGGTACCGACAGCCGCAGCTTCGGTAGTCAGCAGCGGAACAGCCTGTCTCTGCATGTTGGATCCCATCAGCGCACGGTTGGCGTCATCGTTCTGAAGGAACGGGATCAGCGCCGTCGCGACTGAGAAGACCATTCTCGGAGAGACGTCCATGTATTCAAACATGGTCTTGTTATACTGCTGCGTCTGGTCGCGGAAACGGCCGGACACATTCTTATTAATGAAATAACCATTCTCATCCAGCTTGGTGTTAGCCTGGGCGATATGGTAATTATCCTCTTCATCCGCCGTCATATAGACAACTTCATTGGTGACACGCGGATTTTCCGGATCTGAACGGTCAACCTTGCGGTACGGAGCTTCAACAAAGCCATACTTGTTGATGCGCGCATAGCATGCCAGCGAGTTGATAAGACCGATGTTCGGTCCTTCAGGAGTCTCGATGGGGCACATGCGTCCGTAATGGGAATAATGAACGTCACGGACTTCGAATCCCGCACGGTCTCTGGAAAGGCCGCCAGGTCCAAGTGCGGAGAGACGTCTCTTATGTGTCAGCTCGGACAGAGGATTGTTCTGGTCCATGAACTGTGACAGCTGGGAAGATCCGAAGAACTCCTTGACAGCAGCAGTTACCGGCTTGATGTTGATCAGGGACTGAGGTGTGATCCCCTCGATCTCCTGTGTAGTCATACGCTCACGCACGACTCTCTCAAGACGGCTCAGACCGATACGGTACTGGTTCTGCAGCAGTTCACCGACGGCACGGATACGGCGGTTGCCGAGATGATCGATATCATCGCTGTTGCCGATGCCGTATTCCAGATGCATGTTGTAGTTGATCGAAGCAAGGATGTCTTCCTTTGTAATATTCTTCGGGATCAGGTCATGGACATGTCCGCGGACATCTTCCTTCGCTGCATCCTGATTCAGGACGCCATCCTCGGTATTGCGTTCAAGCAGCTCAGCCAGATACGGATAATACACCAGTTCAGTGATGCCCAGTTCTTCCGGATCACAGTCCAGATACTCCTTCAGATCGACCATCATGTTGGAGAGGACACGTACGTTGCGCTCCTCTGCTGCGATAAGAACATAGCATACGGCAGCATTCTGGATCTGATCCGCAAGCTCTGCATCCACAACGGTGCCGGTCTCCGCGATGATCTCACCTGTACGCGTATCGACAACATCCTCAGCCAGTGTGTGACCGGTAATACGGTTCTTCAGCAGAAGTTTCTTATTATACTTATAGCGGCCAACCTTAGCCAGGTCATAGCGGCGCGCGTCAAAGAACATTCCGTGGATCAGGCTCTCTGCACTCTCAACTGCAAACGGTTCACCCGGACGGATCTTCTTGTAGAGTTCTCTCAGACCGCTCTCAAAATCATTAGCCTCATCCTTCTCAAGGGTGGCAACGATCTTCGGCTCCTCGCCGAACAGCTCAATGATCTCGGCATTGGTGCCTACTCCGAGGGCGCGGACCAGCGTCGTAACCGCGACTTTGCGGGTACGGTCTACACGTACATAGAATACGTCGTTGGAGTCCGTCTCATATTCCAGCCAGGCACCCCTGTTCGGGATAACGGTGCAGGAGTAAAGAGGTTTACCGAGTTTATCACGGGTAATTCCGTAATAAATGCCGGGACTTCTGACCAGCTGGCTGACAATGACACGCTCGGCACCATTGATCACGAATGTGCCGGTTTCTGTCATCAGAGGGAGATCTCCCATAAAGATCTCATGCTCACTGATCTCGTCGTTCTCTTTGTTATGGAGCCTCACCCGAACCTTCAGCGGGGCCGCATAGGTTGCGTCTCTCTCTGCGCACTGCTCGATGGTATACTTGGTATCATCTCTGCAGAGCTGGAAGGTGGTAAATTCAAGGCTGAGCTTTCCGCCGTAATCTTCAATTGGCGAGATGTCCTTAAAAGCTTCATCCAGTCCGTCCGTGAGGAACCAATCATAGGAGTTCTTCTGAACTTCGATCAGGTTCGGCATCTCGAGGACTTCCTGACTTCTCTGGAAGCTCATACGCATGCTTCTGCCAGCCTTTACCGGGCGAATTCTGTTTTTTTCCATTAACTGTTCACCTCTGTACTTTCTGCTGCCGATGTATAGTTATTTTTGGGCGCACTAAGCCCGTAGCGCATAGTCTTGGACAATAATGCAACGTACAGACTACCACGCCACGGGCTCCGTGTCAAACACTTTTTTACTTTTTTTCATTTTTTCAAAGCCCTGAAGAACAGAAACTGTCAACACCGGCTTTCAGTCCCCTTGCGTATCCGGCGCATGCATCCGCAGAGTGGTCGCTCGCCCTGTCTCCAAGCTCGATGTCTACACTTGGTACGGTGGAATAGGAAGTCTGCGTAAGGTCCGTCTGAAGAGTCCCGTCTCCGAATACCGCCAGGCCTTCCTGCTGAAGTCCCTGTACAAGACAGCTGCCAAGAAGGTTATGCTCCTGCCAGTGGGACGCCACAGGCTCCATGGCCCGGTACGACGCGACATCCGGAACCGAGCAGTAATAACAGCCCTTGTTGCTGTCCGTACTGTCAAAATGAATCGCAATGTGAAGATCTGCGCGGTTATTTGCTATAACCGTCCGGGCGATATTATCCAGCTGGACATCATCACTCTCACGGATCATCAGCACATCGTACCCATCCTCAAGGAGCAGCCTCTTCAGCTCCATCGCAACCTGAAGATTTACTGACGCCTCAGTTGTACCGTCAAGAAAAGTCGTCCCGCCGGACACCGCAATGGAATACGTCTCTCCTGCAGCATTCGTTCCGCCTGTCACCTTGGGAGTTCCGTCAGGATGACTGAGGGTCTGCGCTCCCTCTCCGCCGCTTGTTCCGTGTCCGGCATTCACACAGACCGTAATGTTCTTTCTCCCGCTGCCGGCATCCTCTGCGGCCAGGTACATCTCGGCAGTTCCTGTATGGATTGCCGAATTGCCCGCATACGTCCAGGTCTCATCTAAACTCACTGCGCCTGCCACTTTCCCCTGTACATTCTCTGCATAGATCCGCACTGTTCCAGTCAGAATCAGGATCACAGCAGCGATCCATACCATATGCACATAAAAACTCATCTGTCTCATATTCATTTCTCCAGTCATGATTATTATCCTGATTCTAGCGGATAATATCTGTGCAGTCCTGCAGAGAACCTTAACAGTCTCTTTTATTTCCCTATAATCCTTATAAGTAAAAAGGGAACTTGTGTCTACACACAGTTCCCTTTTTTCCGTCGTTTAATGGTTCTGGATTATTTCAGAGTAACCTTTGCACCCTGCTCTTCCAGCTTAGCCTTCAGCTCATCAGCCTCAGCCTTGGAGACCTGCTCCTTGACAACCTTCGGAGCACCGTCAACAACGTCCTTAGCTTCCTTCAGTCCAAGACCGGTAGCTTCACGGACAACCTTGATGACCTTAACCTTGTTCGGGCCAACCTCAGTCAGCTCAACATCAAATTCAGTCTTCTCTTCAGCTTCTTCTGCAGCTGCTGCAGGACCTGCAACAACAACACCCGCTGCTGCGGATACACCAAACTCTTCCTCACAAGCCTTAACCAGCTCGTTCAGCTCCATAACGGTAAGTTCCTTAATAGCGTCGATAAACTCGGCAGTAGTAAGTTTTGCCATGATAATGATTCCTCCTGTATTATTTAGATGATCTTTTCAAAGATAAATGTACGCAGGATCTTATCCTGCAGCGATCCACATCAAGCCGCTCTGCCGCTTACAAGCACACAGACGCGGGTCTGTCAGGATCACTCTGCCGCCGGAGCGGCTTCCTCTGCCGGAGCAGCGGCCTCGGCTGCTGCCGGGTCCTTCTCGGCGATCTGCTTGATGACTCTTGCGAAGTTTGCGACCGGACTCTGCATAGAGCCGAACAGTCTGCCGAGCAGGACTTCCCTTGTCGGGACATCTGCCAGAGCTTCTACCTGCTTGTCATCATAGAACTTGCCCTCGATGATACCGCCTACCAGACGGATTGTCGGGTTTGCCTTGAAATGCTTCTTGATGATGCGGGACGGTGCAGTTGCATCATCCTTGGAGATCGCGATCGCATTCGCACCGTGAAGATGTGCGCACAGAGGTTCAAACTCCGTACCCTTGAAGGCGAAATTCATCATCGTGTTCTTGCATACCTTGTAGGTGATGCCGGCTTCACGCAGTTCCTTACGAAGAGCGGTATCGCCTGCAACATTGATTCCAAGATAGTTAACAAGAACGACAGCGTCTGCATCCTTGACGCTTGCTGCGATCTCTTCAACAATCGGCTGTTTCAGTTCCACTTTTGCCATAACCATTACCTCCTTATAGATTTTGTAATGACCGCAAAAGAGCAATAAAAAACACCTTCCCGCGAAAACACGAAAAGGCGCGAACATTCAAAGAATTCACACTTCCTCGGCAGGCGCATCTCGCATTATACCCTCTCGGGAACCTGCTGTCTTCGGCAGTCATCCTTGGTAGACTACCACTCTGTCCGGGATATGTCAAGCATGAAAATGCGAAGTTGCACAAGTGACAGGCACTCGTGCAAGAACGATGGACATGAACCAGGAAGCCATGAACAAGTGACAGGCACTTGTGCAAGAGCAGGCACTTGTAAAAAACAGCTCCGTTCCTCTCGGAACGGAGCTACCTGATAAGCGGTATTGCGTATGGAATTGTCTGATACGATCGTTATGATCAGCCGAACTTGGCTGCGTTCAGTTTGATGCCGGGGCCCATGGACGGTGCCATGACTACGCTCTTCAGGAATGTTCCCTTCAGAGCCGCCGGTCTTGCCTTAACGATCGCTTCGATAAGCGTCTGGAAGTTGTCGCAGAGCTGTTCCTCGGTGAAGGAAGCCTTGCCGATCGGAACATGAATGATGTTGGACTTGTCAAGTCTGTACTCGATCTTACCTGCTTTGATATCGTTGATAGCCTTGGTAACATCCATCGTGACGGTACCAGCCTTCGGGTTCGGCATCAGGCCCTTCGGACCGAGCACGCGGCCCAGACGGCCGACAACACCCATCATATCCGGGGTAGCTACAACAACATCGAAATCAAGCCATCCCTCATTCTGGATCTTCGGAATGAGTTCTTCAGCGCCTACATAATCAGCGCCTGCTGCCTGAGCTTCGTCTGCCTTGGCATTCTTGGCAAATACAAGTACGCGGACAGTCTTACCGGTTCCGTGCGGAAGGACTACAGCGCCGCGGATCTGCTGATCTGCATGACGTCCGTCGCATCCGGTACGGATATGGACCTCAACGGTCTCATCAAATTTTGCAAATGCTGTCTTCTTTACAAGAGCGACAGCGTCTGACACTTCATAGAGCTGGGAGCGGTCAATCTGCTTCGCAGCTTCCTGATATTTCTTACCTCTCTTCATGATATACCTCCTGGTGGTAATGGCGGGATGTATCCCTCCCACTTAATTAGCATGCACTAAACTCAATCCTCAACAACAATGCCCATGGAACGCGCGGTTCCGGCGATCATGCTCATTGCTGCCTCGATGGAACCTGCATTCAGGTCCGGCATCTTCATCTCAGCGATCTCACGGATCTTATCCTTGGAGATCGTAGCGACCTTATCTTTGTTCGGTACGCCGGATGCCTTCGCCAGGTTGCATGCTTTCTTCAGAAGTACCGCTGCAGGCGGAGTCTTCGTGATGAAGCTGAAGGAACGGTCTGCATAAACGGTAATGACTACCGGGATGATCAGGTCGCCCTTATCAGCTGTTCTTGCATTGAACTCCTTCGTGAACTGCACGATGTTGACACCGTGCTGGCCAAGAGCCGGTCCTACCGGGGGAGCCGGGGTGGCCTTGCCTGCAGGAATCTGCAATTTAATATAGCCTGTTACTTTCTTTGCCATGATTATGCCTCCTTGTGGTTCTGGCGGGAATTCCCTCCCACTTCAATAAATCAGTTCATTTTCTGGACATCTGCAAAGTCCATGCTGACCGGTGCTCCGTTCATGAATTCAGGGATGCTTATCTTGACCTGTCTTCTCGACTCGTCGATCTCACGGACCTCACCAATCGTATTGACCCAGACGCCATTCGTAACGCGGACCGAATCGCCGACTTCGAAGTCGACTTCCGTAACCGGTGCGCGAACGCCGAGATTCAGCATCTCTTCCTCTGAAAGCGGAACCGGCTTGGTCGGTTCTGAACCGACGAATCCGGTAACACCTCTGGTGTTGCGAACGATGTACCAGTTGTCCTCATTCATGATCATGTGAACAAAAACATATCCCGGGAAAAGCTTCTTATTAACAAGCTTCGCCTGTGCCGGTCTCTTCGGCTTCGGAGGAATGCGTTCGCCCTCTTCGGTGTACTGAACCTGATCGGACTCCTCATCTTCACTCTTCTTGGTCTCAAGTACTTCCTGAGTCGGTACTCTGACCTCGAGGATCTGATCCTCCAGATGCCTGTTCTTAATGGTTTTGTCCAGATTTGCCTTTACCTTATTCTCATAGCCGGAATAGGTGTGGCAGACGTACCAATATGCCTGTGCCATGTACAATCTTTCTCCCTGTGTTCACTGAAACAGATCTGCCTCTCAGGCAAGTCCGATCAGGAAATCAATGCCATGCTGGATCAGGAAATCCAGGATAGCGATGATGACTCCGAGGATAACCGAAACAACAACGACAGCAGTGGTCTTCTTTGCAAGATCCTCCTGTGTCGGCCAGATGATCTTGCGCCATTCAGCTTTGACGCCTTCCCACCAGGTCTTTGTCTTAGAAACCTGCTGTTTTTCTGCCATAATATCTTACCTCTTAAGTCACCGATTACTTTGTTTCCTTGTGCATCGTATGCTTCTTGCAGAACGGGCAATACTTTCTGACCTCCATCCTCTCCGGATGGTTCTTCTTCTCTTTGGTCAGGTTGTAGTTCCTGCGCTTGCATTCCGTGCACGCCAACGTGATTCGTGTACGCACAACTTCTACCTCGCCTTTCTTGAATTGTCTCAGAAGACAGCCGCTTATTACCGTCTTCCGGGGCACCTCAGGACACACTCCTAGAGGGACCCGTTTTTCCATACGCCGGACAATTATAGCATCGGGCCTGCAGAGACGTCAAGCAGAAAAATAAGTCTGCAGCCAGATGGATTCTTTTCCTTCTATAATATAAAAATGACAGACCGCCGGACCGGAACTGAACTTCCGAATCCTGCGGCCTACAGTCTTTGTCACTGTCTCTGGTTAAATGAAATGGCAGATCCCGCTCCACTGTTCCAGGTAGGGGTCCACGAATTTATTATCAACCGGTGTAAACAGCCATTCAATAAACATTTTAATCTTCTTCATTTCATTTTTCTCCTTTTCAAATGAACCCAATGATCTGAATCATTTATGTTTTGTTTTCTTTATGGCTGTATCGTACCATCGGCTTTATCACAGAACTGTCATAGCTTTAGTTACCCCAGAACATTACCCCGGAAAATCCAGTTACCCCAGAAACCCGATAAACTCGTCAAACAGATTGAACAGCATGTCCCCGGAACAGACCGGAACCTCGGCCGTGCTTCCGGGCAGCTGCTCCCAGCTGTAGAGATCCGACGCCCTTGTGAGCACCAGAGCCGGTATGACCTCATATTCTTCTCCGAAGATCACTTCAAGATATCTCGCGTATTTCACCGCCTGCAGTTCTTCGTCCGGGTCGATAACATCTTTCATCTTGAACTCCAGGGAAAACACTTTGTTCTGTGTGATCACGAGAACGTCCGCATAGATCCGGATATGCCTTGCTCTTTTGATCCGCAGTTCAAAACAGATCTCCCACTGCTTCCAGTCCTCGCCAGTGTCTTTACTGGTGTCTTCGCAGATGCCTGTGTCGGTGTCTGCGCCGGCGTTCCGTTCCATCATCTCCAGGTCAGAGAACAGTACTATCATCACTTCCCGTGAATCCCGAAATGAATGGATCAAGCCTCTCGTGTCATTCAGATTCCGCCCAATATTCCGGCAACCGTTCTCCAGCTCTTCCAGCCATTCCTCCTCAGTTAATGACAGGAAGTCCTCCACCCGGCCGTAATACCCGCAGAAATCCGCAAGTCCCACATGTGGCCGGTTCTGCCGGATCAGGCCGTGCCACAGATAATCGTCATCCCTGTAACACAGTTCACGGATAAATGGCGCGCTGTACAGAAGTCTGTTAATATCTGACTTCTCCACGCCGGTCTCTTTCGCGATCTCCCTGGCCTTGATTCCGTCATGACTGCAGATGGAAGAATAGATTCTGATCTCCTGTGTATCATGCATAAGTCACCTGCTCTGCCCGCCGCCGGACATCGCATTTCCCTGCTCTGCCCCGGCACGCTTTTCCAGAAATACAAAGAACAGCGGGAACAGGAACACCACATAAAAGATCTGCATAAAACAGGATATCATGGTGCCGGCAGCACCCCCTATCAGTTCTTTCACAGGCGGACACAGGATCAGGCTGATCACATAGTAACTGAGCATTCCACCCGCAAAACGGGCAACCCGGCCTCTCATGGAAATGTTCGTATGGAACCGTACAAACCGGCGCTCCAGGATCCAGCCTGTCAGAAATGCGCTGCAATATCCGATTCCCTTGAATGTATCCATGGCCATCTTCGCGCCGTCCACGATCAGCTGTCCTTCCGCGTCGAAATCTTCAGGATAGGCTTTCAGAGAAGCATACACGGCAAGCAGAACAGCCAGGCCGATCCCGACAGCTACTACCCATACATCCATTTCCGGATGCTCCTTCAGCCAGCTCATCAGTTTCCCGGCCAGGAACATGACCAGTACTCCGGCAGCTGCGCCGACCAGCACATCCTGCGGCGTATGGACACCCAGGAAATTGCGGCTGAACGCCACCAGGAACAGCATGAGCCACATCAGGATCCTCAGACCTCTGCCAAGTTCCCGCCGTATCGCGGATCCGCCGAAGACCGTGGCAGCATTCATAGTATGTCCGCTGGGAAATGAATACCCGGTCGCGGTTACTATAGCCGTCTCATCCGGAACGATCCTCGCATCCCTGATCCACGGCCGGTACACACAGGCAGTCACCTTCAGAAATCCGTTCATCAGACGGTTCCCGCTCCAGCCCAGAAACAGATACTCTCCATATTCCTTATTAACACACCAGTATACTGCAGCAATCAGGAGAACGACGGTATTCAACTCTCCCCACCAGGTCATTTTCGACAAAAAAGAAGTGAGCAGCGAACCCGGGCCTCCCCTGAACTGCTGCAAATGATAAAGATAATTGATATCCATACTGTGATCTTTTCCGAGCCATCCTGCGGCTCCAGCCGTTTACATTTTCCCAATTCTCTACAGCCTGTATGTCCTGATGAAATCCATCTCATTTGCCCCATCCTTAAGATACCTGAGGAGTATCTGAGCACAGGCGCGGCTGTCAGAATCCGCCCTGTGATGATCAAGAGCAATCCCGTAATAGTCACAATCGACATTCAGGCTGTGCTTCCTCCCCGGATACAGTCTTCTTCCCATCTGAACCGTGCAGCAATACTTTGCGCTGCTTCTCCATTCGATGCCGTAATCGCACAGGCACTTCTTCAGCACGCCCATATCAAATACGGCATTGTGGGCAACGAGAATCCCGGAGGACATGACCGGTTCGATGGTCTCCCACAATTCCGGAAACGTCGGGGCCGTTCTCACTGTCTCCTCATCGATCCCTGTCAGTTGCGTATTGAAATAATCAAAGTGCGTCTCAGGGTTGACATAGGAGAAAAACGACTCCTGAATCCTGTCATTTTCCACCACACTGATCCCGATGGCACTCATCCGGTTATTGTAACGGTTTGGCGTCTCCACATCGAATACTATGTAACGGTATCTCATATTTCACCTGACATTGTAAGTTTTAGTCCTGCTATTATTATAGAAGATATGGTGACGCGTGACACCATTCTTCCGTCTTTATTGACAGAGGCAAATAAACCACTGCCGCATCGGCAGTTAATCACGAGTAAAGGAGTTTATATTATGAAAATGAAAATTCTTGCAATCACTCTTACTGCAATCATGGCAGTTTCCTGGACATTACCCGCAGGGGCGAAAGGCACCTCCGCCGAGACAAAGAGCATCTCCGCTCCGACAAAGGGCATCTCCGCTCCGGCATCCGGCACCGCCGGCACTGAGACAGAAACCGCCCAGACAGAGACCGAAGAAGATTCTTTCAAAGTCGAGATCATAGATGAGTTGACTGTCGTCACCCCATACTACACCATCACTGTTCCGGATCACTGGGAAGATGCATACACTTTCATGACAGTTGACAATTTTACAGGCAAATGGTTAAAGCTGTTCCATACCGATCCGCACACAGGTCTTGCTGACGGCCACCTGTTCAGCATCCTTCTAACTGAAGATGAAGAATACGAAAAAATCGCCGATTTCGACCTTATTGGCGAGCTGGAAGACTCTGAGGGAAATGAATATCATGTGATCGCAGTATTTCCCACAGACGTACAGTACACCAGAGAAGGAAGGGATGCCTATATGGCTCTGTTCACCAACGCGGATACTGTTCTGGACAGCATCACAGCCGCAGACGGATGCGTGTATGAGAAATACTAAGCACCGGCAGTATCACGTGCAACGAAAAAATCATGGGCTGTATACTCTTCCTTTTTAATACAGATTAACATGAACTACCCACAACCGACTATCGTCGGATGGAGTTTCTATGCTGGCACATTCCCGTACCAGTTCCTGTGAGGGTCGCTTACGCGATCTTCACAGCATATGGCGTGTCCACGACGCCTCTATCCCATCCGGTTCCGTTTGGGATTACCTTTCTCAGGATGTTT
>CADCII010000011.1:0-85318 GCA_902801515.1 uncultured Lachnospiraceae bacterium
GATCCCAGCATCCCTGTAAGGCTCTTTCCCGCGACCTGTGTAAATGTCGTATCTGCCGGGGTGGCGCCGTTTGTCAGGAAGTTCATGATGCCTGCGATCAGCTTATTGTAATCCAGCTCGTGGATCGCCTCCTGGACCGTTTCCGGGAGAAGCTCCATCACCTTCGCGTTTTCTGACAGGGAAGTCAGCAGACCGGGCAGCTTCTTCGTAATGACCGTGATCGCATTTACAAGCTGCGGGATAATGATCAGGAGCAGGATCACAACCGCGCCAAGCACGGTGACCATCGCACCGATCAGACATACCGCCCGGCGGCTTTTGGCCACCCATTTCCTGTCAGAGCGTCCCGGGAAATACCATTTCTCATACTTCGACATCAGGATGTTGACCACATAAGCGATCGCAATACCAATGAACAGCGGAGTCGCGGCACTTATCATATGCCAGATCAGTCCCGCGAGCGGCCTCCACCATGTGATGCACAGATACAGCACAAAGATGGCCACCATCACGCGGAAGCATGTCAGCCAGCTGACGATAATCTGCGACTTCTGCGGCGCCGCGGCAGGTTTATTTTGATGATCCTTCGATTTTCCTCTCATATTAACAGGGCCTCCTGAAAATGAGAATGTCGGTTTTATTTCACTCCATGTCTTCCAGAAGCTTCTCGGCAGCCGTCAGCTTCGTGCAAAGCGCCAGCAGCCTCGCTGCAGTCTTCAGATCATCGATCGGCGGGAACGACGGAGCGATACGGATATTCGAATCATGCGGGTCATTGCCGCCCGGCCAGGTAGCGCCAGCGGGAGTCATAGAAACGCCGGCCTTCGTGCATTTCAGAACAACCTCCTTCGCGCAGCCATCCATCGTATCGAAGGAAATGAAATATCCTCCTTTTGGAGTGGTCCATTTTGCGATCCCAAGGCCGCCCAGCTCCTCTTCCAGGATCTCCTCGACCGCCTCAAACTTCGGACGCAGGATGTCGGCGTGCTTCTTCATATGCTCCACAAGGCCGTTGATGTCCTTGAAGAAACGAACATGCCGCAGCTGATTGACCTTGTCGTGTCCGATCGTCTGCACACTCAGCTGCTTCTTGATATACTCCAGGTTATTCAGCGAAGACGCAAGAGCCGCGATGCCGCTGCCCGGGAACGTGACTTTGGAAGTCGATGCAAATTTATACACCATATCCGGATTGCCGGCCTTCTTGCACTCGTCCAGGATCTCAATGATCGTATCTTGGTCGTCGTCATACAGATGATGCACGGTGTAGGCATTGTCCCAGAAGATACGGAAATCCTTCGCCGCCGGCTTCAGGCGCGCAAAACGGCGCACCGTCTCATCGGAATAGGAGTTGCCGGTCGGGTTCGAATACTTCGGCACACACCAGATGCCCTTGATACTGTCATCCTCGGCAACCAGCTTCTCCACCAGATCCATGTCCGGACCCGATTCAAGCATCGGAACAGGAACATTTTCAATTCCGAAAAACTCCGTGATGCGGAAATGCCTGTCATATCCCGGGACGACGCAGAGGAACTTCACCTTATCCAGCTTGCACCAGGGCGTGCTGCCCATGACGCCGTGGGTGAAAGATCTCGCGATCTGGTCATACATGATATTCAGCGAACTGTTACCATAGATGATCAGGTGATCCTTCGGCACCTCCATCATATCGCTCATCAGCTGCAGCGCCTCCGGAATGCCCGCCAGGACGCCGTAATTGCGGCAGTCCGCACCATCCTCGCAGCGAAGGTCAGAATCCGAGTTCAGCACATCCATCATACCCATCGACAGATCCAGCTGCTCGACACAAGGCTTGCCCCTTGCCATATTCAGGCTCAGATCCTTATTCTGGATCTTCTTATATTCAGCCCTCAGCTCCGTGCGGATCTGAGTCAGCTCCTCTTTCGTAAGTTCAGCATACGGTTTCATGATATTCTTCACACTCCTCACAAACGGCCCGAGGCCGGTTTTGAGAATATTTTAATTCACCAATTGCATAAAAACAAGTGCCTGTCACTCGTGCAAGGTGTATGTGAACAAGTGCCTGTCACTCGTGCAAATGCGTTCGCACGAGTGACAGGCACTTGTTCATCTTCTTCGTGGTGACGGCGGGGCGATGTCATGATATACTGAGTGCGTTATTGAGCTCACTATTGAGTTCGCCATTGATTTTATGGCAATATGCTGATTGCTTTGTTGAAGGGGATTTATGAAGAGACGTTTTTTGAATATGCTGACTGCGGGCGCTGTTTCCTGTGCGATGTTTCTTGGTTATGCCGGTTCTCTGACGATGACGGCTTCTGCCTCGGACATGGCGCTGGCCGGTGCGGAGTCGGCGGATGATGCCGGCTCTGCGGAGGGTTCCGGCGAAAGTGATGTGAGCGGAATCGAGATGGGGGAATCGGAGATTCTTCCCACCGATGAGATGGTCACTGTCCTGGGTGCTCACAGTATCCTGACCAATGAGATGGTTGCAAATGAATATGAGTGGGTCAAGGTGAATCTCGCCGGCAGTTATATGCCGTATGTCATCCCGCACGCCGAGGGAAACCCAAATGTCATTCATTTCCTGTATGTACGTGCGAAGGGCGGTGAGTCGCCGGAGACTTTCGAGTATACGGATGAGGAGCGAAATAAGGCGATCCCGCCTCTTGGAGATGGTGTGACGGGCCTGGTCCCGCTCATCATGCAGTGGGACTACAGATGGGCGTTCAACTGGTACGGCGGCGGCCCGGCGGCTCTGACCGCGTGTGCGCCGACCTGTATGGCAATGATCGGATTCGGCCTGACCGGCGATGAATCGATCAATCCCTGGCAGATGTGCCAGTATGCTGAGAACGCGGGTTACTGGGTGCCGGGCTCCGGGACCTCGTGGGACCTCGTACTGAATGCATTTCCGAATCACCCGATCACAGGGCAGAAGATCAGCCCCGACCAGTATACGATCACGGCTGAGCTCAATGCCGGCCACCCGGTGCTGATCAACGTCGGCGTCGGCAAATTCTCAGCGGTCGGTCATTTCATGATTCTTGCTGGTATGGATGAAAATGGAAACTTCATCCTGAATGATCCGAATAATCTGGAGAACTGTTCCAGGACCTGGCCCTGGGAGGACCTGAGTTCGGAGATCACTGCAGCCTGGAGTTATTCGTATAACGGGTAAATGTGTTTTGTTGATGATTATGCCGGATCGATAGATGTCGATCCGGCATAGGTGTATTAGAGATGTATTAGAGGTTTATTATGGCTGAAACGGTTTTGATAACAGGCGCGTCCGGAGGGCTTGGCCTGGAATTTGCCCGGATCTTTGCGTCGCGCGGATATAACCTGATCCTCGCAGCAAGGTCACTGGACAAACTTCAGCAGATCGCCGCAGAATTGTCCGGGGATGGTGCATCGCCCGGGGATGGTTCAGCATCAACGGATGGTGCATCGCCCAAGGGTGGTTCAGCATCAGGGGATACTGTGTCCTCGGGCGTTAAATCGATACGTGTCGATGTAATCCAGGCAGACCTCTCTCAGGAACGCGGTGCAGAAAAACTCTATGCCGAAGTGAAAGCACTGGGGCATCCGGTCGATCAGTTCGTCAACAATGCCGGCGCCGGCAAAGCGGCGTCTACAGTGGATATCGATCCGGATGAGCTGCGCGGCCTCATTCATTTGGATGTCACATCCTACGCCATGCTGTGCAGACTCATCGGCGCAGACATGGTCAGGCAGGGACACGGAAAGATCCTGAACGTAAGCTCCACAACCGCATTTTTCCCGGACCCGTACTTCAACATCTACGGACCATCCAAAGCCTTTGTCATGTCACTGACCGAAGCCATGCGCGGAGAACTGCGCGGCACAGGAGTAAGCGTCACGGCATTGTGCCCCGGCCCCGTACGCACCGGCTGGGCAGAGCGGGCCGGCAAAGCATATCCGGCCATGGCCGCAGATCCCGCCAAAGTCGCAATGACCGGTTTCCGGGCGATGCAGGCAGGACGCCTGTACACAATCCCGGGCATCGGCACCTGTGTCGGCACCCATCTTCTCAGCCTGCTGCCCCGCACCCTGCGCGTCATGATCGGCGCCTGGTGGCAAAGCGCCATGATCCGCAAAGAAAGATGAACAAGTGCCTGTCACTCGTGCAAGGCGGTGGGGCATGAACAAGTGCCTGTCACTTGTTCACAGAGTCCTGTGATAACCACAAAAATACCGGTTCCTGTGAGGTTAGAATCCACAGGAACCGGTATTTTTTGGTTATTATGAATGAGTTTGCACAAGTGACAGGCACTTGTGCAGATCAAGCTACCTTGCACGAGTGACAGGCACTTGTTCAAATGAAGTCTTTGATCTGGGCGTAGACGCCTTTGCCGTCGAGCTGGTATTTCTCGAGGAGGGCTGCTGCGCTTCCGGATTCGCCGTATCTGTCGTATACGCCGATGCGCTTCATCAGGGTGGGCTGTTTCTCGCCGAGGACTTCTGCGACTGCGCCGCCGAGTCCGCCGATGACGGAGTGTTCTTCGACGGTGACGACTTTGCCGGTCTTGGCTGCGCTCTTTACGATGATGTCTTCATCCAGCGGTTTGATGGTGTGGATGTTGATCACTTCTGCGCTGATGCCGTCTTCTGCGAGTTTTTCTGCCGCTTCGAGGGCGGAGGATACGCACAGGCCGGTGGCGACGATGGTCAGGTCGGTGCCTTCTCTCATCAGGATGCCTTTGCCGATTTCGAACTTGTAGTCCGGGTTGTCGTTGATGACCGGTACTGCGTATCTGCCGAATCTCAGGTAGACGGGGCCTACGTATTCGTATGCTGCCCTGACTGCTGCTCTGGCTTCGATGTCATCTGCCGGGTTGATGATGACCATGCCCGGGATGGTTCTCATGAGTGCGATGTCTTCGTTGCACTGATGGGTCGCGCCGTCTTCTCCGACGGAAATGGATGCATGGGTTGCACCGATCTTGACGTTCAGATGCGGATATCCGACTGCGTTGCGGACCTGCTCAAAGGCGCGGCCTGCTGCGAACATTGCAAATGAAGATGCGAAGACGATCTTGCCGGTTGTTGCCATGCCGGCTGCGATGCTGATCATGTTGGATTCTGCGATTCCGCAGTCGATGAAGCGGTCCGGAAATGCTTTTTTGAAGATTCCGGTCTGGGTTGCTCCCGCCAGATCCGCATCAAGGACATAAAGATTCTCATGTTCATTTCCCAGCTCAGCCAGGGCATTGCCGTAGGACTGCCTGGTTGCGATCTTTTTTACTTCTGACATAATGCATCCCCCACTTTCTTCAGATCTTCCATTGCGACTGCGTACTGCTCGTCGTTCGGAGCTTTGCCGTGCCATCCGGCCTGGTCTTCCATGAAGGATACATTTTTGCCTTTGACAGTCTTCATGATGATTGCCACCGGCATGCCCTTCACTTCGCGGGCTTCCTTAAAAGCAGCCTCAAGCTGGGCCATGTCATTTCCATCCGCAACATTGATCACGTGGAAGTTGAACGCTTCGAACTTCTTGTCGATCGGGTACGGGGAGCAGACGTCTGCGATGCAGCCATCGATCTGCAGGTTGTTGTTGTCAACGATCACTACGAGGTTGTCCAGTTTGTGAGCGCCTGCGAACATCGCTGCCTCCCATACCTGGCCTTCCTGGATCTCGCCGTCGCCGAGCAGGGTGAAAGTCCTCCAAGACTCATTTGTCAGCTTAGCAGACAGGGCCATGCCGACTGCAGCGCTGATGCCCTGGCCGAGAGAACCGGAGCTCATGTCGACGCCCGGAGTCTCATTCATGCAGGGGTGGCCCTGCAGATAAGAGCCGAGATGTCTCAGGGTCGGAAGATCTTCCACCGGGAAATATCCTCTGTGCGCCAGCACGCTGTACAGCGCCGGTGCGCAGTGGCCCTTGGACAGGACGAAACGATCACGATCCGCCTTCTTCGGATCCTTCGGATCAATGTTCATTTCCTCAAAAAACAGGTACGTTACGACATCTGCTGCGGAGAGAGATCCGCCCGGATGTCCGGCTTTGGCACCATGTACAGCAGTCACGATGCCCTTGCGAACTTCGTTCGCCATCTTCTGCAACTCAATTGTGGTCATAACTCATGACCTCCTTTCCCATTATGCCCCGGATACCTGCCGCACCGGTACCGGGCTGCACTTTTATTAAATCATAAAAACAGCCCCGGGTACAGATGATTCTTACGACAAATATGAGCCGGTGAGCGGACGATGAACAAGTGCCTGTCACTCGTGCAATTACATTTGCACGAGTGACAGGCACTTGTTCAGTATCCCTTGTTTAATATCCCAAGTTCAATATCCCAGGTTCCGGTTGACGACGTTGTCAAATGGTTCTCCGTTGACAAAGTGTTTCAGGTTATTGCCGAATATCCTGACGACTCTGTTGAAGGTTTCCTGCAGGTGCCACCACCCGGCAACGTGCGGAGTGATGAGGACGCTCTTGCAGTCCCAGAGGGGATCGTCCTTCGGAAGCGGTTCCGGGTCTGTCACGTCCAAAGCAGCACCACGGATATGGCCGCTTTCCAGTGCTCTGAGCAGTGCTTCCTGGTCGATGGAGCTGCCGCGTCCGACATTCAGGATGTAACTGTTTTCCTTCATCAGCGACAGAGTTCTGTCATTGATCAGGTGCCTGGTCTCTTCTCCTCCCGGAAGTACCATTGCAACGATATCTGCCTCCGGAAGAACTTCTTCCAGATGTTCCAGCGTGACTTGTTTTTTCAGGTAATCCGGCTTTGGACAGTCGTGACGGCGCACACCAATAACATCAGCCCCAAGAGCATTCATTTTCCGGGCATAGAAGCTGCCGATGTCACCCATTCCCAGGACTGCAACTGTCGCGCCTTCAATCGATATGATCCGTCCTTCGTCCTGCCAGGTGTGGCTTATCTGGTTTGCCTTATACTGCGGGAAGTTGCGGATCATTGCGAAGGTCATCGCGAGCATATGCTCGCCCACGGACAGGGAATACGCACCTGAGCCGTTTGTCAGGATGCAGTTTTCCGGAAGAACGCCTTCCTTGCAGAACACATCGGCGCCTGCAGAGGCAAGCTGCATCCATTCCAGATTCTTTGCCTGTGAAACTCCCTGCGGCGGGAAGAAGTTCATCAGCGCAGTGGCACCTGCATAATCTTCCGAAGTCATTTCTTCTGGTGCGCGCCAGATCAGCTCAACCTTTCTTGAGCCGCCTGCGGCGCATTCTTCCAGGTAGGCTTTCTGCTCCTCACTGACCGGAAATGCCTGGGTACTGAGATAAATCTTGTCTGACATATGAAACACTTGATCCGACCGGTGGTGAGGCCGGATTCTCCTTTCTCCCGGATCTTCCCGGGTGATGCATATGAGTAAAGTTGCGGTTGATCGCTTGTTTTGCCTAAGCAGATAAGAACAAGCGCCTGCAGCATGAACAAGTGCCTGTCACTTGTGCTGAAAGATACGAACAAGTGCCTGTCACTTGTGCAAAACCCTCAGATGTCACGGATGCATATACTCAGGATGTTGAACGAGTGACAGGCACTTGTTTAGATACTTGTTTAGGTACTTATTCAATTTCAATACGTACGCGGGTCATGTACGATGCTGGGATCCATGTGGTTCAGGTCTCTGCAGCCAGTGTAGGCCATGGCCTTGCGCAGTTCGTTTTTGACCTGAGTGAGGTATTCGCAGACTCCTTCCTCTCCGCTCTTTTTGATGGCGGTCATGAGAGGTCTTCCGATGCATACAGCGGTTGCTCCAAGGGCAAGCGCTTTGAAGGCATCCATTCCGGTCCTGATCTCACAGTCAACAAAGATCGGGATGTCTTTCGGGATGTGATGCTTTATCTTCGGAAGGGCCATGAGAGGCGGCACAGCGTATTCGATCCGGTTGTTGTGGTGTGACAGGACGATGCCCTTTACGCCCGCTTTAACAGCCTCCTGCGCGTCGTACACGCTGAGTACTCCTTTGGCAATCACCGGGAGTCTCGTGGAGGAGCAGATCTGTCTCAGTTCTTCCCTCCCCATCGGTGACATCTCGAAGCCATCTACATCATCCGGTGACCCGTCGTTCGCAAATGGATGGTCGATGTCGATTCCGACTGCCAGCAGTCCTGTTTCCTCTGCGTGGCGTATCTTCCTGTATATCAGCTCTCTGTCTTTATACGGTTTGATGATCTCGATTACCGGCGCTCCTGTTTCTGCGCACAGTTCAATCTCTTTTTCATCTGCCATTCCGATCCAGAGAATCACGTCTGCCTTTGCCGCGCCTTCCGCATAACGTTTGGTGGCGCCTTCGAACATGAAATGATCCAGATGTGACAGTGCGGCTGTCATGACAGGTGAACTGAAGGTCTTGCCGTACAGTTTCATCTCCAGCGACGGACATGCCGCGTTAATATATCTGGTCTCAATGAGCAGAGAATCAAGATATTTTCTGGTTATCGAATTCGAATTTCCGACTGAGTCTGCCATAACAGCTCCCCTCCTTATATACAGTTTGCACGAGTGACTGGACAAGTGACAGGCACTTGTTTAGGAACGAGTGACAGGAACGAGTGACAGGCACTTGTTCATCATTGCACGAGTGACAGGCACTTGTTCATCCTTGCACGAGTGACAGGCACTTGTTCATCTTTGCACGAGTGACAGGCACTTGTTCATCGTCACAGCATGGGTGCGAACATTTTGAAGACTGCGCCGATGATTTTTGTGAGGAATTTTTCGTTTTTGATGGTCTGCAGGGTGACTTCTTCGCAGTCTTTGAGTGTTTCTTTGTAGTCAGCGAGGATGTCGCTGACGCAGGCGGTATCTACCATGTAGGTTGCGCATTCAAAATGGTGGTAGAGTGACCTGTAGTCGAGGTTGATGGTGCCGACGACGGCCTTGCGGTTGTCGCTGACGAAGACTTTGGCATGGACGAAGCCCGGGGTGTAGAAGTAGACTTTGACGCCGCTCTTGATCAGGCTCGGGACGGTTGCCTTGGCCAGTGCGTAGACGGCTTTTTTGTCAGGGATCCCCGGGAGGATCAGGCGGACGTCTACGCCGCGTTCTGCCGCGAATTTGAGGGCGGTCTCGAGTTCGCCGTCCAGGATCAGGTACGGGGTCATGATGTAGACGTAGTCTTCGGCGGTGTTCAGGATGTCCATGTAGATCATCTCACCGACTTTGTATTCGTCAAGCGGTGAGTCGCCGTAGGGGATGACGAATCCGCCGGCGCCTGCAGGTATCGGTATGTTATCGGGGAAGTAATCGAAGAGTGAGCCGCCTTCGCTGATCATGTCTCTCAGTGCTGCTTCCTTCTCTTCATCGGACATTCCCTTTCTCTGCATGAACTGCTGCGGCGTATCGGACGAGGCATACCACATGGTCAGGAACATCAGTGTGAAGCTCTGGATTGCGTCACCTTCGATCATGACTGCGGTGTCTTTCCAGGTGCCCAGAGGCCTGGTCTTTCCAATATATTCGTCTGCCAGATTGACTCCGCCGTTAAATGCAACTTCGCCGTCGATCACAAGTATCTTGCGGTGATCGCGATAGTTGTAGGTGGATGTGATCATGGGTCTGAGCGGTGCCCAGACACGGCAGTGGATTCCCAGCTTGCGCAGCCTTTCATGGTAGTCCATGGGCACTTTGCTGAGCATGTTGGTGCCGTCGAACAGCACCCTTACTTCTACGCCTTCTTCCACTTTGCGGCTGAGGATCTCGAGGATCTTGCCCCACATGTATCCTTCCTGGATAATGAAGTATTCCAGGAAAATGAACCGTTTTGCTTTTTCGAGTCTGACGAGCATTTCTTCGAACTTGTCGGCTCCGAATGGGAAATAAGTGACTTTTGTGTTTTCGTAGGCCGGGAAGTTTCCGGCTTTGAGAGTGTAGTTGGCGACGGACGCTGAGTCGCGGTCAGCTCGTTTGAGCCGTCCCATCACATCCGGATCCTGCACCAGTTTTCCTCTGGAAAGATCTGTGGATTCCTGGATGTTTGCCGCGATGGCACGGTGTCCGAACTCAGCCCGCGTCCAGATGTAGAACAGCGTTCCGAAGAACGGAATAATAGAAATAACCAGCATCCAGGTTATTTTTGCCGTAGCGTCCATATCCGTATTGATCAGATAGACCAGGATGATGACCACAAATGCAGTGCTCGCCCAGGTTGCGAGTTTATCGAGCAGCGCGCCGAACATGCCCCACATCATCAGCATGAGGGCTGCCTGAAATACCAGCATCACGACGATCAGAGTAAATCTGCTGAAAATCAGCGACATAATACCGCTCTTCCATTTTGCAGCAACACTCATGCCGTTCTCATCGATTACGGCTCCCGATTTGTCAATGACTCTTTTCTCCTGCTTATTTGACATATCCCATCTCCCTGGTGGTTAATCTGCAGCCTGATTCGCAATGTGACTTATCTGCAGTACAACTCGCAATACAGTTTATCTGTAGAACGATGCTCAATGTTCATCTTTGTATCGAAGCCGAATCCATGTCATTATGCAAATGAATCATAGAAGCTCAGCACTTCCCGGAAGTAGTGTTCCTGTATCTTACCGCCGGATGCATAGATCTCATGCTTTGCCTTCGGGAACCGTATCAGCTTTGCATTCGGCGCTGTTTCTGCAAAATGATCCTGCCCTTCATTATCGACGAATACGTCATTTCCCGCCTGGCAAACCAGCACAGGAATCCGGATCTTATCCTCGTCTTTAAGCAGATCCTGCGTTGCTTTCCACGCAGCTCTGCCCCACCGGTATGTACCACCGTTCATTGTGTACAGATCTTTATTCTCAGGTCTGACCCTGAGGTCCCACTGATAATCATATCTGGCCCTGGAGAGGCTCGCACTGCCTTCAAAATCCGGCTTATTCGGGTCAAAATCATTTTGTCCCGGCATTGTCTGCTCATTCCATCTGAGCGTTTTTGACAATGTCATCAGAGCTTTCACCTGCCAGAGAGGCCTGTCACCGAAAGTCATTTTCAGCATAGGCGAACTGAGGACTGCAGCCTTGAAGTATTCAGGGTGCCTCTCAAGGAACAGGGTGGAAACACAGCCGCCCATTGAATGCGCATACAGAAGGACCGGAAGTTTATTGCTGCCCCGCGCAGACATCATTCCGGCTCCGGCAGTTTCCTTTCCTGCTGCAGCCGCTCTGCTTACTGCTCCTACAGAAGCCGTTCCGGAAGCCGGGGCTTTTCCTGCTCCCCCGCCGACAGCAGCGCGGGTGAACAGCCCCTGCGTCTCAGGCAGTACTACTTTGTCAAGAAAAGTCTTCAGGTCTTCAACATACTCCGAGAAGTCTGTTACATCAACGTGGTCAAGCTGCTTCACAGAGCGCTGAGAGCCTCCGTGGCCCCTCTGCTCTATAAAATAAACTGTGTATCCATCTTCCCAGAAATTGTAGGCAGGCTCATGGAATTTCCCGAAAAACTCACAGAATCCATGGACCATAACGATCACTGCCTTCGCATTGGGATTCAGCGCACGGTAATACTGGATCCGGGAGCCGTCAAAGCTTGTAAACTTCCCTTCGGTGACATTGTTCGCAAGCCAGGGCTGCAGGGTTGTTGTTACCGCTTTTTTGAATCCTTCTTCGTCAAATGGAATCATATCTGTCTTCCTCAGTTTTCATTTTCCTATACTCGGACATCGAGTCCTTCGCTGTTTGGATCCTTGTGGATTCAGGAGACTTCTACTCTATGGATTCGTATTGATTCAGGAGCCGCCTGCTTTATGGATTCGTTCAGATTCCAGACTCATTAAGATACTTCTCCTGCTCCGGTGTCAGAACGTCGATGCTCTTGCCCAGGAAGGCGAGTTTCTTCTCGGCAACTTCCATATCGACTTCTTCCGGTACGTCGATCAGTTTCTCAGTCAGCTGTCCCTGATGCTCGATCAGGTACTTGGCGCTGAGTGCCTGGATGGCAAATGACATGTCCATGATCTCTGCGGGATGTCCGTCTCCGCAGGCCAGGTTGACCAGTCTGCCCTCGCCCAGGATGTAGACCCATGCTCCGGTCGTCAGTTTGTAACCAATGATATTGTCTCTCATCGGAGCAGTTTCGACTGCGTGCTCTCTCAGCCATGCGATGTCGATCTCACAATCGAAGTGTCCGGCGTTGCACAGGACAGCTCCGTCTTTCATGTTGGCAAAGTCTTCTTCGTCAATGACCTTGTCACAGCCAGTCACGGTGATGAAGAAGTCACCCAGTTTTGCCGCGTCCGCCATCGGCATGACGTCAAAACCGTCCATGATCGCTTCGATTGCACGGACCGGGTTGATCTCAGTGACGATGACTCTTGCGCCAAGTCCTTTGGCTCTCATGGCAACACCCTTGCCGCACCAGCCGTAGCCTGCGACAACAACGATCTTGCCTGCAACGATCAGGTTGGTGGTACGGTTGATACCATCCCACACAGACTGACCTGTGCCGTAGCGGTTATCGAAGAAATGTTTCATCATGGCGTTATTGACGCGCACCATCGGAAATGCCAGCTTGCCTTCGCGGTTCATGGCTTCCAGACGGATGATACCGGTTGTGGTCTCTTCGCATCCGCCGATCACGCCCGGGATCAGGTCAGTCAGCTCAGTATGCATCATGTGAACCAGGTCTCCGCCGTCGTCGATGATGACATTCGGGCCATGAGACAGGACCGCACGGATGTGTGAGAAATATTCCTCATCCGTTGCACCGTGCCATGCATGAACCTCCAGGCCTTCCTTAACCAGGGCAGCCGCCACATCATCCTGCGTAGACAGCGGGTTAGAACCCGTGACATACATTTCTGCTCCGCCTGCTGCCATAGTCAGGCACAGGTACGCAGTCTTAGCCTCCAGATGGACCGACAGTGCGATCTTCTGTCCCTTGAAGGGCTGTGTTTTGGTGAATTCTTCTTTCAGCATGCTGAGGAGGGGGCAGTTTCTCCTTACCCACTCAATTTTCCTAAGTCCTGATTCTGCCAGGTTGATGTCTCTGATCTCGCTTGCCATTTATATGTCCTCTCTGTTTTTATCTGTTTTATCTATTTTTGATTCTTGTTTTGGATTCTTCTGCTTGGGTCTGGGACGCCTGTTTTCTTGTTTCTGACCCGCTCTCCAACTTGCCTTCTTCAAGCTTTTCTTCTTCTGCGGGTCTGGGACGTCTGTATGAGCTATTTTGACCCGATTAACTTGTTTTGGATTCTTCTGCTTGGGTCTGGGACGCCTGTTTTCTTGTTTCTGACCCGTGCTCCAACTTGCCTTCTTCAAGCTTTTCTTTTTGGACGTCTGTATGAGCTATTTTGACCCGATTAACTTGTTTTGGATTTTTCTGCTTGGGTCTGGGTCGCCTGTTTTCTTGTTTCTGACCCGTGCTCCAACTTGCCTTCTTCAAGCTTTTCTTTTTCTGCGGGTCTGGGACGTCTGTATGAGCTATTTTGACCCGATTAACTTGTTTTGGATTCTTCTGTTCGGGTCTGGAACGCCTGTTTTCTTGTTTCTGACCCGCTCTCCAACTTGCCTTCTTTTTTCTGCGGGTCTGGAGTGCCTGTACAGCTTTATCTGACCCAGCTGAATTGTTTTCGCTCTCCAACTTGCCTTCTTTTTTCTGCGGGTCTGGAGTGCCTGTACAGCTTTATCTGACCCAGCTGAATTGTTTTGGATTCTTCTGCTCGGGTCTGGAGTGCCTGTATAGCTTTTTCTGACCCGGCTGGCTTGTTTTGTTCCAATAAACCACTAACGAGTTTACAGCCCTAGCCGGCTGCACATGCTGCGGATCTCGCTGTATACCCGCTCTTCGTCAATTGTCTTCAGTTCTCCGCCTTCCATGACGATCCTGCCGTCGATGATGACTGTATCGACTTCTGAGCCGTTTGCGGAGTAGCACAGGGCGGCAAGCAGGTTGTTGTTAGGCATCATGGACGGTACGTCCAGGCGCAGAATCGCGAGGTCTGCTTTCTTGCCTTTCTCGATCGAGCCTGTGTTCAGGCCGAGTGCCTTCGCTCCGTTGATGGTTGCTGCGCGGAAGACTTCGGGTGCTCCGATGCACTGGGGCGTCGCATGGGTTCCTTTGTGGATCATGGACAGGTAGCCCATCTCGCGGAACATGTTCTGGGCATTGTTGGAGGCTGCGCCGTCAGTTCCCAGGCAGACGTTGATGCCTGCCGCCATCATCTCCGGAACAGGGGCAAATCCATTTCCAAGTTTCATGTTGGACGCGGGGTTGGTCACTACGCTGACGTTGTGATCTGCCAGGATCTTTATATCCTTTTCCGACAGCTGCACGCAGTGGGCCGCTATCGTCGGGACGTCAAAGATACCTGCGCTTAAGGCGTATTCTATGGGCGTGCAGTCGTGATCTTTGCGCATGTTTTCGGATTCTGTCACCGACTCGGCAAGATGGATATGGATTCCCAGGCCTTTCTCTTTTGCCACGTCAGCAACCATCCGCAGATAGTCCGGTCCGCAAGTATATGGAGCGTGGGGACCAAGGCGGAATGAAAGTCTGCTGCATTCCCTGCCTTCTTCCATCTCTTCCAGCGCCTGCTGCAGGCGGATATCGTTCCTGTCGTAATCGCCTCCGACCAGGCCACGGCAGATTACCGCGCGCATGCCGCTCTCGCGCACTGCCTTGGTAGTCTGATGGATGTGCATCTGCATATCGTTAAATGTCGTAGTCCCGGACCGGATCATTTCGATCTGCCCCAGCAGCGATCCCCAGTACGCATCTTCCGGGAGCAGTTTCCCTTCGATGGGATCGACCCTGTTGAACAGCCAGTCCATAAATGACAGATCATCTGCGCAGTTGCGCATCATGGACATATAAGTGTGGGTGTGCGCATTGACCAGCCCCGGGATCACCAGCCGGTCTGTGCCGTCTATGATGTGCGCATCTTCTTCCGCAAAATCTGCCGGCCGTTCATCGATTCCGACAATCTTGTCTTCGTTAATATAGATTGTATGCCTGCCGATCACATCCGCATCACCCTGCGGCAGGACCGCCAGCGCATTCCTGATCACTATTAACATATATTGAATTCCTCCCAATTCTCTTCTGCCTAATTCATATTAGTCTATCATAAAGCAGTCTGAAAATGAATATCCCAAGCCCATTCCAGGCACATTATTCATATGCATCCATTCTGATCATATCGAAAAAGAAATAATGCGGACATTACAAGATGCCGCGTACCTCAGCCCGCAGCATCTCATACCTAATTATTAATAATCATTCATTTGCCTTCAGGCTGCTGACCATATCGATCTTTCTGATCCTTCCGGACAGCCATTCGTTGACCAGGCAGGATACTAGGAAGATTGCCGCGCCGGCAAGCACGTAGGAAATGGGCCGGACATAGGCCGGGAAGTCGTAGTTGTCGCCCAACGCTTCTCTGAAGATGTAGCTGATCATGAAATAACCTGCGGGCAATCCCAAAGCGATGGAAATGACAGACAGGATCCTTCCCTGCTGATTGAATATCCTGCGCAGGGGGCCGGTCCTGTAGCCCAGCACTTTCAAAGTTGCGAACTGGTACTGCTTCTCTGTGAAGCTGAGAATGCCGAGGTTATAGAGGATCACTACGCTGAGAACGGCGGACAGGACGATGAACAGTGCGATGATGGTTGTCATCCTGTCCATCATGCCCCGGACACCAGTCTCCAGGCCTTCCTTCGTCTGGATCACATCCACGCCGTCCGGGACGTCAGTGACATCCAGAAGTTCTCCCGAATAGATGGTGTCTGCCCGATAGGTCATGCCCAGGCTCTCCATGTATTTGCGCGTGCAGGTGAACTGCTGGCTCTGCGGATCTCTGTAGATCCCGCAGATCTTCGCAGTCTTGGATCCTTCCTCGCCGTACACCCGGAAGGTGAATTCATCCCCGACACCCAGCTTAAGGCTTTCAGACAGTTTCCGCGTGATGTACATACCATCGTCTCCCAGTTCCATGGGCTGGCGTGAAAAGTCACTGGTACAAATAAACCCGGGAGCTTCATTTACAAATATCGTCTGAGTGATCGCCTTACCTTCGGTGTCTTCCATCTCGATCGCAACCGTCTCAGAGGAAGCATCGCCATATTTCTCTGTCAGCGCATCGTACTCTTTGTCGGTACAATCGGCCGAAAGCACCATGTAGGACTTGTACTGATTGATCCGGTTAAACTGCCAGTTCATGAAGTCTTCGATCGTATCATGCATGCCCAGGGCCGTGACCACCAGCATCACGCAGCCCATCGTGCCGGCGATACCCGCAATCGAACGGCCTTTATTTCTTCCGATATCACGAAGATTCCATTTGGTGACAGTAGATGCTTTGCTGAATATGCCAGTGGTCGTCAGGGAGAACTTCGTGTTCTTTACACTCGGAACCTCAGTCCTCAATGCCTGGCTGGCCGGCTCATTGAGAATCTTCCGGCAGGAGAGCCAGGTGACAAATACGATCACCAGGACGGACAGTGCCGCGGTGATGAAGACGATTGGCTCCAGCACCAGATGGGCTTCCGGCATCTCGAAGTAGTCCATCTCCATCTTAAGGAAGAATCTGCCGATCAGCAGAGCGCCCAGCACGATACCCGCTGCAGCCGCGATCACGCTGAGCACCAGGTTGTAGCAGATGTAATGCCATACGATCTTCTTCCTGCGGTATCCCAGGGCTTTCAGCGTTCCGATCTGCACACGTTCTTTCTTGATAAAGCGGTTCATAGTGGTGATGACAGACAGGATCGCGATAAACAGCAGGAGGAATGTGAAGACAAATGAATAGGTCTCTCCTTCTTCGACTTCGCTGTTGTATCCCACCCAGGAAGCCAGCTCGCTGCGGCTGGTGACTGCTATGATGGAATCAATACTGCTCTCCAGCTGCTCCTTGGTCTCATCGAACAGGTCCGGATCTTTCAGATCGACCATGATATATGGAAATGGAATCTGGTCGTGCAGGTCTGCGGAATCAAGCATTGTGTCGACTACAGTGTCAGTAATGGCATCTGTAAAGCTGCCGGTAATTGCTCCAAGAAGTGAACTTGAGGAATCTGTTTTGTCTGAAGCCGAACCGGCGCTGTCTGCTGCATCATTTGCTTCGGTATCAGATGACTTTGTCTCTGACGTATTCACATCGTCATGTGTAGATGTATCAAATATTCCTCCGCCCAGTTTCGCCTTCGCGGCATCTTTCAGGATCTCATCCGGGATCGCCTTATATGAGAGATACACATACCCATAGGTCTTGTGATCCGGGAATATCTGTGTCGCGTCTTTGATGCTGTAGGCATGATCCGGCGTCTCCACCAGCCCTGCGATCTTCACATCGATCTTATATGTGGTGTATCTGAGCGTCAGCTGATCACCGACAGCATAGCCATTCGCAGCGGCAAATTCTTTGTCGACCCACACGCCGTCAGTGTTGTCCGGGGCAAATGCTTCTCCGTCAAATACATACATTCTGCAGACGTCGTTGCTCTCCAGGAAGTTCATTTCCAGAGTCACGTCGTCCCTGCCCTCCAGATTCCCCTGGAAAGTCAGGCGCCGGTCTGCCGCATTGACGTTCTCGCTGGCGCGGACCTTCTCAATCTCTTCCTGCGAGAAGCCCTCTCCGGTAAGCCACATGTCAGCAAGGTTGTATTCACTGTAGATCTCCTCCGAGCTGACGCGCATCCCGTCCATGTAGGCGTGCACGCCTGAAAATGCAAGCACCGCCAGCATTACCATCACAAAGATGACGATGAACTGGGACATGTTCTGTCTGAGATCTCTGTACAGTTTTTTCTTCAGCATAGATCTTACCCCCGTTCTTACCACTCAACTTCGTCAATGCTCTTTGGATTCTCCACTTCGGACACGCTCCGGATCTTTCCGTTCTTCAGGCGCACGACAACGTCCGCCACATCCGCGAACAGTGAGTTGTGGGTGACGATGATGACGGTCTTGCCGCGCTCAGTCTGCTCTTTGAGAAGTTTCAGGATCGTAACGCCGGTTGCAGAGTCCAGGGCTCCGGTCGGCTCGTCGCACAGCAGCATCGACGGATTCTTGGCGATCGCACGGGCGATGGACACTCTCTGCTGCTCTCCGCCGGAGAGCTGATTCGGGAATTTGTTCATGTGCTCTTCCAGGCCTACTGCTTTCAGAGCCGAAGCTGCGTCCAGAGCATCCTTCGTAAGGTCAGCCACCAGACTGACATTTTCAAGTACTGTCAGAGTCGGCAGGATGTTGTAGAACTGGAAAATGAATCCGACATTAGCCGCACGGTAGTCGGCAAGTTCATTTTCAGAATAACCGGAGATGTCTGTCCCTTCCGCTTTGATAGTGCCCTCAGAGGGTGTGTCCATACCGCCGATCAGATTCAGAAGTGTGGACTTTCCCGCACCGGACGGACCCAAAATGACAACCAGCTTTCCTGCTTCGATATCCAGATCTACACCGTCAAGTGCCTTAAAGGTATGTCCGCCTGTAGAATAAGATTTGCTCACATTTCTCAGTGATAACGCAATGCTCATATATATCCTCCTGTATATTCTCCTGTAGAGAAATCGTTTTAGTTAGTGTTCTCTAATTGGAGATTATAGATACATATGAGCGATCGTTCAAGTGTTTTGAGGGCTGTTAATGAGCATGATTTCTCAACAAGGCAGCTTTTGCAGAATTATAAGGGGTGCAAGTAATAGCCAAGAGTTCTGGCCGGAAGCGATGAAGGGTCTTGGTCAGGTTATACTGGAGGTTTTGACGGTAAGCTAAGCGGCAGCTTCCGCACGGGAAGCTGCCGCCATTATTTCTTCTATAAACTGATCCGCCCAAATATATGACCAGGCTCTATAACTGATTCTGTAAAGTCAGGAACTGCTGCGCACTCTCCGGATTCAGATTCGGGGATTAGATTCAGATCAGGCCTGCCACGCACTCTTCGACCTTCTTCATGTCCGCCGTGGGCTCAAATCTTGCGACAACATTGCCTTCACGGTCGACTACGAACTTCGTGAAGTTCCACTTGATGTTGGGATTGTTCTTGTAGTCTTTGTCAAACTTCTTCAGAACACCGGCCATCATCAGAGCCGTCGGCCCCTTGCCGAATCCTTCGAAGCCCTTCTGGCTCTTCAGGTAAGTATACAGCGGAAGTTCATTTTCACCGTTCACGTCAGACTTCTTCATCTGCGGGAACTGGGTGTTGTACTTCAGTGTGCAGAACTCGTGGATCTCTTCATCGGTTCCGGGGGTCTGGCCAGCAAACTGGTTGCACGGAATGTCGATCACTTCAAATCCCTGATCGTGGTACTTCTCATACATCTCTTCGATGGGTTTGTAATGCGGGGTAAATCCGCATCCGGTCGCTGTGTTGACGATCAGCATGACCTTGCCCTGATAATCAGAGAGCTTAACCTCTGTTCCATCGGCTGCCGGTACACTGTAATCATAAATGCTTGCCATTAGTTGACTCCTTTCTTCACTCTTCCTGCCCGGATATGAAATAAACTGATTTGAATTGCTTTAAATTTAATTTTGCTCAATCTTTATGATGTAAATATACACGACCTGACTTCTTCTGTCAAGCCGTGTTTTTATATTTTTTCATTTTTCATTTTTTCAAGTTCTTCGTAATTGATGACGATTCCGCGGCTGATCAACCCGATCTGCTCCAGCAGACTGACCATTCTGTATACGGTTGCGAAGCCTACACTGGGGTCCTGCTTCCTGGACTTGCTGCAGATCTCCTTGATCGTTACACAATCTCCGTTCAGGATTACGTCCAGAATCTGGCTCCTCTGATGGGTGATCCTGCAGCCTTCCGCCCGCAGTCTTTTTATGATCAGAGCTTTGGTACTCTCATTCATTTTTGTCCCCGTAACTTCTGTCCTGTATGTGTTCATGTTCATCAGTCTGCCTCTGTATAACTGTAGTGGGAAATGGAACCGGCAAGGGCCAGGTTAGTTTAGTTATTTCCTGGTTAGTCGCTGTTCTAATTAGTTAGATATAATTCTCTTTGGTTAGCGTTTATTCTCTTTAGTTAGAATAACTTCTTATTGTTAGTGTAAACTTACTTATGTGTTCAGTTTATGGCATCCCGGATTCGTTGTCAATCAATAATCAGCCATTTCCGGCAATTGCAGATTCAACCAATTCTGGCAATTGCCACTATTATCTGATACACTGAAGGCAGCAGAAAAACAGCCGGATATGTCAGGATCTATGTCCGGCTATTAAAATTCAGAATGGCAAGGAGGATTCAAGATGGCATTTTTCGGACTGTTTGACAAAAAGACTTGCGCGATCTGCGGCGGGGAGATTGGGCTTCTGGGAAATAGAAAACTTGAAGATGGTAACTGCTGCAAAAGCTGCGCATCCAAATTATCCCCCTGGTTTGATGAGCGCAGGCACAGCACTGTGGAGCAGATCAAGGAGCAGCTTGCGTACCGTGAGGAAAACCTGAAAGCTGTTGAGAATTTCCACACGACCCGCACGATTGCCTGCGACCGCTGGAATGTTCTTCTGGATGAAGACGCCAGGAAGTTCATCCTGACGAGGGATCCCAGAAAGATCACCGAGACAAACCCGGACGTGATCTCATTTTCAGATATCACGGGCTGCCGCACGGATGTGGATGAGGACCGGACCGAAGAGAAGCGCGAGGTCAAGAGAGGCGACAAGACTGAATATGTTTCCTACAACCCGCCGCGTTATACTTACAGGTATAACTTCAAGTACATCATCAATGTCAACAACCCGTATTTTGATGATATGAAGTTTGAACTGAACAGCAGCAGTGTCGAGATCAAGTCCGACTCTGGATCCGGATTCAGCAGTGATCCGAAAGCCGGCCTTCTTGAGAACATACTGAACGCGGCGGTCAGTACCGGAGTCGGCGGAGCTGTTAATCCGCGAAACAATCCGGAGTATGCCAAGTATGAGAAGATCGGTGAGGATATCACGGAGGCCCTGACCGGCGCACAGACGATCGTCCGTGAGGAGAAGGAAGCTGCCAACGCGGCTCCGAAGATCGCTGTCTGCCCGTACTGCGGAGCTCAGACGGAAGTGACTGCTGACGGAAAATGTGAATACTGCGGCGGATATATCGCAGAGCAGATCTGAGGCAAATAATCAGCTCATCGTATAAAACTCATCGTCTGCGAAACATCGCATAAATAACGGGAGGAAAATGAGAATTCATTTCCCTCCCGTTTTCTGCTGCTTATGAATTAAGCTGACTAATTAATTCAATCGACCAGTGTTGCTGTGTACATGCTGCGTTTGTATATGCGACCGGACAGATAATCATCTCCATCTGCCGACTTCTTCTCCGCATTATTGACTGTGGGCTCAAGAGTGTCGTGCGACAGAAGCAGGAACTGTGTCTGCTCATCTCTGTCTCCATACAGAAGCACTCTTGCCTTCAGCATGGTATCGATCACGTCGACATCTTCTCCGTACTCATTATTCGTACGCACTGAGACTCTGTAGATCTCTCCCTGAGGCTGGTATCTGTCAAGAACAGCCTTCTCATCTTCACTTGCCCCTCTTCCGTCATCCGGAGCAAAGTATACCATATAGCTGTCTTTGGACAGTTCTGAGACTGCCAGGTCGATCCCGCCGTCTGCTACGCGAAGGCGGATGGAACTGCATCCGGCATCTTTCGCCTTATTGATCATGTCACGTGTGATATGAAGATTTCTCTGCGAATATACTGTATCACCGACTACCGTATTGTCGTCAAAGGTCAGTATTTCGTAGATCTTGACGCTTTCTGTCTGGCCTTCTGTCTGGGTTTCTTCCTGTTCCGTATCCTGCTCTTCTGTCTGCGATATCTCCTCAATAATACGCACTTCATATTTCTTTGGTGCGCCAAGTGAATCTGTCACAGTGAGATCTGCCGGAGCTGCTTTCGTCTCTTTCTTCTCGCTCTGGCCTTTGATCGTATACTGAACCTTCCTGGAATTGATCACATATTCGCTCGTGCCTGTGATCTTCATCCAGGCCTTACCCGGATTCACGCAATTCTTGCCCTTCACTCTGGTGACTTTCCACATATCTTCCGGCACTTCATAGGAAGTGGTTGTAACGGATATTTCCTTCGGGAAAGACTTCTTACCGGTGTAGGTTGCCTCCTCTTCCCAGTCAACGTCTACATTCGGTGCAGAGAGATCAAGCGGAAGAACTGTGACTTCCTGTGAGTACAAAGTCTTGTCCAGCACATCCATTACGCTGCAGCTAAGCACTTTGCTGCCGGCTGCAACCAGATCTTCAATCGATACGGTATATGTACTGTCTGTTGCTTCCGAGACAGATTTCCCACCCAGATACCACTGATATGTGAGGGTCATTTTACTCGGATTCTTGACACCGCTTATATCTGCAGTAACATCATCTCCAATATGGATCGTGGATGGTATAGTAACCTTTCCGGATATCGCAGAAACCAGGAAGAGTTCATTTGAATAAAATGGAGCGCACGGGCTGATTGCATCTCCGCTGACCGGATTCTGGGTTACCATCAGCCGGACTGTCTGGTTAAGGTCACTTTCCTTGAGCCCAAAAAGGTTCACAGACCAGTCTGAACTGAAGAAATGATTAATCACATTCATCCCTGACGGCAGATCCGACAAGGTCTTGGTGGCAGACCCGACCTGAGAGCCGGATGCATTTACCAAGCTCAAGGTGATGCTGATGCCGGGATATCCGGACAGACTGAACGAATAATCCGCATTGTTGCCGTTCTGCGCAATCGTGGGACTGAAGAGCTGCGGATACATACGGTCCAGATACACCACTTCAGAATCAACTGCCTCCACATATCTTTCATGAGTCTTATCATCCGGTCCTTTGAAACTGAGTGTTCCGGCAGGCATATGATATATGACGTATACCTCGCTCTTATCGGACGGGATAGTCGACATATCTGTCCATGGGCCGCTTGTACTGGTACTATACTGCCAGGTACCGCCTCCGGTTATCGTCTCCACGATATTCTCCGGATCAGAGGAGGCCGACATTACTTTAATTGTGTAGGTAGTGGTGGGTTCCGGAAATGAACTCACCGAATCTCCAAGCACATAGGTACCGTACAGTGACGGTGCTGCTACAGTTGCATCAATGCTGTAGGTATACTGATCTGCTTCAGGATCATCAGCCGCTTCCAGTTCTTCTTCCTCTGACTCTGTATTGTCAGCACCTTCAAGCGGGGTAAGAACAGCCTCTTCCTGTGCAGATTCTTCACTCTCCGGATCCTCCGGCGAGGTTTCTCCATCATCCTGTGCATCAGATGCTTCCTCACCATCTGCGGTAACTTCCGAACCGGCGGCAGACTGATCTTTACTATCAGTATCTGCTTCTCCTGTTGAAGGCAGGCTCTGTGGTTTAGATTCTTCTGCGACAGGCTGTCCCTGTGATCCGGATGCTTCTGACGAAGGCTGGCTCTGTGTTCCCGGTGCTCCGGCTAAAGTCTGATCGGGCGCTCCGGATGTTTCGGAGCCCTGCTGGCCGGATGTATTGGATGCCTCAGAAGCCTGCTGACCGGAGGTATCGGACACCGTTTCTGAAGACTGACTCTGTGTTCCGGATGCCTCAGCCCGAGACTGATTCTGAGCCTCTGCTGCTTTCTGAGCCTCTGCTGCTTTCTGAGCTTCGGCTGCTTTCTGAGCTTCAGCTGCCTTCTGAACTTCAGCTGCCTTCTGGGCGTCTGCTGCTTTCTTTGCCTCTGCTGCCTTCCTGGCTTCCTCAGCTTTCCGCTCCTGTTCTTTCTTCTCTTCAGCCTCTTTCCGGGCTTCCTTCTGGTCCGCATCCTCAGCAGCTATTACCTGCTTCTGAGACACGTCTTCAGACAGTACCGTCTGCGGAAGTGCTGCCACCATCAACCCCATTGCTGCTGCAAATGCGATATACCTTTTCATGCCTGCTTTCATCTATACTCACCACCTGAATCGTTTCTGTTTTCATGCCAAAGCACGCACACGTGACGGTCTGTCACGCGGCGCGCTCCGGCGGTTAACTGCTGCTATCTTATTTTACTGTTACTACTGTCTTCTTCCATACGCCGTTTACAGCGATGGTGTAGAGTGTTACAACGCCTTTCTTCAAAGCTTTGATCTTGCCGGACTTGCTGACCTTGATGATGCCCTTCTTGTCCATCAGGAATCTGAGCTTTTTGCCCTTCTTCAGAAGTGCGCCGGAGCCCTTCTTCTTGATCGTGATCTTCAGCTTCTTGGACTTCTTCACCTTGATCTTCAGCTTTCCTTTTGCCTTGACCTTCTTCGGAAGCGCCTTCTTCAGCTTAATGCCTGTGTAGCTCTTCAGGCTTCTGCCAAGTTCGGTCTTGTTCCGTACCGCAACGACCTGGAAGTTGTAGACTTTCTTCTTCTTCAGTCCGGAGATTACCAGCTTCTTAACAGAAGCGGAAACCTTCTTGTAGATCTTGCCGTTCCAGTAGATCACATAGCCGGTGGCTCCCTTGGCGGCTGTCCATGTAAGAGTCACATTCTTCTTGGATGCCTTGGCCTTCGCCAGAATAATCTGGTTCTTCGGAATGGCTGCTTCAGCATTCTTCTTAGCGATGTCGTCTTTGCCGCCATTCGTGTACTCGGCACCGTTGACCTTAGTGTTTACAGATCCGTTCTTAGATATCTGTGATACATTACCGTCAACATCTGCTGTCATATCCTTGGTGTCTCCGCCTGACACTGTAGTCAGGTTGTCGGCTACGATGTCCGGATCCGCATTATCAGAACCGGTCAGGGTTCCGGATGTGGTGATATCCACATTCTTGCCCTTCAGGCTTCCGACTGCGAGCTTACCGTTTGTTCCGTTGTTGTTATCAACCGTGATGTTGCCTGTATTACCGGACAGGTTGTTAACTTTTGTTGTCAGTGCGTCTCCGTTGGTTCCGCCTGTTCCTGAGACATTGCCCGGTGTATCTCCTGCTCCGGTCGTATCAATGTTCAGGCTGTCTGCCGTGATATTCGGCTCCGGATCTGCCGCTTTAGTTCCTGTTACGTCACCGTTTGCCTTGATATCGACGTCTGTCTTGGCATTTATCTTGTCGACCGTGAGATTGCCGTCAACATCGAGGTTCACGCCTCCGTTTTCGGATGTGATATTTTCTGCCTTCAGATCCTTATCATTGGTTGCATTGACGTCACCCTTCGCGTTGATCTTAGCGGTATCCGCGCTCATGTCAAGCGGGTTGTCTTTTGTTCCGACGGATCCTTCTGCTGTCAGATCGACGGATCCTGCTGCGATCGCCGGTGTGCTTCCGCTCTCGCCTGCACCGTTCGCATCAGTGATGTTTCCTTTTGCATCGATCTTTACGTTTCCGGTTCCGTCCGCGCTGTTAATGCTGTCGACCTTCATGTCCTGATCAGACTTCAGGTTGACGGTATTACCTTCCGCATCGACCTTGACCGTCTCGTATGCATTGACGGTAAGCGGTTTGCTGTCGGTACCGACATCTCCGCCGGCTGTGATGTCTGTAATGCCTGCTGTGTTGACGGTTCCGCCTGTAACATCGCCGTCTGCCTTCAGGGTGAAGTTTCCGGAAGTTGTCTTGGTTGTTTCACCATCTGTGTTCTTTGTTATGTCGACAGTGTCGATCTCAACGCCTCCGGTCATTTCCTTGATGAATGCTTCACCTGCAATCACCGAGAGAGTTCCGCTGCCGGTCCTGCCGGACGCGGTGTCTACCTCGTAATAAGCATCACTGCTTCCCAGTACTCCGATTGTTTCAAGGACTACACTGTCACCTTTGACTGCCGGTGTTCCTTCCGGACGCTCACCTTCGATGATGTTGCCGTGCTGTGCGCAGATCGTTGCGGTGTCTGCCGCGGATACTGTTGCCGTTGTGATGTTTCCGTACGTGGACTTCACAGTTGCATTTCCGTTTTTAGCGATAACATCTGTTGCTGTGATATCGAACATCGCGTTTACGGTTACATTTTCAGGAGCGATCAGATTGCCGACTGTTCCGTCTTCTCTCTCTGCGTTCACCTTACCTTTGGAATTGATCGTCAGGTTTCCGCCTACGGTCGGTTCCACGATGGTCAGGTCGCCGGTGCCGTTTCCGGACTTCTTTGTGGTACTGATCGTGAGATCCTTCTCAGCATCCGCATAGACCTTGCCGTCCCTGCTGTCTGTGGTGGCTGTCAGGCTGTTCTTCGCATCCAGGTTGATGTCGGTCAGGGCATCTACCACTAGTCCATCTTTAGAGCTTGTGATATCAACTATGATCGGCTGCTGTACCTGTCCGCTCTCAAGATCCGGACTCACTCCTACGCCGCCGGCTGTAATATAGCTGGTGCCGGTCGCTGCGCCTGCCTTGATATTTTCTTTGCCTTCAGCCTTCTGTTCGTCTGTCCTTGCATCGAACAGATCTCCGCGGGTTGTCTTACCGTCTTCTGCAGTCTTATCACCGGTTGCCAGGGTGACGGTTCCGTTCTCTGCGTCGATGACGCCGATACCCATATCGCCGGTTTCTTCAGTTACTTCGATGTTTTTGTCAGCTGTCGCATTGACTGTTCCTGCCGCGTTCTCATCGACTGCATATCCCTCAGTGTACTCAGCCCTGGCTACTGCAGTAAGCTTGCCATCCACTACCTTGAATGTAATGTTGTCAGTCGTCAGTGCCTCGTTATCCGGATTGGTGAGCTGTGCAGTCACCTCAATGCTCTTTGAAGACTCATCCACTATCATGGAGGTAATGCTGCCGGTCACTGCCTTAAGTGTGATGTTCTGTCCAGTGACATTTGTTCCATCGCCGGTTCCGGCAATGCTTCCATCCTTCACTTCGATCATTACATCCCCGAGACCGTCGATCTCAGGTGCCAGATCCGAGCGGCTGGTCTCGATCGTTCCGATCCTGACCGTGTTGTCTTTATTGTTGACGTCGTTTACGGTTACATTCACGTCGCCGTTGCTGCTGATGTTGATTCCTTCACTGCCGGTCACAGTCCCAATGTTGACTGTCAGATCCTTAAGCTCTTCAAGATTGCCGGATGCCTCCGGTTTATTCTCCTCGGCCTTCCTCTGAAGTTCTTCGAACAGTGCCTGACGCTCTTCATCCGTCAGAAGCTTGTTGTAGAGCCCGATTACAGGATCTGCTGCAGCCGGATCTGTCCCGGCATTGGCGAGTGCTGCTTCCACAGCTTCCCTGACCATTGCCTCAAGTTCTTCAGCTGTGATGCTGTCCGGATCACTGTTAAGTCTCTCCAGTGCATCTCCGGTGAGAATCTGCTTCAGGTCTTCCAGGAGCTCATCAAGAGCTGCCTGCGCCTGCGCCTTCTCTTCCTCTGTCGCGTCTTCGGATGCTGCCGTATCGCGATAGCTCTGTACTGCATCCGCAACAGTCTGTGCGATCTTATCCACATCAGCCGCGTCTGCGGTCAGTGCTGCTTCGCCTGCCGGCTTGCTGGTCTCATTGTGTTCTGCATCTGTGATGTAGACATCTCTGACCGATACGATGTTGAGAGGAACTGTCGTTCCGTCTTCCTGGATCACATCAACGGTCATCGGGATCTCTTTCGATCCGAGATCGCCGCCCATTGTGAAGGAGGATCTGTTCTTGTAGGCATCGCTTCCGATCTTCAGGGTCGTCCCCTTCTGATCCGCGGTGTCCGCGACATGTGCGAGGAAGCTGCCATCGATATCGATAATGACTGTTCCCTGTACATCCATGAGATCCTTCAGCATCAGGTTACCCTTCTGCTGATCATCGTTCTTATCGTCCCTGGCGGTGATGGTCAGTGATGCATATCCGTCAGTGCCGTTTGCTGCGATTGCTGTGTCGATGAAGACGTCGCCATCCTTCGTAGTCAGATCAGCCGAGCTGGTATCTTTCAGGTCAATGACCGGGAAGGTGATATCGCCGCATTTTTCGATCGTAAGTGACAGCTTCGCGTTCTTGTCCGTTTCCACATCCTTCAGAATCGCATCTGCCCTGTCTGCGGTAATGGTAAGCTTCGCATTGTCTGTCAGGACCAGGCCGACTTTGTTGTCTGCCGGCTTGTACGATGAGATCGTATGCCCTGCTTCATCGTTTTCAATGGTTACTGTGAAGTCCGTATCTTCTGTCAGCTTCATATCGGTGAAGTCAACACTTCCGTTCTTCACTTTGAAGTTTACGATGCCCTGCTCACGTCCAGTCTCACCCTTGATCGCGGAATTGGTGAAGACTATGTCTCCGTTCGCATTGACGTATGCCTTGCCGTTGAAGGCTCCTTCGTATCCGGTGATCCTGCCGTTTTCAATGACTGGTTTCTGGCGGAAGATCACATTGGTAGCCGATCCGTCCGTCCTGGCAATGACTTCCATCGGATGATCCTTATCGCCGTAATTAGTGGTTCCTGCGCCTTCGGTCAGGAGTACCAGCTGATCTGTCACAATACTGACGTTCTCATCGTCAAGACCGTTGATATGGATATCGGCACTTGACGGAGTGTGAGTCTCAAGAATGATCTCTCCGCCTTCCAGGATCCCGACGTTGATGTTCAGGTCTTCGGTCAGATCATCGTATTCTCTCCACTCGTCTTTTGTGACTTTGGAGATATCGCTTTCGGAATCAAGAGTCGCGTCATCATACATGACGAATACCGCGCGGTTCTCCTGACCGCTGGTATTGCGGTTGATGTTGTTAATCACGGTAAGGAGCGTTTCCGTTCCGTTCGCCAGAGCAATTCCGGTCTCCACTGCCGAAGACTCGTCTTCCGTCTTATGCAGCTTGCCGTCCTCATCGTAATCATAGTATCTGGCTCCGGTTGCAAGTTCGATCAGTGTTCCGTCCGCACTGTATCCGAAGTAATGCGCCTTCTCATAATTGTAACCGCCATGAAGTCCGCTTCCTTCTTCGTGCAGTCCGTATACACTTGTCAGTACGTCATCCGTCTTGCTGCTGCCGGTTCCGGCCGCAACTTCCATGAATCTCGTACGGCTGTTCTTTGAAAGGGTTACATCCAGCTTTTTGTCTGTGCCCGTGCTGTACTTCGCATAGACTCTCTCGCCATTCTCTTTATCATCCTGCGTTCTTCTGCCGTCATATACGGTGAAACTTCCGTCCGGATTCAGGTATGCAGCGATCGTCCCGTCTGTGTTCAGGAAAATGACTGTGCCCTGCTCCAGATCTTCGATCTGGGAAGCAATGCTACTGTTCTCTTTTCCGTAAGTATCAACGATACGGGTATACTGGTTGAGGATTGCAAGTCCGTTTTTGTCTCTTCTGGTCTCGAACTCACTGCAACCTTCGCTGAAATGGAGCAGAGCTCCGTTCGTGCTCTCGATCGGATCGACGACGATGAGATTGCCTGCATATGTATACTGCGGCGCCACGCCAAGCTGCAGGCGAAGAGCCTTTCTCATGACCTTTTCGATCCAGCTCAACGTGCTGACATCTTTCGAATATGCGCCTTCTACAAGTGCAGCTGCCTCTTCATTCGTCAGATCCACCAGGCCGTTAGTGACATTGAACGGGGTGGCAGAGGTCTCTATATACACATCTCCGGTGTAGAGAGTGCCGCCACTGGTTGTGATTTCATATACATAAGTCTTTGTTCCGTCTGCCCGCGGTGTACCTTCCACACGGAACTGCACATCATAGACTACATTTCCTGCAGTATCCTTGACCGGTTTACCATCCTTATCTAACCTGGGTTTCATCTCCGGCGATACGCTGATCGTCTTCTGTGCGTTCTCTTTATCCGCATCATCCGGATCCGTAGCCACATAACTGAAGCTTCCGTCCGGGAATACCGCAACGATTCGTCCTCCGATCAGGATGATCCCCTGCTTGGCGTCCGCAGTATCTACGAAGCGGATCGCTGCTTCAGTCTTGACATAACCGCCATTCAGGTTATCATCCTCCACAGGCCCTTGTGCGGACTGTTTCAGCATTGCTTGAGTGCTGTCGTCAAGCGTGATGAATACATCTTTCAGGTTATTATCATATGCCTGCTTCCTCTTGCCGTTACCTGAAGGATCAGCTGCAGCATACCAGCCATCAGCTGTCTGATTCATGTCAAATGAGTAAACCGTTTTTCCGCTGCCGGGCTTCACATAAGCGACCCAGTGTCCTGCATGGTTCTTCTTGAAGTAGACAGAACCATCTGCATTGGAGATAACGGTCTCCGACGCTGCATCTTTTGTACCGGCAACTTCCGCTATCCTTATTTCCCGAGCGCCTACCGCCTTCACTGTGCTGTTATACACATCTGCCAGATCCCTAAGAACTACTGTCTCTTCCTCATCTGCCAGGAGTACATTAATGCTCCAGATTGTATTATATGTCAGCGTCTGGCCGCCGCTGCCATTCGGTCTGTATTGTTCTTCCGATCCGCTGACTGTCGTACTTACGCTGACTTTCAGGTTGTCAGTCAGATACGCTTTATACGTCTTTGCAACTTCTGCACTGACCGCATTCGCTACATCAGCGGTAGATGCACCCTCTGGTGTAAGCGTTTTTCCAAGAACGCGTTCCACGATTGACTTAAGACTGTCCGTTACTGTCTGCACAGCTAGCTTTGCATCGTCCAGTGACTGGTAGAATACGACTGTCTTATCAGTAAGAGCTGTCTTGCTGTACAGATAACCTTCCTGGAAGGTGTACTTACCGGAATCACCGGTGACTTTGGCTACATGCCAGAAGTTTCTATCTGCGTTGAGTTTTTCCAGTGCGATGTAGCTAACAGTATTGCCCTTGTCATCCTTCTCTGTGCGGATAACAGCCCCTGGTTCCACTTCGTTCGTCACTTCGTTGATAAAGACCTGCTTGTAATAGATCTTCACTCCGTTAGGCAGGCTCCATCCGATTCCGTTTTCATCAAATCCGGAGGATTCGATATAGGTGGTGGCGCCATTCTCCCCGATCTCCATCCAGGCCTTTCCATCCTTAAATGTGATCTTTTGTGTCCAGCCGTCGGAATCCGGATCCGCATCCATCAGCGTGATGGACATGAGATTGTCCTCTCCGTCAAACTCAAAGCCTGACAGATCGTAAATGTTGCTGCTTCCGGCCGCTCCGGTGGATATGTAAACCAGTTTGCGGTTATTCCTGTCTACAACAACGGTGGTATCGTTCGGAAGGTGATAGGTATCATACCCGTTCTTCTCTGAAACAATATAGGTATCTGCGTTGAATGTAATCACTTTATCCTTGTTCAGCAGTCTTCCGTCTGAAGTCAGCCAGAAACCAGTCTTCTCGCCATTTGCGGTAAGGATCTGGATCTCTGTCAGATCGAATCCTGCTCTGTCTGCTGTCAGGAATTCCATCTGTGACCTTGGAATGGAGATCACATATTCCTCCGCAGTTTCCGGTTTATTCGCGCAGGTCTTCTTAGCCGCGAGGACGTTGATATATACGGTATTCTCTGCCCCGCCAATGACCTCATTGAGATTCAGGTCAACCCTGACCTCGCCTTCTGCCGGTAAGGACTCGTACTGTTTCCTGGTCATCCACTCCTTGACCGGAGTCAGTGCCAGGAATACATTGCCCTTCGCATAAGCTTTGATCTCATTCGGGCTGGCTGCTCTTGCCTCTGCGAAGCCTGCTAATCCACCGTATTCGCTGATGTCAAAGATATATGCCTGGAACGGATCATCTGCGGCATTGCCGATCTGGTCCGGTCCGGTCAGTTCAGTAGTTTTGTCGGAAGCGGTCCCCTTGCCGATATACAGCTTGTTAGCATAGAGAAGAGCTCCGTTGACTGTCAGAAGTTTTCCGCCATCCATCACAATAGATACAATGCCTTCTGCCACATCCACATAGGACAGACCGTTATTCTCCTCATCTGTATCGAAGATGACGTCTCCGCTCTTCTCGGATATGATATGAAGCTGAGGAATGTGTTCTGCGTATGTGTTGTAATCTAAGGAATCTGTACCGTCTGCTCTGTCAGATTCATCCTTCACGGATGTCTGGTTTCCATCCGCAACCGTATTGATCATCGGTGCGGAAACCTGTGGATTCGCAAGCATCACGTTCTTCAGGACCAGATCATACTCTGTGTGGTTGGTGATCTGTACATCCGGAATGAAACTGTTGGTGTAGATGGTCACCTTACCGGAGATATCTCCTTCACCCGCATGCACATTCAGCGTGCCCTGATCGTCATTATAGATGCCGTTCAGGATTACCTTTCCGTCTGCGATCGTATACTCGTGATCCTTCAGATCATCATCCAGTCCCGATGTACTGACTGTGATGTTGTCCAGCAGATCACCAAAGATATCTATAAAGATACCTGCAGCTCCGCCGCCCAAATGGACCTTGCCGTTCAGGTCGACATTGCCGGAATTCTTATAGGTCTTCTCCTTGTACGCTTCTGCGTCAGAATAGAGGATGACTTCTACAAGCTTGTCGACCCATTCAATGACCTTCTCGGTGACCCATTTTACGAACCATCCGATGATCGGGATCTTGCTGACTTTCTTGACGACCTTTTCAACTACGGTCTTGACTTTCGTCCATACCCACTCGACAACGGTGTTCGCGATCGCTGTTGCGTCCCTGGAGATGGTAAGCGTGCTCAGCTCAGGCGCATCCGCGATCACGTTGATCACCTCGCCGGCCAGTTCGGTCTTATCACTCGTTGTGATGTCGACATGGTTCTCACCGTCAACACTTGAATGTGCATAGACTTTTCCGGTAGCTCCTATGATCTCCGCATAAGACTCTGCCCACAGTTTCTGTTTCTCGATGATGCTCTCTATATTGAGGGTCTCTGTTCCGCCTATCCATGCGTTGCCGATCACGGTGTCCAGATCGTTGTATGCGTAGATCTTCGCATATGCTTCTGTTTTGGATCCTGCTGCCGCTGTCTCGGACAGTCCGTACGCATGGATCAGCTGATTGGAGATGTAGCTTCCGATCGTTGTGACCTTGCCAATGATCCTGGACTGTTTCTTACCGCCCACGTTGATCTCAGTATGAATCTTCACTTTGCTGTTGATATCCGCAACGCTCTCATTCGCAGAAACGATGGAAGCCGCCTTGCGGAATGCCGATGCGTACAGATCACTGTCAAGATCCGCTTTGATGTCAACCGTACCGTATACCGCCTCAACTGTCGTATTGTCTCCAACCGTTGTCTTGATGTCACCGTTATAAATGATGTAGGACTTCGGGTCGCCGCCGGTCAGGTCTTCAAACGAAGCCGAGACGCCTGTCGAGTTGGTGCTGATGGTATCTTCAGCGTCTGCCTTTACAGTGATGTTCCCCTGTCTGGAGATCATCGTTACGTTGTCTCCGACCTCCGCAGAGATATATCTCTCGGTAATCTCATCTTTCGCCTGGAGCTGGCCTACCGATGCAAGGGAAACGCTGCCCATCTTGATGCCGGAATCCAGATCGAGGCCAGAATGGGCAAGAACATTGATGTCGCCCCACGCAAGCAGATGCGCGTCGTCCATGACATATGCCCTGACATTCTGGCTGTCCACTTTATTGGTCGCGTAGGAGAAGTCTCCACCGACGAATCCGGCATTGTAAACCTCAATATCTGAATTCTCCCTGATCACATCATTGGCCTCAACATTGATATCCATATAGGATGTGACATCTCCGCCGATGTATGCCTGTGTATCAGTCTTGCCGGTCTTTGTGCCAACTATGTACACGCCCAGATGCCTTCCGCTGAGCTGTATGGTAAGCGGAAGCTCTGTCTTCACGATGATCTCCGCATCTGCCTTGACATTCACACTGTGCATGTCATTGGATGCATCTGCTCCCAGCGCCGTGACCCTGGTGTTCTTGCCGATATATGCTTTTGTTACTTTACCTTCCTCTGTCTCTTCAGTGACTTCTGAGGAATCTTCTTCGGAATCTTCCTTTGCATGAGCGGCCTTTCCTGAAAGGACCACCGCGTTTGCCACATCCAGGCTAACCTTCAGAAGAGGAAGTTTCCCGATCGCCGTAACTGTCTCCTTGCTGGTCGCAAGTACGTCAACTCTCATGGCAGTCACTTCGCTGATCTTTCCGTCATCTGCGTCAATGTAGGAAATGACCGTGTCGAAGGCATCGGTGTTAACCACGATGACTGCAAGGCTCTCGAGAGATGCCTCTACCGTCGGTGCCAGAGCCTCTGCGGTTGTTGTGCTGTCGGTAGATGCGTTTACTTCCACCTTACCCTTCTGCGCGTTGACGGATGCGTTATCGATATAAGCTTTATTGGTTGTCGTGGAGTCCGCGTTCACGGATGTGACCTTGGCGCCGAGGAGACTGACTTCAACGCCTCCGCTGGCTCCGGTCTGCGCATGGCTGACCGGTTTCAGGTCACCTGTGACGGTGACGCTGCCGCCTGTGCTTGTGACATCAACTCCGCTTATGAAGGTTGTCTGCGTCGCGGTCACATGCGCGTTGCTGACATTCGACGCAACCGTGATGCCTTCTGCCTTGAACTCCACACCGTTAATCTTTGCGTAGGCTTTGACATCCTGCGACTTATTCTCGACCTTGACGTCTCCGCCCGCCGTGATGGTCCCGGTACCGCTGATTGACGCGGTTGCCGTGGTATCTACCGTTGCGTCCGCCGAGTTGTCTTCGACGGATCCCAGCTTGACACTGACGCCTCCTGCAGACGGAGTGACTTCGACATCCGCCTTGCCGTTCCAGGTGTTCGTCACTTCTATGGTGCCGTCTGCTTCTACACAGCCGCTGTTCTCAAGCGATGCTCCGAAGTTGCCCTCTGCGCTGGAGATCCCGATCATCGTGCCGAAGCCGACCAGCGTTACGGAGATGCACTCGGCGCCTGCCTTTGCATAAGAGTCTGCAGTGTTGGAAACTTTGATATTGCCATTTACCATCAGGTCTTTCGCCTGTACCTTCGCATAAGAGGATGCATCTGCGACAGCATCTGCCGCGTTTACATCTTCGGATGCCAGACCTGCGGTAGCTGAGAAGATATAAGACTCAGCCATGGTGACCGGTGTGATTGTCTTATTCTCGGTTCTCTTGTTACTGCCGTCCTCATCCGCGTTTTCAAATGCCAGGATGATCGGGTTGCCTTTCGTTCCATTCTGGTTCTGGGTGGAGACAACGTTCAGGCTGCCTGCTGTCACAGAAGTCTCACCGAAGACTTCCGCAACCTGTTCACTCTTGAGCTGTGCCAGAGCAGCGGCAACATTCGCGGTAGCGACTCCGGCCGATCCGTTGATGATGATGCCGTATGCCTTGGTCCTGCCGTCTGCCGTTACATCCAGATCCGCTCCTGCACTGAGCATTCCGCCTGCGCCGCCTGCCGCTGCCACGTTCCTGGCTTCGTTCAGGGCGACTGAGAAGTTGACAGCCACAGCAACTGCGCCGACTGTTCCGGATATGATGGTCGTCAGGGCTTCTGTGTCATACGGTGTATCGTCTTCAGTTCCTGCCGCGGTGACTTTGATGTCTCCGTCAGCAGATATGTCTCCGCCCTTCGTATCGATCAGCGCCATGTTGGTGCTCTCGATCCGGGCAAGTCCGACGTTTGATCCGACGCCTACAAAGCCGCCGGTCAGCGCGCTACTGGTTACGGTAGTGTCGCCCTTCATGCCGGCGTACACTGTGATATCTCCGGACGCGTCGATATTCGCGCCCTTAATGGAAGCCATGTTCTCAGCCTTATTGAAGCCAAGAGCAACCGCTCCGTTCACTCCTGCAAAACCGCCGCCTGCCAGGTTGACGCCAAATACATTGGTCTCGCCGGTCAGTCTGGAATCTACCGTTACATCATGGGCCTTGATGCTGCCTGTAACGGTTCCGCTCTGCGAAGCGCTGCCATCCAGTCTTGCGTCTGCGTCTTCTGTTGTCGGTTCACTTCCGATATAAGCCTTCAGTGTCGGTCTGTTGACTGCGACCGATACGGATACGCCTACACCTGCCGCTCCGCCGCCTGCGGCGCTTGCGATAACAGTTCTTGCATCCGCCTTGAGGTCAGCGTCCACAAGGACATCTGCATCCTCAGAATCCACTACTACATTCGGTCCGATGGATGCCTGGAAATCACTGCGGTTCACTGCCACTGCGACAGAGCCCGTAACTCCTGCGATCCCTCCGCCTGCAACTGCGCCGCAGATCGAGGTGGCATTGGTAACGCCGCCCGCATTGACATGGATCTGACCGGTCACGTTATTGATCTGTGCGCTGTCGCTGATCGAAGCGTCCGTATCCGACTCCGCATAAGTCACTGCGATCGGTACCGCCACGCCTGCTGCCCCGCCGCCTGCTGCCGAGATAGTCGCCGTGAGGACCGTGCCGTACTCGGTACGTCCCTTTACTTCCACATTGGCCGCGCCATTGATGGTTCCGGACATACGGGCCTGCGTTCTATTCAGCAGGTTCAGGGAAGCTGCTGTCACAGATACGCCTGCTGCCCCGCCGCCTGCTGCCGTAACGCCGATCAGGAGGATCGTGGAAGTGTCACTCTGTGCCGCGGAATTGCCGGAATCCTGCTTCTTCAGCTTTGCTTCCGCTTCACTCGTTGACAGTGCATTGCCGCTGTCATCCTTGGAACCGGTGAATTCCAGTTCCGGTTTCTCTGTTTCGTTCGCTCCGGACACTGCCTTGACAACTACATCGCCCTGAGCGGTGATTGTTACATATTCGTCAACAATTGCCTGCACGTTGGAGTACAGGATCGCTACGCTGACACCTACGCCTACGCCGGCGGCTCCGCCGCCTGCGACGTTTCCGCTGACTACGTAGGAACTGAGCATGTCATTGGATGTAACGTTTACATTGCGTCCGGCTGTCAGGGTACTTCCTGTGGTCACATGTGCCGTGGTCGCGTCTTCCAGCGCGACTCCGTCTATAACAGCGCTCTTCTTCTCGCCATTACGCTGGATACCATCCGATACCGAATCGTAGGTATCATCATTCATGTTGCCGGAACCGCCGTTCTTCTTATCCTGGCCGTAGCCATCATAGTCGATGCTGCCGCCATTGTCGGCTGTGCCCTGGGCGGAAGATCCGTCACTTGCCAGGAGATCTCCCATGTCCTCCTTCGGCTTGTATCCAAGAGCTGCCTTGTTGCCCTGCGCAAATGCGCCGTCGGTTTGTGCCTGCGGGTCGACGGACTTGTTGTCGCCGTCCTGCACGTAGATGGCGTTGTGCGCGTCATCCGAGAGCAGAGAACCTGCCACGATGACGATCACACTTGCAGCTACGCCTGCAGCTCCGCCTGCTCCGACGGTCAGGGTGTAGCCCTGTACCAGACGATCCGAGGATGCGTTGACCAGAATGTCGCGTCCTGCTGTGATGGTGTTACCCTGGCCGATCTCGGCAGAAACGGTATTGTAGGATACGGTCACCAGTCCAGATACTGCCACGCCTGCAGCTCCGCCGCCTGCGATGGTTCCTACGATTGCGATCAGATCATAATCATCATCCGCGATGACAGCTACGTCGCTCTCGCTTCCATTGGTGTCGATTGTTACGTTCGCCTCGGTATATGCCTTGGTAACGACCTTGGTTACGACAACATCGAGCATACCGCCGACTCCGGCAGCACCGGCGCCTGCGATTCCGATGCCGTCACCGGTCACCAGTTCCTTGGAGTCTGCTTCGATATTGACTTTGCCTGCTGCGTAGATCTTGCTGTTCGCCTTCACATAGCTGATTGTCTCATTATAGAAATATGTGACGATCGCCGCAGCGCCGACTGCCGCTGTTCCAGAGCCTGCGACCACTGCCGCTACATTGACCAGAAGACTGTCAGAATCAGCTTTCACTGTTACATTACGGACTCTGTTGTTCTCTGCCCCGACGGTTCCTCCAAGAACCGCATTGGTCTTATTCTGGAATACCAGTGCGTTCGCACTTGAAGCAACGCCAACGGCGCCGCTTGCGCCAAGGCCCAGTGCGAAGAGTACTACGTCATCATGTGCAGTTGCTGTTACGTTTACATCACCAGGTGTGTTGATCACAACACTGTCTGCTGCGGTTGCATTGACTTCCTTGGAGAAGACATTGACTACGACTGTTGCGCCTACGCCGACATTGCCTGCCGCCGAAAGAGCACCGGCCACGTTGACCAGGTCTGTGTCGTCATCAGCTTCCACAGTGACTTCTGGGTGTGAGCAGTCATCATCGGAAGATCCGGCAACTGCCTTTGCCGTCATGGTTACATGTTCTCTTGCTGCTGCGTTTGTCTTGTTGCTCACAACCAGTGTATTGACAACGCCTGTTCCTGCGCCTTCAAGACCGCCTGCCGCCGCGATGGATACCAGTGTGATATCTTCCCTGCCATTCGCAGATACGATAATTCCATGCCTGCGCTCTTCACGGTTCGGGGTCTGAATGCCTGTCGTGACTCCCTGAGCGACGGTGATGCCGCCTGCGATCAGCTCTGCCCAGTCACCGACGATCGCGTCGATCGTATTATTGAGAACTGCAGTATCGAGATTCACACCTACGCCTGTGGAACCAACCGCAATACCGCCGGCCACAATCACTACATTGGACTGCAGATCTGCGATCACGCCGATGCTGTCGCCTGCGGTGACCTTAAGATGATTCGCCTGGGTTCCTCCCTGGTATTCTCCCTCAACCTCTTCGATTCCGGCAAGAGTACGGACTTTGCTGTTGCTTACGATGACCGGGATCAGTCCGGTCGCACCGAGGTTGGTGGAAGCTGCCAACGCACCGAGTGCCAGGAGAACCTTCTCATCTCCTGCGGTCTGAATCAGTACATTTCCATTTGTTGCAGTGATCTGTGCTCCGTTCGCGATCTTAACAAGTACATCTCTTCCCAGTACGTTCACTACTACGGCAGCACCGACTGCTGCTGTGTTTCCTATAGAGATCGCTGCGTTGATCTGATACAGTCTCGTGTTGGAATCTGCTGTGATGGTCACGTTACCGGTTGCTGTTGCCTTGACCTTGCCGAGTACGACCTGTGTCTGTGCATTGTCAATTAAGACACTGACAACACCTGATATCGCTTCCTTCCCGTTGGATGCCGACGCGCTTGCGAGCACGCTGATCAGACGTTCTGTTGTATCTGCCTTGAGCGCCATATCCTTGCCGGCTGTGAGTGTAACTCCGTCGCCGACTGTAATATTTGCTTCACTGTCACTGATGGTGACGTTCAGTGTACCTGCACCTGCGATACCACCCATTGTCAGTGCGACGCTTGCCGCAACAAGGACTGTATCGTTGTCCTGCGTGGACAGGATGTCCAGATTGCCGTCCGCCTTGATGGATGCGGAATCTTTTACCTCTGCATCTGCAGTGGTCAGAAGGACAACTCCGCCAAGGTTTGCTCCGACGGTCGCCTGCCCACCGCCTCCGGTTGCTGCTCCTGCCACTGTGATATCCAGGATATCCGTTGCGGAAGAAGCGGACTGATGATAGTCGCCGCCAGCCTTGATGTCTGCACCATTGCCAACTTCGCTGCGTACTTCGTCTTCGTCATAGAGGAAGCTCAGAACGGCTCCGACGCCCATCTTCGAATTCGATACGGAGAGACCGCCTGCGATGACTCTCACATTGGTCTCGCTGGACGCATCGTTTTTCATCTCGCCCGTCAGATCGATCTTTACGGAATCGCCGACGGAAGAGAGTACTTCGTCGAACAGAAATGCCATCGCGAAGGAACCTGCCACGGTGAAATCACCGGTGCCGGGTGAAACTGCGCCGGAGATCGACTCCACGTACAGATTGACGGAGGACAGGAAGTTCAGCAGCTTCACCGTATCCATGATGCGGTCTGTGCTGGTGTTGACTGATACTTCATACTTCGCATCTGTACCGGATCCGGATCTCTTCAGGTGGATGATTCCCTGATCATCCTTATCGACATCCTCTTCTGATCTGGTGATGATCTTGTCTACTCCGAATGCTACTGAGAAGTCATCCATGGATACGGATTTCTTCTCAGCATGCAGATCCAGAGACTTACCTGTGACGCTGACATTATCTTTCAGCTGGGCTGTCACGACGTTATATCCGTAAATGAATGCGAACGAAGCGCCGACGCCCTGCTTCGCACCGTGCGCCGCGATCATGACGCCGCCTGCACGGACTGCCAGCTTGCTCTTGTCTTCTGCTGTCACGCTGACAGCTTCTTCATTGTTCTCTCCGCCCTTGATCTCAGTCCAGTCTCCGACGATGGTCTTCGTCTGGGCTCTGGATGTCAGTACGGATACCGCACCCGCGATTGCTGTCTTGGCACTTCCGGAGACACTGCCTGCAAGAGACTGTACTCCGAGAAGACCCTTGTACTCGCCATCCATGTTCTGAGACAGCTCCGATGCGATCTTCACTTCCTCAGTACCGACCAGTACTACATGATCTGTCTGTGTGCCGTCTTTGATGAACACGAGTGCCTTGTCATTGTTGACTGCAACACCAATGCCGAGCGCTACGGTCGTGTCCGCTTTTCCGAGCGTCATGGAGACGCCGGTGCCGGTCGTCGTATAGTTGGCATCATTGTCAGCCATGATGACAAGTTTTCTTGCGCTCACATTGCCGTTAATCTCTGTCTTGGCAACGTGATTGGTGATGTTGATTCCAAGCGCGGCTGCTGCCTGGATCGGCTTGCTCTCGGACTTGTCTGTCTCAGCGCGATTTCCCTTTCCGCCTGTGACATCCGTTCCGGAGCCGCCGGAAACCGTTGAATTCGCCTTATCTGCTGCATCCCCGACCTTCGAGCCGTCGCCGGTGCTCTCAGTGGAGACGTTCTGGCTGTTCAGAATATTGAAGGATGTTGACTGGTTGTTATCCACCTCCTGGCGGTCAGCCGGATTGGAGGACTGGCTGCTGTTGTTCTTATTTTCCTTCAGTTTGTCATTGATCTTGGTTGCTGTCTTGTTATTCTCGTTGCCCTTCTTGGTCTCCGCTTCACCGGACTTAAACATCTCACCGCTGAGGAACTTGTTGACCTTATCAGTTCCACTAGAGATGCTGGTCTTGATCTTCGTCAGATAACGCGCAACGTCTGCGCCCATAGCGGATGCAAATGCTGTTGAGTCATCTTCATCGTAGGTATAAGACTTCAGTGTCGCGTCACCGGTTGCGGTCACAGAGCCATCAAGCACCACATTGACATCGCTGTCTGCGATATTCAGAACTACCGTGGCGCCGACTGCTGTCTGTCCGCCTACCGCATATGCGCTGGACTGAGCAACGCTCTTGTTCTTCTCGGTTGCGAGCAGGTTGAAATCGCCTGCTGTGTCAGGCTTTGTCTCTTCCTCGGTATTTCCATCGCCTGTTTCCGTAGTTGCTGCAGGAGCCTTGACACCAGTTGTGGTGATCGTGGTTCCCTTGCCAACATATGCCTTGACATCATTGAGGGTGATGCCGATCGACAGGGATGCGTCTACAGATACATCCTTCGGATCTCCCGCATCATCTTCTTCGTCATTGGAAAGCGGATCGGTACCCGCAACAGAAGCGGTTACACGATTCAGCTCGGATGTGGAAGTGATATCAACGCTCTTGCCCTTGACGGTTCTTCCTTCTCCGATGCCTGCTTCCGTATCAAGGTTGATGATATCCAGCGCAAATGCAGCGCCGACACCGACCGTCTTTCCGTTCCTGGACTTAGCTTCTTCCTCTGTGGGAGGATTCGGGTCCTTCTCGAACTCTGCGTATACGGTAACATCCGCATTCGGCATATAGAAGGAGTAGAGTCCGTTCGCTGCGTTCTCCGCAGTAACGATCTGTACTTCCTGTTCGGTGCCTTCTGCAGTGTACTTGAATTTCAGTGAACCATCTTTCAGACGGTATCCAACTGCCGGAGTAACATGTACGGTTACCTTGTCTCCCCACTTGGACTTGGAGGTCTGCTCCTTCTCATCTGTCTCGGAAGGAGTTGTGAATGTCACTTTGGAGCGTTCCGGATTCTGATAATCATATTCAGCTGTCTGAGACGGATCGACGATGGAGGCGCTGATGTTTCTGGGAACCTCCTTATAAGTGACCTTGACAGTAACGGTCTCGCCTTCCTTCAGTGTCGGAAGCGTGAAAGTATATACGCTCTTGTCTGCATTGGCTGTTGCGTCAACTTTCTTCTCACCCTTGGTGGTAAAGACTTTGATCTCATCGATCTCATAGCCTTCCATCGGTTTGATGTTGACAGTAACGTTCTTGCCATTGATCTTGACTTCCGGAGTTCCGCCCTTTGTCGCCGCAAGAACGACCTTCTTATCGATCGTCTGCTCTTCCTGGTCATTCTCGGATCCGCTCTTGGAATCCTTGTCGCTCAGGTTCTTATCAGCGGAGCCGTCATCCTTGACTGCTGCGGTGCCGGTCGTCTCCTGACGGGTGTTGTTCTTCGCGTCAATGTTGATATCGCCTCCTGCGGTCACTTCCTTCTGGGCAGAATCGATATAAGCCTTGACATCACCATTGATAACAGCGATTGCGATGCTTCCTGCCACGCCGACATCGGAAGCGCCTGCTCCTGCAATCGCCTCTGTCTTGAATGTGTTGGCCGGAGACTCGTCTTCCTTCTTCACAGTGATCCAGTCTGCCAGGCAGTCGATCATAGCTGTGGAGATGGTGCGCGCCGCGTACTCTTTCACCTTCGACGCGTCGACCTCTTTGATCTTCTCCTTGACACTGTCCCAAAGTTTCTTGGAATTCTCCTTCAGAGCTTTGTAGACATTGTTGGAGATCTGCTGTACGACCAGATCCTTGTAGGTATCAAAATCTTTCTCTTTGAGCTTACTCAGATCATATTTCTCAAGAGGAGTACCCTTGATCAGTTCCTCAAGCGGAGCGGTTGTCAACGTTTCTGCCAGCTGCTCCAGCAGAGAATCCAGATGCTTCTTCAGCGTATCGTTAAACGCGATGTCATACATTTTCATCGCCTCGGCGGCTTTCTTCATGTACTCGACAGTCTTGTCTTTGATGAATTCCTTGACGCCTTCGGCCTTGGTGAAATCGTATTCTTTCTTCTCTTCTTCCTTGCCGTCCTCTGAATCCTTCTTCTCTTCCTTCTTCTCCTCTTCCGGAAGCGATGCCTTGACGGTGATGTTTCCGCCGGCCTTCAGAGCCGCCTGATCCACATGGGCAAGATTTTTATAGGAAGCGATGTTCAGAGCAACTGCTGCACCGACGCCTGTCTTGGCACCTGTTGCGGAAGCATTGGCTGTCACGGTAACTTCTACTTTCTGGGTAGAAGTTACTTCGATATTCTCATCTGTCTCGCTGGTGAAATCGCCTGCGATGTAAGACTCGACCTCATTGCTGAAGATGCTGAGGTTGAATGCTGCCGCTACCTGGAGATTGCCTTCACTGGTTTCGGCTGTCTGTCTGTTTTCTCTCTTGTTGCTGATGGTGTTCGGAGCAATATTGCTCATGCCGGTGCTGCCGGCAATCTTCGCGGCACCATCAAGTCCCTTGTCTGCCTGTTTGTCCGAGTCGCCTTTGTCCGACCCCCCGTCCCCGTCTGAAGAACTGTCATCCGAAGAACTCTCTTTCTTCTTGCCCGGGGCACCCTTCGATCCGGACCTCGCGGTGGACTTCACGGTGCTCATTCCTTTCGCATTGACTTTCAGGTTCTTCGACTTGGAGCCGCGCATCATCTTCGCCCTGGAGCTGTCATTGAAGACAGATATAACAGGGGCGATACCTACACCGACGCTGCCGCCGGCTGCTGCCGCATTGGTTCCTACTTCACGTGTAATGTCGCTGTCTGCGGATACGATGATGTCTCCGCCTGCAACGATGGTCTGCTGCGGTGCACTCACAGGAGCTGCTCCGATGTATGCCTCTGTCTTGATACCGGATACATGCACGTTCAGAGCCGGGCTGACGGATGTTCCGCCTGCGCTTCCGGCCGATGCTGTGGAGGTGTCTTTTGCCTTCTGTTTCGCGGAAACGGTCACATCCTTGAAGCTTCCTGCCTCGAGGGTTGTATCTCCGGTTTCCTCATCTACGGTCTTCTTAACAGCTGCAATCTCGGTATCTTCCTGGATTGCCGCGATGACCTCGGCACCGGTAACCGCTACCAGGATACCTGCGCCGACGCCGGTTGACTTAGCCTGCGTATCTTTGCTCTTGCTTGCATCTGCTTCTGTGCTGAAGGATTCTTCCGACTCAGCACTGACCTTCAGATCACCGCCGTCTGCTACCGTGATCTTCGCATTCTTCATAATGAATGCCTTGGTCTTATCGGATGCAACATGAACGGTAAGAGCGCCGCCTGCTCCGATGTCACCCTTGCTGTATCCTGCAGCGGATCTCGCCGTGGATGTAACTGGTGTATCACCTGCCTTGGAGTTTGCAGTCACTTCAACAGAACCTGCCTCAATCGTGCCCTTGCGGATGATTGCCAGGTTAGTATGCTTCGTCACGGATACATTGATAGCAACGCCAAGCGATGTGCTGGTGTTCAGCCCTGCGGTCTCTGCGTCTTCCACGATGAACTTGCCGGTCACGACGAGTGCGATATCGGTTGCACTCCAGATGCCCTTGACTTTGCTGAGGTCATATACATATTCGCCGCTGTCATTTTTCTCAACGTCGAATACGTCTTCTGTCTCCTCACCATCCTTCTTGTATGTAAACTTCAGCTGTACTTTGTCCGCCTTGTATCCCTTATCCGGTGTGACATTCAGCGTCAGCTTGTCAGTGTTCCTGACACTGCTCGGAGCGGAGATCGTTCCGTGAACATCCGTATCTCCCTGAGCCGCCGCGACTTCAATGGAAACCGGAATCGCGTTGGGATCCTGTGTCTGTACTGTAGAGACGATCAGGATCATACCCTCTTTCAGAAGTTCTGTCGGGACGTTGACTGTCGCCTTTCCGCCGGAGATAACGATCTTATTCGACTCCAGTTCTCCGTACGTATCTGAATAATCAACCTCCGGAGTGGTCTCGGTAAAGTCGAGCGGCACATAGCCGTAGGTTACAGTGACCTTATCGAATGTCTGGCTGTTGGAAACCGGACTGACTGTGAAACTCTTTCCGTCTTCCGTACGGTCTACATCGATCGTGATCTTGTCCTTGCTGTCCGCTGCCTTATAGACTGCATAACCCGTCTGGTCAAACTCCACAAGAATTGTGACATTCTTTGCCGGGATCCTGAATACAAATTTGCCGTCAGATCCCTTCTCGACCTGAGTCTTGTGTCCTTCGGACAGGTAATAGACTGCTTTGACTCTCTGGCCTTCATTGGGCGTTGCAGTAACTGTGACCTTGTCCCCGCACTTTGCCTTGTCGGAAGAGAATGAAACAGTTCCTTTTGTGGTATCTGTCGCGGAGTCTTTGCTGACCGTATACTCGATGCCCTCAAACTCAGCGATGATACGGAAACTCCTTGACAGAAGCTTCTTATTCTGATCGCCGGGCAGATACCAGACACCCGGACTGTTCTCGTTCTTTACCAGAGCTACAGTTCTCTTCTCGATCTTGCCGCCCTTGTCTGTGGAAACCTCAGCCTTGAGACTTCCCTCCTTCAGTTTAAATCCTTCGTCCGGAGTGACCCTGACAGCAACTGTATCAGAACTCTCCTGGGATTCGAATCCTACCTGACCGTTTTTAGTTGTTCCGATCACAACAGAGCCCTGAATCTGCTCACCGTATACTTCATCCTCGAACTTGTCAGAAGTCGGGTCGTCCTTCTTGTCCTTATCGTCCTTTTTGGCCTCATGCGGTTCGACGCCGGCCGCATTGGCATTGGATTCGGCTTTGGTGCTGGCATCCGCCGTCACACTCAGCTTGCCGCCGCAGGTGATCTTGCCGTTGGTGTCGATGACTGCTTCATTGTCATTCAGTACGACACTGACAGCAAGTGCACCCGTCACCTGACAAGTCGTCTTGGCGTTCGGGTCATTGCTGCGCTCCGGCTTCCCTGCCGGCTTCTTTTTAAACGAAGCGTCAAACGTCAGTTCTTCGCCTTCTTCCACTTCAGGCATCGTGAACTTGTACTGTCCGGAAGATGTCCTCGCGATCGTGTAGCGGATCTTCTTGCCTGCTGCATTCTTATAGAGTGCGCGGAGCGTACCTTCCTCAAGCTCATAGCCATCTGCAGGATTGATCGTCAAAGTGATCGTATCCCCTGCATTCGCCTTCTCGTGATCAGACAGGATCGAGCCGACTGACGTCGGATTCTCTCCTTCGGTCTTGTCTTCTGACTCGAAGTTTTTAATAGTGATGGTGCCTTCGGTCACCGGATCGGTCGGAGTCCCGCTGCCGGAAGCACTGTCAGTACCGGACGTGCCTTCGTTGAACAGGTCTTCGAGACCCATGGTCTCCTCATCATCGTTTTGCCCCTCACCATCACCAAACAGATCCGCGAGACCATTGTCGTCATCATCATCTCCGGATGCTGAGGAATCCTCGACGAATTCTGCTTTCAGCGTAACCGCCGCTGAAGGCATCTCGAAGGTATACTTCCCGTCATTCGCAGTGATGGTCTTCTCAACGGCCTTGGAAGCTCCGGCCGGAATATAGGAATAAGTAAGCTTGCTGAGCTTGTATCCCTTATTCGGAGTGACCTTGACAGTCACTACGTTTCCGACTTCTTCCTTGGTCTTGACAGACAGGACGCCGTGTTCAGTTGGCTTGGCGGTAATGGTATTGCCGCTGCTTCCTGTCACTCTGCCAAGGGCTTTGTCCAGAAGGCCGGACGCGTAATTGTATGCCTTGGCATCGACCCCGTCTCCTTCCTTCTTCTTGCCCGAGCAGAAATCCTTCACGGTGGTGATAACGTTCTTGACCTTGTCAAAGATCTCTGAGAGCTTTGACTCTGTCTCGGTCTGCGTATCAGCCTCACCCGTCTCGGAAGTGGCGTTGGTCTTCACTTCCTGCGTACTGGAAGAATGGACGGTGATGTCTTTTGCAGCGGTCAGATTCGCGCTCTCTCCGACAGTCGCGTCCACATCCTGGATCGCAACGTTGATCGCAAAGAATCCGCCGAACTGGAAGGATGAGGTATCTTCTTCTTCCTCCTCATCGTCATCATCGTCATCGTCTTCACCGTCTGCTTTTGATTCCTTTGCTGACTCTGTAACAGCAGTCATGGAACCGATCGCTTCAGCTGTGATGCTTCCCTCTCTGGAAGTCACATCTCCATTGACCGTCACATGGGAATCATTCAGCGGAACGGCAACTGCCAGCGAGAACGGAAGAGCTCCGACCGTCGCGACGGTGGTCATCTTCAGCTGGGAATTGCTGGTAAGCTTCACATCCTCTGTTCCTGTGACGGAACCGGACGTACCCAGCGTTACCCTGGCGGAAGTGACTGCAACGTCAACAGCAAGCGGGATATAGATCTTCCTCAGAAGATCATTGGTCGCTGTCATAGTTGCCTTGGATGAAGCTGCCACTTCTACAGCTCCTCCCGCGTCAATACTGCCATCGATATCAATGAACGCGCTTCCGATCTTGACATTGACGGCGTTGGCACCCGAGAATGGAATAATACCGCTGCCCTGCAGAGACGATGCTTTCAGCTGCACATCTCCGGCAGTCCGGATATTCGCTCCCTCCTTCACATCGATACTTGCCGTGGTCTTAAAGTCGAACAGGGAGAATGTATCATCTTCTCCGAGATCGAGTCCATCCACGACCCACTCGGGAAGCTTGATACCGTCAGTATCCACAGCATTCACGATCAGGTTATTGGCAAGAATCTCGCCTGCAAGATCAATCTTCATACCCTCGATACGAAGATTTGCCTTACCTGCATTGACATTGCCGACCGTGAACTTGCCATCATTGGATTCGTCGATCTCCGTAGCGTTCTCATCCGGCTCTTCTGCAATGATCAGAGAGTTCATGATACCGTTTCCGACCTTCAGCGTCAGCTCAGCGAAATCATCGACCGGGCTGTACTTGAAGTCGGTGAAACTGGCATTGGTAAATTCATTATTCTTATTTTCCTCTGTCAGCTCGATGGTATTCTTTCCGGACAGTTCATCAGAGAATCTGTTGACGCCTTCGGTCGTAACTTTAAGCGTTCCGGTATTGTCGTCATCATCATCTTTCGCGGTAAAGGTAAATGAACCCTTCTTATCCGCTTCCGTATAAGTACCGGTAGCAGAGCGTCCGTCAATGCTTCCGGTAAGATGAAGTCTGCCGCCGTCAGCGTCATTGATCAGGACAGAGGCGATCTGTCCGGCCTTGCCGGCAACCGTAGTGTCAACTGTATAGACGTCACTCCCATTGCCGCCGTCCAGGGTCACAGTCTTTCCGCTGGAGCCGTCATTTTCTCCGGTCACCTTTATCTTATCGGAACCGTCACCGGTCTTTGCGATCAGTTCACCATTCTCGCTCTTGACCGTGAGACTGTCGTCCTGGGTCGTGCCGTATACGGTAGTAGTGCTGTCCTTGACAGAGAGCGTCTTGTCCAGGGAATAATACAGGCCTGCAAGGACAACATTGATACCCTCGATGAAGATATTGCCGTTGACCTTTGCTCCGCCGCCTGCGCTGAAGGAGACGGTGCTCTTATCGATCACTTCGCCTTCGGCTGGCTCTGTAAAGGCACCCTTCGCCAGGATATAGAGCGTCTTGAGGACAGACGGTGATTCCGGATCATTCTTGATCGTGATATCCCCGTCATAAGTACCGTCTTCCACAGTGATGGTCAGCTCAGCCTCCGCGCTGGTCTTGGCAGCCTCCAGGGCAGCGTCGACAGCCTTCTGGATAGCATTCTTGCTGTCGGTCTCTTTCCCATCCGCTGTGGCGTTGGTGAATTCCTGAGGAGACTCCAGGGAATTCGCTCCGCCTGTCACGTTTTCCGCGAACACAGCCTTGCCCGCAGGGATCTTGGCTGCGTCGGACGTATCGACGTCATCTGCTCCCGGTGCTTCTGATTCGGATTCCGCGGCAGTTTCCGATCCTGAGTCGCCTGAACCCGTGGTCCCCGAATCACCGTCACCTGATGAACCGGAATCCCCGTTGCCGTCGGGCTCATCCTGCGACTGCAGCAGCTCTTCCTGCGCTGCAGGAGTATCCTGAGCCGGTGCGCTGTCTGCCGCCGGTTCGGATACGGTCTGCGCCGCGGGCTCGGGAGCCGGTGCAGGTGCAGACACGGCCGCCGGTGCTGGTGCAGGGGCCGGTGCCGGTGCAGGGGCCGGTGCTGGTGCAGGGGCCGGTGCAGGAGCTGGCGCCGGGGTCTCTGCCGCCGGTGCAGACTGTTCCACAGCAGTTTCTTCCGCCGGATTCTCTTCCGCCGAAATGAAACCTGCAGTTCCGAGCAAAAGTGACGCTGACATAAATGCCGCCAGCATTACTTTTTTAAGCTTGATCTGCCTCATTCCTGTGTCTCCTTTCCTGTGTCGAAAAACCACTGTCTTTCCTGATGAATCTGAAAATCTCATTCTGTTTATCGGAATCATTATCGATTAACTCTCTGTTTCCTGCTGCAGTCTCGCAGCTTCCTCTGCCTCCCTGTACATATCGAGAAGATTCTGTGCTGCTTCTGCGAGAGTCTTGTCGTCATCCCTTGAGACGACCTGCTTCATGTAACGTTTTGCTTCTTCGGGATCATCGCAGCCTGCGGCAGCAACACCCATGTTATACAGAAGCATTGTTTTCTTTGTTCCATCATCCTTCGAGTTCCCAAAACCGGCTTTTTCCGCCGCTTTGAAAGCTTCTGCTGCTGTCTTGTAATCTTCAAGAGCCAGATAGCATACACCTCTGTAATAATGAAGTGATCCGTCTGAATCTTCCTCCATCTCAAGAAGTTTTGTGATTGAATCTATACTGTCCTCGTACCTTGCCAGCTGAAGCTGGGACATTGCCTCAAGGTACAGGATCGTGTATTCGTATTTATCAGAGATCCCCTGCGCTCTCGCGCTGGCGGTGTACCGAAGCACGGATTCGTAATCTTCCAGGTAGTAGTCGCAGTACGCGAGATGTACACTGCAGACATCCTCCTGTGTATATCCATTCTCCAGGGCCCCCAGGAGATCTTCCCTGGCGCCTTCGTAGTCTTCATCGGCGATCTTGATAAGAGAACGTATGAAACTGCAGGTGCCTCCTTCATCTTCTCCTGCTTCGATCACCTCTGTGCAGGCATCGGACGACTTTTCAATCTGTCCGTCTGAGAACAGAAGCTGTGCCCGTATGATCCGAAGTTGCCAGATATCAGCCTCTTCGTCCGTAACCTCTCCCAGAAGTTCATCCAGCGTCGCGACGGCTTTCCTGTATTCCCCGTCGGCAATCTGTTTTTCCGCCTTCTCACCCAGTGTGAAGAGCTTCTCCTTGCGCTTCTGTTCCAGTTTCTCCTGATATACCGCTTTGCGGTACGCGTCATTTAATTCTATCGGGTGCTTCAGCGCTTCTGCCAGGTCCGAATTGATCAGAGCCTGCGTCTGCTCATTATCTGAAATGACTAATGTGTCGGAGCTGACAATCCTGCTCAGCAGTTCCGATGCGATCATCCCTGCAACTATGACCAGTGCGACCACCCGGACCCATGTTCTCTTATGCCAGGGCTTCTGTCCGGCAGTCTGAGTGTTTTGCTCCTTAACAATATTCTGATCGTTGTCCAACAGTTATCTCCCCTTAATTTTTTGGTAGCAAAAGTAACCGAGGTAGAGTCCCTCAGTTAAGCTTGATTATACAACATACCGCATAAAATGTCAGTATTTTTTTAATTATTTTTATAAATTTCCGAATAATTGCTGATTCTCTGTTACTTTACCGGCTCTGCATTCTTTATCTGCAGTATTCTCAGTCAGTCATCTGCTTTACATCTTCCAGGTAATCACTGACAAGCGACGGCGTTCCGTCTTCGACCTCCAGGATCGTATCCCCAAGGATGTCGTAAGCCTTCTCATTGATACTATCCGCAAAAACCGACAGCATCAGCTGTCTTTCGGATATGAATTCTTTCCAGGGTTTTCCTTCCAGAAGCAGCCTGAGGAATTCATTTTCATCAGCTGTGAAGACGGATGATTCTCCAGTCCGGGCAGAATCCCGCCCGATAGGCGTTGTCACTGCATAATTCTCACTTGTATTCAAAGGCACAGGGGGAATTGGTCTGGCATCATCCGAGCCCCTGGTCTCCGACTCAATATCAGCCGTCTCCGGCTGCTCAGGTATGGCACCAGCCATCTCCGGCGGTTTGGGCATGGCGTCCCACAGCAGGTCCGACAATCCTCCGCTCTCCTGTGCATCCTCGGTCCCTTCCAGCAGCCTCTCCCTGGTGATATCCGCAGCTGCCCTGATCCCTGACAGTTTCTTCAGGTCGATCCGTATCTCAGGACGCATCCTGCGGGCTTTTTCTTCCATCCATCCCCTGATGACATCACTGATCAGGGCTGCAGTCTGCGGGTCTTTGCGCCGGTCCGGGAGCGCATTTTTATAATGAAATGATTTTCGCAGAAGTCTCTCGCATTCCCGTACAATTCCTGCAAGGTTTTGAATCTCATCCGGATTCCTGTAAGAAGAATAACTGCAGCAGTACCAGGTTCCGTCAGTGTACTCATATGCGCGGACCGGGTCTACTTCATACCGGTATCCGTCCGGCTGCTCTGTGCGGAACGGAAGCCAGGAAAACATCGTGTGAGGTTTCTTTCTCACCGGTCCGAGAAGTCTCTCAAGGATTCCTTTTCCCTTCTGAGCCTTCTCCTTCGCGGAGATGATTCGGACAGTCCTGGCTATCACATGGCAGGCATCCTCCTCGATCATGGGCAGGAATCTGGATCCGTCGATCTGGTCGCCCGCAAGAGTGCGGACAGCGGCATACAGCGTATGATCATCAACAGTATCTGCATACGCCAGTCCCAGATCCGCGGCTTCCTTCTCCGGATCATCGATGCAGTAGGCAAGCGCGAGATCATGCCCAAGATTATGAGCTATGACAAAATCCCGCAGCACATGTTTCAGGGAAGCGTCTGCAAGCAGTGTATCTGACCCCCCTGCCGATGCCTGAAGATACAGCAGTCTGTCGAAGGCTTCCTGTGCGGAAGATACTCCGGCCAGGTTGATCAGTTCCGCAGCATAGAGCCGTGTAAAATCTCTTCCTCCTGCAGCTTTCTCCCCTGCGCGGATACGTGTTCTCCAGGCAAAATATCCCCTCAGTTCATCAGGCTGCATCTCCTGGTATGCCACAAATATATGCCGGACCGGTATGCCCCGCATGCGGTAGTCCTCTTCATAATCCGCCATGTATGCTGCCTGCTCCAGAAATGCTTCTGTTCTCTTCCGGTCATCTGTCTCGTAGGTTCGGGTCATCTCCAGAAGCTTTCTGAGTTTCTCCGGAAGACTGCCCGCGTTTACTGTGCCTTCCCGGGTGCCTCTTCGTCCGTAGAGTTCTTCTTCCGATATAAATGTCCATGAAGAGCTGTTTGAGCGGTATCCCAGGGCACGGCTTCTGCGGTCGCGGTCAGAGGACCGGTCTCTGCGGCCGCTCCCTCTTCCCTGTATAGGCTCGTCATGATAGATCCCTGACATACACTCTCTCCTGTCTTAAATATCCGCCGGATAGCTTATGTCTTAACTGATTATTATACCAGATGATCCGTCTTCGTGTCTGCGCAACTCGTCAAAGCGAGTGTTTTTTACTTGACACTCGCTCGTGTTCATTTTATCATGACATTAGCATACTCATTCATATGGAAACATATTCACAGTGTGGGAGGACTTATCATGAAAAAACAGTTGGCTATCGTACTTGCAGCAGTTCTCGGCATGAGTTTTTCATCCTTTGCCTGTGCTGAGGAAGCTCCGGAACAGTTCCCGGATACTGAGATCATCGTATTCGCAGCAAAGAGTCTGAATACGGTTCTCGATCAGAGTATCATCCCGGCATACAATGAACTTCAGCCGAACGTCACCGTCACTCCGAGTTACGACAGTTCAGGAACCCTGATGACTCAGATTGAAGAAGGAGCTGCATGTGATGTATTCTTCTCCGCGGCTCAGAAGCAGATGAATGAACTGGAGGAGAAAGAACTGGTCGTGGACGGCACCAGGGCCGATATCGTCAACAACCAGGTCTGCGTCGTAACTTACAAGGACAGCGGTACCAAAGTGACCGGACTTGAAGATATCGGAACGGCTTCCAGTTTTGCCCTTGCTGACGGCTCCGTTCCCGTCGGGAAATATACCCGCCAGGCATTTGTGAATGCAGGTATGATCGAGGCACCGGAAGACGGTGATGTCTCACAGATCACCACTCAGGAAGTCTCCGACGCGCTCGGCGGGATCGAGATCAATGAGTGCGCCAATGTCGGTGCTGTCGCAGCCGCCGTGTCGGAAGGGGCAAATGAAGTCGGCACCACTTATTTCTCCGACACCTATGGGTTTGAGGATACCCTGATTATCATCGAGAAGGTCCCCTATGATCTGACAGGCGACGTCATCTATCCGGCAGCGCAGATCGTCAATCCTGAAGCAGATGAGACAGCGCAGGCTGCGGCCGCTGACTTTGCAGCATTCCTGACTACCGATACGGCCAAAGAGATCTTTGATTCCTACTACTTTGATACGAATCTAGGCAGAAATGAAGCCGAGACCGAAGCTGAGTAAGACCAGAGGACAGTTCTTTCTCTGTATGGTAAAATGAACACAGCCTGCACTCCTGCGGGAATGCGGGCTGTTTTATACATTCTGGTTAAAAGGTACAGATTCAATGAATAGTTTTATGCAGTTTCTCTCCGGCCTGGACTGGAGCCCGTTGTTTATCTCCCTGAAAACAGGGATTGTCGCAACAGTGATCTCATTTTTCCTGGGAATCTTCGCCGCGAGGAAAGTGGTCAAAGCATCGCCCGGAGTGCGCGCGGCAGCGGACGGGATCCTGACTCTCCCCATGGTGCTCCCGCCCACTGTGGCAGGTTTCTTCCTGCTGCTGATCTTCTCCACAAGGCGTCCGCTGGGAAGTGCACTGTACAGCAATTTCGGCATCAAAGCGGTGCAGACCTGGCTGGGCTGTGTAATCGCGGCTACCGTCATTGCATTTCCGCTGATGTACCGCAACGCGCGTGCAGCCTTTGAGCAGATCGACGTGAATCTGGTCTATGCGGCAAGAACGCTGGGAATGAGTGAGACCAGGATCTTCTGGAGAGTGATCATGCCGTGTTCGGGGCCGGGCATCGTATCCGGAACGATCCTGACATTCGCACGTGCCCTCGGAGAATACGGAGCCACCTCCATGCTGGCGGGGAATATTCCCGGAAAGACAGGGACCATATCCCAGAAGATCGCCATGGTCATCCAGAACGGGGACTACGCCACAGCCGGATTCTGGGTGGCTGTGATTATGATCATTGCCTTCCTGATCATCCTTCTGATGAATCTGGTGACCGCCAGGCATATGAAAAACAAAGTACGCTACTGATAACTGACTGTTAAGGGTACATTATGGAACTTCAGGTTCATATTAAAAAGAGACTTGGTGAATTCTGCCTGGAGGCGAATCTGTCATCCGGCGACGGACTGCTCTCTCTGCTCGGCGCTTCGGGCTGCGGCAAGACGCTGACACTGAAATGCATCGCAGGGATCGAACGCCCTGATGAAGGCAGGATTATTCTGGGCAGCCGTGTGCTGTTTGACTCTGATCAGAAGATCAATCTTCCGCCGCAGAAGCGGCGTGTGGGATATATGTTCCAGGACTATGCCCTGTTTCCTCATATGACAGTCCGCCAGAACATCCTGGCAGGCATGGGCAGGAAACCGGACCCCTCGCTGGCAGATCCCTTTCTGGAACGGTTCCGTATCGCGGATCTGGGCGAACGCCTGCCCCGTGAGCTCTCAGGCGGGCAGAAACAGCGCACCGCCATGGCAAGAATTGCAGCGCAGGATCCGGATGTGATCCTGCTGGACGAGCCGTTCGCCGCTCTGGATACCATGCTGAAATGGGAACTTGAAAATGAGATGCTCCAGATGCTCTCTGAAGAGAAGAAACCTGTCATCTTTGTCTCCCACGACCTTGACGAAGTCTACCGGATGGGCAGCAACGTCTGCATGATGAAAGAAGGCAGGACTGGTGCTATACTCAGCACAGAACAGTTTTTTGACGACCTGAAAAAGGGCACCAGCGAACTGATGCCCGGATGGAAAGTGATTCCGCCCGGGGAATAAACCGGCTGCTGCGCCGGCTTACCTTACAGTCATTGATGGAAACTGCCGGTCAATCCGGCGGGAAGGGTTTTACAGGTTATATATTTATGAACGAATTAGATCTGTCCGCAAAGATCCGGGTGACTCTTCTGAAAAGACACAGCGAGAAGTTCTACGGACCGGGCGTTCAGGACCTGCTGAGCGGAATCCGGGTACACGGCTCTGTGAAAGACGCCTGCGAAGCCATGGGCATGTCTTACTCAAAAGGACGCAGGATCCTGAAACACGCAGAGTCAGCCCTTGGCTGCAAGCTGGTCGTAAGACAGCAGGGCGGAGCCACGGGCGGCAGCGCATTCCTTACGCCGGAGGCGGAAGATTTCATGAGACGCTATGAAGAACTTGCCGTTTCTGTTGATGAGTATGCCAGAGCCCGGCTGCACGAGATCTTTCCCTGAACTTTCTCCTGATCTTTCTTACTTCGACTGTAAGATGGGTCTGCTATAGCAAAACAAGCCTTTCTGACCCGCGGCGCTGCCTAAATATATATAAACTGATAACAGCCCGATCCTCTCAGTAGCATACCTGAGAATCCGGGCTGTTTTCATTTACAGATTATGAATTTCTTCTGGGAGGCTTCGGTCCCAGATACTGATAGAAATATGTTTTGATCATACCGTTGTAGATCTTACGATTCTTGTCAGCCTTCCTGCCGATATACTTCTCTGCCTGGTCATAGGACGTGATGATGTATTCCGACCAGGAATCAAGCCTCTTGAACGCCTGTCCGATCTCTCTGTAGAGTCCGGGCAGTTCTTTTTTCTCTTCCAGGCGCTCGCCGTAGGGCGGGTTGGTTATGACAAATCCGTACTTCTTCGGATGGCTGAGTTCTGATACCGGTCTTCTCTGAAAATGAATCAGATGGTCGACTCCCGCGTTTCTGGCGTTCTCCCTGGCCGCTTTCACGACTTCGCCGTCTATGTCGTACCCCTGGATATCTGTCTCAATATCATCATCAATACGGCTGTTGGCGTCATCGATAACATCATACCAGTACTTCTTCGGAATCAGATGTTCCCACTGCTCCGCAAGAAATTCCCGGTTCATCCCCGGGGCGATGTTTGCTGCAATCAGGGCCGCCTCAATCGGAAATGTGCCGGACCCGCAGAATGGATCTACCAGAATGCGGTCCTTCTTCCAGGGCGTCAGCATGATGAGTGCACTGGCAAGTGTCTCTGAGATAGGCGCCTTCGCAGTCAGCAGACGGTATCCTCTCTTGTGAAGAGAGACACCTGTCGTATCGATGCCGACCGTGACTTCATCCTTCATGATGGTGACTCTGAGAGGGAACTCGCACCCGGTCTCCGGGAACTCGATCAGACGGTACTTCTGGCGCATCCGTTCCACCATCGCCTTTTTCATGATAGACTGGATATCTCTGGGAGAGAACAGTTTGCTCCTGACACTGGTTGCCTTGGCCACCCAGAACTTTGCGTCCCGCGGCAGATAGCGTTCCCACTCGATCGCCTTCGTCCCCTGGAACAGGTCCTCGAAGGTTTCCGCGTGAAATGAGCCTGCCTTCACCAGTACTCTCTCCGCGGTGCGCAGGAATACATTCGCATAGCAGACTGCCTGCCAGTCTCCCTCAAATGAGACTTTGCCGTCTTCCACCTGGCTGATCTCATAGCCCAGATCCTGGATTTCTCTCTTGAGAACACTCTCCAGACCGAAGTGGCACGGGCATATGAGTGTAAGCCTCTCGTTTAAAAAAGTAGTTGCTTTTTTATCTGTCATATACTATAATCCTCTTGTAAAAAATATTACCCTTAATGATATTTTTTACAACCCCTTATTAATTATTTATACTCCCCTTGAAAAGCCGGCAGCTCTACCGGGTGATTCTGATAATATACTGACGGAACTTGTTTAAATAACATATCATTGAAATCCGACATCTATCATGACCAAATACACTAGTTTTCAGGAACTGAAAGACAGCTGGGGAAAACGCTCCGGCCCTGCCATTATCTATGCCGAAGGGGATGATAAGATCATCCTAACCTTCCACGATCTGTACGAAAAGATCAACGCTGCGCCATCCTGCTGTGAGGTTATCCGGACGGATCATTCCCCGCAGACCGTCATCCGCATATTTGCAGACGTTATAGGCGGGCATGATGTCATTCTGGTCGATGAGAATACTTCTGCCGATACTGTCAGGCAGATCAGCGATGTTTTCCTGCCGCTTCTTCCTGCGGGAGGCCGCCGTGATGAAGGCAGCGAAGGCAGGATCCTCTTCTTTACATCCGGCACGACCAGCCGTTCACGTGCTGTCGTTCTCACAACCAAAGCCCTGCTTGCCAGCACATGGGGCGGTCAGTCCATGCTTCCCTGCTCAAGGAGCGATCTTCTGCTGAGCATCCTTCCTCTGTCCCATGTATATGGATTCGTATGCGGACTTCTGTGGGGACTGTGCTACAGTGCCAGGATTGCCCTGGGAAGAGGCGAACAGCATATAATCGATGACTGCCGGTATTACCATCCGACTATCCTTCCGGTTGTCCCTACCATGGCAGACCTGCTGCTCCGTATGGATGCCCTGAACAGGGAACTGAAAGTCGTACTGATCGGAGCAGCCGTCCCTTCGCAGGAGACCCTTCGGGCATTCCAGATGCGCGGCATGCAGACCTATACAGGCTATGGCCTGACCGAGACCTCAAGCGGACTTGCGATCACGAAAGACCTCAGTGATCCGCTTGCTCTGTATATCTGCCCCGGGGCTGATCTGAAGATCGCCCCCGACGGAGAGATCATGGTGAAGACAGCGGCTCTGATGGCCGGGTACCTGGATCCGGAAAACGGCGTCGTACGTCTTCCGCTTACAGAAGACGGCTGGTTTCCGACAGGCGACCTTGGCCGTATCGATGAAAGAGGCGCACTGCGCATAACAGGACGCAAGAAGGATATACTGGTACTTCCCGATGGAAATAAAATATCCTGCCTTGAATATGAATCCTATCTGTCACAGGAGCTGGATACCGGAGAACTATGCGTAGTCCTTGCAGACGGACGCCCTGCTCTGCTGTACAGCAGCCGTATCATGCGCGCACAGGTAGAGAAGGCTGTCCATTCATTGAACCGCCACTATCCGCGCAGCCGCCAGATCGCGAAGCTCATACCACGTGAGGGAAAGCTTCCGCGTACCAGAACCGGCAAGATTATGCGATGGATGCTGGAAAATGAAGCAGCGCTTCCGAAATGATCCACGCTGATGCAGTCAGACTGTTCAGATCCACATCAGCGGATCGTCGATATCCTTCCGCAGCAGGCTCTCCTGGTTTTTCACATTGACCCTGGAGTTCGGTGCAATGGATGCTGTGATGAAACAGTTACCGCCGATCACGACATCGTGTCCTATAACAGTCTCCCCGCCGAGAATTGACGCACCCGAATAGATCGTGACATTGTCTTCGATCGTCGGGTGTCTCTTTTTGCCCTGCAGGTTGTGGCCCGCGCGCGTGGAAAGCGCACCGATGGTAACTCCCTGGTAGATCTTGACATGATTGCCGATGATCGTTGTCTCACCGACGACGATGCCTGTGGCATGATCGATCATGAAATATTTGCCGATGGTTGCACCCGGATGCAGGTCGACGCCCGTCTTGTCATGGGCATATTCTGTCATCATTCGAGGGATCATCGGAACCTTCAGCAGATACAGTTCATGCGCCAGGCGGAATACTGTCATGGCATACAGCCCGGGGTAGCAGAGGATGATCTCACTCTTGGAATAGGCTGCAGGGTCCCCGTCCAGCATCGCCTGCACGTCTGTGTCCAGATACTCTCTCACTCTGGGAATCCGATGCATGAACTCGATCGTGACTCTCTGAGACTCTTCCTGCACAGACTCCGCTGACTTGGTATGAAACTCATCGGTATAGCGGAGCGCGACCTCGATCTGTTCTGACAGATTGATGATAATGTCATCCACAATCGTACTGATCGAAGCGTCCATATTGAAAACACGAAGCGATGTGTCCGGATTCATATAGTAGCCGGGGTACACGATCTGGAACAGTTCCCTGATGATCTTCTCGATCACATTCCTGTCCGGCTCCTTCGCCGCAGCCACTCGGTCGATCGACCTGCCGCCCTGGTAATCCCTCAGAATCTCCTGGACAACACTGCCCGCCTCATCTTTAAAACTGAACTCTCTCTGATGACCTGCCATACTCATTTCCGTCTCTTTCTGCTGTAATTCCGGAACCAGATACGCCACCGGCGTACCTGCCGCTCCGCGCCATCCTATTGTAACTGAGGACAGTCCTCTTCGCAATAATCGAATACGTCTGGCCATGTCATTTCAGGTAACGCTTTACATACTGGCCTGTATAGGACGCCGGCATCGAAGATACCTCCTCCGGCGTTCCCTGGGCGATCACAGTTCCGCCTCCGTCTCCGCCTTCCGGCCCCAGATCAATCAGATAGTCTGCCGACTTGATCACGTCGAGGTTGTGCTCGATCACGATCACAGTATTGCCTCCGTCCGTCAGCCTCTGCAGGATATCCGTCAGCTTGTGCACGTCTGCGAAATGAAGTCCTGTCGTGGGTTCGTCCAGGATGTATACGGTCCTTCCGGTACTCCTTCTTGACAGTTCGGTGGCAAGCTTGATCCTCTGCGCCTCGCCGCCCGACAGCTGGGTCGAAGGCTGTCCCAGTTTAATGTAGCCAAGCCCGACATCATAGAGAGTCTGGATCTTGGTGCGGATGGACGGCACGTGTTCGAAAAACTTCAGCGCCTCCTCGACCGTCATGTCCAGGACCTCATAGATATTCTTCCCTTTGTAGCGCACTTCCAGAGTCTCTCTGTTGTACCTGTGACCGTGGCATACTTCGCAGGGAACGTAGACATCCGGAAGGAAGTTCATCTCGATCTTGATAATGCCGTCGCCGGAGCACGCCTCGCAGCGGCCGCCTTTGACGTTAAATGAGAACCTTCCCTTCTTGTAGCCTCTCGCCTTCGAATCGTTGGTGCCTGCGAACAGATCCCTGATCTGGTCAAAGACTCCCGTGTAGGTGGCGGGGTTGGATCGCGGCGTGCGGCCGATCGGACTCTGGTCGATGCAGATCACCTTGTCCAGTTTGCCGTCCCATTCCACCGACTTGTGCCTTCCCACGATCTGGTGAGCCCGGTTCAGCTTATTTGCCAGAGTCTTGTAGAGGATCTCATTTACCAGAGAACTCTTGCCTGAGCCGGACACTCCTGTCACGCAGGTGAAAACACCCAGCGGGAACCTGACGTCGATATTCTTCAGGTTGTTCTCTGAAGCTCCGCTGACCGTAAGCCAGCCTGATGGCTCCCTGCGCTTCTCCGGCACCGGGATCTGCAGCCTTCCGGACAGATAGGCTCCGGTTATGGACTCTTTGCAGTTCTCGATGTCTTCGGCAGTCCCCGCGCAGACGATCCTCCCCCCGTGCTCTCCGGCTCCGGGGCCGATGTCGACCAGGAAGTCCGCCGCTCTCATGGTGTCTTCGTCATGTTCCACGACGATCACGGTGTTGCCAAGGTCTCTCAGGTGGTACAGCGTATTCAGCAGCTTGTCATTGTCCCTCTGGTGGAGGCCGATGGACGGCTCGTCCAGGATATATGCGACGCCCACAAGACCCGATCCGATCTGCGTCGCCAGACGGATCCTCTGCGCCTCTCCGCCCGACAGTGTTCCTGTCGCGCGGGCAAGGGACAGATAGTCCAGTCCGACGTCGTTGAGAAATGAGATCCTCGCGCGGATCTCTTTGAGGATCTGCTCTCCGATCTTCAGCTGCTGGCTGGTCATGCGCATATCGATCGTCCACAGGAACTTCTGCAGGTCGCCGATGGACAGATTCGTCATCTCATAGATATTCTTATCCCCGACGGTGACTGCCAGGGCACCGGGCTTAAGCCTCTGCCCGCGGCAGGCTTTGCAGGGAGTAATGCGCATATAAGTCTCGTACTCCGCTTTCATATTTTCGCCGAAAGTCTCACGGTACCTGCGCTGCACATTGCGGATCAGACCTTCGAAGGCAACATCGTAGACGCCGACTCCCCTCTGTCCGCGGTAATGGACCTTGACCTCACGGCCGTCCGTCCCGTTGATCAGCAGGTCGTGGATCTCCTGCGGATAATCCTTGAACGGCGTACTGAGGCTGAAGTGGTACTCATCCGCCAGTGCGTCGAGCAATGATCTTGTAAATGAGCCTTCCTGCCGGCTTGACTGCCATCCCGGCACAACGATGGCACCGTCGTCGATGGACAGATCCTTGTTCGGGATCATCAGGTCCTCATCAAATTCCATCTTGTATCCGAGGCCGGTGCATTCAGGGCAGGCTCCGAAAGGATTATTGAAGGAGAATGAGCGCGGCTCGATCTCTTCTATGGACGTTCCGTCATAGGGGCAGGCGTAATTCTCGGAGAAAGTCAGCATCTCAACATCATGGAGCACATCCCCTCCGGCGCCGGTGCCATCTCCGGCATCCGCGCGGCCTGAACCTCTTCCGGATCCTTCACCGGCTGCACCACTTCCGGAACCTTCACTGCCTGAGCCGGACACATTTTTCCCGATCTCATCGGGGTGGATATCCTTCGCCTCCTTCGGCCTCTGGACTTCCACATAGGCAAGACCATCCGCCTGGGACAGCACCTGTTCCAGGGATTCGGACAGACGCTTCTCGATACCCGGCTTCACAATCAGGCGGTCAATCAGAATCTCAATGTTATGCTTGATATTCTTGTCCAGCGTGATCTCCTCAGACAGTTCATAGAGACTGCCGTCGATACGCACGCGGACATAGCCTGACTTCCTTGCCTGCGCGAGAAGCTTCTCATGCATACCCTTGCGGCCCCTGACCACCGGTGCGAGCAGCTGCAGGCGGGTCCTCTCAGGAAGCGCCATGAGAGTATCAACCATCTGGTCGATAGTCTGCTTCTTAATCTCTCTTCCGCAGGTCGGACAGTGCACAACACCGCACCGGGCATAGAGAAGGCGGAAGTAGTCATATACTTCCGTAACCGTACCAACTGTTGATCTGGGATTGCGGTTGGTCGACTTCTGATCGATCGAGATCGCAGGCGGGAGGCCCTCCAGGCTGTCTACCTTCGGCTTCTCCATCTGCCCCAGGAACTGCCGCGCATAGCTGGAGAGCGACTCCATATAGCGCCGCTGCCCCTCTGCGTAGATCGTATCAAAGGCAAGACTGCTCTTGCCCGATCCCGACAATCCAGTCATGACCACCAGCTGGTTGCGCGGGATGTCCAGGTCAATATTCTTCAGATTATGCTCTCCGGCTCCGCGAAGACGGATATACTTGCTTATATCCCTCGCAGGCGCCCTTCTCTTATCCGGCATAAAAACCTCTCAATCGTATGCTGCTGTTCCTCAGTCCAGGTCCTGCAGAACCTTCTTCAGCTCTATCATCTTGTCACGCAGCTGCGCTGCTGCTTCGAAGTTCAGGTCTGCGGCCGCCTTTCTCATCTGCTTCTCTATATCCGCGATCAGTTTCTCCAGTTCCCTGCGGCTCATGGATTCCGGATCTTTCTCGAACTCTGCTTCTGACTGTGCGATATCCTTCGAGATCGCGATCAGGTCACGGACCTTCTTGCGGATCGTAGTCGGCGTAATACCATGCTGTTCGTTGTACTTCTGCTGGGCTGCCCTTCTGCGGTTTGTCTCGCTGATGGCTTTGTTCATGGAGTCAGTCATGGTATCCGCGTACATGATGACATGACCCTCGGAGTTTCTGGCGGCTCTTCCGATCGTCTGGATCAGTGATGTCTCCGATCTCAGGAAGCCTTCCTTGTCTGCATCCAGAATCGCGACCAGGGTGATCTCCGGGATGTCCAGACCTTCTCTGAGCAGGTTGATGCCGACCAGGACGTCGAATACATTCAGACGCATATCGCGGATGATCTTCGAGCGCTCCAGTGTGTCGATATCCGAGTGCAGGTACTGCACACGGATCCCTGCGTCCTTCAGGAACTCGGTCAGGTCCTCTGCCATCCGTTTGGTCAGTGTGGTGACCAGTATCTTGTTCCCCTTCGCGGTCTCTTTGTTGATCTCGCCGATCAGGTCATCCACCTGTCCTGCAACAGGACGGACATCGATCGCCGGATCCAGAAGTCCGGTCGGACGGATGATCTGTTCTGTGCGCAGCAGTTCATGCTGCTCTTCATAGGGACCGGGGGTTGCGGAAACGAACATGATCTGGTCGATCTTGTCCTCGAACTCCTCAAACTGCAGCGGACGGTTGTCTTTCGCGCTGGGAAGCCGGAACCCGTAATCCACCAGAGTGGTCTTGCGGGACTGGTCTCCGTTGTACATGGCGCGAAGCTGCGGCAGTGTCATATGGGACTCGTCGATGATGATCAGGAATTCATCAGGGAAATAATCCAGCAGTGTCTGGGGCGGCGTCCCGGGGGACCTGCCGTCCATATGCCTTGAGTAATTCTCGATGCCGGAACAGAAGCCGGTCTCCCTGAGCATCTCGATGTCATAGTTGGTGCGCTCTGAGATCCTCTGTGCTTCCAGCAGCTTATCCTCAGAGCGGAACAGTTTTACCTGTTCTTCCAGTTCCTCTTTGATTCCGCGGATCGCTTCCTGCACTTTCCAGTCAGGAGTGACATAATGAGACGCCGGGAACACGCCGATGAAGCTCAGGGAACTTTTAGCCTGTCCGGTCAGCGGATCGATCTGGGTGATCCGGTCGATCTCATCTCCGAAAAACTCCACCCTGTAGGCGAAGTCATCCGTATCCGCCGGGAAGATATCCAGGACATCCCCCCTGACCCGGAAAGTAGAACGGTGAAAATCAACGTCGCTTCTGTCATAGTGAAGGTGGACCAGTTTCTTCAGGATCTCATTGCGGTCCCGCTCTTCCCCGACCCTCAGGTACAGGGCCATCTCCTTGAAATCGACAGGGCTGCCGAGTCCATAGATACAGGAAACGGAACTGACCACGATAACATCATTTCTCCCCACAAGGGAAGCTGTCGCGGACAGACGCAGCTTATCGATCTCGTCATTGATCGATGAATCCTTCTCAATATAGGTATCCGTCTGGGGCACATATGCCTCAGGCTGGTAATAATCATAGTAAGAGACAAAATACTCCACCGCGTTCTCCGGAAAGAACTCTTTGAACTCTCCGTAGAGCTGAGCGGCAAGCGTTTTATTATGAGCGATGACAAGGGTCGGCTTCTGCAGATTCTGTATTACATTGGCCATGGTAAATGTCTTACCCGAGCCGGTAACGCCGAGCAGTGTCTGTGCCTGGTTGCCCTGCCTGAACCCCTCTGTCAGAGCCTCTATTGCCTCCGGCTGGTCGCCGGTGGGCTGATAGTCAGAATGCAGTTTGAATTCCATATCCGGTCCTGTCCTTTATTCAAAACACCGCCCAGGAGGCGGAGCTTTTCTCCCAATGAAACAAAAATATATGAGCCCTCACAGTATAGCATGTGCAGGGCTCATATGCAAACATTTGTTCTGTATTCGGATCAGGCTTTGCGCAGTTTCTCACGGATCTTCGGAGTTACGATCTGGATCGCGATAACTACCAGAAGGATCACGCCCTTGATCGCGTTATTGATCAGGGAGTCCATCTTCAGGGCAACGATGATCTTGTCGATGACGGTGTAGGACATGGCGCCGAACAGAACGCCCAGGATCCTTCCCTTTCCGCCGCTCATGCTGATGCCTCCGAGGACGACTGCAGAGATCGCGTACATCTCATAGCTGTTTCCGGTGGTTGCCGGGTCTGAAGAGGCGTTCATGCCGATCCAGACGAAGGATGCCAGTCCGACCAGAAGGCCGGTGATCGTGAAGACCACAACCTTGATATGCGGAACGCTGATTCCGGTCATAAGGGCTGCCTTCGGGTTGCTTCCTACCGCATACACCTTCTTGCCGAACTTGGTCGAGGTTGAGATGTATACAAACAGGACTGTGATGGCGATCAGGATCAGACCCACGTTCGGAACGGTAAACAGTTTGCCGTTTCCGAAATCATAGAAGGGCTTATACTGCGAATTCGCATTGACCATCTTATACACGGAGCTGCCTCCGCCGATCAGTTCCTTGCCGATATGCTGGCAGAAGTACTGCGACAGCGAACGGAAGATCAGCATGGTAGCCAGTGTCGCGATGAACGCCGGGATCTCCAGGCGTCCGACCAGCAGACCGTTCAGCAGGCCGAGTACTGCGCCGAAGGCAAGGCTGAACAGCAGAGTAAGAAGTACGCTGTTGGTAACGTTGAAGATCACTACCGAGAAGCCCGAGACGATGGCCAGCATGGAGCCGACCGACAGATCGATGTCTCCGGTCAGGCAAATCATGCCCATGCCTACCGCGATGATTCCGACTGCCGCCGAATGGCGGAAGATGTTCATTGCCGCCGGCCATGTAATGCCGTTGTTGGTGATCATGTAGACGATCAGAATGATCACAAACACGAATATATAACTGTACTCTCCCAGAAATCTAGTAAATCCTGATTTATTTTTCATAACTCTCCTCCCCTGCCTGCTGCGCACCGATGGAATTAGTAGAATAACGCATGACTGTTGTCTCATCGATCTGGTCATTTTCCAGAGTTCCGATGATCGATCCGTTATAGAACACGTGGCATATATCCGCGACATTGCGGATCTCCGGTACCTCCATCGAGGTGAAGAGGATCGTCTTGCCCTCTCCCGCCAGCTGTTCCATCAGCCGGTAGATCTCTGTTTTGGCGCCAACGTCGATTCCCTGTGTCGGATTGTCAAACAGCAATATCTGCGCACCGGTATTCAGCCATCTGGCAATGAAGACCTTCTGCTGGTTGCCGCCGGACAGTGATGTGATCGGATCCTGGCTGCTGACTGCCTTGATATTCAGCAGATCTTTGTACTGTTCATACTTCTGCTGTTCCTGTGCCTTCCTGATATGGAATTTGCCGGACGAGAGCGTCTGCTCCGCAAGGGAGAGGTTCTCTCCGATCGTCATGTCCGGAATAACGGAATTCTCCTTGCGGTTGGACGGCAGAAGCCCCATTCCGGAACGCATGGATCCATGGATGTCTCCGTGTTTTACCGGCGCTCCGTTGATGGTCATGCTGCCGCTCCAGGAAGATGTGATCCCGAACATGCACTGCAGAAGCTCGCTTGCTCCGGAACCCTGCAGGCCGGTCATTCCGATCACCGCACCTTTTCTAACCTCCATACTGATATCGTGGAACCCGGGTCCTGTAAAATGATCCAGTTTCAGCACAACATCCCCTGTCTCACGGGGAGTATAGATATCGCCTGAAGAGTAGGTCCTGCCGACCATCATGCTGATAATGCTGTCTGTATCCGTCTCGCTGAGCTTTCCGTTTCCGATGAACTCTCCGTTCCTGAATACTGTATAGCTGTCCGCGAGGGCAAAGATCTCCGGCATCTTATGGGATATGAAAATGAACGCGGTTCCTTTTTCTCTGAGGCCGCGGATAATGCCGAACAGATGCTCGATCTCCGCATTGTTCAGAGCGGTTGTCGGCTCATCGAGTATGAGGAGCTTTGCCTCAAAAAAGAGCGCTTTGGATATCTCCAGGAGCTGTTTCTGACTGGTAGTCAGCTCCGATACCCTGGCCCGGGGATCTACATTCACGCCCAGCTGCGTGAAGAGGTCCTCCGCCTCTTTGATCATCCGTTTCTTGTCGGTCTTTCCAAGTTTATTTGTATACTCTTTCCCAAGGAAAATATTCTCATAGACCGTAAGGTCGTTGAACAGATTCAGCTCCTGATGAACAAATGCGATTCCTGCCTTCTCGGAATCACGGACCGTGGTGTCCTTCAGTTCCTGCCCGTCGAATATGACCGTTCCGCTGTCGCGGGTATATACTCCGGTCAGGATGTTCATCAGAGTGGATTTGCCGGCTCCGTTCTCCCCCAGAAGCGCATGCACCTCTCCCTTTTCAACGGTCAGGGAGACATCTTTCAGGACCTGTACGCCGCTGAAGGATTTATTTATCCCGCGCATTTCCAGTAAACTCATACTACACCTCGCTGCGGGGCAGTCCTGCCCCGGAATAATAGTCAGGCTGCAGCCAGGCCGGTTATCTTCCGGCCGGACCTGCCCCTGCCCGAAAGGAGCCCGGCGCTTAACCGGCCGGGCCCTTTATCTGTCTGTGCTTCACAAATGCGCATCAGCTGCGCTTCTGCTGATCAGAAGGACGGATAATCCGCAACATTCTCAGCAGTAACGTTCTCGCATGCGATCACGTGATCCTGCTCGACTTCGTCGCCGTTCAGGTAATCAACCATATCCTGGATCGCAGTCTGGATCATAGCCGGGCTGTAGGTTACAGATACAAGTCCGCTGAACTTCTCTGCGATATCGGTATAGGTCTCGCCGCGAAGGACTGCGTAGAACTCATCGAGTCCGCCGCATCCGGAGAGGACCGGGCCGTTTCCGAGGAAGGTTTCCTTGGTTGCGTCGTCGATTCCGCCGCCCTCAAGTGCCTCGAGGATACCCATAGCCAGCTCGTCGTCTTCTGAGTAGAACCATTTGATCTCAGCATTAGCCGCATCGCCCATCAGAGACTCGAAGGAAGTCTTGGTGTCAGAACGGCTCCAGTTCATAGCGCCTGAGTAGGTGATGGAATCCAGCTGATCCTCAGTCCATTTTGCGTCGTCGGCAATGGTCTCGCCCTCGAACTCCAGCTCGCCGGTGATATACTTGGTGAAGCCTTCGTCACGCAGCGTGGTAACGGAAGAGGTGTCGCCTTCATAGACATAGACTGCATCGCCGGGAGCCATTCCCAGAGATACGAAATATGCCGCGCAGGCAGCGCCGATGCCTTCATTGTCGCCCTTGACATTGGAGACTGCTGTGTCCGCGATGTCCCCGATGATACGGTCGAACGCCACATACGGAACTTCCGCGTCTACGATCTGCTGGATCGCGGACTGTACGGTGTCGTCGATCGGCTGGATAACGAATGCGATATTGTCCTCACCCTTTGCAAGGATATCTTCGATATTCGCTGTCTGGGTAGCTGCATCCTGGCAGGTGATCAGTTCTGCAGTGTAGGTTCCTTCCGCATTGACTTCTTCAATCTTCTCTTTTGCGAAAGTCGCGACGGAACCGGTCCAGCCGTGATCCTCCGGTGCTGTAAGGACATAGATGTGAGCTGCGTCATCAGCATATGCTCCGATGCTGAGTGCTCCGACAGCCAGTACGGTAGCCATCAGTCCTGCCAACTGTTTTCTCATGTGTTTTCCTCCCTTTTGCAAATCCTTCTCTTCATAGTTACAAAATCAGGTTCTGTATGGCACAGAACAGATTTACTCTGATCAGGGATCAGCTCCTGTCAGCTGATCCGTACGGTTTCGCCGGTCTCACTCGACTTCACACTTGCAAAAACGGCCTTCATGGCAATCATGACATCCCTGCCGCTGATGCAGGATTCCCTGCCTTCCAGAATTGCGGAAACAAACTCATCAATAACGCCGGAGCTGAACTGAAGTTCATTGGTGATCAGCTTGTCCATCTCATAGTAGATGCGCTCGCCATTCCTCTTCTGGATATACAGCGTGTAATCCGGATGATCATAGATGTGAAGAACACCTTCTGTTCCGTAGATAACTGTGTTATTATCCTCAGACGCACCGTAATAGGTCCAGCTGGCAGTCATGGTGCCGATCGCCCCGCTGCGCATACGATAGATGGAGATGGCATTGTCATCTACACTGATCGGATTGCCGTCCGGATCTTTCTTGTCCAGCGTCGCAACCACGGACTTTACTTCTTCCACGTAATCATCCAGGATATACTGGATCAGATCCGTCTTATGAACCCCCAGATCTGCCACAGCACCCATGGCGGACTGCTTCCTGTCAAAGAACCAGGTATTATTCTTCATGATACTCCAGTTCTCCGGGCCTTCGTGTCCGAAGGTGGTCCTGAATGTGAGGACTCTTCCGATCGCGCCTTCCCGTATCAGTTGTCTCGCTTTCTGGTGACCATGTGTCAGACGCTGGTTCTGTCCGATCATAAGGGTGCGGTGGTTTTCATCCGCAGCCTTCACCATAGCTTCACACTCCTCTACGGAAACCGCCATCGGCTTCTCGCACAGGACATGTTTTCCGGCATTAAGGGCTTTGATGGTGACTTCCGCATGCTGGGTATTCGCCACACATACGCTTACTACATCGATAGACGGATCCGCAAGAAGTTCGTCCACCGATTCATACACTCTGCCGCCGTACTTTGCGGCCAGTTCCTGTGCCCGGTTACGATCCCAGTCACAGTACCCTGCAATCTCCGTATTCGGATTCGCCGCATATTCCGGAACATGACGGTGCCTGGCAATGCTTCCGCAGCCAATAATTCCTGCTTTGATCATACTGTCACACTCCTGTATTCAAGTACGCCACCGGCAAATGCCACACACCGATTATAATCTTATCCAGTCAGAATGTACATATATAAACAAGATATTTCAAAAAGATTCAGCACTCAGTACCGCTACCGTGCGCGGGCGCATTGAGACCCTTCGCCATGCCATGCCTCTCTCTTCTCCGCCTGTCGATACGTACAGATGCCAGCTCTTCCCATCCGGAAGATCCGGCAGGGTGATCTCGACCGGTTCCCAGAACACGTTGATCGCGACACAGACAATGTCATCCTCCTGCCGTTTCTCATCGTATCCTGCATACACTACATAGAATGCCCTGGTCTCTTTTGTGACCAGTGCGTTCCACGGGGTCCCCGCATGAACAGACATGTTCGGGAATCCGCACCGGGCAGGCTTCAGATCTCTGCTGACGCACTGGTGGGCTTTTCTGAACGCGATCACATCTCTTGTGAATTCCAGCATCTCCCTGTTCCGGTCGCAGTAATTCCAGTTCAGCCAGCTGATCTCATTGTCCTGGCAGTATCCGTTGTTATTGCCAAACTGCGAATTGGCGAATTCATCTCCCGCGTAGAACATGGGTGTGCCCCGGCTCATCATCAGCGCCGCCATGGCGTTCTTCATCATCTGCATGCGCAGATGCTCGATCTCCGGGTCAAGGCTCGGGCCTTCAACACCGCAGTTCCAGCTCCTGTTGTCATTTGCCCCGTCCGTATTATTCCAGCCGTTCACCTCATTGTGCTTTTCGTTATAAGCGTAGAGGTCATACAGGGTAAAACCGTCATGGCAGGTAATAAAATTGACGGAAGAGTTGTATCCCAGATATCCGTGAGGACTTCTGCCCTGCTCGGACGGATCTGTTGAATACAGGTCCGGGGATCCGATCATACGCTTTGCTGCCTCCGGCGCAGCCCAGTAGTCTCCCTTCAGAAACTCTCTCATATCGTCTCTGTACTTGCCGTTCCATTCTGCCCAGCGGTTCCAGGCTGGAAAGCTTCCGACCTGATACATGCCGCCGGCGTCCCAGGCTTCCGCGATCAGCTTCACGTCGGCAAGCAGAGGATCCTTCGCAAGTCTCTGAAGAAGAGGCGGATGCTCCATCGGAGAGCCGTCTTCATTTCTCCCGAGAATGCTGGCGAGGTCAAATCTAAATCCGTCGATATGATAGTTGATCGTCCAGTGATGAAGACATTCTACGATCATCTCCTGCACTACCGGATGATTACAGTTCACTGTATTGCCGCAGCCGGAGAAATTGTAGTACCTGCCCTCCGGATCCAGCATATAGTAGACGTTGTTGTCAAATCCCTTGAAACTGATGAAGGAGCCGTCTTCATTTCCCTCTGCAGTATGGTTGAATACAACGTCCAGGATGACCATGATTCCCGCCTCATGAAGAGCGCTGATCAGATCCCTGAGTTCGCTGCCTTCTCTGTTGTATTCTTCACGGGCTGTATAGCCGGAGTTGGGGGCAAAATAACTGACCGTGTTGTAGCCCCAGTAATCCATGAGACGCTTGCCTTCGTAGTTGCGTACGTTCTGCATCTCATCGAACTCGAAGATCGGCATCAGTTCAACTGCCGTGATGCCCAGCCACTTCAGATACGGGATCTTCTCACGAAGTCCCTCAAAAGTTCCGGGATGGCGTACCCCTGAGTTAGTCCCCATGGTAAACCCGCGCACGTGAAGCTCATAGATGATCATGTCCTCCATGGGCATCTTCAAGCGGAAATGATCTCCCCAGTCATATGTGTGGCGCACGACTCTGGCGTGGTATACACCCTCTTCCAGCTGCCTCTCGCCCCAGATCCTCTGACCGGTGACCGCCTTTGCGTAGATATCCAGAAGTACATGCCTGCGGTCAAATAAAAGACCTTTTCCGGGATCCCACGGACCGTCCACACGGTAGGCATACTCAAACTGCGTGATATCCAGTCCGAATACCACCATGGACCACACATCGCCGACACGGTAATTCTCCGGGAACGGGATCACTGCGTAGGGATCCTTTTCAAGACGGTGAAACAGCAGCAGTTCGACTGCCGTTGCGCCGTTCGAATGGACCGTGAAATTAACTGCGCCGCCATATCCCAGCGCCTGGGCGCCATTATGTTCATATAGTCCGGGACATACCGAAAAACCAGCCACGCTTTCCCAGGGCCGAAGTATATCGATATCTATGTTCGGACTATGATTCTGTTCTCCCATTGTTTTCCTTCGATGTTGTTAAGAAGTAAAGGGAGGCTGACACGTGCTGCCACGCATCAGTCTCCCGTACTGAGTTGAGTTTGGTCTTCTATGATAAACCGCCCAATGCTCATTCAGCCCTGCAAGCCCTCCGGGTTTGCGTCCTGCTCTCGCATTGTCCGGCTTTTATCATCAAAGCTTCGGGCCTGCTGCAACCAGTGCCTTGCCTGCTTCGTTGCCTTCGTACTTCACGAAGTTCTTGATGAAGCGGCCTGCAAGATCCTTAGCCTTCTCATCCCACTGTGCTGCGTCTTCGTAGGTATCTCTCGGATCCAGGATTCCAGGATCTACGCCCGGAAGCTCGGTCGGAACCTCGAAATCGAAGTACGGAATCTTCTTGGTCGGAGCCTTGAGGACATCGCCGTTCAGGATAGCGTCGATGATTCCGCGGGTATCCTTGATGGAGATTCTCTTGCCGGTGCCGTTCCATCCGGTGTTGACCAGATAAGCCTTGGCGCCGCTCTTCTGCATTCTCTTAACCAGCTCTTCGCCGTACTTGGTTGGATGCAGTTCCAGGAATGCCTGTCCGAAGCAAGCGGAGAAGGTCGGGGTCGGCTCGGTGATTCCGCGCTCGGTTCCTGCAAGCTTTGCTGTGAATCCGCTCAGGAAGTAGTACTGAGTCTGCTCCGGAGTCAGGATGGAAACCGGCGGAAGTACGCCAAATGCGTCAGCAGACAGGAAGATTACATTCTCAGCTGCCGGGCCTGCGGACTTGCCGTTTACGTTCTTCGCGATCTTCTCGATATGCTCGATCGGATAGGAAACACGGGTATTCTCGGTGACGGACTTGTCAGCAAAGTCGATCTTGCCTTCTGCGTCAACGGTAACGTTCTCAAGAAGAGCGTTGCGCTTGATCGCATTGTAGATATCCGGCTCAGACTCTTTGTCCAGATTGATGACCTTTGCATAGCAGCCGCCCTCGAAGTTGAAGACGCCGTTGTCATCCCAGCCGTGCTCGTCATCACCGATCAGAAGTCTCTTCGGGTCAGTGGAAAGGGTGGTCTTGCCGGTTCCGGACAGACCGAAGAAGATAGCAGTGTTCTTGCCTTCCATATCGGTGTTCGCGGAGCAGTGCATGGAAGCAATGCCCTTCAGCGGCAGGTAGTAGTTCATCATGGAGAACATACCCTTCTTCATCTCGCCGCCGTACCAGGTGTTCAGGATAACCTGCTCACGGCTGGTGATGTTGAACGCTGAAACAGTCTCAGAGTTGAGGCCGAGTTCCTTGTAGTTGTCGCACTTTGCCTTGGAAGCATTGAAGCTTACAAAGTCCGGTTCGAAGTTCTCGAGTTCCTCATCTGTCGGGATGATAAACATGTTCTTGACGAAATGAGCCTGCCATGCAACTTCCATGACGAAACGGATAGCCATGCGGGTATCCTCATTTGTTCCGCAGAAGCAGTCCATGACAAACAGTCTCTTTCCGGAGAGCTGCTCGATGGCCTTCGCCTTAACCTGTGCCCAGACATCCTCAGACATGGGATGGTTGTCGTTCTTGTACGCATCGCTGGTCCACCATACAGTGTCCTTGGAATTCTCGTCCATGACGATGTATTTGTCTTTGGGTGAACGGCCGGTGTAGATACCGGTCATGACATTGACTGCGTCGAGCTCGGTGAGCTGACCTACATCATAGCCCTCCAGACCCGGTTTCATCTCTTCCTCATAGAGGAATTCAAATGACGGGTTGTGGATGATTTCAGTTGCGCCGGTAATGCCATACTTGGTAAGATCAATATTCGCCATTACATTAAACCTCTTTCCTGAATTGCTGTTAGTTGGTAACATCTTAAAAGCATCTTTAGAATATGCCTTTTTTTACGGATGTATTATAGCGGACAGACCTGTAAAAATCAACAAGTATGTGGTAAAGTTAACAGAGTAAACGCTATTCTCTGCAAGAGGTCATAACTATGAGTATCCGTGACAATGTCAGAAAAATGAAAGAGGTCTCTCCCACGGTCGCTTCCCTGGGAGTCGACATAAGAAACAGCGCACTGAAGGCGATTGCGGCATCTCTCTCATCACACAGTGAAGAAATCTTTGCCGCAAACCGTGAAGACCTTGCGCGTGCCGACGCTGACGGCATAGCTGACTCTGTAAAAAAGCGGCTGAAGTTTGATGAGCACAAGCTCAGCGACTGTCTGGCCGGCATTGACAGTCTTCTGTCGATTCCGGATCCCACCGGGAAGGTCACCCTGAAGAGGGAACTTGATGAAGGCCTGGTCCTGGAACGTGTAACCGTACCCATCGGAGTGATCGGCATCATCTTCGAGGCAAGGCCGGATGCGCTGGTGCAGATCAGCTGCCTTTGCATCAAGAGCGGAAACTGTGCCGTCCTGAAAGGCGGACGGGAGACCGCTTCTACCAATAAGGTACTGTTTGATCTCATCCGTGATGCCGCCGCTTCGGCAGGGATCCCGGCGGAAAGCCTGCTTCAGGCCTCTGCCCACAGCGAGATCGATGAACTGCTGGAATGTGACGACTGCGTGGATCTGGTGATCCCGAGGGGCTCCAATTCATTTGTCCGCTACATCATGGATCATACAAAGATCCCGGTAATGGGTCATTCCGACGGTATCTGCCATACTTATGTTGACCAGTACGCGGACCAGGAACTTGCAGTCCCGATCCTGATCGACGCCAAAACGCAGTACACAGCAGCCTGCAATGCTACAGAGACCCTTCTGGTCCACCGGGCCATCGGGGCTTCATTTCTCCCGAAAGCCGCAAAAGCTCTTGCAGAAAACGGCGTAAAGCTGAGGGGGACTGAAGAGGCTGCGGCCATTCTGAGAGACGCTGGTTTCGGAAAAGAAGCTCCTGCTGCCCTTTCGCAGATCGCCGGGGATGACGTGATGGGAGAGGATGATTTCAGAAAAGAGTATCTGGACCTGGTTCTTTCTGTAAAACTGGTCGGCAGTGTGGATGAAGCCGCGGCACACATCAACCGTTTCGGCTCTCACCATACAGACTGCATCATTACAGAAGATGACGCCGCGGCAGACCGTTTCATGACGCTGGTGGATTCCGCCGGTGTCTACCGCAACTGCTCGACCCGTTTCGCGGACGGATTCCGTTACGGGTTCGGGGCTGAGGTCGGAATCTCGACCAGCAAGATTCATGCGAGAGGTCCGGTAGGACTGGAAGGGCTGGTAACCTATAAGTACCGCCTGTACGGTCACGGGCAGATTGTAGGAGACTACGCTTCAGGAAAGAAGGCATTTCATTTCCGGAATCTGCTGTAATGGCGAAGATAATCGCAAAAAACCTCAGATTTGTGCTTGACGCGGATAACTGAAATATTATAATTAATACTAGTATGTTTAAACAAGGAATTTGTCTGTAATTGAGTTTTATGTCACTTGAAGGGTTGGGGGGCACATTATGCCAAAGTCAAAATTTGAAGCAATCTACAGAGAACTGAAGTCGGACATCGAGTCGGAGAAACTCCCATACCAGTCCCTGATGCCGTCGGAGAATCAGCTGATCGTTCGCTTTGACTGCTCACGCAATACAGTCCGCCGTGCGATCGCCATGCTGGCCGAGGAAGGTTATGTGCAGCCGATGCACGGAAGAGGGGTCCGTGTTATCTATACGAAGACACAGACACCGCCGTTCCTGCTCGCCGGCATCGAATCTTTCCGTGAGAGCGCAAAGCGCAATAATCTCGGAGAATTATCGACCAGGGTCATCCGGTTCACTGAGATTACCGCCGACGAACATGTCGCAAGACATACCGGATTCCCGGTGGGCACGGAGCTGTACTACATTCAGCGTGTCCGTTCTCTGGACGGTGATCCCTGCGTATTTGACATCAACCTCTATGACAAGAAGCTGGTCCCGGGGCTCAACAAGGAGATCTGCGTCCATTCGATCTACAATTACATTGAGAATGATCTGGGCATGCCGATCGTTATGAGTAAGCGTACGATTACCGTGGAACGTGTCACGCAGATGGACGAGGACAGCCTGGACCTGAAGGGATATGATACACTGGCCGTCGTCACCGGACAGACGTTCAATTCAGAGGGCGTGATGTTTGAGTACACGCAGACCCGCCACCGTCCGGATTACTTTACCTTCCAGACAACCGCTCTGCGCGATAAGAAGAAACGCAGTGCCGGACAGAACAATGATTCTGACTGGAACAACTGAGAACAGGCACATGTGATCAGCGCCGGAGTCCATATGGATTCCGGCGCTGTTTTTATTTTAATCATATTCAAGAACATTCACGTAGGACGTCCTCTCCTCTCCCAGAAGTTCCAGGACGCGGTGGCGGTCAATATGGTGAAAATGAAATCCGGCACGCTCTATCACTTTCCGGGATGCCTCATTTCCCTCATAATAGTCTGCCCAGATTCGTTGCAGACCAAGATCCCGTCTGCCATGTTCCAGAACAGCAGCTGCCGCTTCGGCCATGATGCCCTGATGCCAGTAAGGTTCGGCAAGCCAGTAACCAAGTTCTGCTTCTATGTTCAGTCCCTCCGGAAGTCCTTCGTCCCGGTCATTGCTCTCTTCGTACATATGCCCCTGCCGCGTACAGCACAGCGGATCTTCACTCTGTCTTTCATCAAAATACGAGACAAGGAATCCGTCCGGTCCCGTGAGCCTGAAGTTCTGCAGTCCCACAGACCCGATGGGCTTTGATGTATCTCGAAGAACTATAGCGTAGATCTCAGGCCTGGTAAGTACGTCGCGGATCACTCTGCGGCTGTCAGCAACGTCTGTGTGGGGAGGCCATCCCGCCGGCGGTCCGATGACCGGGTTGCGGGCAGACTCATACAGATCGGCGGCGTCTTCGCGAAGCCACGGCCGCAGGAGAAGCCTGTCCGTCACCAGGCAGTTGTGTTCATTCAGGACTGCCTTCACCAGTTCGCCCTGCCGGTAGACCAGTTTCATGGAGAAAAACGGGAATTCCCTGTACATGATCATGGACAGGAACAGCCGGTCTCCCTCCCAGTGCGGGATGCGGGTAAGCTCACTTTTGGGAAGCCACTCCAGTTCGCCCTCGTCGCATTCCTTCAGCCGTATGGGGGATCCTTCCCCAGAGCTCTTTGCATTCTTTACGTAATTTCCTTCTGTATCGTGGAAGCCTGTAACCATGAACAGATGCATGTATTCCATGTCATCTTCGTCAGATACGAAGGTAACGATCCCGCAATATCGATAATCGTCGATGAGAAGCCCTGTCTCCTCGTACACTTCCCTGCGCATGCACTCTTCCGGACTCTCGCCCCACTCGAACTTACCGCCGACACCGATCCACTTGTCATGGTTGATGTCGTTCTTCTTCCTGGTCCGGTGAAGCATCAGGACACAGTCGTCTTTAATGATATGGACTAACGAAGTCTCTTTCACGTATCTGTCCTCCGCCTGTTATCATTCCGTGATTATTCTCTGATGATGATACCTTCCGGGTCTTACCGCATTATTATAAAGAACTTCCACCGGGCGGACAAGATAATGTATAATTCCTTCCGGGGTATTCATTTCATTAATGGATAGCTCCGGTCTGATACACGAGTAATAAGAGTTTTCAAGAAAGGTTTGAAACATGCATATCAGAAGAGCAGTTGAACACGATATAGACGATATCCTCCGCCTGCTGGTCGAGGTCAATATGGTCCACCACACGATCCGTCCGGATCTGTTCAAGGGACCTGCCACCAAATACAATGCGCAGGAACTTGCGCAGAAGCTGAAAGATGATGACGAGCCTATCTTCGTATATGCGGATGACGAAGACAGGCTTCTCGGTTACATCTTCTGCCAGACTGAGGTCACGGAAGAATCGCCGCTTCGCACCGGCATCCGGACACTTTATATCGATGACCTGTGTGTAGATGAGAAGTCCCGCGGGCAGCATGTCGGCAAAGCGCTCTATGAATATGTCCTGGACTATGCGAAGAAGAACGGCTTCTACAATGTAACGCTCCATGTCTGGGGTGGAAATGACAGTGCCCTGAAGTTCTACCGCAGGATGGGAATGAAAGATCAGTTCATCTGTCTGGAGCAGATCCTGGGGGATTGATATTCAGCTGCAATATGTTTCCTGTCTGTGTTCCAATCATCAGGGATTCCGTTTATACTGAAGATGATGCTTGCTGAAAATAAATCCACGGGGGGAAGCACTATGGACACGTCTCTTTATCAGGTTTATCTCAGTATCCTGAAGGCAGAGTTGGTGCCTGCCATGGGATGCACGGAACCGATCGCGATCGCCTACGCGGCTGCTCTTGCCGCGCAGACACTTGGCGCCACTCCTGAAGAGGTGGAGGTCTTCTCCAGTCCCAATATCATCAAGAATGTAAAAAGTGTGGTAGTTCCGCACACGGGAGGACTGCAGGGCATACAGGCAGCGGCGGCCGCGGGGATCATATCCGGCAAAGCGGACCTGAAGCTGGAAGTGCTGTCGGGGATCACCCCGGAGCAGATAGAGAGGATCAGGGAGTATCTCGAAAAAACTCCCATCTCATCGCAAAAATCTGACCAGAACTTTATCTTCGATATCCAGGTCCGTGTCCGCGCAGGGCAGCACACCGCTTTCTGTGAGATCGCAGGTTCCCATACCAATGTGATCCGCCTGGAAAAAGACGGTGAGGTTCTCGTACAGCTTGATTTCTGTGAGGATGATGAAAATGAATCGGGCGGTGATGACGCCCCTGATTATTCTCTTCTGAATATCCGGTCCATCGTTGAATTCGCAGACCATGTAAAGCTTGAAGACGTGAAGGAGACTCTGGACAGACAGATACAGTACAATACCGCGATCTCTGAAGTCGGACTGAGGGAGCACTGGGGTGCCCAGATCGGGCGTGTGCTGATGCGCTCCTACGGAGGCTCTGTGCAGAACCGTGCCAAAGCAGCAGCCGCGGCAGCTTCAGACGCCAGGATGAGCGGCTGTGAACTTCCGGTCGTCATCAATTCCGGCAGCGGCAATCAGGGTATCACCTGCTCTCTTCCGGTCATTGTCTACGCCCGGGAGATCGGTGTCAGCGAAGAACTGCTGCTGCGCGCCCTCGTAGTATCCAATCTTGTGACCATCCATCTCAAGACCGGGATAGGGCGTCTCTCTGCGTACTGCGGCGCAACTTCCGCAGGCTGCGGCGCCGGTGCTGGGATTACCTACCTGTACGGCGGCAAGTCTGAAGAGATCTCTCATACTGTCGTTAACGCGATCGCCATTGATTCCGGGATGATCTGTGACGGGGCAAAAGCCAGCTGCGCTGCCAAGATTGCGTCCGCTGTCGAGGCCGGACTGCTCGGATGGCAGATGCAGACCCAGGGATCTGAATTCTTCGGAGGAGACGGAATCGTCACCAAGGGAGTCGAGAATACGATCAAGAATGTCGGAAGAGTCGCCCGCATAGGAATGGCAGGTACTGACCGGGAGATCATCGATATCATGATCCGGAACTGCTGAAATGTAAAAAGCAGAGGTCACACAGCCTCTGCTTTTTTATGTATATTCTTCTTTCCCGGATTACTCTGAAATCTCCTGATCACTCTCGTTTTTATAATTTTTCCGTTTTTTCAAATTCTCTCCAGGGTTGAACCTCTCAAAGATACTCAGTCCGCCCTCCCTGTCAACGTCTTTCAGCTGACGGTGATTCTTGATCGTCCAGCTCACCTGCTTGACTCCCAGGCGATGGCGAAGACGCATGATGAGGTTCTTCCTGTCTCTGAACTTACTTGCGATGAAGTCCGGCCTGGACAGTATATCGGGAGCTCCGCACCACATACCGAAGGTCATGATGTAGCCCCATTTGCGGACCGCGTCGCGGCTTCTGCAGAAGTTCTCTGTGAGCTGTCCGCGGATCACGTCCGGACGTTTTTTCCTGAACCAGTAGACTACTCTGGGATCGAAACTCTCGATACAGTAATTCAGTGCAGGATAACGGTCGACCGTCTCCATGACCGCTGCGCAGAGTTCTTTCACATTCTTCTCTGCCTTCAGTTCAATGATCAGGGGAAGGTGCAGATAGTTCTGCTTCGCGCTCTCTGCTGTATTCCCGTTGTTATCCTCAGCTGTTCCCGTATCAGAATCTGTCACGGCATCTGTTCCTGTTCTCGTATCGATCCGGTCAGTCTGTGCTTTTGCGGAAGTGTACAGATCCAGTACCTGGGAGAATTCCGGGATTCGGGCATCTGTATCCAGCAGACGCAGCTGACTGATCTCATCCCATGTGAGATTCTCGATCTCTTCATTTACTCCGCATACACGGATCAGGTTAGTGTCATGATATACGGCAAGCCTGCCGTCCTTTGTCAGGTGCACATCCAGCTCTGCTCCGAATCCATGCTTCACCGCAATCCGGAAAGCAGCCATGGAATTCTCCGGGATGATCTTCTTTCCCTCTTCTTTCCACTGCTCGATATCCGCTTTCCAGAGCGGCGTCTCCAGCGGGATCAGCACCTTCACGGATGCTGAGAGCGGCTGGTGGAACAGGCCCCTGTGCGCATACCTGAAGCCTGTCAGATTATCCCATGTATTATTCTTTTTCTTTCGAGGTTTACTCATTTTCACCGAATCATCCGTTTCTTCTAAGAAGTCTCATTGCATTGAGGATGCACAGGACAAGTACCCCGACGTCTCCGAAGATCGCCATCCACATATTGGCGATCCCGAACACGCTCAGAACCAGGATTATGATCTTCACCGCTATGGCGAAGATGATGTTCGCATGAATGATCCCGATTGTTTTGCGCGCGATCTTCACGGTCTGCGCGATCTTCGTGATGTCATCATCCATCAGGACGATGTCCGCAGCTTCTATTGCCGCGTCCGAGCCAAGCGATCCCATGGCGATTCCTACGTCAGAGCGCATCAGGACAGGGGCGTCATTGATCCCGTCTCCTACAAATGCCAGTTTACCGCTTCCGCTCTCAGATTGCATCAACTTTTCGATCTGATCTACCTTATCACCGGGAAGAAGCTGCGCATGCACCTCATCGATCCCGATCTGCGAAGCAACCTCCATCGCAGATTCACGGCGGTCACCAGTCAGCATGACGCATTTGCGAACTCCTGCTGCCTTCATGTCACGGACCGCCTGCGTTGCGCCATCTTTGACAGTATCAGAAATGACGATGATTCCTTCATATTTCCCGTCGCAGGCAATATGTACGACCGTTCCGCCGGTCTGCGGCTCCTGCGCACTGATCCCCCTGCTCTGCATGAGTTTCGCATTGCCGGCAAGGATCTCGTGGCCGTCAGCAGAAGCCAGAATGCCGTGGCCGGCGATCTCTTCCGCATTTCCGATCCTGGATGCTTCGATCGGACATCCGTAAGCGGTCCTTATGGATTCCGCAATGGGGTGTGTGGAATAATATTCCGCGCATGCCGCCAGTTCCAGAAGCCTGTCCTGCGCCTCTTTGGAATCATCCCCGGCAGGAGAGATACGGCTGACCCGGAATTCACCTCTGGTCAGTGTGCCGGTCTTGTCAAATACAACCGTGTTTACATGCGCAAGCGCTTCCAGGTAGTTGCTTCCCTTCACCAGAACGCCGATGCGGGATGCCGCACCGATCCCCCCGAAGAATCCAAGCGGCACGGAGATCACCAGCGCGCAGGGACAGGAGACAACCAGGAAGATGCAGGCTCTGCGGATCCAGGAGATCCAGACCTGTGCCCCGCCGCCCAGAATGATGGGCGGAATCAGCGCCAGAACAACCGCTCCTATCGTAACGATCGGCGTATAGACATGGGCAAATCTGGTGACAAAATTCTCAACTCTGGTCTTCTTCTCTGTGGCGGTCTCCACCATCTCCAGTATCCTGGCAACCGTGGAGTCCTCATAAGCTTTTGTAGTCCTTACCTTCAGCGTCCCCTGACCGTTCACACATCCGGAGATCACCATATCACCGCACGCAGCCCTGCGCGGAACCGGTTCACCGGTCAGTGCGGAGGTATCGATCAACGATTCACCTTCCGTGACCTCTCCGTCAAGCGGGATCCTCTCCCCGGGACGAATCACAATGATCTCTCCTGCTTCGACCTCATCCGGGTCCACTTCCTCGATCTCACCGTCCCGCTCTACGAAAGCTGTCTCGGGAGCGATACTCATCAGGTCAGAGATAGAATCACGACTCTTGCCCGTCGCGTAATTCTGGAACAGTTCACCGATCTGATAGAGAAGCATGACCGCGACTGCCTCCGGGTATTCCCGGATACCAAAAGCACCGAAAGTGGCGATCATCATCAAGAAGTTCTCGTCAAACACATCTCCTCTGGAGATATTGCGAATCGACTTTAGGATAACGTCATATCCCACGATCAGATACGGCACGAGGGCAAACAGAAAACCGATCCACCATTTATTTCCGTCAAACGCTCCCATGTGAACCAGAATCTCGAGCACTACGAACAATACTGCCGCTGTAACAATCCTGGCCAGCCATTTTTTCTGTTTCTTGTTAAGCTTCATACGTTTATTACTCCGATAACCCGCTCCCGATCATTCAGGTCTGCCCTGTGCCTGTTCAAAGCCGGGATGCGGGGAAATGATTCAGCCGGATACATCTGAGGCATCCGGCTGTAAATAATATCTGTCTCTTAAAGAGGCGCAACCTCCATATCCGGCTCCATCTTCTTGCAGATCCCAAGTACTGCTTTCTCAACCTCGTCGATACGGTCTTCATCAGCCTCGAAAGTTAACTTCTGCATCATATAATTGACTTTCGCAGATTTGACTCCGTCAATCTCACTGACAGCCTCCTCCAGCTTCATGGCACAGTTTGCGCAGTCAATCTCATTCAGCTTATATTTCTTCTTCATTACAGTCCCTCCGCCGTATCAGGCACTAATATCTTTCTGCCAATAATTGCTTATGCGTTCATATGAACGATTGTTCATATGTTCTGAGAACATAATACTACTGCCGGGCGCAGATTGCAATACCTGTTTTTATTTTTTTTGCAAGCTTTTTTCCGGCTTTGGAAAATGAAAATTCTCTTTTCCCCCTTCGCGGGTCTGTTGGCTTGTTTTTGCCACTTCTGACCCGCCGGTTTTTTATCACCACTTTGCCCGCGGGTCTGGCTGCCCTGAATTAGCCGATCTGACCCGCGTCTTGCTTTTCTTTTCCCCCTTCGCGGGTCTGTAGACTTGTTTTTGCCACTTCTGACCCGCCGGATTTTTATCACCACTTTGCCCGCGGGTCTGGCTGTCCTGGATTAGCTGATCTGACCCGCGTCTTGATTCTCTTTTCCCTCTTCGTGGGTCTGTGAGCTTGTTTTTGCCACTTCTGACCCGCCGGATTTTTATCGCCACTTTGCCCGCGGGTCTGGCTGCCCTGAATTAGCCGATCTGACCCGCGTCAATCTTTTAAAAACAGAAGGCGCGGGTCTGAATGGCCGTTTTGGCTTCTTCTGACCCGCGTCCTATAGTTTCGATCTCAATTCAGTTAATGCAGTAAGTTTTTAACTCACCCCAGGATGCCGCAGTCCCTGATTGCTGCGACTGCCTCTCTCATCTTCTGAGGAGGAAGCACCAGAGCCATTCGAATGTACCCTTCACCAAGTGAACCAAATGAAGCACCGGGCGTGACGATGACGCCGGAGCGTTCCATCAGTTCCATAGTAAAGGCTGAAGAGTTTTCATAGCCCTTAGGAAGCTTTGCCCAGACAAACATGGTTCCCTTTGAATCCGGAACATCCCATCCAATCTCACGAAGACCCCCGCAGAGTGTTTTCATGCGCTCTTCATAATCCATGCATTGCTTTTTGACACTGTCCTGAGGTCCGTTCAGGGCTGCTGCGATCCCGTATTGAAGCGGCAGGAACATGCCATAATCGAACTGGCTTCTCACATTGGAGAATGTCTTGACAATGTCACGGTTTCCAAGCACCAGTGAAGTGCGGCAGCCGGTCATATTGTAGGACTTTGACAGTGAATAGAATTCTACACCGACTTCCATCGCTCCGTCATAAGACAGGAATGACTTCCCTGTGCGGCCTCCGTAGATAATATCCGAATATGCATTGTCGTGAATGACAATGACCTGATGCTTCCTGGCCCATGCGATCAGTTCATTGTAAAATGAATCGTCAGCTACTGCGCAGACCGGGTTGAGGGGATAGGAAACCAGGATATACTTTGCCTGATCCGCAGTCTCATCCGGGATTGAGGAGAAATCAATGAGATAGTTATTCTCACTCTTCAGATCGTAGGTGACTGCCTTCGCGTCACACAATTCAGGGCCGATGGAGAAGATCGGATAACCGGGATTCGGAACCAGCACCGTGTCGCCGGGATTGCACAGAGCAAGCGCAATATGAGCCATGCCTTCCTGAGATCCATTGATCGTCATGATCTCATCATCAGCAAGTTCCACGCCAAATCTTCTCTGGTAAAAGCCGCGGACTGCTTCCTTCAGGAATGGACGGTCCGTCAGTGCATATTTGTAATTCTCCGGATCCTGCGCCGCCGCGGATACAGCTTCCATAATATGCGGAGCAGTCTTGAAATCCGGTGTTCCGACAGACAGGTTATAGATTGTCTTTCCAGCCTTTTCCAGTTCCATCTTCTTCTCATTCAGAACAGCAAAGATGCCTGCCTGAAACTTCTGGGATCTTTCTGAAAATGTAATGTTCATATATATAGCCTCGCTGTTTAACGTAATTTCCTATCAGTTTACTACAGCACCCTGCTGAGCATCAAGCCAAAAAGAAGGACCATTCTCGCGAACGGTCCTTCTCTCAATTATGTCATTTTGTAACCTCTGTATCTGCAATCAGATGATCACTTACTTTACGGTTACGCTGGTGATATGCGGCTGCATACCTTCATACCAGTACAGGAAGCCTTCCATATCGATGGTGTCTCCTGCCTTGAGTTCCTTGACAGCCTTGTAGACATCGGTGTCCGGTCCGCACAGATAGGACTCTACAACGAAGGTGTAAACCTTTCCATCCTTGGAAGCGCTGAAGTACAGGTCATCGCCTTCACTTCCGGAACCATCCCAGCCATACAGGAACGCTGCATCTTCTGCAGCACCATCCTCAGCCTCTGTCTCGTTTCCGCCTGTGACAGCCTCAACGGTCATCTCAGTGAAGGAAACCTTCTGGTTCATGAACTGCTTGATCATCTCTTCGTCACCAAGCATCTCGGTAATATCTACCGGACCTGCAACGAATTCTTCGCCTTCAACGATCTCAACTTCGGTCAGATCGTCATCTGCTACGACCTCAACTTCACCTGCCCACTCACTCTTGTATCCGCTTACTCTGATCTTTGTGCCTTCTTCAAGCTTCTCATAAACTTCCGCGGAAACCGGAATGTCATACAGGAAGTATCCGCCTTCTTCATCCTGGGTATACAGGGTAGCGGTGTCGCATCCAAGATTGGTGTTGCCTTCCCAGAGTGCCTGCTTAGCCTGTACGAAGGTCTCTATAACAACCGGATCGTCAACCTCTGCTGCTGCGAAGTCCTCATAAGACATTACGTCGCTGGCTTCTTCTGCTTCAGTCTCAGCTGCAACTTCTGCCTCAGTCTCAGCAACTGCTGCTTCAGTTTCCTCGATTGCTGCTTCGGTCTCTTCGACTGCTGCCTCAGTTTCCTCAACTGCTGCTTCGGTCTCTTCGACTGCCGCTTCAGTTTCCTCAACTGCTGCTTCGGTCTCTTCGACTGCCGCTTCAGTTTCCTCAACTGCTGCCTCGGTCTCTTCGACTGCTGCTTCGGTCTCAACTACCGGTGCCTCGGTCTCTTCGACTGCTGCTTCGGTCTCTTCGACTGCTGCTTCGGTCTCTTCGACTGCTGCTTCGGTCTCAACTACCGGTGCCTCGGTCTCTTCGACTGCTGCTTCGGTCTCAACTACCG
>CADCII010000011.1:85333-129062 GCA_902801515.1 uncultured Lachnospiraceae bacterium
CGGTGCCTCGGTCTCTTCGACTGCTGCTTCGGTCTCAACTACCGGTGCCTCGGTCTCTTCGACTGCTGCTTCAGTCTCAACGACTGCTGCTTCGGTCTCGGCGACTGCTGCTTCGGTCTCGGCGACTTCCTCAACCTCGGTCATAACTTCTTCAACTGCCTCAGATGCTGCTTCCTCTGCCTCAGTGATAGCTGTCTCAACTGCTTCTGCTGCCTCAGATGCTGCTTCCTCTGCCTCGGTCAGAAGTGTTTCAACTGCTTCTGCTGCCTCGGATACTGCCTCAGCTGCTTCAGTCTGAGCTGCTTCAACTGCCTCTGCTGCTTCGGTCTGAGCTGTTTCAACAGCCGCTGCCGCTTCAGTAATAGCTTCGTCGACTGCTGCCGCTGCTTCTGAAACTGCCTCGGATGCTGCTTCTACTGCCGGAGCCTGTGTCTCCTTGACAGCTTCTGTCTCTTTCTTCTTGCTGCTGCATCCGGTGAGAGCGAGGGCAGTCACAAGGAGAGCCACCGCTGCTACTCTGAACTTCTTCATAGTCTCTCTTCCTCCTAATACATTGCACACACCCATGTGTATTGCCAAAAGTCATTTCATTATACCAACTTCCGGCATGATAACTCAAGACCCTTTTCCAACTATATCATTTCTTCCCGGACCGTATCCTGTCGACGATCAGATACAGCAGGATCAGTACCCACGCGGCGCCCAGCAGTGCCAGCAGCCCGACTGCAGTAGCGGGGAACGGGCCCAGATCCCGGGAGTTCTCTTCTGCGCCTGAAACCTGTATCTGGTCAAGGTGATACAGTTTCCTGGTATTTTCGAACAGTTCCTTAAGGTACTTGTCGTCGATCTCTTTCTTCCGGCGGGCTCCCTTGGATACGTCTTCGATCAGGTAACCGGCGGCGTCGCGCAGTGAAGCGGAGCCGTTGAAGACAGGCGTGACAAAGGTCTCATCTGTGTGGTCCATGATCAGTCTGGAGGCGTCGATCTTTATCTGATAGTGTTCCTTCGTATCCGTCCCGGCAGCATCCAGGTATTTCTGGTACTCATCAGACTGCTGAGCTTTCGACGTGACCGGCAGATATCCTTCCGTTCCGGAATAGGCGATCTGTACGTCATTCGTGAGCAGGAACTGGGCGAACAGCCAGCTGGCAAGAACTTCTCCCCGATCTGGCTTGTTAAATATGCAGACGGAAGGTCCCTGCGAGATCATCTGCATATTGTCCGGGTCTTGCTGCGGGACCGGCCTGACCGCAGTCTCAAATTCGACCACCTTATCCGGACTGATGTCCACAAGCGGCGCATCCGATCCCATCCAGGTCGCACCTGCGGTAGAATCAATAGCGAAGATGCACTGGCCGGCATTCAGGAAGTTCGCAGGATAGCTGGAGATCTTGAAGGTTGAAAATGCGCGGCTCCTGGCGTGAGATGCGATCTCCTTAAGCAGTTCCTTCGTAGTGTCATTGAAAATGAGCACTTCGCCTTCCGGCGTGGAGTACCCTGCTCCATACTGCTGCAGCATCTGGATCATCATATTGTCGGTGGACTTATACAGGAACGGAATCATGACATTCTGCCCGTTCACCTTGAAGTTCCCGTCCTTGTCCTTCTCCATGGCGGCTTCCGAAACTTCCCAGATATAATCCCAGGTCAGAACATCCGGAACTTCATACCCCAGTTTCTCCACATAAGTCTTGTTGATATAGCAGGCTTCCGTGGAGCGCATGAAGGGAAGCGCGTACAGGAAATCATCGATACGGCCCTCTTCCAGGAACTTCGGGATCATCTCCTCCTGCGTGGGACCTTCAAATCTCAGTTCAGATCCGCCCAGGCCGTACTTGTCATCATTGACCAGATCATCCAGCGGGACCACGATGTTCTCGCCTGTTTTGTATGTGGCAATGTGGTCCGGATAGGTGATGCAGACATTAGGCGTTGTCCCGGTCGCAATATTCGTGATGACATCATTATAGATATCCCCATAGTTGGTATACAGACGCAGGTTCACCTTGATATTAGGATACAGTTTCTGGAATTCTGCCACCGCGTTGTTGTAGATCTTTACCTGCGTCTTGTTGGTGTCATTCTTTGCCCAGAAGGTGATCTCATAAGGGGCATCTTCATTAAAAGTATCGGGTACTGCAAATGAAGTCGTGGACACGCCTCCATGACAGCCGCTCAGTCCCAGTGCGCAGACCAGAGCAAGAACAGCCGGGATTACAGTCTTTCTGAATAATTTCATCCCTTTGTCCCTCCTCTCAGTACACCGGCCATGATCTTATTTCTGAAGATCAGGAACAGTACGATCAGCGGAATCGATATGACCACGACCGCAGCCATCATCGCAGGAATATTCTCACGGCCGAATCCATTTTCACGGATCTCCTGGATCCCGTTGGAGACCAGGTAGTATCTGGGGTCGTCAGTGATCAGGCGCGGCCACACATAGGAGTTCCAGCACTCGATGACTTTCAGGATGATGATCGTGATAATCGTCGGCCTGCTGATCGGCACCAGCACGCGGAGCAGATATTTCAGGTCGCTCGTACCGTCAACCTTCGCCGCCAGGTACAGGTTGTCGGGAACCATCTCAAAGTTTTCCTTGAGCAGGTACACATAGAAGACCGACATGACCGACGGCAGGATCAGGCCTGGAAATGAGTTCCTCAGCCCTGCGTTGGTGATGGTGACAAAGTTCGTGATGATGACCAGTTCATTTGGCAGCATCATCAGGGACAGAAACAGTGCGAACACCAGGTTCTTGCCTTTAAACTTCAGTCTGGCGAAGGCAAATGCCGCCAGCACGGCTACCACGACCATAATGGCTGTCGTCAGCACCGTGAAGATCAGCGTGTTCAGCAGGTATCTCCCCAGGGGAACCTCAGTAAACACGTTGGCGTAGTTCTGGAGTGTAGGCGACAGTGTGTAGAACTTCGGAATGTATTCCGAGTTGTAGGAACTGTAACTCTTCAGGGATGTCAGGACCATCCAGTAGAACGGGAACAGAACGATCAGCCCCCAGAGTACCAGCAGAATATAAGTCAGAACGGTTTTAATTCTTCTTTTTCCCATATCCGTCCCTCCTTAATAGTACACATGCTTCCTGCTGACCAGCAGGTTGATGACCGTGATCGTCAGGATGATCGCGAACAGCAGGATCGCCGCCGCGGCCGCATAGGACGGATAGCCGCCGGAATCACCGTAGAGCATATCGTAGATATAACCCACGATCGTATTCATTTTCGCGGCGTTCAGGTCCGTACCGAACAGAGCTACCGCATCCGAGTATTCCTTGAAAGCTCCGATGAATCCGGTGATGATCAGGTAGAATACAGTCGGGGAGATCATCGGGAGCGTGATGCGAAGGAAGATTCTCCATCCCTTCGTCCCGTCTACCTTCGCGGCGTTGTAATAGCTCACATCGACAGACGCCAGAGCGCTGGTCAGGATCAGGATCTTAAACGGCATGACAATCCAGATCACGTAGAAACACAGCACGAACATCTTCGCCCAGTAGGGACCGTCTATAAAGTCGACGGAAGGCCCGTGGAAGAAATGGATCAGCAGGTTCACCATTCCGTCCGTGTACGCCGTCTTCTTGAACAGGATCATGAAAACCAGGCCGACTGCCAGCGTATTGGTCACGTAGGGCAGGAAATAAATGGTCTGGAACAGGTTTCTGAGTGCCTTGATCGAGCTGAGTCCGAAAGCGATCAGCAGGGACAGGCCGGTTGAGATCGGCACTGTGATGGCGACGCACAGGGCGGTGTTCCGGACAGCCTGCAGGAAATAAGGATCATGCAGGATATAGTTGAAATTGTACAGTCCCGTTCCGCGGGACGTCTGGGAGGCGAAGTTGTAACTCTCCTCCATCGAATAGATAAGAACGTCGATCAGCGGATATACCATGAATACCGCCAGGAAGATCCCGGCCGGAAGCAGGTACAGCCACGCTTTCTTATTGTTCGTTTCCATACCGGCTCTCCTTTATCTGCTTCCGTACAGCCGCTCCTCGGTATCCTCGGAGAATATAAAGATCTTGCCCGGGCGTACCCGGAAATGCACTTCACTCTTTGAGGTGTCGGGCCGGTTCTCCGAGTCCACAATGGTGCGGATCGTCTCTCCTTCAAACTCCGGATGCTCCGACAGGACCGTGACGTCGCGCCCCATAATTTCCACACCCTTCAGGTTGCAGGTCAGAGGTCCATTCTCATCCACATAGAAGCCCTCCGGACGGATGCCGATCCAGACCTTGCAGTCACCGGCGTCCTTGGCGAGTTTTCCGGGGCCTTTCCTGACGCCGTCAGCACCGGGGCGAACGGTCCCCGGATCCGGCGCAAGATTATCGGCATCAAATACTTCGTCTTCTCCGATATAGATCTTGCCCCTGTGCAGATTTCCGCTGAACACATTGATCGGCGGAGTGCCCAGGAACTTCGCGACAAACAGGTTGTGCGGATCGTCATAGACGTCCTGCGGACGGCCTATCTGCTGGACCACGCCATCCTTCATGACGACGATGGTGTCGGAGATCGACATCGCCTCTTCCTGGTCGTGGGTGACAAAAATCGTAGTGATTCCGGTCTCTCTCTGGATCCTCCGGATCTCAACACGGGTCTGCAGACGCAGGCGTGCGTCCAGGTTGGACAGCGGTTCATCCATCAGCAGAACGCGGGGCATCTTGACCAGAGCACGGGCGATGGCGACTCTCTGCTGCTGTCCTCCGGACAGTTCCTTCGGCCGGCGTTCCAGAAGATGATCGATCTGCACCAGTTTGGCGGCAGTCTTCGCCTTCTCCTTCATCTGCTCTTTGGTCAGCTTGTCCGCACCCTTCAGATTGCCCAGCGGGAACATGATATTCTGCTCCACCGTCATATGCGGATACAGGGCGTAGTTCTGAAATACCAGGCCGACACCTCTCTCTTCCGGCGGGATGTTCGTCACATCTTCATCGTCGAAAAAGATCTGCCCTTCTGTCGGCTTCTCCAGTCCGCAGATCATAAGCAGTGTAGTGCTCTTGCCGCAGCCGGAAGGGCCGAGCAGTCCCACCAGTTCCCCGCTGGGGATCTCAAAATCAAAATCATTGACCGCAGTGACGGCCGGATCTTTCCGGGACCTTCCGGGGAACCTCTTGGTAAGATCCTTCAAAGTGACTTTCATACTCCTTCTCCTCCTGTATGTGTACTGCTTTTTCTTTCTTCTGCCGGATATTTCTGTCTATAGCCACTGTTCTGAGAGCGCCTTTTTAAGATCCACACGGATCATCTCATCTGCCATGTGCCCTTCCAGGGCCATGCATGAATACTGATATCCATCGATCTGACCATACTCTTTCAATTCGATTACTTCCGATATATAGTCCTGCCTGACAGTTGTCGGATCCAGTGTGATCTCAAAAGATGACAGCGGGATCAGCAGACCTTGTCCCGTAAGTTTCACAAAGCTTTCCTTCAGTGTCCAGATCCTGTAAAAAGAAGAAGGGTCTGCCAGTGCCTGTTTCCGTTCGGATTCCGTAAGGCACCTCGCGACATATCCGATCCTCCGGATATCCGCTTCTGTACACCCCGCCTCTTCCACATCACAGCCTACCTTTGTCTGTGAGACAGCGCACATCACCCGGTCCCCGGAATGCGACAGGCTGAAGTGGATCTTCGGATAATCAGGAAGATACGGTTTCCCATGTTCGTTCTCAGCGATCTTGATCTCTCTGAGATCGTCTCCCGGCAGATCTGCTTCTCCCTGTGCATGCCGCAAAGCGCGCACATAATCTGCAAGCGCACAGGTCAGAAGCGCGCCTGCAGCGAGGCTCAGCTTCCTCACTTCCGGGTTCTTCGGTCTGAGCGCTTTTTCCCTGCGAACTGCAGGCACCCGATCCAGCCAGCCCTGGAACACCTCTTCATCTCCCAGACATCCGGCGGACGCCATATATACTTTTACATCATGCCATGTATTCATCATGCTTCTATTTTGCATTCCCGGACAGTCTTTTGCAATTGTAATTTCACGAAAAAAGGAATGCCGAATCCATTCAGCATTCCTCTTATGTGCGGCCAACAGGACTTGAACCTGCACGGTCTCCCACTGGAACCTAAATCCAGCGCGTCTGCCAATTCCGCCATGACCGCCGACACTGGAAAATCTACCACAAAAATTGGTTCAGCGCAACTTTACCGGTTTCTTTATTATGAGTTCGATCTTATCTGAATATCTCATGACAAAAACATCTGTCAGTAACACAGCCGCGAATAAAAATACACAAAACTGTTTGGGATAATTTGTCACCAGACCGGCAACCCGGTCAATGAATGACATAATCGGAAGAATAATATATCTGAGCAGAAAATGTATGATACGTGTTCCCATTTCCCCTTACCACCTTCACTGCTTTGTTCCATCACCTGAAAGGCCGGGAGATATTCCTCCCAGACTGAGATGAATAACAAATTATGGAACATGTTCTGGTGATTCGCAATGATAACAGGCAGAAAGAATACCGTTTATAGAAAATAGAAAAACCCCTGCAGCTTAAGCATCTGCAAGGGTTTTAAGTGAGACATCGGGGACTCGAACCCCGGACAACCTGATTAAAAGTCAGGTGCTCTACCGCCTGAGCTAATGTCCCAGAAAAATAATAAAAATGCGGGCCTTACGGCCAAGCTGGGCTAACCGGATTCGAACCGGTGTATGCAGGAGTCAAAGTCCTGTGCCTTACCGCTTGGCGATAGCCCAAGGGAAAGGGTGGGTACAGGGATTCGAACCCTGGGCCTCCAGAGCCACAATCTGGGAAGGCCGTTGCTCTATCCGGCTGAGCTACAGACTCATGTTACAAAAAGCGGGTGATGGGAATCGAACCCACGTATCCAGCTTGGAAGGCTGGTGTTCTACCATTGAACTACACCCGCATATGTATTATGCAATTGTAATCGGGGTGACAAGATTCGAACTTGCGACCCCCTGCTCCCAAAGCAGGTGCTCTAGCCAAACTGAGCCACACCCCGTAATCCTGTTTCCCAAGACACAAATGGGATTATATTACGTGAAAACCGCTTTGTCAATCCCCTTCCGGAGAAATTTGTGCCCGTCAGCGCAGGAGAATTCCGTACCGGTCAGATGAACTTCAGTTCCACTTCAGGCTTTTCATTTTCCTTCAGATCCAGGACCATATAACTCTTCCGCCGGCCTTCCTGCCGGGGATAGGTAATGCTGCCAGGATTGAGGATCAGCAGTTCTGGATTGCTCTCATCGATCTGAGGCCTGTGCGTATGTCCGTAGATCGTTATATCACAGTCATTTGCCAGGGCATCCGCTTCCAGGTCCCTGGTCCCGAAGTTGACATAATAGCCGTGTCCGTGCGCCATAAGTATCCTGTGGCCGGCAAGTTCGATGATCCGTGAAGGGGGATAAGCTACAAAATAATCGCAGTTTCCCTTCACCATGTAGATCGGAACATCCTCTCCCGCCACGATCTCTGCAAACTCTTCCTCTTCCTCCTGGGAATCCCCCAGATGCAGGATTGCGTCAACCGGCCATTCCCGGTCCAGCGCCACGGCGACATTGACGTCGACTCCGTGCGTATCACTTACTACTAATACTTTCATGAATATTCCTTCTGTACAATATTCTCTCTGTAACCCTTTCATTCAGACACATGGAGTGTACACCGTTATCATGGGAATTGCAATATCACGTCAGGCTTTTAAGCACTTCCCGCATCTTCCGGAAGGCTTTTCCGCGATGGCTGACCGCATTCTTCTCTTCCGGTGAGATCTGAGCGGAGGTTTTTCCGAATTCCGGAAGATAGAAGATCGGATCGTATCCAAAACCATTCTCCCCGGCAATCTTATATCCGATCCTGCCTTCCATAACGCCTGTCACTGTCTTCACCGTTCCGTCCGGCCAGGCGGCAGCAACTGCGCAGACAAACCTCGCTGAACGCAGCGGACCCGGTGTGCCGTCAGGCAGACTCCCGGGATGACCGACAGCTGCTGCCTGCCCGTCTGTCTCCTGTCCGTCTGCCTTCTGCCTGCAGTATTCATTTACCTGGTCTATGATGGCATTGTTCTTCACATCATAGGATGTGTCTCTTCCCATGTACCGGGCGGAATGAATCCCGGGTTCACCGTCCATTGCGTCAACAACCAGCCCCGAATCATCCGCAAGTGCCATATGGCCGCTCGCCTGAGCCACTGTGCGGGCTTTGATGACCGCATTCTCCTCAAATGTCGTTCCGTTCTCTATGATCTCTACATCGACCCCGGCGTCTTTCATGCTGATCAGTTCCAGGTCCGGATCGGACCAGATCTCCCGGATCTCATTCAGCTTATGCGCATTTCCTGTTGCCACAATGATCGTTTCCATTCTGCATGCTTCCTTTCTGTGCTGTCACATGACACATCCTGACAGAGTCTGTCATCCTGCCGGTCCGCCGGACAGTTCCTTATCTCTGGTGAATACCTTCATACAGACATTGGTCTGATAAGCCTCCTGTGTATTCTCCCATACCGCCCCTGTCCGGCTCAGCCAGGTCTCCCTTCCCCTGGTCGTCACTGACTGTGTATAACGGTCCTTTGCCAGTTCTACGGCAACAGGCTTGCTTTCACCCGGGGAATCGACCCACACTGCCACTGCAAATCTCTGGCCTTCCCGAAGACTGACTTCTCCGGTGACCGGCACGGTATGGAATCCGGGGTTGGCGATCTGTCCTGCCGCAAGTATGCGGGAAGGGCTGCCGGATACCTGTTCATTTCCCGCCTCACCTGCCGCGCGGGCAAGATCTTCCCGGTCAGTGTAGTCCGGGATCAGCAGGATCCTGTAAGCGGTATACGGGCCGGTCGTATAAAACCCTATGCCTGTAACTACCTCTGCCTGCTCCGCCTCAAATACCCCCGCGAACCAGCATTCCTCACTCCCGTATCCCTGTCTGCCCAGCCAGCCGAGGCTGTCCTGCTCATATACCTTCTCTCCTGCAACGGCAGCATGGATGTCACTGTATACAAGGCCGCCCTTCCTGAACAGATTGCGGTCTTCATAGGAAACGTGGAAGATACCGTCCTCTCCAAAGTCCTCGCCCCAGGTATTCTGGCAGATCCACGCCCCGTCTCTTCGCGGCCGGATGCGGAAATTGTCAGCCGGGTAGCTGTCATCCCATCCCAGGATGAGGATATCATGGTTGAGTTCTTCCACAAAGGGATCATAATAGGCGGATGTCACCTCATTATAGTAATGGTATTCATCACTGTCCGTCCTTGCCCGGTCCATCGACAGTGAAGACTGCGCCGCACCATACGAGAGGATCATCTGTTTGATCCTCTGCTGCGGCATCCCTCTCATGAACCGGATGTCCCCGACATGTACTGAGGCAGTCAGCCTCTCCGGCGACACACCGTCCCCGTAAGGATCGTCTGACTCATTTACAGGCCCTTTCCAGTCGGCAAGGTAAGACATGATCATATAGTAATCACCGCCGTCCTCCTGCACGGAATCATATCCGTTGCTGAGGGACATGTGGTCCGGTGAAAATGAATACTTCTGTCCGGGAAGCAGCGCAGACTCAATGGCAGAACATGCTGAGATTGCCCAGCATGTCCCGAGTTCCCCCTGGCTTCTCACGGCAGGCTTTTTCCCCTGCTCCGCCAGGTTGTAATATTTCGGAAGCCTGACCAGCGGTGAATATTCAAAGGATGCTTCAGCGCCAAAGCATGACATTGATCCGGCAGTCAGAACGGCTGCCAGCAGGACTGCTGTCATGGTTTTCTTATTGATTCCGGTCATAACGCTCCTGTGTGTTCAGCCAGGCTGTATATCCTGCGGGCTTAGCCAAGCGGTATCTCCACCACCTCTGCCATCCTGGTAAGGCACTGCTCGATCTGCTCGGAGATCTCCTCCGTCAGCCTGCCTGTTATCTCTGTGTTCTTCTCTTTCTCAAGGCTCTCGAAGAAACTAGCCTTCACCTCCGGAGAGATCTTCTTCATACGATTCTCAAAGGAAGATCTGGTGACCACCTTCCTGAGCGGTTTGGGCAGATTGATGTCCATCATGCGGTTCTCGATATGCCCCTGTCCGATCAGCAGCACGCTGAGTGATATGATTGCTCCGACAATGATTCCCTCCAGCCCACCTGCGATCAGCGCGATCCCGCTGCCGCCGCACAAAAGGCCGACCAGTACGGAGATGATTGCGTTAATCATCCAGGTAATCTGGTCAAGGGCAAACATGTCCTTCGTATCAATCTTTATATCGATATCAGAGAGCGACAGATAGCTGTTCAGGTTCAGCGCCTTGTAGGGGACATTGTGCCGCACACAGATCGGCATCGTATATTCCTCAAGTTCATAGGCTACAGGACTCAGCCATGAGGAAATGGTCTCCACCAGAAGCTTCTGTGCATCTTCTCCTCTGAGATAATGTTCAATCTCCTTCGCCAGTTCTTCGTCGATCTCCGACAGACGGCTGATCTCTCCTGTTCTCCAGCGGTCAAACACATTCATGACCGGAGTCTCTATGATCGGATCCACCAGGGCATCGACGATCCGGCGGTACAGGTCTTCCATGTGGCTCTCGACGATACTCTCAACCGTGCTCGTCTCTATGAGGTCATCCACCTCTTTCCTGAAAGCCCTCATATCCTCGTCGATCTTACCGCAGTACGCCAGCCCGCGGGCAACCGAAAACTCCGGCTGCGGCGTCGTAACGATAACCGAATCAGGGAACGCCTCCTGGCACCACTGCCCGATCGCGGGAAGTCTCGACACTCCGCCGGTCAGGAAGATCAGTTCGGGAGATTCATCCGCGATCTTCGAACGGATCTCGGCAAGGCTCTCGCAGAAAGCCTCTTTAAATGAAGCCCCGTTCAGTCCCGGAGCAGGCGAGTACAGAATCCTGTCCGCGATCGTCCGGTTCATGCGGATCGTCAGGTTATGGCTTCCTTCATAGAGGATCTCGACACTGCGGCTGCAGGAACGGCTCGCCCAGTAATCCTCATCCGCAAAGTACTTCTCCTTCAGACGCCTTGCAGCGAATTCGCAGTAATTCTTCCAGGCTTCACTTTTCTCAAAGATGCCTTCAATGGCAGTCCTGTCGGAGGATGCCTTCACGCTCTCCTCCAGCAGCATCCGGTCCATGATCCCGCCGCCCAGCATCACTTCTCCGGCCGTCTGCAGTTCCACTTCCCTGCCGGATTCGATAAACGCAAAGTCCGTTGTCGAAGATCCTATGTCCACGACAAGGACAGGTTTTGACATAATGTCATAGGCGACCTGGAGATGCTTCGACCGGCAGGCAGATATCAGTGCAGCCCTGGACTCGGATATGATCCTCGCCGGCGGATATCCCGCGTCTTCAAAGATCCTGCGGTACCGCTCACGGTCCGCCTTCGACCAGCCTGCCGGGCAGCCGACATAGAAGCAGGAATCCTCCCCCTGCACCAGATTACCGTCCCGGATCAGACAGGACAGCACTCCTGCCGCGAAAGTCCGCACATCCCTGGCACTTTCAGGATCTGTCAGGAACCTGCTCTTGAAACGCAGTTTTCTCTCAAGAACATCCGGGGCATAGCATGCGCTCTCTCCGATCAGAAGATCCCCCTGCGTGCGTCTGGCGAAAGCCGTGATGAAACTCTGCGCGTCACAGACAGGCAGCACATCCGGATCCTTCAGCATATTTTCTTTACTAAGCCTGGCAACAGCACTCTCTGCATCCCCCAGGTCAAATCCGTAGTAACGTTCCATATCGGTCCTCTGTATATTGATCAGCTCAGCAGGTTGCAAGTCCCTTGCGGATCAGCATCCCGTCATGCAGCATAGCAGGTCTGATGGTGACATTCCCGCCTCCGGACGGGAGTACTTCGAACCATCCCGCACTCTGCTCCGAATAATCTTCCGTCTCCACCCCTCTGGAATGAAGATAATACCGGATGCTCTCCACCTGTTCGCGGAGCGCCGCGTCATCAGGAGCTTTTCTCCTCCTGGCGTACGCATTTTCCAAAAGTTCAGAAAAGAAAGCCAGTTCATCCTTATCCAGTACGACAGAAGCGCTTCCTTCAGAAGACGTCTCAAGCCTGGCGTATTGCTCCGCCTCTTCCAGGCTGTGGTCTGCTGTCAGAACGATTCCCTGCAGCACATGCCAGACCTGTGCAGGATCCACCAGAAATGAATAGGTTTTCTCCAGTTCCTTTTGTTTTTTGCCTGCGCCGCCCCGGCCTGTCAGATAACCGCCCAGCGCCAGCAGAGCGTAGCCGCCCACTGCCCACAGTACAGCACCCAGACTCAGGACCTTTCCTGCCGATGCCTGGCTGAACAGCCCCGCAGCCACAGCAAAGAGTCCTGCTGCAAGGGACACAACCCCGGGAATGCTCACGCGGGATTTCCTGCCGGATGCCTGAGGCGCATTCTTCTCCCAGACCTCCGTGTCCGTAACAGACTCCAGAAGAGGCAGCGTGTTCTTAACGACCTGCAGCATTCCCTGGACGGCCCTTGATCTGGAACCGTCATCTGTCATACGCGCGGCACGGTACATGAGACGGTCTGTCTCTTTTTCCAGGACCTGCCTTGCCCTGCTGCTCTCTCTGTCTGCCTGAAGACTCGCGCAGACCTGTTCCCTGTCCTGCTCCAGCAGCTGAGACAGGCTTTCCTGATTGTCAGTTGTCATATTTCTGCTCCCCTGTCTGAATAAAAATTCTTCGATAGCATCATTGATTTTAACATTTTACCATAATTAATGATAGAATGGATTCATAGGTTGGCACTGAGCCGCCAGACAGTCTCCGAAGTGTGGCAGTCAGGGAAAACTGCCGGAGCAATATGGGAAAGGGAGGTATAACTCTGATGGATTTTAAAGATCGTTTCAATCTGTGGCTTGCAAATGTACCTGAGTCGGATCCGCTTCATGCACAGCTTCTGGAACTGCAGGAAAACGAAGGCCAGATGCGTGAACATTTCTTCCAGGATATGCACTTTGGTACTGCGGGTCTTCGCGGCGTTGTCGGCGCCGGAACCAACTGCATGAACGTCTATACCGTAGGCAGAGCGACCAGAGGTATTGCACAGTATATTATCGAAGCCGGACCGGAAGCTATGGACAAAGGTGTGATCATCGCTCATGATCCGCGCCATTTCTCCAAAGAATTCTCACAGCTGGCTGCATGCATCCTTGCCAGAGCCGGGATCCGTGTATACGCATTCCCGTCACTTCGTCCGACGCCTGAGCTTGCCTGCCTGATCCGTGTATTCAAAACAGTATCCGGCATCAACATCACAGCTTCCCACAATCCGAAGGAATACAACGGATACAAAGTCTACTGGGAAGACGGATGCCAGGTCAGCGCAGACGTGGCAGACGGAATGACAGAGAAGATCGATTCGCTGGATTATTTCACAGATTCAGACGTAGATTACTCTGAATACGATTCGCTGGTGGCAGAAGGAAAGATCACTCTCCTGGGTGAGAAGGAGGACCGTCTCTATCTGGATATGGTAGAGAAGCTGGCGATCCATGAGGGAGATGAACTGGATCTGACGATCCCGATCGTCTACACTCCGCTGAACGGCGCAGGCTCCATCCCCTTCTCACAGATGATGAAGGAAAGAGGATTCGAGAACTTCCACATGGTGGAAGAACAGAGATATCCGGATCCCGACTTTACAACTGTCGGATATCCGAACCCGGAAGATCCCAAGGCATTTAAGCTCAGCGAAGAGCTTGGCAGAAAGATCGGCGCAGAACTGCTGATGGCAACCGATCCCGATTCCGACCGTTTCGCAATAGAGCTGCTTGCCGATGACGGCAGCTATGTCCCGCTGAACGGAAACCAGACCGGCTATCTGCTGGTGAATTATATACTTGAAGGTCACAAGGACGCCGGCACTCTTCCGGAAAAAGGCGCAATGGTGAAGTCCATCGTCACCTCCACACTGACCACCGAGATCGCGGAAGCATACGGTGTGAAAATGTTCGAAGCCCTCACCGGATTCAAGAATATCTGCGGCCGCATCCCGTATCTTCATGAAAATGGATATACCTATCTGTTCGGATATGAAGAATCCGTCGGCTACGCTGCCTGCCCGGAGATCCGTGACAAGGACGGCATCAGCGCCGGTATGCTGGTTGCGGAAGCAGCAGCATATTACAAGAAGCAGGGCAAGACCCTCTTCCAGGTACTTGAAAACCTCTCTGAGAAATATGCAGCCTATGCAGAAGACGAGCCGAATCTGGTCCTGAAAGGAATCGAAGGTGCAGAGCGCATCAGCCGCATGATGGAGAGCGTCCGCCGGAACCTTCCGAAAGCAGCCACTGTTCCCGCGACGGCTGTCCAGGAGAATCCGGACGGAAGCTGGGACAGCGTTGCCGGCTACAAGGTCGTGAAGGTCATCGACTACAAGGACGGCTACGAAGATATCCCCGCCTCCAATGTACTGCGCTTCTTCCTGGATAACGGCACATGGTTCGCAATCCGCCCGTCCGGAACAGAGCCGAAGATCAAGTTCTACTTCTACTCCAGGCAGGACTCCCGCGAGAAAGCGCTGGAAGTCAATGCAGCCATCAGAGATGCCGTACTAGAGACCATTAAGGCTGTAGAATGATTATTACTATATCCGGATAGTAGATAAAAATAGGAAAGGGCCGAAAAGACCGGGAATCTTCCCGCTCTTTTCGGCCCTTTAGTGCTCTCTTAAAGCAGATTATCTGGTCACCTCGACAGTAATCGTTTTTTTCTTCTTCCCGCATTTAACGGTAATCTTAGCTTTCCCCGGTTTCTTTGCTGTGATGATGCCCTTCTTGGATACAGCGGCGATTTTAGGTTTATTGCTCTTAAAAACAGGCTTAATCAAAGCAGTAAATGGGTCAATTCCTAGTTTAACTGTAAACTTGTTCCCCTTCTTCAGTTTCAGTGTTCCACCAACATTTAGAAGAGTCAGCTTTGCAACTGCTACAGGCTTCTGTTGCACTTTCACCGTAATAGTGCGTTTAAGTCCACTTGCAAGTATAATTGTTAATTTTGCGGATTTCGCTTTTTTACCAGCTTTTATTGTACAGGTTCCATTTTTAGTCCCGTTTACAGTGAATACCTTGGAATCGCTGGAAGACCATCCTCTAACATAATCGCCTTTTGCCATTCCGCTGACAGACAGGCCGGATGTCGATTTCCCCTTCTGAAGGGTCAAGGTTTTAATATTCCCTGTAATCTTCATTGTCGGGCGCAGCTTCGCAATTGCTTTATGATTGCTTTTACCGCAGACACTGCAAGTTTGTTCCTGCTTTCCTTCAGATACTGCCGTCGGCTGCAGTACCGTTTTCCAGGAACCCCAGTTATGTTTTTCTGTTGCCGGTATTTCAACTGTTTCTTTCACCTTACAGATTACACAGTTCCTATACTTGCTGCCAGTATGGTCACAACCAGCTTCGTCCTGAACCATCCAGGAAGTATACTTATGCTGTGTTTTCTCCAGCACAGCTACAGCAGGATGATCTTCATCTGACTGACCACATACGGCACAATGCCAGCCAACTGTTCTGCCTTCATTCTGACAGGTTGGTTCAACAGCACTATCCATCACCCAGAAATGGGCAACCGGCTGCGTATTGAGCACCTCTTCGTATATGCAAAATGTATTCGAGCATCCCCATACTTCGGTACCACCTTCTGTGCAGGTTGCTTCCACATACCGTTCGTCCTCCTTTTTCTGCACCAGATTATGAGAAGAACAAACTGCATTCTCGAATGTAAAATCACTGAGAGACGGTGTGACGAAAGTGATCGTATTATCCGGATTTCGAGTATACTCCATTTTCACTTTAGTAACAGAGCCATCCTCTTTCTCAACATGATGATACAAATCAAATCCCATTTCTTCATAACCGGCAGGAACAGCCATAGTAATCATAATCGGGGCTGCAAGCTGAGTTTTTCTCTCCTCTTCCTGAATAGCATTCTTCCTGACGTATAAACTGATGTCAAGAGTGCATGTTGCTTTCCCGACTTCGTCAGTCCCAAGCTCCGGTTCACTGATTCTGACCACAGCTTGATAAGTGTCCTCACAGGTACTGTCAAGATTCCTGATATCTGCCATTGAGGCTGCAGCTGCTGTCACACTTGCGCCAACTACAGTCAGTTCAGGAGTGCCAGTAATCGTCTCTGCAATCTTTGCGACAGTTGTGATATCTGATGAAAAATCATCCTGATACAACTGCTGTTCCAACTGACTGATCAAAATCATGTTTGTCTGATCAGTCTCTGAACATTGTGTGTCTGCCAGAACCAGCGTTTCATTTCCTGTTCGCTCAGCTATATCTACCTTTTCTGCAACAGAAGCAAAATCATCCATCAAAGTTGATGCAAACGCATCCAATTCAGCCTGTTTTTCAGTAGTGAATCTGACTACCGGGTTCTGAACGGTTCCACAGATCTTGCATTGATCATAAACGGTCTGTGTTCCTGCCTCTTCATCAATAACCGGATCTGTCTGTTCCCAAATATGCGCACCAGTTGAAGGTATTGAAGCTGGAGTATCTGCCGTATTACAAAGGAGGCAGTACCTGGCTTTCTGCCCTTCATGGAGACAATCCGGCTCGATAGTCACTTCCCAGTCTCCCCACTCGTGTTCTCCCTTCGTACACGGATCGTCAGTCAGTGTCAGAGTCACGGCAAGCGTGTCCGGCGCACTGTCTTTCGCACGAAGACATAATATATATGCAACACCTTTTTGTAGTGTCATCCCTGAAGCCATTGCAGTGATCAGCCCCTGACCAGGAAGATATACATATGATTCACTTAGACAGATATCAGAATCCCCCAACGCATACTCACTACTAACAACAGGAATGAATATTGCATAAAAGTACCTGCGGGCTTCTTTTTCAATAAATGCTGTTCCAATCCTCAAATGCGGAAGGTTATCTATATCCGGCCTTTCTGCTTCACAGCTTACAAACTGGTCTCCGCAAAACATATACACACACGTTTTGTCTGCTGAAACAATTCTCTCCTGCATTCTGATAGTATTACCATATGGATCAGTTTTCATATCAGAATATACAGTCGCCACAGTTCCATCACTGTATGTCACCTCAGCTGCCATTCCAGAGACAGACGCAGCAGCTCCCGGAATCATTTTTCCCAAAGGCGTTGTTTTAAGAGACATTGCAGCCGGAGTCTTCCTTCTGGAAACAATAAGATCGAATGCAGGCACTCCGTATTCACTGGCTCCCTCAAGAAGTTCTCTTGTATCTACTGCGATCACACAGGTAACTCCTTTTGATAGATGAACACTCTCTGTCACCCACGGAACTACATACTCATCTCCTGCCAGAGAAAGAGCGGTGTCCGGATCAATTACCTTTACGCCATAGCCTCCAGCACTGATTTTGTAATCGCCGTCTTCCTGAGACGTAAAACGATATACCTGCCACCCACTCTCATCTCCAACTACTGAGAGAGTTTCCCCCTCTATGACCTCATTCAAAGAATCAATACTGTCATTAAACTCTTGCGTCTGTTTAACATTGTTCAGGCTGTAGCGATAACCCTGCCTGTCTTTGAAATAGAAATCAAAATGACATTCTTCAAACTTATACTGGTCGCACCAGTACGTATTTCCATAACAGTCATGTTCCCCTTCCTCTTCTATCTGTGTAACTTCATCCTCGGTATAGAACAGTGTTACGTTATAGAGCATGCCGGCATCTCCGGAAGCCAGATAGGCCCAATAGCGCTGTCTAATATCCTCCCTGGGTACAGCCTGAGCAGAAACCGGCGTCTTCTTCTTATTGATCCTGAAGCCAAGGGTGTCCTCCTTTCCTTGCCAGATCATTTGTATATGACACTGTTCATTTTCGGAAAGAATGACAGCCCCCTGGAATGTATTCCCTGATCCTTCATGCAAAAGATTTTTTTCGTCCTCGCCTGCTAATATCTTCGGACAGGTCAATGCAAGACCATTCTTGTCCGCGGCAGTTACCGACAGGATATACTCTCCCTCCTCTTGTGCTGTAAATGACAGATCAATTCTGTCTCCATTGTGAACAGGAAGATCCAGATTGGTTCCTTCTGCCAGAGTACCCGACAGGTTATCTCCTGAAGGAACAAGCACAACCGTTTCTTTCCGATAGTTTTCCGGGCAGACTGCCAGATAAGCTTCCCCTGCTTTCAGCACACCTGTAATATGAACTACTGTATTGTCTGCGATCTGATAAAAAGAGAATCCCTTCCCGCCGCTTCCATCTGTCAGATATAGCGAATCGTGTTCTGGTACGAACCGGAATAGAGTAGGTCTGCTGAAGACTCCTAACTCAAGAGGCTGTTGTTCCTCTATCGCAGGACAATTATCTATGTCGGGCAGTTCCACATTCAGATTGACCGTCTGGGTCTGAATGCTGCTCAGCGAGCTATGCACCGCCTTTATCTGATAATCACCCGGCTGAAGAATAATATCGGAATTCACAGAGTCCTCTATATCTACTTTATTTCCTTCAGAGTCAGTGATTACGAAACGGAAGCTGTTGCCAAAACGGTCTGTCTCCCGGCCATTGATCTCAGCTGCGTCTTCTTCCGGATTCTGATATGAAAGGCCTATGCTGAAACTGCTCAGATCAACAGATTCTATCCCTGCGATTAATGGCCGTACTGCCCCCGCATTCCGGGAGAGTGTCGCTTCACTGATGATCCCTTCTGATACAATTCGCTGTAAGGTAATCTTTTGCCCTGCAGTTGAAGCTCTTATCGCTATTAAATAATTCTTTCCCTTTTCAAGTCTTGCGACAAATGAGTCTGCGTTCAAAGAAGTATCCACCGCTGCAGGTATACTGTCTTCTTCTCCAAGTTCATAAAACTGCGCAAAAGACAAGCCATGATCTGCTTTAATCGTCTGGAACCCATCCTGTTCAGGATTGAATCCGGCAAACAGGTAATAATCATCCGGATTTTCCAATTCAAGAAATTCACCTGAAAACTGACAATCCCGTGCAGCATCATTTGGCGAAATAATGGAAAACATTCTCCATTTATCAGTCTCATCTTTCCCCGGCAATTGCCACTCCGTCTGAAGAACGAGCGCATATGTCCCCGGTTCTTTATAGAAACCACATTCTATATTGTGTTCCTCCGGATCCTCATCATCAAAATACTCCCTTGTCATAAAGGGAACACCATCCCGCAATGAAGATACACTGATTTCGAACCAATTATCGTAGATATCCCCTGTCGAATCATGATAAGTATTTAAGTTTTCATCCCTCCTGAAAAAGAGAGTACGGTCGGCTGCCTTCTGATAGTGTACTTTAACTCCCAGTGATCCCAGATTGTATAACCCGGTCTCCCAGTTACTTCCCTCGAATATTGGTTCACCATAAACAGGGAATCCCGCTACATAACAGGTTCTTCCCAGTTCTCCTACAAGAGAAGCAGATATGATCTCGCCAGAATCATCAACCTTTGTCAGCAACAGACTGATTCGGGGTTGATCTTGATTCCATATATCCAGATAATATTGTATTCCGGAATCCAGATAAATCTCTTTTTGCTTCTCCCCGGCAGGCAGGCTTTCATACTCCAACAGAGAAGGACTTTCATCTTTCTCCCAGTACTTGTATGCAAAACGATCCGAACCAAGTATGGTTAGTTTATAGAAACCCTGTTTTCCGCGAAGATCGATCCACTGTGTAGTTCGTTTTTCACCCTGCTCAAACAGCAATGTTTTTTCATGATCAGGTTCCAGAGAACCATTTATTTTCGCGTCCTGTACCCGGATTCGGGTTTCAGCCAGCTGACGCCAATTCCAGGAATCTGTATCTTCAGTCTCCTCCAGTAATTTCAGCGTATAATTGCCTGAAGGCATATAGCTATTACTTGACAGTTTCCGTAAGGAAACAGGTGCTCCATACTCATCTGTCAATTCCAGGCACAATTTCTTTCCGTAAAAGATATCTCCCTCCAGATAGTTGAACCATGAGTCATCGACCTGATGATCCATGTCTATTCCGGAATAGATTTCCTGCCGGCCATCTTCAGCTGTAACAGAAAACAAAGGGCTCTGTAAAGTCTCATCGAACTCTTCATAAAAAGTCGTCTCGAAATAATCAAATTGCTCCTGAACAAAAGACGCATTTGCGATATCGGGAAGATACTGAAGCGAGAAAGATCCTGAAGCGTCAGTCTCTTCGCCGCGATTATGAAAGACTGCAATATAATCCCCATCTAGTTTCGTTTTTCCATTATATATATCAGTTATATAACGCAACTGTTGCCGACGCCTTGGTGGATTGTTTTCCAGCTTATATAAGCAGACAGTTGAATATTCTTCCGTTATATCGGTCACGAGAGAAAGAAACTGCCGGTTGTCAGCGTGAATCCTGATGGATGTAGCTTGCATGCCTGGCAATTCTATCTGCACTGGAACATCTTCTGATAACTCGTACTCTGTTGAAATAACAAATGATTCCTCCAGCACAGCAATCGGATTAATTTCATTTAACGTATGTGATGACTCAGCAGCAAGCCACTCCTTAAGGTTATATAATTCAATCTTTATATCGCCTACAGGTAAAACTCCATTTTGGAGCGTAATTATAGTGTTGTCTAAACTGTCACTATACACTACATGTTCCTTAACTCTGAGGAGAAAAGTATCCTTGTACCTACCTGTACATTGTAAACCGATTGGACGAAATTCACCACTGACATATGGTTTTCCTTGAGGGTTAAGTGTTTCGGATAATCCATTTTTGTAAAGAACTCTGACCTGATAGCTTGTATTATCACTTGCCAGAATATCTGTTAATGAAGCATTCCGGTCATACGGCGAGATTATTTCTACATTTTCAATTTGGGGGGCTATCGTTATATATGTTTCCCCCCTACTATCGCCTACTTTTACTGAGATAGGGGCTTTAACAAATGCTTTTATACAATATGAGCCATATTCCAGTTCTTCCTGCAGATCAGAAAACAGAACAGGCTTCAATTCAACTCCTGTACTTTTACTGAAAGTAATAAATATACTCCTTCCAGAGTTTAAACGTCTCATCAAAAAGCTGTATTCTCCATCTGGAGAGACATACAGTTCATCAAAGGAAGAAAGAGGCAGTTCTTCAGGTTTAGTCACTTTATATGTAACACGTACCTTAATATTCTCCACCACCTCCGAGACTTTTCTGTCACGAATACTGCCTGAATTGGATAATACAAGAATCGAATCAATTGTAGGACTATTACACAGCTGGCAGTTAACAGAATAAGTACCATCTTCTCCTGAGCCTCGAATAACTGCAATATAGTCGCCCGGTTGATTGAAGTCATATGTTTGCCCGTATGCTGGCTCTATCTTTAATAGCTGGCAGTTTAAGGATGAGGTTTTATACAGTTCAAAGGAACACCCTGCAGAAGCTGTATCAGTCAAAAGCGTGCGCTCACTCTGATTCTTATCAATATGAATGCAGAAGGCAGCTGTATTTGTCCCTTGCAATTCATAAGATAATGGATTGTCAGAGTTTAACTCGTCTTGCGCTTCACAAACCATAGAAATCTGCTTTGTTGTAAAAGGCTCGGCATTATCCTGTAACCTCCACTCGTCATAAATATATACTTCCAGCACAACATTTCCTGTTGGGATGAATCCATTCATCAGCGCATCTGTCTCAGCAGTTACTGATCCATAACTAGAATACTGTTCCGATATTTTAAACCTTACCAGATAGCCAATATCATTGCTGTCCCTATACATAATCCCCGCATAATATGAGGTTCCTTGCACCATAACAATTTCAGGTGTTGGGTGTAGTGTTTCTTCTTCCCCATCATAATATCTGAGCCTCAGTTGAATTCCATTCTGTATAAAAGGTAAAAACTCAGATACATTGACAGTATCCCCATAAGCAGTAATAATCTCAATTTCTGCCAGTCCTCTGGTATTGTTTACAGATAAACTAATATCTGTTGATGAACCCTCCACTGTATCACGAACAGCAATGAGGCTCTTCTCTCCTTGTTTTAATGTTTCTGTTATGCATCCAGAGGCACTGTCAGACTCTCCATTCCTTACCCATGCACCAGTCGAATTCTGTTTATAATTTCTTACAATTGTATGATCACTGTCCGCGCTGAATGTAACTGAATATCCGCTGTCAACAGGTGCCGTCAACACAAAATACTTCCATCCGTCAGAATCAGCAGTAACCGTTTTTGTCTCGCCTTCGTCAATTATCCCCTGATACCCTGTTCCTTCTTCAACATCTTTTATAGTTACTGTTTTTTCGTCTGAAGCAACACTATAATACTCGAGTTTCATCTGGTATGTTCCCGTCCGAAACTCCTTTTCGGACGGCATGCGAAAAGTCTGTCCGTTCTGATCACACAGTTTTAGTGAAAAATCGCCCCCTCCGAGATTTCCGCCTTCAAGAGTGTTACGTATATACGACGACAAGCCATTATATCTCACCCAGGCTCTTATTCTGTATGATTCAGTAACCCATTGATTTGATCCCCATTTTTGCAGTCTGAAACTGGCACTGGCATCCAGTAAGTCTTTATCCAAATAACCATAATCCTCAGGAAGAACATCCATCAATTCAAAAGGATCATATATATCTTTGGTATATAAATGTACAGAAAGCAGTTCTGCATCCTGTACATACATACTTGTACCAGGATCCAGATAGTCTTCCTGCATTGCATAAAGAAGGCCATCTTCCAGCGCCTCTGTCTCTTCATCAATATTCTCATAAGATTCTTCTGCCGTCTCAATATCGTTGTCACTACCTATCGTACTGGAAGGGTTCAGCACTTCATCTTTCTGTAATGGTATAGTATTATGCGTATCCTCCGTTTCATCTTCGCCCGGTATAAACGCATCTGCTTCAAAATCTTCCTCTACAACAGATTCATCCTCCACAAACGTATTTTCTGCTGCAGATACAGTGCTCTCCGTTTCTTCTAAATAACCAATCCGCTCTGAATAGTCTTCTGTACTGTCTTCAATTATCTCCGAAAATGCAGAATCTTCAAAAGAGTCGTCCGCATACCCTATCATGGCCGCATTCGGCAAAGACGTGCCTAACATACTGAATATCAAAGCAAAAGAAACAAATTGTTTTTTCATAATCACCGCTCCATTAATTGTTTTGGATCGACTTCTTCCTGTCATGAGCAACTGTGTAAAAATAGTTACAATATATATTTCAGTATATCATGAAAAACCTTTGTGAAAATAGGATTTATGATAGCATAAAAAAGAGAATACCTGCAGATAATATCTGAAAGCATTCTCTCTTATAGGTTATGTCTAATGATAGTGCTTCATCCGTCCCCGAAACTATTACATCATTGTTTCAGCCAGCTGCCGGATTTCTTTTGACTGAAACAGTTTCTCTTCCGAGCAGATTGCGAACGAATATGCACTCTTCTCATCTCCCGCATCTACTGTCCACACTGCCACAGACCAGGCATCTTCCTTATCTCCGCGAAGGATCACCTTCGTTCCGTCTGACAGGCGGATCGTCTTCTCTTTCGCATATTCATTGTAATCACCGCTGATATCAGCTTCTCCCGCAGCCTTGCGGATGCGGTATCCTTCCTCGCCCTCCTTATCACAGAAGATGATCTCCAGCATCTCGCCTTCGATTGCCCGGTAGCTTATGGCTGTATATGGGCTTACAGCTGCAGGGACTTTCATGTCAAACCCTGCGATTTCCTGCGCCTCTTCCAGCGTATCTGTATCTGTGAAGGGATTCGCGAGCTGAGAAGATTCGTACAGCATGCCAGGTTCCATACCTGCCTCTTCGCCTTCTGCTGAAGCAGCGTCATATACCTCATCAGCATCTTCTTCAGGCGCCTGAGCTGCCGCTTCGCCAGCAATCTCTACCGGATCAGCATCGTCAGCTTCCTCAGCCATATCGACCTCGCCGGCCGCTTCCTGCAGTTTTGCTTCGTCTCCCACTTCAGCCGCATCCTGGCTCTTCGCTTCGCCGGCTGCCTCAGGCACTTCGGCATCTTTTATCTCATCCGACACTTCCACAGGCTGTTCATTTTTCAGGCCCGCATTCCGGTTCAGCGTCACATAGCGGCCGATGATCACCACTGTCAGGCATGCGGCAGCTGTCAGCGCCCATGTACTGTATCTGCGGAGTTTCCTGTCATTGCTTCTTCCAGGAACCGGTCGTCTATATCCGTAAATGAACGGAGCAGTTTCTGTGCCTGTTCTCTTTTTTCATTATTTCCGCTCATATACTTACTCCTTCCGCCTCCAGGCATTCCTTGAGAGTGTTGCGGCTGCGAAGCAGGGTCATTTTTACCCGGCTCTCACCCAGACCATACATCTGGGCGATCTCCTTCACACTGTCTCCGAACCAGTAACGTCTCAGAAACACCTTCCTTGCAGTTTCTGTCTGACCTTCCAGAAAACGGTTCAGGATATCACGCATCTCTATCGGCAGTTCCATCCCGCCCTCAGACGGAATGCACTCTTCCAGTTCGTCCAGGATCAGAGGGATCTGGGATCCGCCTCTTTTCTGGGCATGTTCACGTTCATAGCGGTCCAGTGCAAGATTCCGCGCGATCTTTCCCAGAAATGCAGCCAGGATATTGGGACGCTGAGGAGGCATGCTGTTCCATGCCTTCATATAAGTATCATTCTCGCACTCGTCCGCGTCTTCATGGATCCTGAGAATCTTCATTGCGATCGAATAGATCAGCCGCCCGTACCGGGTTTTTGTTTCTGTGATCGCGTCCTGGGACCTTGCCCAGTACAGATCGATTATCCGGCTGTCTTCCATAGAAAGCCTCCCTTACTGTCTGTATATATAGACGGAATCTCCTGTCAAAAGGTCACAGGAGCAGATACATCAAAAACGGTCTTTCATACATCATACCGTATAAAAGACCGTTTTCACGATGAACTTTATTAAATTACACTTGATTTTCTGTCACCTTTTCACGAAGCGGCCATACTGGGAACGGCACATAACCTTGGCATACCCATTTGCATAAGTATCCTCGCTGGATGCGAGAGGCGCGGTAAGTTCGAATCCGGTCTTCCCGGAGAACAGCATGACACAGTCGGAGCCGCCGAACAGGAAGTATCCGAGCTCGTCCCCCTTGTGGATACGCTCGCCGACTTTGATGTTATCGGTAAAATGAACGCTCGATACCTGTCCCTGGGCAACCGGCAGCACCGCACACAGTCCGTAATCATCGGTTTCAATGATCACACAGCCGCGGGTCTCATAGGACTGCCATCCCGCGAAGCAGGATTCCAGGACATACATTCCTCTCTCAGGCTCCCAGGTCGTGATCCCACCCACGGCATCCGGGTTGCCGATCACATAAGCCGCCAGCACTTTGCCGGATACCGGCGTGTGGCATCTGTGATAATCATCAAAATTGTAAAATGTATGTGTCAGGGTTCCGCCGTTGAATTCAGATGCATACGATGCACCCTCTTCTCCCAGCAGATCAGCAGTGCTGAAAAACGTGGATGTCTTAATCAGTACGCCGTTCTCATCATATACGTCACCGGAGCAGAATCTGCCCTGCTCATCGATCTCCCAGGTTCCCTGCGGAAGTGAATCTCCCGGAGAAGCGACGATGCTGTCATCATCCGGAGCCACCAGTGGACGGACCTTATCCGCGTCACTCAGTTTCCTGGAGAAGAATTCATTGAAGGAATGCCAGTTCGAACGGTCCTCAAACCAACCCTGGTCCAGATGCCAGGTAGGATCCTTATAGAGAGACTCGTAATACTCATCCTTCCAGGATGCCTCGGAATCCATATAGACCTTAAGCGCGTTGTTGTAATCCTTCAGCCAGTGATAGACCGGCTCAAGGAACTGCACAGACGGTCTGAATTCGAGTACCTCTTCCAGCTCCGGCAGCGGTCTGTCCAGCAGATAATACAGATAGAGGCAGCTCTGGTCTGTCCTGGTCACGAAGTTCCGGAAACATTCTTCCGGAAGGTATGCCCACGGCATGACAGTCTGGGTGAAGTCAATATATTCATAGAGCTGCTCAAGGCTCCGCACCGGGTTCTTAACCGGATCCGGGTTCTCCTTCGCTGCAGCGGTTATGGATTTCTCGACAAGGCTTCTGAGCCACTCATCGCCATCCAGGAGATTCTTGAGCTGCATTGTGATCTGCGTGTATTCCTTCATAACTACATATCATCCTATATCCCTTTTTTACGCCAGCCCGACCAAGATATCACAAAAATACAGTACAGGCAAGCCAAATATATCAAAACGGGCGCCTGCTGCATCACAGGCGCCCGGAGATGTTCATTTCCGAAATATCACAGGACAAATTTATACATGAATATGATGTGGCAGAGGCTTCCTGCCAGCACGAACAGATGGAAGATCTCATGGCTCCCAAAGTTCCTGTGCCTGCTGTTAAACAGCTGGAGCTTCAGGGCATAGATAACGCCTCCGATCGTATAGATGATGCCGCCTCCGGCAAGCCACGCCAGTGCCTCAAGATCAAATGCTCCGATCAGCGGTTTCATGATGATTACACAGGACCAGCCCATGGCGATATAGATCACTGAAGAAAACCACTTAGGGCAGGTGATCCAGCACATCTTGACAAACATACCTATCAAGGCCAGTGTCCATATAACGATCAGCATCAGGTTTCCGCTCCTGCCGTGCAGTGTCAGCATGCAGACAGGCGTATAGGTTCCGGCGATCAGTACGAAGATCATCATATGATCCGCCTTCTGGAAATAGCGCAGTGTCTTCTGCGGTACGACCACCGAATGATAGATCGTGCTTGCGGAATACAGTGCCGCAAGGCTCAGCAGAAAGATCATTGCCGCAGCCACGCTCTGAGGTGATGTGCGGCCGGCTTTGGACAGCAGCGGAATGGCAGCAATCAGCGCCATCATTATCCCTGCAGCATGTGTGATCGCGCTTCCGGGTTCTCTGATTGAAACTGACATACAGGTGTCCCCCCTTCCGAACGCAATGACCGCGTCTGTTATCGCAGTCAGGTTTCTGATATCGCTTGATGTAGTTTATAAAACTACATGCTGTACTGCAGATATTACACCAGGTCTTCAATTATGTCAAGCACGGGGAACTGCTTTCACTTTATTATCACATTCCTGCCATCCTGCATCAGAAAAGGGGCCGGTTTCCCGACCCCCTGGTTTGTTCTGTATAATTCAGTTGTCTTACTGCAGGAACTTCGGTCCGATATATCCGACGATCCCATTGCACTCGATCTTGTCCCAGCCTTCTTCAAGGCCGTAGAACAGTACAGTCTCTCCGCCGTACAGCTGCCCGATGACATTATCGCCATAATCCGGATAACTGCGGATATTGCAGGCACTCACTACCGTACGGTATTCCGGCTCCGGTGCCGGTTCTGCAACAGGCTCTACAGGCTGCGGTGCCTCGATTACAACATCCGCACTGCCATCCTGTGTAGTTCCTGCCGTCTCGATCATGCCTCCTGAGTTATCAGTATCTCCGGCGCCTTCTCCGGGCACAGCTGCAGTTTGTGTGCCTGTGCTGCTTACTCTGCGGTAGGTACCGATCGTATAGCCGGTATCCATATTGGTCACAGACGCCCGGTTTCCGCTGGTGGAGGAACCACCGCTTACCAGTACTGTAACATTTGCCGCGTTTCCGGTACTGCTGACAGTGATACTGCCGGTACTTACGCTGTTCTCAGTCTCTGTCTCCTGCTCTTCCGAACCAACTCCCGCAAGGGTCGCAGATGTGACCGGCTTCTTGCTGTTCGAACTGGCATTGACAGTCTTCTCTGTCGAACTTGTCGTTGTCAGTCCGACGGACTTTCCGGGCTTCTCCGAAGTATTCTCAGACTCTTCCTCAACATACTTCTCAGGTTTAACTTCCGGTTTCTCCTCAGCTTCCTTTTCAGGTTTTGTTTCCGGTTTCCTGGCTTCGGCTTTCACTGCGGCTTCTTCTTTTTCCTCAGTCGCCTTTTCGGTTGCCTTTTCAGTGACTTCCTCTGACTGTGCTACCTTGGCTGCCTCTGTCGCCTTCTCGGTTGTCTTCTCAGTGACTCCCTCTGACTGTGCTTCCTCTGCTGCCTCTGTCGCCGTCTCGGTTACTTTCTCTGTAACTTCTTCTGCGGCTTCAGTCGCTTTCTCAGTGGCTTCCTCTGCTGCCTCTGTCGCCGTCTCGGTTGCTTTCTCTGTGACTTCTTCTGCGGCTTCAGTCGCTTTCTCAGTGGCTTCCTCTGTCTCAGTGGCTTCCTCTGACTTCTCTGCCTTTGCGTCCTTCTTCTCTGTCTCTGCCTTCACAGCAGCTTCCTTCTTCTCCTGAGAAGTTTCCGGAACAACAGCCTCCGTAGAGAGGATCACAACAGCCTCCTGCGTTTCTTCTTCAGACTTAACGTCAGAAGCAGCACCCGCATTGCCGGCGCTCCTGTTATTCCGGTTCATGTTGTTGTCGATCAGAGTTGAGATCATAGAGATCGCTGTAATCGCAATAAGAAGTGCGATCAGCAAAATAAAATAGCGAAGGCGATCCGAGAGCCATTCCCGGAACGCATCCCCGCCTTTGTTTCCATTTCCTGATGAATTGCGCATAATAAACCTCCCCTTACTGACTCCCCTGTCGCGTTTATAATAATAGATTTTTTGTCTGTCTTCAACCCTTTTGTTGCCTGCCTCTGACAGGTTGTGGTAAGATAAATCAGTTATATTCCAGTAATACTCATTTCCGGAGAATGAATAAAGGGGAATAAGAGGGGAGACGGCATGGATAAAGAAGATTACAGAGATAATTACTCTATGACTGAAGCTCAGATGGAAGAGGCGGCCCGCAGACGAAGGGCAAGAAGGAAGAGGGATCATAAACTGAAAGTAATATTTACTACGATTGTGGTCCTCTGCCTGCTGGCAATCTGCGCAGTGGTGTACGCCCTGTTCCTGGTTCCCAGAGACTCTGATCTGCCGTGGCCGAAGTTTCTCGGGGCACGCCCCCAGCTCAAGAGCGGTACGACAGATGTCTCCAAAGATGAGGGCAATCCACTTCTCAATGCCATTGAAAACCAGCTTGGCGCACAGTCTGAGACACAGAGCGCGCCGGAGCCGGCAGCTGCCCCGGTCATTGTCGAGACCGAAAAGCAGACAGAACCCCAGACACAGCCTGTAACAGAACCCTCAGCAAGCGCAGAGGCGCAGAAGATGATCAGTGACGCGCAGCTTCTGGCTGCAGGATATGACTATGACGGTGCGATCGGTATGCTGATGAGCATCTCCGGATATGATACCGATGCATCCATCCAGCAGATGATCACCGACTACACTACGCAGAGAGACGCCTGTGTCGCGGTCGAACCCACGACAGTTCCCCATATCTTCTATCATTCACTGCTGAATTCTACTGCGAAAGCATTTGATGTTGAAGCACTGGGACAGGGTGCTGTGGACGGCTACAATGCATGGATGGTGACTGTCGATGAATTTGACAAGATCACCCAGCGGCTGTATGACGCAGGATATGTGTATGTCCGTCTCCGTGATCTGGTCATCCAGACTACCGATGCGGACGGAGTTGTTCATTTCACACCGAACACTGAACTGAAGCTTCCGGAAGGAAAGAAAGCGATCGTCCTGTCGGTGGATGACTGCAGTTATTATCATTCCTACGCACCGGCAAGCTTCCCGGAGAAACTTGTCCTGGACGAAAACGGAGATGTTAAATGCCTCTACACAGACCCGGCAGGCAACACTTCTGTCGGTGACTATGACGTTGTTCCGAGGCTGAACAGTTTCCTTAAAGAGCATCCGGACGGAGCCTATCACGGAGCCCGAGGTATTCTGGCGATGACCGGTTATAACGGAGTCTTCGGCTACCGCACGGATACGGATTATCTCCTTCAGGAGAATCTGATGGAAGATCAGCGTGCATGGCTCGATTCTCATCCGGATTACAACTATGACCAGGATGTAGCGGATGCAACAGCTGTCGCTGACGCCCTGAAAGAAGAAGGATGGGAATTCGCTTCTCACACATGGGGCCATCTGTCTGTCACAGACAAGAGCGTCGACACGCTCCGTACCGACAATGAGAAATGGGTCGCGACTGTTGAGCCGATCACCGGACCGGTCGACACGATCATCTTCGCCCACGGCAATGATATCGGCAACTGGGAAGGTTACAGCGATAATGAGAAGTACGATTACTACAATTCTGTCGGATACCACTTCTACTGCAATGTTGACGGATCGGTTCCCTACTGGGTACAGATTACGGACAGATATGTAAGGCAGGGCCGTATCGATGTAGACGGATACAGACTGTATCTGGCCATGAACGGTGAGGACTCCTCGCTCAGTGAGCTTATCAATCTGGATGGCGTCTTCAATGAGAGCCGGCCGACTCCTGTGGTGGCCAACGGCGAAAGCTGATCAGAACAAATAAAAATCCATAGATAAACCCCGTATCCGGTCCTGATATGACGGATACGGGGTTTTTAGTTACTGTGTTTCCAGCGCTTCCAGCCTGTTTATTCCGTTTCATCCTTCCTGCTGTTGCTGCCTTTTTTGCCAGCCCTGGCTGCAGCGGCGGCATCTCTTTCACTTCTTCTTCTCTCAAGCCACACCAGCAGGCCGTCCCGGATGATGTAATCCAGGATCGCTGCAATCGGGATCGCCAGAAGAATTCCGACAACACCCCACATTCTTCCGAACACGATCAAAGCCATCAGGATCCAGATCGACTGTACTCCCAGCTGTCCCCCGAACAGCTTCGGTTTGATAATGTAACCATCAACTGTCTGCAGAATGATCGTGAAGATCAGGAATCCCAATGCATACAGCGGATTGATCAGAACCAGAATTGCAGCTCCGATTACTGCTCCGAGAATAGGACCGAACGTCGGGGCCAGGTTGGTAACGCCGACAACAACAGATATCAGTGGTACATACGGATATCCGGCAATCAGCATAAAGACCGCATTCGTTAAGCCGATGATCAGTCCGTCCAGCAGGTCGGCAAGAATGAACTTGATCATGATCTCATTGCAGCGTCCGAGAAAATCATAAGACTTCTGATAAGATTTCTCATTTGTCAGAGCTCTCCACAGACGCTTGAGTCCGGCGAGCAGACTCTTCTTTCCCAGAAGGATATAGATCGCGATAATAGTTGAAATCACACCGTTGAAGATGTCAACACCATATGAGATCGTCGTATTCAGGATCCCATTGAGACTCTTCGGAAGATTATCGGTCAGCGATCCGACCATGTCGCCTACTGACGTTGTGAATTTAGATATGTCCACATTGTGCTCTGCCGCGAACTCCTGAAGGTCCTGAAGCATTCCATTGAGCGACTTGGCATAAGAACCCATGTTGCTGACAAACATCTGCACACTGGAGACCAGCTGCGGGATCATGGCTACCAGCAGGATCACTATGAACACGATCAGAATTATGAAGGTGATTGTCACGCCCAGTCCCCTGGCTGCCTTGTTGTTCAGTTTTCGGAACACCTTCTCTTCCCAGAACTTGACCATCGGATCCAGCACATATGCGATCACAATTCCGATCACAACCGGAGAGATAAAGTGATAAAATGACCCCAGTGCTCTCCAGAACAGTGCTATATGTGACAATACCAGAAACAGGACGACGCCTGAACATATAGCAAATGTATACGCTGCCCACGGAGCATTCAGGTGTTTTCTTAATGTACTCCACCAGTTTTTCATAATAATACCCGTCTCACATCAGACATTACACAGTCAGAATAATGATACAGGCATAGTTTATCACACCCGGTCGTAAACTGCTATGGCGATCTGTTCAGGTCAGTCTGTTTCAGATATCCGGCAAGTCTGCTTCATCTTCTGTCCGTGGCTCTTCCCCGTCTGCCGGACAGCATCAGCGCCATCACGCAGACAAGGATGACGGCCAGCGCCCCTGCAGTTATAAAAATGAAAGTCATAAGGGGAGTCCGGTCTCCCGTCCTCGGAGCACCGCCGGCAGACGGGTTCTTCTGCGGTTCATCCGGGACCTTCAGTCTGATCTCAATACTCTCCCGCGACGAGTCTTTGTAACTGCAGTCACAGTCATACTGCCTGGCATTCAGAAGATAACCTGTCGGTGCTTTGGTCTCCCGGACGAAATACTTCGCATGCGGAAGGTTCATATCAAAGGTCAGCTTTCCGTCCTTTCCGCTCACCTTCCTGGCAATTTCAGCACCCGCGCTTACAAGAAGACGTCCCTGCGTTTTCCCGTCCTCGCTTCTCGCATAGATATTTTCTTTTGTATAGAGTGCAAACTCCGCCCCTTTCAGTGGAGTACGTTTTGAGTCACTGCTGTGTTTTACGATCTGGATCTCAACTCTCTGCATCGGATCCTCAATCTCCAGATTCTCTATCACCAGCGGATTCTCTCCGTCATAGCAAAGTTCTGTTTCGTGCGTCTTATTCTCAAGCACGGTCCCATAGGGAGCAGTAGTCTCTCTGACTGTATATTTCCCGAGCGGAAGTTCCTGCGACTCCGCCTCCCCACTGCTGTCTGTGGTCAGGCTGGCCACTGTCTGTCCCTTTCGGTACATGACCGTGGCGGGCCCATTTTCATACCCTTCAGTATCTCTGCGTAAGATATCTTCAGCTGCCTTTACCTCAAACACCGCTCCGGCAAGACCTTTTATCTCGTAACGGAACTTATGACCGCTGTATCCGGTCAGCATCGGTCCCTTCTTGACGATCCTGATCTGACCCATTACCTTGCGGTCTGTCAGCGTCATCACCGGCTGGGGTTCATCCGGACTGTCTTCCCTGATCTCGACAAAGAAGTCTTCTGCCGGAAGGTGTCCCTCCGGCACAGTTGTCTCCCTGACCAGATACGTTCCGTAAGGAATCGGTATGGATGCAGCCATCCCCGCCTCATCCGTGAAGATCTCCGCAGAACCGTCTTCTCCCAGCACGACAGGTTCTGCCTGAGAAGTATCATAACTCTCCCCTTTTTTCTCCAGAGAACTCACAAGCCAGGCTTTGAATCCGGCGCCTGCAAGCGGCAGCGGATCAGAGCCGTTCTTCTCTGATAGTTTTTTCAGCTGAAAAGCCTGCTTCGCCACCACTTCTGTTACCGTCAGTTCTTCAGTGACTACCGGAGTCTCTGCATCCGCATAAATAAGCTCCACGTCATATTCCGTTTCGTCAAGTACATACCCTTCGGAAGGAGTGACTTCCTTGACATAATACTTACCGAGAGTAAGATCCTCCCATATAATCTCCCCCATCTCATCTGTTGTTCCCGTTATGACCTGCTCCCCTGCGTGATAGAGTATCTGTCCGCTCTGGTCCTGATTGAGTATATCTTCCCTTGCGTACAGCCCGTATACTGCTCCGGACAGCACAGCATCTCCCTGTGCCAGAGGCGGCTGTTCATCAGAATCTGTTTTTCCCTGTGACTCTGCGCTTTCTGCCTGGGTAAAATCCCTGTCTCTTTTTATCAGCCGTATCTTCCCCTTAACCGGATCATTTTTAAAAACCTGCCGGATCGTCTGGGGAGTGCCGCTCCCGGAAGTCATGTTGAAGACAACCGGCATCCGGTCCTGCGAGTTATTCAGATATCCGGAAGGTGCCTTGTCTTCTTTTACATAGTATGAAAGGCCAAGCGTCAGAGCGTGGGTAAACTGTGCCTTTCCGTCCGCTCCTGTCACAGCACTCTCGATCAGCTCATCCTGTTTCCACTCCCTGCCGTCTGCTTCAATCAGGTCTTCCTGGGCGTACAGTCCGAACTCAGCCCCCTGAAGTCCATGCTCTGTGCCGCTGTCTGCCTTGCAGGGGTTTATCATGACATTCGGAGTAAACCTCGCTGTCAGCGACGCTTTATTTGCGTCCGATACAGCATCCGCGAATACCAGCCCCAGGTTCTGTGTATCTTTATCTGTTGTAATCTTGTACGCGTTATAATCCCTGCTCAGTTTGCCCACTGCGTTGACCCTTACTGCCAGGTTGCTTCTGGCAGGAGAAGGGTATGTCAATGTAAATACATCCCGGGCGGCAAGAGTGACAGTACCGCTGCCGGATCTTGCGGGTGCCGTCTGATTCCTGAGGATAACTCCCGCAGGCAGTGTCACAGCAGCTGTATTTCCTGAGTCTGCTATCAAAGTCACTGTCTGTGTCTGAAATACGTTGTCCTTAAGTACTGAGTTGACACTTGCAGGTGAAAATGAGATTGACGGATCCTGGATTGCCGGCATCGATTCTGCATAATCGATAAGTGCATTTGCCTCTTTGACTCCTTTCGAAGAAGCATGCTTATCCCAGCTGGAGGATCCTGCTGCTTTGGCTGCTGCGATATGTGTAATGATAAACCGCTTCTCATCATTGTATCCAGGATGCTTCAGCGCAAAATATCCTTTGTTGGCTGCATCCGCCTGCGCATAGAACAGAACCTTAGCCAGTTTATTTCCATCGTCATACTTCTTGATTGAAAAATGGTCGCTTTCCTTCGGATTATCCTTTTCCGGCTGCAGGCAGTATGCGATAGCCGTAGCGCCGTTGTATGTAACCTGGTACTTGCGGGTGATCATGCCGGTGCCGTCACCCAGGTCGACATCATCATAATTATAGCTGGCGAGTATCTTGATCTTAACCTGTATCTCTGCTGCGGCAATAAGGTCTCCTTCACCGCAGAGGTCATCAACGCTGATCATAATCTCCTCACCAACGCCAAGGCCGAACAGGGGATCCTTATCTTCCTCCTCCGTTTCCGATTCTTTCTCTGATTCCGACTCGGACTGCGGCTCAGCATCCGCTTCGGGTGCCGGCTCAGGTGCCGGTACGTCCGCAGGCTCACTCTCTGTTTTCACTGCACCGGCTTCTGTCTGAATATCCGGCTCAGACACTGGTTCAGGGTTCCCTGCCGGCTCACTCAACTGAGCCGCAGTTTCCGGGACGGTCTCCGGCTCCGTCTCTGATGCGTATCCCGGCAATCCGGTCATAATAAGAAGAATACACAGTAAACAGACAATACTCCGCACATGCTTCATAGATGAACCTCACTTTCAGATATGCTTTAAGAAATGAATGATTTTAGAAATGTGAAATGAGGATATCACAACAAAATGCAAATATCAACACTGTATCTGCAATGTATCATATGCATAAGAGAATTGTTCAGAATCCATAATGAGCTGCAGTTCAACTGGCACTCAACCGGCTGAAGCCGGGAATATAAAAATGGCGTCAGGGCAGCTCTACAGCCGCCTGACGCACATTTTGGGATTATCTTTCGAGCTTCTTCCGTCTACAGAAGAGCCGGGTTATCATACTCCGGGAAACGGATCTTAATATATTCCTTTACTGCCTTCACGCAGCCATCGAATCCGATCGCTCCGCTGTTCAGGCAGAGATCATAATTGCGGCAGTCATTCCACTCATGTCCGGTATAGTGCTTATAATATCCTGCCCTGTACTTATTGATCTCGTCTATGTAATGCATCGTAGTCTTTCCGCCCAGGGCGCCCCTTATCTCCGCCTGTTCCAGACAATAGGCGGGAGACGCATATATAAACACCCTTATCAGATCCGGATGACCGTTCAAAATGAAATCCGCACATCGTCCGATGATTATGCAGGATTCTTCCTCCGCAAGCGCCCTGATGATCTTGGCCTGATAGTTGAAGAGATTCTGGTTGGATAAGAAGTCCCTGCTCTCGGGGGGGATCACTGTTCCGTCGTATGCTTTCCGCGCGATGCGGAACAGTGCAGTGCCCCTTACCTTCTCATCCACTTTTGCGAACATTTCTTCACTGATGCCTGAATCGTCCGACGCCAGCTGAAGGATCTCCCGGTCATATAACGGAATGTTCAGATCCTGGCTGAGCATCTTGCCAACGGTTCTGCCACCGCTTCCGTAATACCTTGCTATTGTTATAACTACCTTCTTCATATGGTCTTCACGTTCTTCCTGTCTTCTTCCTGAAAAAAACATTCGTGGCGTTCTTCATCTAAGTGAAGTATACCACGAATGCCAATGTTGTGTAAACAAATTTGTGCAAACAAGGTGCTTTTGTCACACAATTCCCGTTACTGTATAGTCCTGATCCTCAACAGCCTTCTTCAGAACCTCGTCATCGACTTCTCCGTTCAGAGTGACGATCGCGGTTCCTTTCTCATGGGAAACTTCAGCACTGCTGACCTGGTCGATCGCTTCCAGGACCTTTTTGACTCGTGCCTCGCAGTGCACGCACATCATTCCCTCGATATTCATTGTCTTTGTCATAACTGTTTCCTCCTGTGAATCTGTATTGTCTTCCATTGTTTCCTGCTGTTTATCTGATAAGGCTCCTGCGGAGAAATCCGCCTGCTGCCTGATCTTCCTGTCATGCTTTGTGTTTCTGATGTCGAAGAGATTAAGTCTCAGCGCATTTGTCACGACGCAGAAGCTGGAGAGGCTCATGGCCGCGGCGCCGATCATCGGATTCAGTTTCAGTCCGAATGCCGAGTAATACGCACCCGCTGCAACCGGGATCAGGATCGCGTTATAGAAGAAAGCCCAGAACAGATTTTCATGTATATTCTTCAAGGTCTGTCTGCTGAGCCTGATCGCTGCCGGTACGTCGCTGAGCCTGCTGTTCATCAGGACCACGTCTGCAGAATCGATCGCCACATCGGTACCTGCGCCGATCGCGATACCCGTGTCCGCCCTGGTAAGCGCCGGCGCGTCATTGATGCCGTCTCCTACCATCGCAACCTTTCCCTTCTTCTGAAGCTCACGTATCACTGCTTCTTTTCCGTCCGGAAGGACACCTGCCGCAACCTCGTCCACGCCTGCCTGTCTGCCTACAGCCCTGGCAGTACGCTCATTATCGCCCGTCAGCATCACAACATGGATCCCCATGCCCTTCAGTTCCTCGATTGCCTGTCTGCTGTCTTCCTTCATGGTATCCGCTACCGCTATGATACCCAGCATCTTCCCATCCGCCGCAAACAGCAGGGGCGTTTTCCCCTCCTGCGCCAGTTCTCCGGCTTTTTTCTTCATATCGTCTGTTATCGATACGATAGAGCTGATGTATTTCAGGCTGCCGCCTGTCAGGACGATCCCCTCATCTGCCAGCGTCCCTCTGAGTCCGTTTCCGGGTTTCGCCTCAAAACCGCTCACTTCCTGCAGCTTCATCTGCCGTGCGGATGTCTCTTCAATGATGGCCTTTGCGAGAGGGTGCTCACTCTTTTTCTCCAGAGCCCCGGCGTACAGCAGAAGTTTTTCCTGCGTCACTCCATCCGCCGGCACCAGGTCTGTGACCTTCGGCTCTCCGCTGGTGATGGTTCCGGTCTTATCCAGTGCAATGATCTGTGTGCGTCCTGCGTTTTCCAGGGACGAGGCCGTCTTGAACAGGATACCGTTCCTTGCGCCTTTTCCATTTCCAACCATAATCGCTACCGGAGTCGCCAGCCCCAGGGCACACGGACAGCTGATGACAAGAACAGAAATCGCTCTTGCAAGCGCGAATGACAGTCCCTTGCCCGTCAGTGTCCATACTGCAAATGTGAAAAGCGCGATTCCGATGACTGCAGGAACAAAGATCCCGCTGACTTTATCAGCGATCTTGGCGATCGGCGCTTTTGTTGCGGCAGCATCCGACACCATCTGGATGATCTGGCTCAGAGTCGTGTCCGTGCCGACCCTGGTCGCGCGGCACCGCAGATAGCCTGACTGATTGATCGTAGCGGCGCTCACCTTCATGCCCGGCTCTTTGTCGACAGGTATACTCTCACCGGTCAGGGCGGATTCATTTACCGCAGAGATGCCATCCTCCACGACACCGTCGACCGGGATGCTCTCCCCGGGCTTAACCACAAAGATATCACCCACTTCGACACTGTCGACAGCAACTTCGGTCTCCACTCCGTCTCTCACCACAACGGCCGTCTTCGGCGCCAGTTTCATCAGGCTTCTGAGGGCGTCAGTCGTGCGTCCCTTGCTCATTGCCTCCAGCATCTTTCCGACAGTGATCAGAGCAAGGATCATAGCTGCCGATTCGAAGTAGAGATGACCATGCATGTAGTCATGGACAGCAGCCATATTATTGTCGGCCGCAGCCCTGGTCATGGCGAACAGGACTGCCATGCTCCAGACATAGGACACTCCGCTGCCCATCGCCACCAGCGTATCCATATTCGGAGCGCCATGGATGAGTCCCCTGAATCCGCTGATGAAGAATTTCTTATTGATGATCATGACAATGAGTGCCAGGACAGCTTCAAGAAGCGCGATTCCGATGGGATTGCCCTCGAAAAATGACGGGACCGGCCATTTCCACATGCCATGTCCCATGGAGAAATACATCAGCACCAGCAAGAATGCGACAGAAGAGATCAGCCGCCTCTTCAGAACGGGCGTCTCCTTATCCCTGAGAGCCTCTTCCTCCTGCGTCAGTTTCTCACTTGCGCTCATCCCGGCTGTCTTCCCGGAAGACTCAGCGCCATCGCCTCTCTTTGAAGCGCCGTATCCCGCGTCCTCTACCGCTTTGATGATCTGTGATTCGTCTGCCGTGCCTTCCACGCCCATCGAATTAGTCAGCAGGCTTACAGAGCAGGATGTCACCCCCGGCACCTTCGATACTGCTTTCTCGACCCGGGCCTGGCAGGCGGCGCAGCTCATTCCCGTTACAGTATATTGTTCCATAGATAATCCAGTCCTCTCTCAATTCCCGGTAATTCATTTACCGGAATTCAAGTCTGCCGCCGGCAGACATGGCGCCAGGATGACGCCAGGATGCACGGTACGGCGAGTGCCTTACCGCATGAGTTTCCTGAGCAGGTCAACCAGCTCATCCACCGTATCTTCATCTCCTCTGCGGATATCCTCCACAACACAGGTTTTCACATGGGAGGAGAGCAGTTCCCGGCTGAATGCGTTCATCGCAGCCGTGACAGCTGCCGACTGCGTCAGGATGTCCGGACAGTACGCTCCGTTTTCAACCATCCCCCGGATCCCCCGGATCTGGCCTTCGATCCTCTTGAGGCGGTTGGTAAGACATCTGATCTCTTCCTGCGTGCGCTCTTTGTGACGGCTGCCGCAGCAGCAGTCCTGAGCGGCATCCTCCGTCTGGCACTGCACATTTTCCGCAATCTGCTCATCTGCAGTTTTTTTCATTTCATTCAGGATCATGTCCATTATCTCATCCTTCCCTTACCGCAACCCATAACAGCAACTTCTGATTGCAGGTACTCCGCCGATCATATACCCCATGGGGGTATCTTTGTCTTCATTCTTTATATACCCCCTTGGGGTATTTGTCAACAGTCATCTGAAATACATCATTCCAACCTGGGCAATCTTATTTCACGCATTGACACCTGTCGAAAAAAAGAATAATATTAAACTAATTGGATACAATGTAATTGCATGACCATACATTTGTCTGTCAGGAAGAGGATTGCCCTATGAGCAATGAGTTTGATACGCTGAAACTGGAAAATCAGCTTTGTTTCCCGCTGTACGCATGTTCCCGGGAGATTGTCAAAAAATATAAGCCCTATCTCGATGAACTGGATCTGACCTATACGCAGTACATAACCATGATGGTCATGTGGGAGCGGAAGCAGATCAATGTGAAGGAACTGGGTGAATGTCTGTTCCTGGATTCCGGCACTCTGACGCCCCTGCTGAAGAAGCTTGAACAGAAGGGCTGGGTCACCAGGCAGCGCGCGAAGTCAGACGAGCGGGTTCTGATCGTAACACTCACCCCGGCCGGAGAAGAGCTTCGCAAACAGGCCGTGACTGTTCCGCAGAAGATGGCATGCTGCGTGAAACTGTCCCAGGAAGAGGTGCGGACACTGTACACTCTTCTGTATAAGCTCCTGGACGACGGATGCTGACCGTTTCGTGCTGTGCATTTTTCTGTAAAAATTCAGAATTAATTCTGTAAAAAAATCCGGAACTAATATTGTAATCGGGCCGCCTCCATGATATTATGAGGGTGAAAGAACAGTTGTTTATACATGTTCTTATCCTTACGATCCGGAGGTGCTGTTATGATGAAGCACATAAAATTATGGCTCGGCATTCTGGGGTTGGTCATCGGTGCGTACATTATGATCATCTCCTGCTATGAAGCATCATGGAACCTGCTGACGACCAGCGGTCATTTTAATGGAGCCGTCGGAATCGTCATCGCAGTTCTTCTTCTTGCAGGAAGCCTGGTGAGGATCGGCATGAGAAGTTCATCGGATGATTCCGGGTCCATCATCTCACTGGTATTGTTCGCGATCGCGGCAGCCATTGCATTTGCTGCGACCCCGATCTACCATTACATGCAGAACTGGGCGATCATATGCCTGGTCATGGGAATTATTTCTGTATTGATGATTATGTGGAAGAATTCCAGAAAGGAGGGTTAACCCTCCCGAAGGATATGTGTACAGGGCGGCTGCATGGAAGGCAGCCGCCCTTCGTTATTTTGGAGTAATAACTATGGCAGAATACGTCACCCTCACTCACACCTTTGGACCGCTCTATGATGAACAGAGCCGCATTCTGATCCTCGGTTCATTTCCGTCAGTCAAAAGCCGGGAAGCGAACTTCTTCTATGGCCATCCGCAGAACCGCTTCTGGAAAGTGATCGCCGCTGTCACCGGCAATCCTGTCCCGGCAACGATCGATGAAAAGAAGGCTCTTCTTCACGGGTCGCATATCGCTCTGTGGGATACGATCCGGCAGTGCGATATCATCGGATCCAGCGACAGTTCCATCAGAAACGTTATTCCCAATGACCTGTCTAAGATCCTGGACCATGCACCTGTTCGCCAGATCTACTGCAACGGAGCCGCCAGCGCAAACCTCTTCCACAAATACCAGGAGAAAACGCTAGGCCGTACCGCCATCAAACTTCCCAGTACCAGTCCGGCAAACGCGGCATTTTCTGTCGACAGGCTTGTCAGAGAATGGAGTATTATAAAACAGGCACTCTCCAATTGACGGAAAGTGCCTGCTGCAATTTCATTTCTCCGGGAACGTCCGGGCGTACTCTTTCACATAATGGTACATCTCCGGGTATCCTTTTTTGTTCTCCTTCGCAAGCCTGATCACTGAATCCGCTTCCGGGTATATGATCTGCTCGCCGTTTATTTCACAGCACTTTACATCTGCCATCCCAAGCGGAGTCTCTATGGAAATGATCTTCCTTGAAAGTTTTGTCCTGTCCGCCTCAAATGCCCTGATCCCGATCGTCGTCGTATTCTTGAAGATAATCTCTTCCATCTTACTCCGGTCAGCCGGATGGCACAGTGCGCAGAGCATATATGCCGGACGGTGCTTCTTCATATAGACCGGGGTAAACCAGGCATCCAGCGCTCCCTTCTCCATCAGCGTCTCCATGGTATATCCCAGAGCTTCACCGGTACTGTCATCGATATTTGCCTCGAGCTTCAGGATCCTGTCACTCTCGAAAGAACCATCCGCAGGCCCTCTCTCTTCCTCGATCAGCATTGCCCTCACAACACCCGGAACCTTGTAATCTCTTTTGCCTGCTCCAAGGCCGGTCTTAACAATGCGGAACGTTTCCGGCAGCTGTTCAGAGGTACGAAGCGCCGCAGCAATAGCAGCCCCGGTCGGCGTGATCAGTTCACCCTGCACACTGGAGGCAACATGGAACGGGATCTGATATCTGCTAAGGATCGCTGTCGTAGCCGGAACTGGTATTGGGAGAAGTCCATGCTGACAGTTCACCGTACCGGTACCTTCAGTAAGATCCGTAATGATCACGTCCGTGATTCCCAGGTTATCGACACAGACTGCCGCGGCGGCAATGTCCAGGATCGAATCCACCGCACCGACTTCATGAAAATGAATATGATCGATCGGCTCACCATGGACCTGTGATTCCGCCTCTGCAACGATTCGGAAGATCCTAAGAGCAATCGCAAGCGCATTTGGAGTCAGATCGCCTGAGCGCAGGATTGCCTCGATGTCAGCAAGATTCCTTCCATGGTGGTGATGATGGTGATGACCATGTTCATAATCGTGATGATGGTCATGTTCTTCATGGCTGTGGTGATGCTCCTGATCATGGTCATGGTCTTCATGGCTGTGGTGATGATCATGATCTGCGTCACTATGCACCGGGAAGCGGTCAGGATGCAGATATGCCATATCATGATCATGATTCTCATGTTCCGCATCCAGCACAACATTAAAATCACATGCATCCAGCGCAGACTTTTTCACACGGCTGATTACAACACTTGCACCTTCCAGATGAAAACTGTCCAGCGCATTCAAAAGAACTTCCCTGTCGGCACCAAGATCGAGCAGTGCCGCAACCGTCATATCTCCACTGATACCACTCGCGCAGTTCAAAATCAGAGTTTTTTTACATGAAGTATTCATTTCAGTGTACTCCCTGCTGATTTGCATTATTTCTTTATCTGTTACTCTTACTATACTTTGAAGACGCACAAAGATCACTCAGACAGCATCTGTCGCAATAAGGATCTGTTCTGGCCGTGCAGACTTCGCGGCCATGCAGTACAAGCCTGTGGCAGAAATCATTTCCCTCCTCAGGCGGAATGATCTTCCAAAGCTGCATCTCAACCTTCTTGGGGTCCTTCTCAGGTTTCTTCCTGTCTTTCTCATTTGCCACAAGACCAATCCGGTTCGTCAGCCGGATGCAGTGGGTGTCCGTCACGATCGCCGGCTTACGGAATACATCGCCCATGACAAGATTCGCACTCTTCCTGCCGACTCCCGGCAGTTTCAGCAGTTCATCAAAATCCTCCGGAACTCTGCCGCCATATTCAGTCACAAGCATCCTCATGCACGCACTGATATCCCTGGCCTTGCTCCTGCCCAGACCACAAGGGCGCACGATCTGCTCAATATCATCCGGATCCGCCTTCGCCAGAGACTCCATCGTAGGATATTTATCATAGAGGATCGGAACGATCTGATTCACTCTTGCATCCGTACACTGAGCAGCAAGCCGGACACTCACAAGCAGTTTCCATGCATCGTCATAGTCCAGCGTACAGTCAGCATCAGGATATGCTTCTTTGAGACGCTCAATAACCTTCAGCGCCAGCTCCTTCTTTCTCATATAAAGCAAGATCCTCCAAAACCATTACCTATTAATCGAGTGCCTGTTCTTGAACAAGTGCCTGTCACTCGTTCATGGACACATGGACAAGTGACAGGCACTTGTTCAATATGCACTTGCTCATATTAACAAAAAACCTCCACCCTTAAAGGATGGAGGTCTATCGAGGCGTCAACCAGAATCGAACTGGTGATAGAGGTGTTGCAGACCTTTGCCTTACCGCTTGGCTATGACGCCCTGTTTTATAAATGACCCCTACGGGATTTGAACCCATGTTACCGCCGTGAAAGGGCGGTGTCTTAACCGCTTGACCAAGGGGCCCTTAATTCCGTCAGGAATCGTCCGTGCTTTCGCACAAGCTCCCCGAGTAGGGCTCGAACCTACAACCCTTCGGTTAACAGCCGAATGCTCTACCATTGAGCTATCGAGGAAAATGGTTATGATAAGCGCTTACGCACCCTCAAAACTGCACATAAAATATCATATCTGACACAAGATTTCAACTCTTTTTTTCCAATACCTGGCCTGGCTACTAAACTCACGCTTCGCGTTCGTTAAGGGCCATGCATGCAACGCACTAACCTTGCGCTTCGTCTTCGACTTGCGCTCGCTAAGTGCTCCTGCTAAGGACAAGCTTACGACCGATTAGTAACAGTCAGCTCCATACATTACTGCACTTCCACCTCTGTCCTATCTACCTCATTCTCTCTAAGGGGTCTTGGGA